>NZ_JAHKPW010000069.1 GCF_018860755.1 Colwellia sp. D2M02 | reverse complement strand
GTTATGAGTGAAAGGTTATTTAAATCACCAGCCGACTAGGGGGGAGCGCGCGAGCGCTAGACTCGCGAGAACAGTAGATGGCTCTAAGCGATACTAGGTTACTTAGTCGTGTTAGCGGTTATGCGTAACGGCATCTCTGGCAACGCTAAGCTGCGCCCTTGGTTTATCCACTCTTTTGTCATATGCAAGGAACCCTTTTCAATGACTAATCCGTTCGCTAACGTTTTATGTAGACTTGTGTCAGTAAAGTGCACGACTAAACCATCTACACTGGGCATCAGAAAGGACAAAAAGCTGCCCATATCATCAAAAAATGTTTGGTATTGCGTGAACAAAGTCGCCAGTTCATTTGCGGAATATTGCGTTTTTAACCACTTAGGTTTGGTTTCGAGTTGAACTGACATATCACATTGATTTTTTGGTTCTACTAAAGACAATACCACTTCGGCTTTCGCCATTTTAAGGGCTTTTTCACTGGGCACGGTGAAGCGTTGCTCATTTGTCACCGGCAAAGGAATATCTTGTTTTTGAGTATGAATATACGCTTTTGTGATCCTACATAAGGTATCGCTTTGAACCCGCTTAAAACCAAACGCAAACTGTAACGCGCTTGTCTCTTCATCATCCAGTTTACGCACATGACTATAAAAACTACTGTATTCGACGTTCAATGTGTTTGTACTGGCTATTTGCTGATTTGTCTGTTGTGCAACTGCAACGCAGCTTGGAATAATACAAGCTGCTATTAACCACTTTTTCATAAATTCATGTGCTCTTTATTTACCCTCATCATACTTAACAGTTCATCGATATAATCTTGCCCACGCTCAGAATAACTCTGTAAGCCGTGAACCAAGGCTTTAGCTGTAATAGGTTTGTCTTGCGCGCGCAAATCAGCACGTATATCTCGTAATTCTTTGTAAGCGTAATGACGATTTAGGTTTCTAATCTAGGTTTTTACCGCGTGAGAGAGATTTTTAAACTTAGCCACTTCGTGAACTGTGCCTTCATTTCTGCGTTTGGGCACGAATCCACAGCCTTGCTTGAAGCACCATAGGCCAAAGAAATTATATCCCTTTCTGGCAAATCTAGAGGTACCCCACCCCGATTCGTTTGCTGCTTGAATTAACACCAATTCAGGGGGGATCATATCAACACGATGCAGTAAAACAGCGGTGGATCGTAAATCGGTTAAGCCCTTATCGATTTTGCACTATAGGCGAATACTTTTCAGTAGTTTTACTGTGGAGTGGCTAGTCATCTGATCATCTTCAAGCTACTGGGCAACGCTGATTATCGCCTTGCGCTTTATCAATGTAACCTTGTTTTGATGGCGTATCTCGGGGAGTGAATAGGCAAAAAACGCCTTCTTTATTTCGGTGACGTCATCGTATTGTTTAAAATTAGGAACTGTTTTTGATTCACCACTATCAGTTGACGATGTCGACTTACGATCGAAATCGTCAATTAATATGCGCAGTTCCGTTTCAGTGAGCTCTAACTTTGTATCAGGCGGTTGGCTGTCAAAGTAGTCATCAGCAATGTACATAATCGCAAACAGTCCGCAGGCGGCGGCGAAGTAACGTAGCTTTTGGTATTTATCATGAGTCTTAGGCATAAAAAACCGAATCTTTATTATTGGAATGGGTGGAGGGTTGTCCCAACACTTCAACACCAAACAAGGTGCGGTACAACACACCTTTAGTATGAAGATACCAAGGA
>NZ_JAHKPW010000023.1 GCF_018860755.1 Colwellia sp. D2M02 | reverse complement strand
GCAGTTGCTTACACGGGTTACCGCACCAATAACATTGGTACGCGGGCGCAGATGCGCGTGCTCACGTAAGTATTCTAAACTGTGGCGCTTGGGGGCCATAGGATAGGTGTCTGGGTTTTCTACCCAACCTACAACTTCAACTTGACTGGCTTTAATTTCAAGAGACTGGCCTTGACCCTGAGATGCCTTCAGTACAGCTGTGGCGATGATCGAACAACTCGTGGTCAACCGTTGAATGTCGGTATAATTATTCAGAGTATTCAGGGCTATGACCTGAATGGGATCAAAGCAACTACCATCGTGTAAGGCAATGAAAGATAAACCAGCTTTTGAGTCACGACGGGTTCTTACCCAACCTTTTACCGTAACTTGCTGACCTACTGAATATTTACCGGCAAAAATATCTGCCACTGGGGCTTGCGCCATGTTTTCTCTCCAAACCACTTTGGGTATTTATTTTAAATTTTGGGCTGAGCCAAATTATGTCATTATTTTTAGGGGAAGTGCCACGCTAACGCCGTAAATTACTTTAAATGGGTTAATGGGGAGTCCTAAATACATTTTTGTGTACAAAAAATACACAAATAATAGCAAGAATATTGTGTTCCTTTCTTGGCTAATCTCACAAGGTGTGTAATCTTACTCAGGTAACGCTTAGACTCAAGAAAAATCGGAAGCAAGAAGCGAATGGAAAGGAATAAAGCAGATTGGCAGGGCAAAAATCGACGTAAAACGCCTATTGAGAACGATACGCTATATCGCACTATGGTCGGCGTAAATATTTTCGGTTGGGCGATTTTTATCGCCGCTCTTATCGTCTTTCATTACGCTCGGCCAGAATTTATTAGTGGCGTGCAAGATTTTTGGGGCGTAACGGGGCGTCAGCAGTGGTCAGCATCGTTGAGTACCTATTTAGTCGGGTTATTATGCTGTTGTGTCGCGCTAAGCGTGTCGGTATTAGTCATGAAACGAAAGCGTACCCGCAGAAAAAATGATCACTTCGGGCTTAATGGTCTGGTTTTGTTGTTGGTGGCGTCTCTCAGCCTTGCCATTCTCTACTTTGAGTTTAATTAATGTTTATCGAGAAAAATCTAACTGGCGAGTTTTATTTACCGTAATCAAGCTTCGCCTCTTTTTAAGATCAATATTCCCTCAAAATGGGTTTGATAGGGCTATCAATGATGGCTATATTGTAGTGGTCTTGCATATGAAAGTGCGTCAAGGACTGGTTACCCTAAAAGGAATTTTAAGAGGATCTAATAATGTCTAATAATAAAACACTTATATCACTTCTATTTGCTGTCGCTGTTATTGCTTTAACCATCACCGTTTTTTTGCCATTGGCAAACATTCCTGAACAAACTGCAAGCACACCTGCATTTATGGTGGCAATTTTGTTATTTAAAATCGCCGGTGCTATTGCGGCTGGGGTTTTAGCTATGTTGTTTGTGAGCGATAGGCCGTGGCGCAAATTACGCCACAGCGAAGATATCGTTTTTGCCAAAAAACAAGATTTAAATGCGGCAAAGCAGGAGCCGTTTAATCACGTCTATCATGGGCAATCTGCAAAATAGGAGGTTGAATGAGAAACAGGTGCCATAATAGCACCCGTTATCGCTTTCTCGTCACAA
>NZ_JAHKPW010000080.1 GCF_018860755.1 Colwellia sp. D2M02 | reverse complement strand
CATCGAGTAGGGTGAGGCGTTACCGCCTCATCCCTCTCACAGAACCGTACATACGGGCCTCGTATACGGCTCATGTACATAGTTATTTAGCGTAATTGCTAAACACATATCCCGTTGCAACATTCTTCAAGTTCATTAGCCCGAGTTCATCGAACCAACTGTTTGGCATCGCATAGCTTGCTAAGGGACTTCGCGCATTGCACCAACTCGTCATGTTGATGTGAGCGAACTTACCTTTATAACCATGCTGTCTTAACCAGCGATGGAGGCGGCTCGCCTTCTTCCATAACTTAAGTTGGATGCTGCGCAAGCGGCGCCTTAGCCAGCTCGCTATTTGCTTAAATGCCCTGCTCGCATTGGCTGTCTTGAAGTAGTGACTGAACCCTCTTAGCAGTGGGTTTAGTGCATTGATGACTGATTGCAGCGGTATTCCGCCATTGCGTTTCGTCATCTGCTTTAGCTTCGCCTTAAACGCGGTGAGTTTCTTAGGTTGTATGCGGGTATGTTTCGTCCCGATTTCAACGCCGAGGAACTTCACACCATCATCACTGTGTGTGATGTGTGTTTTCTCCGTGTTTACACTTAGCTTAAGTTTTCCTTCTAAGATTTGTGTGGCTTGTGCTTTGGCATTTTCTGCCGCTGCACGACTGCAACACAAGATAAGGATGTCATCAGCATAGCGCACTATTCTGTGGCCCCGCTGTTTCATTTCCTCATCGAACGCATCCAGATAGATATTCGCTATCAGTGGGCTTATCACACCACCTTGCGGACTGCCTGTTTCTGTTTGCTGCCAATGCCCATCGACCATTACCCCACTTTGTAAGAACTGTGCGATGAGGCTCAGCACGCTGCCGTCACAGACCCGTCTTTTGATACTCTCTATGATAAGTCTATGGTCCAGCTTATCGAAGCACTTCGACAGGTCCATATCCACCACATGTCGCCGTCCGTATCGACGGATAAACATCGTGGCTTTATTGATGGCATCGTGACAGCTCCGCTTCGGCCTATAACCAAAGCTTGATGGATGGAACTGTTCTTCGAAGATGGGGGTTAGGAGGTCTTTCAAGCATTGTTGAACGACTCTATCTCTTATCGTTGGAATACCCAACAGACGCTCGCCACCACCGTCTTTCGGGATAACAACCCGCCTTACCGGCTGCGGTTGATAGCGTTTGGTTTTGAGTTCGAGAAGAAGCTGCGTGAGTTCATTATCCAGATTTGAGGCAAACGCACTCAGGCTCTGCCCATCTATTCCGGCCGCACCTTTCGCTTTGAATACCTTTTTAAATCCCTTGAACAGTCTTGCTTTATTAAGCAAGTGACCGTACAAACTGTAATACACCCGCACGTTTCTCCCCGAAGATGGTGTGCTGTGTGGGGGCCGATGACTTCTCTTCGTGTTGGTCTATTTCACATGGTAGTTGAGCGTGCTAGCCCAATGGCAATCTACTCAACGTTTCCCACATTACTCCCATGTACCGTTTCGTGGCCAGTCTATCGCTTCCGCGACAAACCAAGTACAAAGACGTCGATAGCTAGTCGATTCGTGTACCACTGAAAAAAAAAACATCTGCTCATCACAGACTTACTATGTACTTCCGCCCTTCGCCATCCTTATCCGCTTTTGGCTGATAAGGACGCCATCAAACACTGCTGATGGTCAGTTCGGTTTTATCCTCCACACCATTACTGGCTTTCACTGGCCGAACTTTACTCACTACTACGGCTTCATCTGCCACCTCACACCGATTAACATCTTGAGTCTCCCCTTGAACGTTAACCACTTACTCTAAGTAAGTTTAGGTGCCAGGCTTCCCCAGTTACTGCACTGACGCCCTGTTAGAAATTCCACCCTCAAGCACAAAACAGGACTGACCGAGTATCGGGCTTCGCGCTATTTTGCACGCTTACCCTCCTGCCTTGCCGAATCAGGTTCACTTTCGTTGTGTACCTCTAACTTCCTATGGCT
>NZ_JAHKPW010000074.1 GCF_018860755.1 Colwellia sp. D2M02 | reverse complement strand
TATCTCTTAAACCGAGTTAAGGTTAAATAACGTTAACTTAGCAACATTATATACCTAATTTACCTAATGAAACGAGTAAAAGCATTTAATAGATAAACAAATGATGATTTAAGATAAGCTTTATTCAATTTCAGCAGCACTAACTGTAAGTAATTTTGCTAGCGCTAAACTGTAACCATAAAAAAACCGACGATGAACGTCGGTTTTTGGCTTGATTAATACGTATTGATTAATCAAAGACCATAGTATTTTTTAATTTACCTAACGCATTTTTTTCTAACTGGCGAACACGTTCAGCTGAGATTTGATATTTATTAGCGAGCTCTTGCAGCGTAGATTTATCTTCGTTTAACCAGCGAGTTTGAATAATATCTTGGCTACGGTCATCTAATGTTACTAATGCGGTAGATAAACGCTTGTTGGCATGATTTTCCCAGTTAGCACTTTCTATTTCATCAGCTAAATCAGATTGCTTGTCTTCTAAGTACTGTGCTGGAGAAAAGTTACCTGCGCCAACACTGTCATCATCATCGTTAGATAATTCAAACGCTTGGTCATGGTTACTCATACGAGATTCCATTTCCATAACATCTTTCGTGCTTACACCTAGTGTTTCAGCAACTGTGTTTACTTCTTCTGCACTAAACCAGCCTAAGCGCTTTTTATTTTTACGTAAGTTAAAAAACAATTTACGTTGAGCTTTGGTTGTCGCAACTTTCACAATACGCCAGTTACGCAGTACGTACTCATGAATTTCTGCTTTGATCCAATGCACAGCAAACGATACTAGACGTACGCCTACTTCAGGGTTAAAACGTTTAACCGCTTTCATTAAACCTACGTTACCTTCTTGCACTAAGTCAGCTTGTGGTAAACCATAGCCTGCATAACCTTTAGCAACATGAATAACAAAACGTAAGTGCGACATGATCAACTCTTGTGCCGCTTGTAAATCATTTTCATTGTAAAGACGAGTAGCCAATTCATGCTCTTTTTCAGGCGTAAGCATAGGAATGCTATACGCTGACTGCATATACGATTCAATACTACCGCTTTTAGGTAATGTAAGTTGCATTGTTTGACTCATAAAACTCTCCTTCTTCAATTCTACTTGCGTTCGCTATTTTAACACAGCTACATCACTGATGCGAACAACAGAACATGTACACTAGCCTAATAGAAACAGCAACACAAGTTGGTGAGGGCTTTTTTTAATGAAATTATTGTGACGATTTGTAAGTAAAAGTTTAGCGTGAACTCACAAAAAATTAATCAGCGTTAGGTTCAATAGCTTTAATGTGCTGACTTACCGATAAATAACTACCTAATAACCCTAAAGTTACGGCAAAAGCGATTAATAACATCACTTCATTAAAGGCTAAACCTTGTAACTCAAAACTACTATGATAGAGCTCGGTCAGCTCAGTAATTGCACTTTCTAAATATTGCGCTAATAATGCAACGCACAAACAAGAAAGTATACCGCCAAAAATCCCATACCAAATACCGGCATATAAAAATGGTCGCTGAATAAAGCTGTCGGTAGCACCAACCAATTTCATTACAGCAATAGCGTCTTTTTGGTTCAAAATAGCTAAACGAATAGTATTGCCAACAATTAACACCACTGATAGACAAAGCAATAAGGCAACCCCTAAGACAATGTCCTCAATTAGGCGAGCCATAGCTTCTAGGCGTGTTAGCCATTCAATATCTAGCTTTCCTTGCTCTACTTCACGCTCATTAAGTAATTTTTCAAGTAACTCATTAGCGGCTTGTGCTTTACTTGAACGCTGTGTTGGCGTCACTAATACCGTTGCGGGTAAAGGATTTTTATCTAAATATTCCAATGACTGACCAAAACCCGAAAGCATTTTAAATTCTTTTAGCGCTTGTTCCGCTGAAATATAATGCACTTCACTCACTTCGTTATACAAACGAATACGGTTAACTAAATTTTTAGCACTTTTTTCTGAAGTCGATAACTTTAGAAATAAGGTAATTTGAGAAGAGCTGTCCCACTGCTCACTAACATGTTGAGCATTTTTAACAAACAGGTGCAAAGTTGCAGGTAGCGCTAAGCTGATACCGAGAACAAATACTGTCATAACCGAAGTAAAGGGGGTACGCCATAAGTCTCCTAGGCTGCCTACAGCCTGTTGCAAATGTCTTATTGGCAACATTAATAGTCGTTGCCATAAACTGCCCCGCTGACTTAAACCGCTATTATGGGTATTACTCATCAGTTATTCCTTGCGACTGTAATCCATCAACAATACCGTCATTAATCATAGTACCTTCACGTAATGTTAACGTGCGGTATTTCATCCGCGCTATTAGCCCTAAGTCGTGAGTTGCAATTAATACGGTTACGCCAGCGGCATTAAACTCTTCAAAAAGGCGAATAATATCGAGAGACAATTTGGGATCTAAATTACCTGTAGGCTCATCGGCAAGTAAAATCGGTGGCTTATTAATAATGGCTCGAGCAATACCAACACGCTGTTGTTCACCGCCCGACAACATATGTGGAAAACATTTTTGTTTGCTGCCTAAATGTACTTTTTCAAGAGCAGTAGCAACGCGTTTACGAATTTCGCTGTGGCTTACCCCTTCAATAATAAGTGGCAGTGCAACATTATCAAACACAGTGCGGTCTTTAAGTAGGTTGTGACTTTGAAAAATCATACCAATACCACGACGCACGTAAGGGATTTGTTTATATTGAATGTCTGCCAGTTCATTGTGATTAACTTGAATACTACCTGAACTTGGCTTTTCCATCATAGAAATAAGCTTTAATAAGGTACTTTTACCGGCACCAGAGTGACCCGTTAAAAACGCCATTTCTCCCGCTTCAAGGTTAAAGCTTACTTGCTTCAACGCTAAAAAACCGCCAGGATAGGTTTTATTTACTTTATTAAAGTGGATCATGATGAGTTGTTGTTTTTATTGTTGATTTAACGATAAGTAGAATAACTTAACATAATTATTCTACTTATCTTAACTTTTATTTACTCTTCAGTTTTGCTAAAAAGTGCTTCAATAAAGTCGTCCGCATTAAATGGTCTTAAATCATCAATGCCTTCACCGACCCCTAAATAACGAATAGGGATTTGATGCTTATCAGCAATCGCAAAAACAACACCACCTTTCGCTGTGCCGTCAAGCTTAGTTAAAGTAAGCCCCGTTAAACCGACAGCTTCATCAAAAAGCTTGGTTTGACTTAAGGCATTTTGCCCTGTGCCAGCGTCAAGAGTTAACATAATTTCATGAGGTGCATTAACGTCGAGCTTTTTCATTACTCGCACTACTTTTTTAAGCTCTTCCATAAGGTGCGCTTTATTTTGCAAACGTCCGGCGGTATCTGCAATTAATACATCAACCTTACGTGCTTTAGCGGCACTAATAGCATCAAAAATAACCGAGGCACTATCAGCGCCAGTATGTTGAGCAATAACAGGAATGTCGTTACGCTCACCCCATACTTGTAATTGTTCAACAGCAGCCGCTCTAAAAGTATCACCAGCCGCTAGCATTACTGATTTTCCTTCTGCTTGAAATTGCTTAGCTAATTTACCAATAGTCGTGGTTTTACCAACACCATTAACACCAACCATTAGCATGACAAAAGGCCCATCGGTATTAGTAACATCCAGTGGCACGCTAACATTTTCAATAGTTTTTTTAAGTTCTATTTTAAGTAATTCATATAACGCAGAAGCATCTTTAAGCTCTTTACGACTAGCGCTCTGGGTTAATGAGTCAATTATTTTAGTGGTGGTTTCAACGCCCACATCCGCTAATAATAAGTGCTCCTCTAACTCTTCAAATAAATCATCGTCAATTTGCTTACCGCGAAATAAGTCAATTAAGCCACCACCAAGATTTTGGCGAGTTTTAGTTAAACTTTGTTTTAAGCGGGCAAAAAAACCTTTTTTTTCTGGCTCTGGCTCTGGCTCTGGCTCTGGCTCTGGCTCTGGCTCTGGCTCTGGCTCTGGCTCTGG
>NZ_JAHKPW010000024.1 GCF_018860755.1 Colwellia sp. D2M02 | reverse complement strand
TTACCTAAAAAGGTGATAACGCAGTAAAAATGACCAACAAACGCTGTCCGAAGGATTCGGCTAAAAGCGTTTTACGCTTTGTTGAACAGTATTTGCTTAGAATGACTAGGCAACACACTGTCCGCCGTGATTAAAACGCTTTTATCTCGAACAAAATTTAACCGCGAAAGATCAACAGTCCTAGAATAAACGATCAGCTTTGGATACTTTCTGAGAAGATAAAGTTTTGAGCTAAAGGTACATTGTTATCTAGCCAATGTAACGCCTCACCTTTACTTTTAAAAATACCACCAGGTACACCAAACACTTTTTCTACACTCATGTGCTGCATTTTTTTATAGGCCTGCTCAGGGACTATATTAATCATTGCTAGCACCTGTTGTTGTATTGCTTGTTTTGCACCACTTTCCAACCAGCGGTTGGTAACCTTGCCAGCACCTTTGGGGTGTATTAGTGCTGCATTATCAGTAAATATTCGCAGCACAATAAGCTCAGACTTTTGTGACAATAAATTATCCCAAAGCAGTAACGACTTACTATGTTCTACTAAGGTTTGTTGACCAGTAAACTCAAAGATTATTACAGGCGAATGTATGGTTTTTATTGAAAACATCATTTGTCCTAGTATTGTAACTGTACGCCAATTAAAAAGGTGCGTGGTTGTAGTAATACAGCAGTATCGAATGCGCTATTGCTTTGATTACTATCCCTTGGTGCCGTGCCCGGATAGCGAGCAACAGGCTTGTCGGTATCAAAAATATTTTTAACATGTGCAAATAGGCGAATGCTACCAACCTCATAAGAAATTTGCGCGTCGGCAACAATGTAAGCATCGGTTTTTCCACCTGTTCGGTTGTTTACGTCGCTAAAGTATTCATCAGAGTAACGAGCACTAATGTTGGCATTCCAATGGTTAGTATGCCAAGCCAAACCCAAATTAGCGGTTATGTTAGGTGCGGCCAGTAATTGATTACCTTCAACACCTGAGTAGGGGTAATTGACAATATCGGTATCAAGTAATGCTAGGTTGGCAAATACGTCGAATGTATCGGTTAATGCAGCATCAACGGCAAGCTCTAATCCTGATGTGTTAACGCGATTAGCATTACGTACCACAAACGCTTCATCTTTTGAGTCATCAGGCGTTAAATCAAAAGGTAACTGCATGTCTTTGTATTGTGAATAAAATAGGTTTTGTCGAGTGGTAATTTTACCATTGGCAAATAGCTGTCGTCCGTAAAGTTCGTAAGTCCAAGCACTTTCTTCTTTGTATTGATAATTAACAATAGGAAACGCGAAAGTAATACCGCCACCGCCTGCGTTGTAACCTTTAGATGCTTGTAATCCCCAACTGGTTTGCTCGGTTGCTTGCCAGTTTATACCTGCTTTAGGTAAGGCTACTTGGTAAGTGTTATCAGCAGATATTTGTACTAAATTACCGCTAATATCACCGCCATGGCGCTGGCGCTTTTCTTGCTCAAGGCGTAAACCTAATGATAAATCAACCTCGCTAGTTAAGGGGACTACCCCTTCAGCGTAAGCGGCTATGGTATCGGTACGGTCATCAAAATTTTGTCCGCCAATAATTTCAATAAACTCGTCTTGTTGCGCACGATAATAGTACAAACCAGTTACCGCAGATAAACCATTATCGTTTTCATAGCTCAACTGTGGTTCAATAACATATTCACGTGTATCGATAGTCGCGTTACTGGTATTAGGAACGGCATGCCTAACAAAATCTAATTGGGTAGCCGACATGTTAATTTGCAGTTGCCAGTAGCTTGCCAAGCTCATGGAGTAGTCTGTGGCAATGCTGGTGGTTTTAGGGTTGTGGGTAGGTTGTAGTGGGTAATTAGAGCGACGCTCACTAAACGGGCGAACAATAATTTCACCATTAGGTGCGGTATAGTCAGTGTGGGATATGCTGAGCAGTAAGCGTGAGTCATTTGCAAATTCAGGTAACAAAAGCAATTTACCGCGTAAAGATAGACCATCCATATCGCCAGGGTTGTTTACGCCAAGGTAAGGATCGTAACTCACAGTAGAGTCACGCTGAAACCAATCAGCGGTTAAGCGTAGTGCGGCACTGTTATTATTAATAGGAATGTTGACCATGCCAGAGGCGCGTTGTTGATTATAATTCCCTCCTGCTAATTGTATGGTGCCAGCAGTCTCAAAATCAGGCTCTTGTGTTTTTACAATAACGGTGCCGGCAATAGCATTGCGACCTACTAAGCTGCTTTGTGGGCCACGTAACACCTCAATACGTTCTACGTCGAATAAGCCAAAATCACCAAATACTACTTCGCTATAACTGGCAGGTCGGTTATCAATTTGCCAACTTAGGCGAGGGCGGCTACCAGCAAAAAAGGCGTTAGCATTTTCTGCTGGGCCTGTACCATCTATACCTCGAACCGTCGGTGCCTTACCTGTACCCGTTACCATAGTAAGGTTAGTGGTGTTATTTAAAGCGTCACGTAAGGTAACTATGCCCGCTTTGTTAATGATATCGTCGCTAGTAAAAATCTCTACACTGTTAGCGCTATTGTGTAATGGTCGCTCAATCAGCTCCGTAGTAACAATAGTTGTTTCTAAGTACCGTGGCTTTTTTTCAGGCTTAGTGTTTTGCTCAGCTTGTGTGGGCATTGTGATAATAGCTACACCAATAGTGAGCGCTAAATAGTTACGTTTATGGATAACATTATTCATTTTCTTAATCCTTGGCATTAAATTAATGTAATTGATAATTATTATCATTTAGTTTACTCTTGACGTAATAGCTCCGCTACTCCAAAACCGGGTAATTACTCTAATAGCGGGAATTTAATTTTGATGCGTAGGAAGTGGTTAATTGAGCAGTAAAGCTTGGCAAAAAGATCAAGACAGTTTGGTTGAACGTATGTCTGCATTAAATATAACGCCTACGCTAACACTTGCTGACAGACAAGGTATGACTTTACTCGCACACGCAGACTTTTCAGCCTCAGAAGGGGTATATGAATCTTCAAAGTACCTAATGTTAAATTTATGCACTGCGCATATTGGCCGTATGGGGCGATTTGGGTCTGCAGGTAACGTTGAGGGCATATTACGACCGGGTACCGTTAGCGTTGCTTTACCTGAAACGCCCGCCAGTGGTTATTGGTCAAAAACACAAATGCTCGGTATTGCCATTAACTTAGACAAACTAACCGATAATAACAGTACAACTTATAATAAGCATACTTTACTACCTGCTTCGCTGGCATTACATAATGATCCGTTATTAAGTTCAGTAATGACGGCAATGTGGCGTGATGCGGAGTTGCATGGAATGTCGAGCACATTTTTTGAACAAGGAATTATGCTATTGCTAAACCGCTTAGCTGGTTATCAAGGTCAACCTAACAAGCAAGTATTGACTTACCCTTTAGCGAATAAAGCCTTACATCAAGTGTTAGAATTGATTGAAAGTAGATTAAGTGAAGACGTGCGTGTAGACGAATTAGCCGAAGTAGCAAAACAAGATAACCGCAGTTTTACGCGATCATTTTTTGCTGCTACCGGTTTTACCCCTTATCAATATTTTACTATGCGGCGTATGAAGTTTGCGCAGCGCTTGTTAACAACGAATAAAGCATTAACGATTACCGACATTGCTTTACAAGTAGGCTATGCCAATCCCAGTAAGTTTTCAGCGGCTTTTAAGCGATTTTTTAACACAACACCGAGTAATTGGCGCAATGCGCAGTAAAAATGCATCGTGCAATGAATATTTATTGAGTTTTATTTTTTGCTAAGCATAACGAAAAAAGCAGCCTTTAAAAGACTGCTTTTTGCTTGCTAGCGATCAGGCTAAGCCACTTTAATTTACTTTAACGCTTGGTACAGCTGAGTAAATTGAACACGTTTTTTATAGCCTTCAAAAAAGTTCTTATGAGTAATCTTTCCGTCGGCATCAATAACCACTACTCCTGGGTAAGGAATACCGTAGTTATCATCACCTTTTTTATATTTTGTATTTACAATGCCGTAGCTCAGCATAGTTTGTGCTTGTTGGTCTGATAATAACGGGTAGCTAATATTTTGAGCGGTAGCAAAGGTTGTTAGAATGCTGCTGCTGTCATACGAAATACCGGCCAAACCATAACCTAAGTCGATAAATTTTTGTGCTTCTTGGTTTAATTCAATTAAGTGCTTTTTACAAAATGGACACCAATCAGCAGAGCGGAAGAATAAAATAATTAGCCCTTTTTCACCACTTAACTGGCTGATAGTTTTTTCTTTACCTTGGTTGTTTTTTGCCGTTATTTCTGGGGCTTGTGTACCTACCTCTGGCCCAACAGGCAGGCTATTTGGGTTAGCAAAAACAGTAGCGCTAGCTAAAGTTAGGCTTAAACATAAGCCAGTTAATGCGAGGTTTTTTAATTGACGTATAAAAAATTTCATATCGTGTGCTCTTGCTCTATATAGTATTAGGTGTTGGTTTATTGGTGGTTGCTACGGTATTATCGTAACAACCTAGCCATTCTAATTGGCTTAGCAAATAAGACCTGATGAACGATATTTTAATCTCAAATTATTTTAAAAGAGTAAAAAATTACAGTTACCATGTTTTTAATAAAGCAATTGCTGCGGCTTTTTCAGGGAATGTTTGAGTGCTTTCTACCGCTTCAATTAGGTAATTTTTTGCTTCAGTCTTTCGTGATTGTGCATAAAGTGTTACCGCAAGATGGTATTTTATTTCAGCATTGTCAAAATCTTTGGTTAGCCCTAAGCGAAATAAAGCAATTGCTTGCTCATGCTCACCCATACGGCTCTTAATCCACGCTAAAGTATCTAAAATTGCAAGGTTGTCAGGTAAGTAGCTGTAAGCTTGTTCAGCGTATTTTTTCGCTTTGTCAGTGTTACCTATGTTAAATTCAACGCTGGCAGCATTGTTTAATAAAATAGGTAAGGGCCCGTATTGCGTTAACAATATTTGATAGTAATCAGCCGATTTTTGTAATTGCTTATTGCCTTTGTAGCTATCAGCCAGTGAAATTGCCGCTAACATGTCGTTAGGGTATTTTTTTAACCAGTTTTTTAGCTCTGGAATGGCTTTATTTAGTTGGCTTTTTTGCTTGTAGCTACGATATAAGCCCAGCACAGCTTGTCTTTGATCTGAATATTTCAATGCCTGCTTGTAGAAATTAATGGCTTTGTCACTATCGGCTAAGGCAAGGTATAAATCGCCTTTGAGCACTGCGGCTAAACTTTTGCTTTGAGTGAGTTGCTCAATGGAATTAATAAGGTTTAGCGTGAACTGTTCATCTTTATTTTTTATGGTTAAATTGACCAGCCCTAAATAAGCAGGTAAGTAATTACTATCTTCAACAAGCGATTTTTTATAGGATTGAATAGCGCCAACATTATCTTTATTTTGCAGTTGAGCTTTCGCAAGTGTAATGAACGCTTTGGCTTTATATTGAGATTTTTCAACATAATCTCTTAGCACTAATACTGCTTGTTGATGTTTGTTTTGTTGTTGGAATAATGCGGCAAGTGTTACCAAGGCTTGTGGCTCTTTAGGGTTATTATCAATAAATTCACCTAAAACCTCTATTGCTTCATTAGTTTTATTCTGTTTAGCTAAAATACGGCTTAACTTGGCCACAACATAAAAGTCATTAGGGTCTTGAGCGTATGACTTTTGTATCCAGTTAAGTGCAGTTTCTAAGTCTTTTTTTAATAAATAGCTGTCGGCTATTTCAGTCATTAATAAAGTGTTTTGCTCAAATTGTATGAGCTTGTTTTGTAAAAACGCTAAAGCTATATCGTAGTTTCCTGCAATATTATCCATACGCGCTAAGTGTACAATGCTAATAATATTATTTTCATCTAAAGCTAATGACTTCTCAAAAGCACTCTTTGCTTGCGGTAGTTGCTCATTTAAACCGTAGAGTACCCCTAAGCGCTGTTGAAAAAAGCTATCGTTAGGGAACTCACTTATGAGCTCTTGCGCTATAGCTATGGCAGCGTCATATTTTTGTGTATTTTGGTAAGAGTCAATCAACAGTAGTTTGATTTGTACGCCATTAATTTTGTTATCTTTAATAGCAGATAGTACTTCAATGGCTGACTGATAATCACCTGATTGCATTTTACTACGGGCTAAATTACTGACACCTATAGGAGAGTTGGGATAGCTATCAACAACCTTTTCAAAATAGAATAGCGCTTTACTACTATCTTCAAGTTGCAAATAAGTTAAACCAAGCAAGGTGAGAATATCAGGATTGTTTGGGTAAGCAGTATTGGTTTCGCTCAGTAAGTAGCGGGCTGAATTAAGCTCGCCTGCTTGTATTTCAATAGTGGCAAGCATACGAACTGTGTCAATATCGTATTTAACGTAATTAAGGTAGGCGCTTAAGTAACGATGAGCGTCTTTCATATTGCCAAAATTAAAATTTGTCAGCCCGGCTAAAAAGTAATAATCAGGAGTGTTTTTCATCACTTCTGGTGGCACGGCAGCTAAAGTGGCGATAACTTCGGTAAGTTTTTTCTCAGCAGATTCATTGGTAGCACTTTCATCACTAGGTAAGCTGGCATTTAAAATTGCCTTTAAGTAACCTGCCCTAGGTTCATTAGGTATCTTTTCTAAAATTAAATTAATGTGTGGTTCGGCTTGTGAGTACTCTTGACGTTCAATATGCAACATTGCTTTAGTTAAGTGAGCGGAGAAGTGGTTATTATCAATTTTTAAGGCTTGTGCTATTGCGGACAATGCGGCTGATGAGTCCCCTAAGCGATGTAATATTTTTGATTTTAGTACCCAACCATTAATGAAAGGCTTGGCGCTATCTAATGATAAGTCAATATAACCAAGTGCTTGTTCTACATTTGCTTCTTGTAAGGCTATTTGGGCTCTACCTAATAAAGCAAATTGGTTTTTAGGGGTTAACTTTAAAGCTTCACTAAATGCTCTATCTGCTGAGCTATACTGTTTTTTTCCAATGTAGGCTTGTCCTCGAATTAGTTGCAGCTCACTTTCTATTTTAGCGCTACGCGTGCCTAATTGAGAGGCATCTAGTGCGTCGTCGTATTTCCCTTGTAATAAATAAGCTTGTCCGTACAAGGTAATTAAACGGTCACTATCAACATTACCTGCTCTTGCGCGGTTCAATTCAACTATTGCGGCTGCCCCATTGCCTTGTTCGATAAGTACTTGCGCCATTAAAACCCGAGATGGCATATGCTCAGGCTGTTCTTGTAAAATATTTTTTAATAAAATAATAGTGGTTGGCAGCTCTTCGTTATGAAAGGCGATCAGTGCGCTTTCATAATTTTTATCGATATTGTTATTAGCTAATGCAGAAGAAGACATAAATAATAAACAGAACATAGATGTAATTATGTGATTTTTTGAGCTCATGCTTGACCTATTTTTAACAATACTTGTAATCATAATTATGGAGGTGTGCAATTTATAATGCTTTGCTAAATACACCATATCATTTTTACGAAAATACTAAATGTTTTCTCAAATATAATATTTAAATCAAGCTAGTAAAGACTTTTAGGTGTAAATATTTAATGCATGTTTCATGTATAAATATTCACCTTAGTGCGTCAGTATTTTTTACAAATGTTCAATGTTGTTAAATGTGTTAATATAGCACCCTTGTAATATATTGTAATTTAAAGCTTTCTTTTATGTGGCTTAAAATTTGCTATGTTTTGTATGTCGTTATGTAATATAACGGCTATAATTTCATGTTGGGACAAACTTAGGAATAATTATGGCTTTAATTAAACAAGCATTGAGTCTTTTTTTAGTGGCAAGTTTATTTGTGACTACAAATGCATTAGCTTCTGATTTACTTGTTAATACTACTATTGCTGACTCTCAAGGGGATGCACATGGTGGTTGGATATATGAAGTTGATAAAATGGATATCCAATGGGATACAGACGGTCAAGTTACCGTTGATATTTATACTAACTTTGTTGATTACAATAATGAAAAGGGCACCGGTCGCCGCAATGGTAAGATTGTTTTAGGTGATCTTCTAATGAGTACTGATGGTGCTAATACGCCTTATAATTATGCTTTTATGTTGTCTGATGCAGATAGAAACCGTAATGATTATTGGAGAAAAAACCATTGGGATAATACCGGTAGATTAAATCAAATATCTTCGACTATTTCATCTAAACAATATCACAACAATTCTGGCTCAGTACAAAATGGGCAAGTGATGGGTGGTAGTGTTTCTTCTTATGGTGAACAAGCTGCTTGGACTGTTGATAGACAAAATGCGGGTAGCTCATATAACAACTTTGATGTTATTAGTTTTAGCTTTAACGTAAGTGGTATTGATGCCTTTAAAAATGCATCGCAAGTAGCATTTAGTTGGACTATGTCATGTGCCAATGATGTTGTGCAAGGTGTTGTTGATGTAGCTAAGGTTACCAGTGTTCCTGAGCCTACTACATTTTTATTAATGTTGATTGCTTTAGGTGTTATCGCAAATACTAAGCGAAAGAAAGTAAAAGCATTCTCAGCCTAGAGCCTAAAAGTTACGACTTAACTGTCACCATTACTAAGCAATAAATTGTTAACGGTATTATAAAAAGCGACCTGAGGGTCGTTTTTTATTTTGTGGTATTTACTTAATTATTTACACAATGAGAATTATTTTTAATACCGTAAGGCTATAAAAATTTCCGTCTGGCAAGTAGAATAGCCAAGCATAATTATATTTTACCTCGAGTTTCATGAATCAAGTTACTAACCATACTGAGTGTTTGTCTTTAAATAATACCAAAGTTGCCATTATTGGTGCTGGAGTTGCAGGCTCAACTATTGCTTTACGTTTTGCTGAGCTTGGTATTAACACTACGTTAATTGAAAAAGGACCTAGCTTAGTTAACGGGCCGCCTATTTGCCATTTGCATGCAGGTGGTAATTTGTACCGTGAAATTTCTGACCAGCAATGCCTAACGTTGCTGCAACAATCCATTGATACAGTGAAAGTTTACCCGCAGTGTGTCAATGTACGCCCTACCGTGGTGGCTTTACCATTAACGGATAAAGGCGAGCCACAAGACTTATTGCCGCGTTTAGAAATGTTACGAGACAAATATAAAGCGCTTGTACAACAAAACCCTAGCAATGAAGTTTTAGGTGACCCTCAACATTATTTTCGTTTGTTTGAACGCGCAGATCTTGAGCGAATTGCGCAAAGGGAATTACCTAAAAAAGCGTTATGCGATGAAGACTGGTTAGTGGCATTCGCCAAACAAGTAAACTTTGATAAATTAAAATTTCCGTTAGTGTTGGTGCAAGAATATGGCCTATCGGCCTTTCGCTTTGCCGCCATTGTTAGCTTAGCGATTGAGCGTTTACCTGCCTGTACTTTGCAAACCAATAGCCGTGTAATTGACATTAGTGCTAAAAAAAATGGTGCAGGATGGCAAGTTACTACTGCGGTTAATAATGATGACCGAGTAAATACCGCACATTATGATTATGTGATTAACGCCTGTGGTTTTAAAAGTGGTGAGTTAGACGACATGCTAAAAGCTAAGCGTCAGCGTATGGTTGAATTTAAGGCCGCGTATGTTGCTCATTGGCCGCAATGCCAAGGTTTATGGCCTGAGGTGGTTTTTTATGGCGACCGAGGCACACCTCAAGGTATGGCGCAATTAACCCCTTATCCAGATGGTTATTTTCAACTGCACGGCATGACGCAAGCTATCACATTATTTGAAGATGGTTTAGTTGCTAGTTGTGAGCAAAGCGCTCAACCTAAATTACCTGCGCGTTTTATTAAAAAAATAGATCATCATTGGCCTGAGCAATTAGTTAATGATCGTACTATTGGCAATATTGCTCATATTGCTCAATTTATTCCTGATTTTACGCAAGCGATTACTGCAGCAAAGCCGTTGTTTGGTGCACAGCAAATACCCGGTGATGATCCCGATTTACGAGCTGCCGATGTGTCATTTCATGAAAGTGGCTACGCTCGCGCTGAAATAGTGAAAGCGTCATCAGCGTTAGCCGCAGCAGATGCTATTTTAGAAGATTTACTTGAGAGCGGCTTAGTGACGTCAGCGTTAAGTAAGCGTTATCTGAATGAACATTACTTTCCTGTAAGTCTGCAATGCCAAGCGGATGAAGTTACAGCGCGTGCGGAGCAATTAGCACAAGAGCGAAATTACCCAACAGCCCTGGCCAATATATTTTAAGCTTGCTTTCAAAGGGTTATTAACATCGCTCAATTTTAGTCGCCGTTAAGTGATGACTTTAGCGTAGGAGTCACGTTCCATTTCTACTATCTCAACCGTTAATGATGTTTTTGAAAGATTGAGCATTTTTAATTCAGCTAATATCGTTTGAGATAACAATTTACGTTGTGCTAACGTTCTTCCCGAGAGAATTTTAGTTACCACATGAATAAAGTTTACTTTTACAGAGCCTGACTGGTAGTTATCAAAAGGAATTACGCGGGTTTTAATTTCACTATTTTCAAACAGCTCAGAATTAAATGCCCCATTATAAACCGCAGAAATTAATTGTGATGGTTTAAGTACAGCATGCAGTGGCGCTGAATATTCAATAATACAATGCGGCATAATAATTTCCTATTGGCTGTTAACGGTAGCAGTTATGCATGTTATGCAAGCTCACCAACACCGTCTAATACTGTGAGTAATTCATTAAAGTTATCAAATAAATAATTAGGCTGGTGAACCGCTAAATCTTCGTCATAATTATAGCCGTAGGATAATCCTATGCTATCTATATTTGCTGCTTTCGCGGCCAATATATCGTTTTTAGAGTCGCCTATCATTACACATTGCTCAGTACTCACTTTAAGTTGCTGACAAGCCGTAAATAGTGGCAGTGGATGTGGTTTACGCTCGGGTAATGAGTCGCCGCCAAGTTGTAATTCAAATAAATTGGTTAATGCTAAACCTTGTAGTATAGGCTCAATAAAGGTTTCAGGCTTATTAGTAATAATCGCTAACCGATAGCCTCTTTCTTTTAGTGCGGTTAAGGTCTCTTTAACACCACTATATAAGGCCGAATCAACACAAACACAGTCTTGGTAAAAGCTCAGAAATAATGACAATGCTTTAGTTACTAGGGCTTCAGGTAAGGTGTTATCAATGTTTTTGCTGGCGCTTAACGCTCGAGAAATTAAGCATAAAGCGCCATTGCCAACCCAGTTTCGAATGGTGGCTTCATCAAAAGTGTCGCGCTCTAATTGCTGTAAGGTTTGATTAACGGCTAATGCTAGATCGGGAACGCTATCAACTAAAGTGCCATCCAAATCAAATAATAAAACGCTTTTATCTTTTAAAGTCACGAATATTCTCTACTGCAGTAAGACTATATTAAGTGGCGATAATGTAGCATTTTTAACGGTGCTCGTCATGTTTTGCTAAGGTTGTGTTTTGTTTACTCTTTTATAATGAAGCGCGTATACTTACATAAATTCAGGCTACTGAGCTTGAATAGTGGCTAATAATGATGACCGAATAATGAATGTAAATGACAAAATTTGCCCGTTATGCCAACAACAAAATAGCTGTAATGTTGCTGCTATGGCTGGTTGCTGGTGTATGCAGGTTAAGGTTCCTCAAGCGTTAATTGACCGCGTGCCAGCGCCAGTTAAAAATAAAAGCTGTATTTGTAATACCTGTATTGAGCAGTACCTGAAAGAAAGCAATAAATAACTCTTGCTAACCCCCTTCTAAAACCTAACCCTTAAAATTAGCGCGCTAAGATAACTTTATTTACGTAAAGTTTCATTTTCTTGTAAAAAAATTGTTGCGATAACTTGCAAATCGTAATGTTATAACATAACATCTGCGGCCGTTGTTATACTATAACCTTTTCTATTCTTCCGTTGTTAAGAGGCACCATGAAAAAATTATCTCGAATTATGAGCGCATTACTTGCGGTAACCGCAAGTGGTCAACTGTACGCAGAGCAAGTACAGGGCACCGTTACGAATCATGACGGTAAGGCGGTTGTTGGGGCTACAGTGGAAATTGCGGGTACAAATAAAGTAGTAAAAACTAACGAACAAGGTGAGTTTACATTAGAAGTAAACCCAGGCCGTTATGAATTACATGTTGTCGCAAAAAACTTTGTTCATGAAAATGTTGAAGTCAATGTACAAGCAAATATTAATGCACAACTGCAAGTATCACTTGATAAGTCTGCAATTGAAATTATTGATGTTAACGCCACCCCTTTCCATAGCTCTAATATTGAATCGGCGTTACCTATCACCGTATTACACGGTGAAAAATTACGTATGCGTCAAGCAAATACCTTAGGCGATACCTTAAAAAATGAAGTGGGTGTACACAGTAACTTTCATGGTGGTGTTGCAAGTACCCCTATTATTCGAGGCTTAGATGGCCCACGTGTTTTAGTTACTCAAAATGGTCTAGATGCTGGTGATGCGTCACGTGTTGGCCCAGACCATGCAGTTTCATCTGAAACCTCAACCAGTGAAAGCATCGAAGTATTACGTGGTCCAGCAACTTTATTTTACGGTAGTGGTGCTATTGGCGGCGTGGTTAATGTTGTTGATGAGCGCATTCCTAGCAGTACTGATACTAAAGGTGAATGGTTAGCAGAGCATAATACTAGTAATGATCAAGAACTTGTCTCGGGTTCATTTACCAGCGGTGTTGGTAATGTGGCTGTACATGTTGATGGTTTTTACCGTGACAGTGAAAATTACACCATACCCGAAAGAAATGGCGTTGATGAAGTTGAAAACTCGGCGGCTGAGTCAAGTGGTTTCACTTTAGGTAGTAGTTATATACTCGATAATGGCTTTGTTGGTGTTTCTTATCAAAATCTTGAGCAAGAATATGGAATTCCAGGTCATAGCCATGGCGATGAGAGTATCGAAGTTTTTGCTGACTTAACCCAAAACCGTTATCAATTACTCAGTGAATTAAGCTTTGATAACAGCGTGATAAAATCACTTAACACTAAAGTGGCTTACACCGATTATCGCCACAGTGAAATCGAACTTGGCGTGGTTGGTACAACCTTTGATAATGAATCGTTAGAGGCGCGCTTTGAATTACTACATCAAGACTTTTTTGAATGGCGCGGTGGTTTAAGTGTTCATTATAAACAAAGTGACTTTACTGCCGTAGGCGCTGAAGCTTTTACTCCGCCATCTGAAACAAACTCTATTGCACTAGCTTGGATAGAAGAACGTCATTTTGGTGATTTTTTAGTGCAACTTGGTGCCCGTATTGAACGTACTGAAATTACTGCAGATAACGTACGCTTACCTGATATTGAGCTTGTAGAGCAAGAGCATGATGATCATCACGATGACCACTCAGACCATGCTCACCATGATGAACACGTAGATGGAGCAACACGTAATTTTGCTGTAGAGCATGTATTTACACCTGTTAGTCTTTCTGCTGGTATTGTTTGGGATTTCATGGACGGTTATAACTTAGGTTTGTCATTGTCACACTCACAACGCGCTCCATCATCGGCTGAGTTACTATCTTTTGGGCCACATATTGGTACAGGTTCTTATGAAGTTGGTGCATTATTTGAACTACATGACGATCACGGTGAAGCGCCTCATTTCGGTTTAACTGAAAGCGATGTTGTGATGGAAACATCAAGCAATATTGATTTAAGTTTACGTAAATTTAAAGGCGATTTTGGTTTTATCTTTAATGCCTTTTATAACCAAATTGATGACTATTACTATGAACGTGCTACTGGCTTAGCTGCAAGTGACGGACATGACCATGATCATGGCGATCACGATCACGGTGCTCATGATGAACACGAAGATGAAAGCAACTTACCGCTTTATGTTTTTACCGCGCAAGATGTCACGTTACATGGTTTTGAAGCCCAAGCCGTATGGCAAGTGACAGACGAATTTGCATGGCGCGTTCAAGGTGACATTATTCGTGCTCGCATAGAGGGTGAAGGTACAGAGCTACCGCGCACACCACCTGCGCGTGTTTCTACCGAGTTTAGTTACCAAGGTGACACTATCTCAGCTGACCTACTTGTGAGTCACTACTTTGAGCAAACACATACTGCACCATTGGAAAGCTCAACAGGTAGCTACGTCATGGTTGATGCCAATGTTAATTACCATTTTTCACTAGGGCAGCATGACTTATCGCTTTACCTAAAAGGTATTAATTTAACCGATGAGTATGCTCAAGTGCATACTTCATTCTTAAAAGAGTTAACGCCATTGGCAGGGCGCTCTCTTGCGATAGGAATTCGCGGAGAATTCTAACGTAAGTACGTAACGTTAAAGTAAATATAAAAAATAAATTTAATAATTAAATTCAAGGTATTGAACTCATTTTCATTGAGTTCAATCTAAAACTTCGCCTGTAAAACATAGGCAGAACCATTTATTTTAAGGAAAAACATGAAAATTATCTCTTTAAAAAGCTTACTACTAGCATGCGCAGCAACAGCATTAGTTGGTTGTGGCGATAGTGAAACCAATATCACTGAATTAGAACCAACACAGCCACCCATTGATAATGGACATGGACATGATGATGAACTAGGTAAAGGGCGTTTAGCAATTGCTGATGCGGAACACGCACTCGTTCATATTTTTGATTTAGAAAATAATAGCTTGGTTGACTCAATTAGCTTAGAGCATAAAGCAGAGTATTTATATGCCAGCCCTGAGAATCGCTATGCTGTTGCAGTTCAGCGCTCGGTTGACCATGTTGAATTTATTGATGGCGGTGTTTGGCAAGAGCTACACGGTGATCATTATGACCAACATGCAGATGCTCCATCATTAACTCACTTTACTTTGCATGATGTTAAACCAACTCACTATGTGCCACGCGGTGATAAAGCGGCGGTATTTTTTGATGGTAATAAAGAAACTGGTGCTAACGCGAGCTTGAGCCTATTAAGTGACGAAAGTATCGCAGAAGAAAAAATTATTGCCGAACATCATTTTGATACTTACATGCACGGTACTGCTGAAATTCGTGGTGAGTTTGTTTTAACGACATTACGTGACGTTAACTTAGACAGCAGTTTACCAGAAGATATCGTTTTACTTGAAGTGCACGGTGACCATTTTCATGAAGAACAAGTTTTTGAAACAAAATGTCCAGCGTTACACGGCAGTTTTCAAAATGAAACATACACAGCATTTGCTTGTGGCGATGGTGTATTAGCTATTGAACAACAAGGTGAAGTATTTACAACACATAAACTTGCTAACCCAGTTGATATGCCTGAAGGCGTACGCATTGGTTCATTAATGGGTAGTGCAGAAAGTAATGTAATGATTGGTGGTTCACGTGCAGGTTTCTTCTTAGTTGATTTAACAGCTGAGCAAATCACACCGTTTAACTGGCAAGGTGAGGAAACGCTTACTTCGGTTACTTATGGTTTTGATGGCCACAATGAACATATGCTTATTTTAGATAACACTGGCCAACTTAACTTGTTTGCTGCTGAAAATAACTGGACTCTTGAAAAGCGCATTCCAGTGTTTGAAAATTTAGCTGAAGATGCTGCGCCATTTATTATTGCCTCAAAAGCCCATGAATTAATTTATGTCATTAATGGTCAAGAAGTCACAACCATTGACTTACATGACGGTGAAGTTGTTGGTCACTTTGATTTAGACTTTACTCCAAGTAAAGCTGCTTGGTTAGGCGTTGCCGCAGAGGAAGAGCACGACCATTAATTAGTGTTTATTATTTTATATTATTGTTTTTCTCTTTTGGCCACATGAAAATGTGGCCTTTTTTTGTTACAAGAAAGTTAGCTTAGTGCTTGAATGTATCAGGGCAATCTCGCACAATGTGCCGCTTATGCTGTTTTTTTGTTAACGCTTTATCAATTTAGCCGCCGTAACTTACTGCTCACAGAAGACTTTTTGATGAAAAAAATATTATCGCTATCCTTTATACTTTTGTTAACTGCCTGTCAGCAAACACCTAATACTACCGCTAACACTGAAACAACTAATCAAGCACAAGCAGTAAATGCCGCTTTAACAAAGCCACACGTAGAGCCAGAAGTAAACATTCCTGAAAGCATAAAGCGACCAGAAGATTACGCTGATGTATGGCAGCGCATTCGTAGTCAGTTAACTATTGAAGTGCCGGACAATGAAGCGGTGGCTAAGTGGCGTGAATACTATTTAAGTCACCCTAATTTTATGGTGACAATCTCGCAGCGAGCAGAGCCTTTTCTTTACTACATTGTGGAAGAAATAGAAAAGCGTAATATGCCGCTGGAGCTTGCTTTATTGCCAATTGTTGAAAGTGCTTATTTGCCGTATGGCGTTTCAAGTATGAGTGCTGCGGGTTTATGGCAATTTATGCCAGTGTCAGCTAAGCGCTTTAATATTGAGCAAAATTGGTGGTATGACGGCCGACGCGATATTGTTGAGTCAACACGTGGAGCGCTTGACTACTTTGAGTTTTTTCATGATACCTTCGATGAAGATTGGCTAAATGCTGTGGCTGCATTTAATTCGGGAGAAGGCCGTGTTGGTCGCGCCATTAGAAAAAATGAACGCGCCAACTTAGCAACGGACTTTTGGTCTTTGAATTTACCGGAAGAAACCACACACTTTGTTCCCAAGTTATTGGCTATTGCTGACATTTTAAAAAATGCTGAAGCATTAAATTATAGTTTTACGCCGATTGAAAATAAGCCCGCGTTGGCTATTTTTGAGCTTGAAGAGCAATTAGATTTATCATTAGCAGCTGAATGGGCTAACGTAGAATTGGCTGAGATTTATCAACTTAACCCTGGCTTAAATCGTTGGGCCACTGCGCCTGATAGTAATTATCAGTTGTTGCTACCTGTTGCTGCTACTAATACCTTTAAAGAAAACTTGTCTCGTACTGATAAGAAAGATTGGTTACGTTGGCAGCGTTATCAGGTTAAGGCGGGTGACAGTTTAGGTAAAATAGGTGCTTTACATAATATTGATGTCGCAGCACTTAAAAAGCTTAATGATTTATCGTCAGATATGATTCGCATTGGGCAAGAGTTAGCGGTTCCGGTCACCGACTATAAAGCGTATCCATTAGCGCTAGCTAAATTAAATGGCTCACAAGTCACCCATAAGGTGAAACGTGGTGATACTTTATGGGATATTAGCCGTAAATATAAAGTGAAAGTACATGATATTGTACGTTGGAATAATTTGCCGAGTGATGGCTTTTTAAAGCTTGAGCAAAAGCTCAAAATTATTTTATAGCGACGCTTTTATCACTGCCACTCATTACTGAGCTTAGTAAGGAGCTAACTTTATATAAGGTTAGCTCTTCATTCAAAAAAAACGTTATTTTAGCCTTGGTATGCGCTTTCTACTTGTGCGAAATGCTCAATAACTTCAACCACTTCATCTTTAGCCTGTTGGCGTTGGCTATCATTTTCAATACCAATTGCTGCCATTGCCTGTACCGTTGCAGGGTGTACTAATAAATCCTTCGCATGGTAGCAATTTACATCCGTAATGGCAGGAAGTTTACCGTCGGCATGATAACCCGACTCTATTTCGGTTAAAGGCAGTGACGGAATAATATCAGCGGCAGCACTGACCGCATTTAAATAGTCATTACACTGCGGGAATTTCACTTTAAAGGCTTGAATAATAGGCTGTGATAAAGCTACTAATGCTTTGGAAGAGTTCTCAAGATCTTCATTAGATGCTTGTTGATCAATAAGTGTTACTAACTCTTGAGCACTTTGCTTGTATTGAATGAAGAGCTCTGTAGAAGCATGTGCGCTAGGTTGGACTTTATTAGTGACATTTTGTGCTGAAGTATCAGTATTTTCAGAACTTTCATTGCAGGCAGTTAATGTTAAGACCGCAGCTAAACAAATAAATTTTTTCATTATTTTCCTCGTGATATTTCTAATGATGTACGCAAAAAGCAGGTAATAGAAGCAGTACTTATTGACCGCATGTACTAAAACATTTGCTTTAGGTGCTATTAAATTTCATATAAGTTTAATGATATAGATTATCATTTGCGTTTACAATGTTAATGCCCTTAAATCTAAACAAAAAACTAATGAGGCATAATTAAATTAATCGTAATAAAATATGCTAATCACCCATGGAAAGCGCATTTCCGCTGTTTACTGGGTTACTGACAAGCTTTAGAATACCCTATT
This sequence comes from Colwellia sp. D2M02, assembly GCF_018860755.1. Lineage (GTDB taxonomy): Bacteria > Pseudomonadota > Gammaproteobacteria > Enterobacterales > Alteromonadaceae > Colwellia > Colwellia asteriadis. Next base: position 21,442 of record NZ_JAHKPW010000024.1, on the reverse strand, counting down.
AAATCTATTATTTAGGTTAAATGGATTTGGCAACCCATTGAGTTACCCTGCAGGAGCCAACATGGCTGAAGTTCGTAATAAAGTAATTATCCCCATTGGTAAGCACAATGCACATAAGGCTGAGTTTGTTAGCTTTAGTCATTTGAAAGATGATAAAGAGCATGTTGCGTTAGTATTTAAAGGCGCAGACACTGCCAAGGTTCCGCTAGTGAGGGTGCACTCAGAATGTTTAACCGGTGATATTTTTCATTCGGCACGTTGTGATTGTGGCCAGCAGCTTGATGAAGCCGTAGAAACCATGGCGAAAAGCGGCGGTATTATTCTGTACTTACGTCAAGAAGGTCGTGGTATTGGCTTATACAACAAGCTAGATGCCTATAGTTTACAAGATACCGGTATGAATACTTTTGAGGCAAATAAAGCCTTAGGCTTTGATCACGACTTGCGGGATTTCACGGTAGCTACCCAAATGCTAAACGCACTGAATATTAGTGAAATTGATTTATTAACCAATAACCCTGAAAAAGTATCAGCGCTCACTCAAGCGGGTATTAAAATTCAAAAAACGGTACCTACGGGGATTTTTGCTAATCAACACAATAACCATTATTTAGCGGCTAAAGTATCTGTTGCTAAACATACAATCGCACTTACTGGTCATCATGATGAAAGTGATCAAGAAATTAGCGATAAAAGCAAAGGTAACAACAAAAGCTAAATGAAGATAAAAGGGCAAACTCAACGTTGGTTAGTGAGCCCTTTTATTTGTTTTTCTTCGCTAATATTTTTCGCTAATATGTTGCTGTTGCCGCGTGTTATTCTTAAGGCTTATATGACTCCGTAAGCAAGCATGGCGTCGGCAACTTTAATAAAGCCGGCAATATTGGCACCTTTAAGGTAATCAATGTTTTTGCCATTTTGGCCATGTTTTACGCATTGTGCATGAATAGAACGCATAATATCTTGAAGTTTTTGATCAACTTCTTCACTTGTCCACGATATACGCATACTATTTTGCGTCATTTCTAACCCTGAAATAGCGACGCCACCAGCGTTAGCCGCTTTTGCGGGGGCAAATAAAATATTGTTCGCTTTAAAATGGTGTACCGCCTCAATGGTTGAAGGCATATTGGCGCCCTCGGCTACGAGCATAACACCATTATTGACTAAGTCAGTTGCATCATCGAATGATAATTCGTTTTGTGTTGCACATGGAAAGGCTAAATCACAAGGCACTGCCCATGGACGTTTGTTGGCAACAAACTTGGCGTCATATTCGGCACAATATTCTTCAATTCTACCGCGACGTGTGGTTTTTAGTTCAATTAAGTATTCAAGCTTTTGGTTATCTATACCGGATTCATCGTAGATATAGCCGCCTGAATCACTCATCGCGAGCACTTGTCCGCCTAATTCAATAATTTTTTTAGCGGCATATAAAGCAACATTACCTGAGCCAGAAATAACGCAACGTTTACCTTTAACGCTGTCGCCAATATGATTTAGCATATTTTCAGTAAAATAAACCACGCCATAGCCTGTAGCTTCAGTTCTTATTAAGCTACCGCCAAATGAAATGCCTTTACCTGTTAACACGCCAACAAAGTTATCATTAAGGCGTTTATACTGGCCAAACATATAGCTAATTTCACGCGCACCTACGCCAATATCTCCAGCAGGTACATCTAGGTTTTCACCAATATGTTTTGATAGCTCGGTCATATATGCTTGGCAAAAGCGCATAATTTCCCTATCGGATTTGCCTTTAGGGTTGAAATCACTACCGCCTTTGCCCGCACCCATTGGTAATGTTGTTAGGCTATTTTTGAATTGTTGCTCAAAGCCTAAAAATTTTAAAATACTTAAGTTCACACTTGGATCAAACCTTAGCCCACCTTTATAAGGGCCAATGGCATTATTAAATTGTACGCGATAGCCACGGTTAACGTGAACATTACCAAGATCATCTTCCCAACATACCCTAAAAGTTATGGTTCTATCAGGTTCAGTCATGCGCTCAAGTATTAGTGCGTCAAAATATTTCTTATGATTAAACATATAAGGCACTACACTTTCCGCTACTTCTTTAACGGCTTGATGGAACTCTAGCTCACCAGGGTTACGCTTTTCTAAACCAGCCATGAAACTTTCGAGAAACTTCTCAGGTGTTGAGTAATCACCATATAAATGCTTAGCCATAAACTCCCTCTTTGCGATTTTTCGCCAAGTAATAATACATAACGGTTAGTTTGTTACCAGTGTCAATACGGGTAAAACGAACCTCAGATCAATTGAGTTAACAATACGCTATTTATTTCCCGTGAGGTATAAAATAATTGTAAATACAAATTATTTTCATTAAGATGGGTCGGTGTATAACATTACTCTTCAACTCATTAAAACGTCTTAGGTACTTGGAAAAAAACGTGTCATATCTGCTAAATAAATTACAATTAGCGAACCCTCGCTGGTCTGTATTCTCGCGTATACTGGCGGCTGCTTTAGGTGGTTATGCTTTAGCTACATCAAGCTCACTATTGATCACGCAATTATTAATGAGTCTGGTTGGAAAGTATCAAGGTATTCATATTGGCTTAATGTTGGGCTTCTTGGTTTATACGGGGGCAGTTATGTGGGCTTTTTCGGTGACTACTGCAACACGAGCTTGGCTAGGGCTAGTTAAACTAAATGTTATTTTCTTGCTGCTTACATGGGCGTTGATGCAGGTAAATAGCTAATGAAAGATACTTTTCGTCAATCAATGAAGTGGCTTCATACTTGGGTTGGCCTTGTGGTCGGTTGGGTATTATTTTTTATGTTTTTAACTGGCACTCTAGGTTATTTTTATCAAGAAATAACACGTTGGATGCAACCTGAGCGACCATTGATAGTGCATGAAGTTTCTACCGAGGCATTACTTGATCGTGCTCAGCAGTTTGCCGAAATTCACGCCAAAGGTGTTGATGAATACGATATTCTCTTGCCAAGTAGCCGTGACCAAAATTTAAGGCTGGGCTGGCGACATGCGCCTGAACCCGGCAAAAAACGCGGTAGATATAAGCAAACTGTTGTTGACATTGAAAGCGCTGAAAACGTTGCCACGCGTGAAACCGGTGGAGGAAGAACACTTTATCGCATGCATTATCGCCTACACTATATGGATACTAGTATTAGTTATTGGCTAGTAGGATTTTGTACGATGTTAATGTTGCTAGCGGTGATTACTGGTGTTGTCATTCATAAAAAAATATTCTCAGACTTCTTTACTTTTAGAGCTAAAAAAGGATTGCCCGGTTGGCTTGATAGTCATAACGCCTTAAGCGTTATTGCGTTGCCATTTCATTTTATGATCACCTACAGCGGTTTACTCTTTTTCTTATTTATGTACATGGGCGTTAGTAGTAACTTTCAAACTAATGACGATGAATTTAAAGAAATGCGCAAAGAAATATTCCCACGTAGTGCTCATGTTGAGCCCGCAGGAATACCGGCAGAAATGCGCTCATTCTCCTCATTATATGATATCGCCCAACAGCAATGGCAAACTGATAATTTACGCTATGTAACGGTACATGCACCAAACGATATTAATGCGCAAATAGCTTTTGTGCGTAATGAAACTGATATTACTTACAACCAAGGTGATGAGGTGGTTGTTAACGGCATTAGCGGTGAGCTTATTTCGGGTAATCACAAAGACTATACCGTTAGTGGTGTGATACATAATGGTTTTTATTCGTTACATGAAGGGCAATTTGCAGGCACTTTGGCGCGTTGGGTTTACTTTATCACGGGGTTAATTGGTACGGCGATGATCGCTTCTGGGTTAGTGTTATGGACAACTAAACGTAAGCCCCAGCAAATGAAAAAATTAAACGGGCCAGACTTTGGTTATCGTTTAGTTGAGCAATTAAATATTGGTACCATTGTCGGTTTACCTATTGCCATTGCCGCTTATTTTTACGCGAATAGGTTGTTGCCTGTTACGATGGAAAATCGCGGCGAGTGGGAAGTGCATATTATGTTTATTACTTGGGCATTATTATTACTCTATCCTGCAATACGCCCTGCAGGAAAAGCATGGTTAGAGCAGCTGCAGCTTGCCAGTATTGTGTTTATTTTATTGCCGATGGTAAATGCTTTGACCACCGACAAACACTTAGGTGTTACTTTGCCTCATGGTGATTGGAACTTAGCCGGTTTTGATTTAACGCTAATTGCAGTGGGTATTAGCTTTGCTTTTGCACGTTATAAGATGAAAGTGATACAGCAAAGTAATAACGCGCGAAGAAAGCCGACTAAAAGTAGCATTGAACGATCAACTAACCGAAAAAGTCCTCTTGAAAATACGCCCAAGCCAGATTTGGTATTAACTAAAACCGGCGGAGATACTGTGTAATGTTATTGTTGGTTTGTTTAAGCTTTACTACCATGGTGTTATTTTGTTTAGCGATGGAAAAGCATCGCGAACAAGTATTTTCTATTGAAATGTCAGGGCTGTTACCACGTTTTTTTAGACCAATGGCTTGGCTGCTACTCACATTGACGGCTTATACTAGCGTGGTGTTATATGGGTGGTCTATTGGTCCAGCACTATTTTTTGGCGCGTTAACGGCGGCATTATTACCACTTATTTTATTGTTAACCTATCAGGCTCGATTGTTACCGATATTTGCTGTTATTTTACCTGTGGTAGCAATAACAAGTTTTATTTTGGCTAAGTGAGCAGGCTGAGTGGTTTGGGTTAATTTAGGCTAGCTAATGATGTTTACTCGTCCTGAAAGCGAAGTTATTCAAATATACCAATCATTACAAGAGCAGCAGTACCATTTAACGCTACCTAGTGATGCAACGTATATAGAATATCCGTTGCATCAATGCAGTTTAACTTATGCGGAGCTTGCGCCATTAACATCAGTACGAACTTCCGCTATTGCTAAAAAAATCCCTAATGCCTATATGTCAGTTGTCTATATTATTTCAGGTCATGGTACTTGGTTTAATTCAAAGGGCTTTCAGCATTTAGCGCCAGGGCAGTTACTTTTTTTTAATGCTGCGAGTGAGTTTACCTTTCATTTTTCGAGCCGCTATCAAGTAGTAAGCTTTAATTTTCCTGAATATTTATTACCACGTTTACCAACGCAAGGCTTTGCTTTTGACTTGGTTCATGAGGAAAGTCAGGTGCTGCGCTTGGCATTAACATCCGTTTTAGCACAAGTGAGAGCTGGTGTTCATTCAGAAGAGTTGACTGCTCGCTTTTTAGAACAAGCTCTATTAGCTCCTCTTATTGATTGTGTTAGTGCTTATCAGCAAAAGCGAGAGGCCAGTGTGAGCTATAAAAAGCTATGCAGTATTCAGCAGCTTATTTTTAATGCCAGTGCAGATGATAACTTTACCATTGAAGCATTGTGCGATAACGCTCAAATATCAAAACGCTATTTACATAAACTTTTTGCGATGACGCCTTATCACGCTAATGATTTTATCTATCAAACACGCTTGATTCATGGTTTTCAGTTGATGGTTACACAAAATAACCAACACTTATCAATTCTCGATATTGCCATTCACTCTGGTTTTAAGAGCCAGGCACATTTCTCTCGACTATTTAAACGAACATTTGCCTTAACGCCTAGTGCCTTATTGTCTCGATTGTAAATAGTCTGACTTTGAGATAATCAAAGTATCTCAAACACATGCTCACTGCGTTGAATTTACTTGCAATAGGTTAGCTATTGACGCGCAACTCCTATGACTCTTTTGAATGTAATCTATTAGTAAAGATCTTAGTCTGATTTTAGGTTAAATACTCGTTTACATTGTTGTTACTTTTCACACCAAAGTGCACTCACAGACAAAAAGATCAAATACCCTAATGTATAATAGGAATTATTATCAATTAGGTTTTTAACATTATTACCACATCACTTAACATCATATAGGTTAACTAATTTTATGTATGCTACCCCTAAATTTTTTCTTGCGACTTTAGCTGTCAGTGTTAGTTGTGCTATTTCGGCGACAGAAGACATCAGCGAAGCAGAAAAAGAAGCATTAGAGCGCATCAGTGTTCATAGTCCGGCATATCGCAGTACCGGAACTAAATCAACGTTATTACCCATTGAATCGCCAATGAGTTTTACTTCAATAGACCAAGGTACTTTGCAGTTAAGGCAGGCAGACTCAGTAAACCGTGCACTGCGTTATGTCTCGGGTATTACCCCAGAAAGTCGCAGCACTGTGACTATTTTTGACCAATATACAATTCGTGGTTTTGAATCTTATCGTAACTATTACGACGGTTTACCATTGCAAACTAACAACTTATGGAATCTTTATCCACAGGTTGATGCTTTTGCGACAGAAAGTATTGAGGTGTTAAAAGGACCAACGTCTGTTTTATACGGCTCGGCGCCTCCAGGAGGTATGGTTAATCAAATAGCTAAATCACCTCAAGGCGAACAAACAACGATTGGCTTACGGTTAGGTAATCAGAGCTTGCGCGAATTGTCGTTAGATACTTCTGGCGGTAATGGTGAAGTTGATTACCGTTTCATTGCCTTAGCACGCCAAAAAGATGGTCAGCAGCAAACCACAGAAGAAGAGCGTTATACCATAGCACCTACAATTACTTGGCAAGTTGCAGCAAAAACACACTTAACGTTTTCTGCTTACTATCAAGATGATCCAGAGATCACACCCTCTACTCCCTTACCAGCAATGGGCACTCTATATACTGCGCCATACGGTAAACTAGACTCAGATGGTTACGCGGGGGATGAAAACTGGGCTCGATTTGATCGCACGGTTACTATGCTTGGTTATAAAGTAAACCATGAATTTAATGAAAATTTATCGTTTTTACAAAATTTCAGATATACCGACGCCAAAGCTTTACAGCATAATACCTATAACCAAGGTTTAATGGCCGACAATAGTCATTTATTACGTAGCGCGTATTTTACCAATGAATCTCAGCAAGGCTTTGTGGTTGATAACCAACTTGCCGCTTCGTTAACGTTAGGTCAAACGCAGCACAATATTTTATTCGGTTTTGATTTTCAAACGCTATCGTCAGATGTTTCTTATGGTGACACTTTAGGTAACGACACCCCAGCCTTAAATTTAGCGGCACCGGATTACCAGTTACTTAATCCAGAGACATTACCCGTTGATTTTTACACCGAGCAGCATGACATTGCTCAATATAATCGCGGCTTTTATTTACAAGATGAAATAGAAATCGACCAGCTCACATTCATTGTGGGTGGTCGTTACGATAACTTTTATACACAAGATATTGCTGATAAGAGTTATGCGGGAACAGAGTATGGCGACACTACTACCATTGATGAAGACGCCTTTACTGGCAGGTTAGCCGCAATATATAGTTTTGATTTTGGTTTAGCGCCTTACCTTAACTACTCAACATCGTTTGAACCAACGCCTGGTTTTGATAGCGAAACTAATGAAGCATTTAAGCCAACAACTGCTGAGCAAATAGAAGTGGGTGTTAAATATCAAAATACGAAACAAAATATGATGATTACTGCGGCTTACTTTGATTTAGCTAAAGAAAATGTTGTCGTTAATACCGCAGATTTTGCTAAAAAGACGCAAACCGGTGAAATTGTTTCACGAGGCATTGAAGTAGAGCTAAATGCTCAACCCACAACACAACTCGACATTACCGCCAATTACACATATTTAGACATGGAAATAACGAAAAACCCATTAAATGCCAGCTTAATTGGTAATCGTCCTGTGTGGGTTGCCGATCAAACCGCATCATTGTGGGCGAATTATCATATTGATAACGCGACTATTTCTGGACTTATGTTAAGTGCTGGCGTGCGTTATACCGGTGAAAGTTACCTTGATGCTGCGAATTCAGATACGTTACCCAGTTACACTCTTTATGATATCGCCGCTCGTTACGAAATTAATGACTTAACGCAGTTAACCGTTAGTGTAAATAACCTAACCGATGAGCGTTATGTGGGCGCTTGTTATGATGCCAATGGTTGCTGGATGGGAGCAGAGCGCACCATGGAAGCAGGTGTTAAATTCTCGTTTTAACGAGTAAAACTTAATAAATAGAGTGAAAAAATACAGCTAAGATATGTTCAATATCTTAGCTTTTTTGCTTAATGTAAAAAAATACGGTCCTGAAATCATGCGAAAAAAGCTCCATAAATTACACGCGTACTTTGCGCTTGCTAGTTTGATCCCCTTAATTATTATTGCCGTAACTGGCAGCTTATTAGTGTTCAAATTTGAACTTGATACTTTATTATTACCTGAGGTGGCCAGCATTAGTCTACCTGTTGAGCAACAGGAAAATACGACGGTAACAAGGCTTAATATTAACGAGTTAGTCACCCAAATAAATCAGCAGTTTAGTGACTATGAGATTGGTAGCTGGGAGCTTTTTGATGATAAGTACCAAGCTGATCGTGTTTACTTACTTAAACGCTACAGTGAAAGCTGGTTTAAAATTCATCTTAATCCTTACAGCGGTGAAGTACTTTCGACACCAGTGCCTATTCATCATGATTTAACCGATTGGCTAGTGCAATTGCATTTTACTTTTTTATTAAATGATCTTGGGTTTATTAGTCCGCAACTAGGCACTATTATTGGCTTAATCGCTAGTATTATTATGACTTTCTTGGGTATTTCGGGCTTAATTATTTACCGAAAATTTTGGCGTCGATTTTTCAAGTTTCGCTGGGATGCAAAACTGGCGGCGATGATGAGTGATTTACATAAATTAGTGGGTATTTGGTGTTCACCTATTATTCTTATTTTAGGTATTACGGGTGGCTACTTTAACTTTATTGAGTACTGGCATGAAACTTTTGAGCATGGCGAAGAAGCGCATCATATTATGACGGATCGCTTATATAATGCCGAGCTTGATTTTCAGCAACTCTTAACAACCAGTACAGAAAAAATAACAAGTTTTACACCTCAGTATTTACTATTTCCGTTTGAACCTAAAATGGCGTGGACAGTATTTGGCTCTATTGACACTAACAACCCATTTGCCAGTGCTTATGGCTCTACCGTTAGCTTTAATGCCATGACAGGGAAATATCTCAGTCATTACGACATTCGAACCAGTAACACTAGCGCCCAGGTTTTTGATAGTTTTAGAACATTACATTACGGTAACTTTGCTGGTTTGTGGAGCAAAATAATTTGGTGTGTAATGGGGTTGAGTCCGCTTATTTTAGGGGCAAGTGGCTTTTACCTTTGGTATAGTCGCATTCGAAGAAAACGCGTGAGTAAGCAAAGCTGAGCGATTAATTGCAATCCTCGTGCTTTTTTAGTGAATTATTTTAAATAGAGTACTTGAGTGGAATTAATTAATCTGTCGTTTGAAATTCTGGCCTTTTTATTCGTTATTGCTATCGTCGCTGGGTTTTTAGATACCCTAGCTGGCGGTGGTGGTTTATTAACGTTACCTGCTTTAATGATGAGTGGCATGCCGCCATTAGCAGCGTTAGCGACCAATAAATTACAGTCTACAACTGGGGTAGCAACCGCAACGGTAATGATGCTAAGAAATAAGCGCGTTCTTTGGCGAGATGTTAAGTACCTAATGCTCGCGGCATTCATTGGCTCTGCTTTGGGCACGCTAATCGTACAAATTATGAATACCGAAGCATTGACGATTGTAATACCTATCGTTATTGCAGCGATCGGTATTTATTTTTTAGTAACCCCTGTAATTGATGACAATACTAAAAAACCTCGTGTTTCACCTAACGTTTATAAGTATGTGGTAACGCCGACTATTGGCTGTTATGACGGACTATTTGGCCCTGGTACTGGCTCCTTTTTTGCTTTAGCTGGTCGCTCATTACGCGCACAACCCTTTTTACAGGCGACAGCGGTTGCTAAAACCTTGAATTTCTCAACTAATTTAGCCTCATTGATTGTTTTTATTTTTGCAGGCCATGTTGTGTGGTTGGTGGGTATAATTATGATGGCAGGGCAGTTCATTGGTGCATGGTTAGGCTCGCATTGCTTGTTTAAAATTCCGGTTAAGTATTTACGCTACTTGGTGGTGGTAATGTGTTTTGCGATGCTAGCCAAATATTTAACCAGTTAAAATAATGCGAGATCAAGGTAGGTAAGTATTACTGTATCGCTCATTATTTTGTAAATATTACAGACTAGTACGCTTATATATAAAAACTTTAAATGGAAACACCTTAAAAAACAGTGTGTTATTTTTTTTGGTTTGGCACAAAAGTTGAACTAAATAAGTTAACTATGAGGGTTTTTTAATGAAAATGATCAAATACTATGTGTTGTTACTAACTGTTTCTGTTTTCTTTGTATGGCTTAGCTTCAATAATAGCTACATGCTAGTACCTAGCTTATGGCTTACTATTTCACTAAGTTGTGTTCTTTTTGCTTATAGTACTAATCGACCTAGCTTATTTAGAAAGTCTGCAGCAGGCGAAATACCCTGGTGGATTAAAATACTTTTGTTGCCTTACCTTGTTTGCGTGCAATTATATAATGGCATAATGCGCAACAATGATTCTGTACCTGCAATCCAAGAAATTACTCCTAATTTATTTCTTGCTTGTCGGCTTTTCCCCAGTGACATAGAAACGCTAAAGTCGCAAAAAGTTACCGCAATATTAGATGTTACTGCTGAGTTTGATGGCTTCAATTGGTCAGCTCAACAGGAAGGATTCTATTATTTAAATATACCGATATTAGACCACTTTTCTCCAACAGAAGCTCAATTAGAACATGCTTTAAGATGGATCACGGCAATGCACGACTTAAATCAAAAGGTTGTTGTTCATTGTGCGTTAGGCCGAGGCAGATCTTTCTTTATGACTTGTGCTTATCTATTAATGTCTGAGCCAGAATTAAGCGTACGCGACGCCATTAGCACAGTACAAAGTGTTAGATCTACGGCAAGGTTAAACACTAAACAGCTCAAGGTGTTAGTGGAGTTGAGTCAAAACTTTGCTAAGAAGCCGCAACCTGAGCTTAATATGATTATTAACCCGGTATCTGGAGCGGGAAAGTGGCTGTTATATACCAATGACATTGTTGGCATGTTAACACGACAGTATGTGCTTAACTTTCATTTTACTAAAAAAGATACTGATGTTTATCAACTTACTAAGTCGTTACAGACCCGCGATGAAAGTATGGTATTTGTCGCGTGTGGTGGTGATGGTACTGTCGCTGAAGTAGCTGCGGCGGTGAAAAATACATCACATCAATTAGGTGTACTTCCCTTAGGTACTGCCAACGCACTAGCGCATGTAATGTTTGGAGTAGAAAGTAAAATATCGCCTATTAACCAAGCATGCGAAATATTGTTCCGTGCAGAAACAAAACAAATGGATACCATGGTATGTAATAAAAAAACGGTATTGTTAGTGATCGCTATTGGTTTTGGTGAGCAAATGATAAATCAGGCCAACCGTCTTCAAAAAAATGAGCTAGGTCAACTCGCTTATATTCAGGGGTTTATTAACGCTTTTATTGAAAATAAATCACAGCAAATAAAGTTAACGATAGATGATGAACCCGTGCAACAGTTATCTAATAGTAGCTTAACTATTGCTAACGCAGCACCAATTACCACATTACTCGCTCAAGGTGCTGGGGAGCCAAATTGGCGAGACGGTTTATTAGATGTAACCCTTATTGAGCATGATTCAAGCTCGGCTCATCGGCTATTAAGTTTAGCTGAATTAGTAAGTAATACTATCTCTGGTGATAATAGCTCAAACTCAAGTGTCTCTCATTACCATGCCAAAAAGATCTTATTACAAAGCAGTGAGGGCTTTAAGTACAGCATTGATGGTGAAACAGAGTCAGCCGAGCAACTAATGGTAGAGATTATGCCTGCAAGCTTAACAATTATTTGTTAATTAACAATAAAGTTTGCAAGCACTTAATATAAATTAATTACAGAATAGAGTAAGCTAGTGTAATTACTTGATAAAGGGATTACATGTGTGAAAACAGTTTTATTAGTTGACGATGATCTTGAGTTTACAAATATCGCTTGTCGTATTATTGAGTATCTTGATTGTGAAGTTTATTCTGCATCTACATTAGCAGAAGCACAGCAATGGCTAAGTGAGCAAAAATTTGATCATGTCCTACTGGATTTTATGTTGCCAGATGGCAGTGGTTTGCACTTAATTGATTACGCTAAAGCTAACAATATTAGCGCAAAAATAACTATGATTACGGGTCATCCCTCGGTTAAAACCGCGATATCTGCGATGTGCCATGATGATATTGGCTATTTAACTAAGCCGATAGAAGCCGATGATCTTAAAGGTGTGTTGTTTTCTAGCCAGGCAGCATTAAAGACCAAAAAACGAAAAAATAAAAACGCTTTGTACTTTGGCTGCTTAATTGGTGAATCCGCACCGATGAAAGCGATGTACGCTATGATTGAGCGAGTAGTAAAAACACAAGCCAATGTTATGTTAATGGGCGAGAGCGGCGTAGGTAAAGAGATGGTAGCTCAAGCTATTCATAGCGCTAGTCAATGTCAGGGTGAGCGGATATCGGTTAACTGTGGTGCTATTCCCAAAGATCTTATTGGTAGTGAACTTTTTGGTCATGAAAAGGGGGCTTTTACTGGTGCTAATGCACAAAAATCTGGCGTATTTGAATTAGCAAAAGATGGTACTTTGTTTTTAGATGAATTGACCGAAATGCCTATTGATATGCAGCCTAATTTACTGCGCGTACTTGAAACGCAAACAGTGACTCGTGTCGGCGGAAGTAAGAGTATCCCGGTTAATTGTCGAGTTGTCTCAGCAACTAATCGCTCTGTTGAAGATATCGCGCAAAATAATGTTTTACGTGAAGATATTTATTTTCGTTTAGCGGTTTTTCCAATTAACATTCCGCCGTTAAGAGAGCGTAAAGAAGATATACCATTACTTGCTGAGCACTTTCTCAATCAACTTAATAAAGAGCACGAAAGTGATTTTAAGCTCAGTGATGACGATTTAACTCGACTCGTTAATTACGAGTGGCGAGGTAATATTCGTGAGTTGAAGCACGCTATTTATCGTGCATTTATCATGGCGGATATGACGTCAGGTTATTTGGTTTTTCCATCAACATTTGAATCACCTTTTTCTCAGGCTAAGCTGCAAAACTCTATTCAAAGCCAAACGATTAGTGAACAAATGAATGAGCAAACTGATACGTCATTAATAGCACCTGCTACTAATGTGAATCAGCCTGTTATTGTCGGTCAAACTATAGAGAATTTAGAAAAAGAGCTGATCTTTAAAACACTTGAGTCGGTTGATGGTAATAAAACAACCGCCGCTAAAATTTTAGGTATTAGTACTAAAACACTTTATAACCGCCTTAATGCTTATAGTTAGTGTGATTAATCGTGAATACTAAGTGAATATTGATTATTAAAAGGAGTAACGAATATGCCTGAACAACAGCAATTAGAAATGGTGATTCATGACGCACGTAAACCTCTTAATCACATTTCTATGCAAGCAGAGTTGTTAAAGCTAATGGTTGAGCAATCTGCAAGTCCTGCAGATATTAAGCAATTAGCCGACCAAATAATTAGTGCTTCAAAAGAATGTAGCGCCATTATGCAAACCTTAGTGAAGTAAATGGCTACATCAATGAAAAAATTAATTATCGTTATTTCAGGTTATTTAAATAACTTAAACATTACTCGCTTAGCCTGGTTAGGGGCAATGCTGTTAGTGTTAGCTATTGTTGTAAATGCCTCAATAGGGCTGAAAAACATTAAAAAACTAGCTGAAATACAAAGTAACTTGCAAAATACTGGCGAGGTTATGCTGGTTATTGACAGTTTGCATATCGACATACTTAATGCTGAAACCGGGCAGCGAGGCTATTTGTTATTTCGAGATGAAAGCCATTTAGCACCTTATGTTAAAGCATTAGATAAGTTTGCTTTGAGTTTAGAAAATGTTCAACAGTCACGCTCACAAAGTGAGGCTCAGCAAGGCCGAATAGATGCGTTTACGCTATTAGCACAAGCCAAGTTAAAAAAACTCAAAGCGAGCATTGATGTTGCTGTCGGTTTTGGGGCTAATATTGCCCAGCAGCAACTTAAAGAAATTGACGAAGAACAAATTAATTTTCGTCATTTGTACAGCACTATTATTCAGGCTGAAACTCAAACAAGAGAAAACTTACTTAAGCGATTAGACGAAACAAGAACCAAAGCTGGTAGTAATGTGATCTGGTTTACCGCGTTAAGTGTATTTATGTGCGCGACTATGATGATTTTGCTGATGAAGCACATTCATAGTATTCGCAGCACTAAAGAGAAGTTAGAACAATACAATGCCACCTTAGAAGCTCGTGTTATAGAACGGACTCATGCACTTGAGGTGTATACCGAGGAATTAAACCGTAGTAATAGGGAGCTTGAGGACTTTGCATTTGTTGCCTCTCATGACTTACAGGAGCCGTTAAGAAAAATCAGAGCTTTTGGCGATAGGCTCACCAGTAACTTCTCAGCTGAATTAGGTGATAAGGGTGCTGATTATTTAGCTAGGATGAATGCAGCAGCGAAACGGATGTCGGTACTCATTAGTGACTTATTAGAACTGTCACGGGTAACCACCAAGGGCAAGCCTTTCCAAGAGGTTGACTTAAATGAGTTATTACTAAGAGTATTAGATGATTTAGAAATTGCTACGCAAGAAAGTGGCGCTAACATAGAGTTGTCAGATCTACCTAAAATTCAAGCCGATGGTAGTCAACTCGGTCAGCTATTTTTGAATTTAATTTCTAATGCAATAAAGTTCCGTAAACCAGGGCAACAGCCTCATATAATTATTCGTGGCGAACTTGTTAGCTCCCCAGAATACTGCGTAGTAGCAACGGATACGCAGTGGATTAAAATAGAAATACTCGATAATGGCATTGGGTTTTCTGAACAGTACAATGAGAAAATATTTACGCCTTTTCAACGTTTGCACAGTCAAAAAGACTATGCAGGTACGGGAATTGGCCTAGCAGTATGTCGACGAATTGTTGAGCGGCATAGTGGTTATATTTCGGCGGACAGCCCTGAAGGAGAAGGTGCCATTTTTACCCTGTTACTCCCGATTGACGCTAACCTTTTTACAGTTGAGGATGGAAAAGTTGAATTACTCAAAGCCCCAAGCCATTAATATCTTAATGGCGGATGATGATGAAGATGACAGATTATTAACACAGGATGCTCTTGATGAAAGTAGAGTGTTGAACACGATTAATTTCGTGAATGACGGTGTTGAATTGATTGAATATTTGCGTAACGAAGGTGGCTATAGTGACAAAGAGCGTTATCAAAGACCTAATTTAATATTGCTCGACCTTAATATGCCTAGAATGGACGGTCGTGAAGCACTTAAAATTATTAAAGCTGATGCTAAGTTACGCTCTATTCCTGTTGTAATACTAACCACATCAAAAGAGGAAGAGGATAAATTACGTGGTTACGACTCTGGCGCCGCCTCTTATATTGCCAAGCCGGTTAACTTTGAAGGGTTAGTTGAGCTAATGAAAAACCTAGGGAAATATTGGATTGAAATAGTAGAGCTACCTTAAGGTGCTTTATTGGCAGCTTTAGCAGCTTGTACGAGCCAAGGACATATAATGGATAAGCGCTTAATTAATTTGTTACTCGTTGAAGATGATGAAGACGATTACATTCTGGCATTAGACTATTTACAAGAAATACCTGACTTTGAGTTTAATGTTAAATGGCTTAGCGATTACGACTTAATTATGCAGTCGTTACAAGATGAACCGTTTGATTTATGTTTGCTCGATTATCAGCTAGGAGCTCATACAGGGCTTTCTGTATTAGAAGCTGCCAAAAATATGGGCTGTGCTACCCCTTTTATAATGCTGACAGGGCAATCTGATGGGGTATTAGACGCGCAGGCGTTAACGCTGGGCGCAGAAGATTTTTTAGTTAAGTCTGAAATCAATAGTGTGCAGTTTATTCGAGCAATTCGCTATGCGTTGGCTCGAAAAGATATAGCCATCGAGCGCTTAGAGCGTTTGAAAATTGAATCAGACAGTCGCGCTAAAGACCGCTTTCTTGCACATTTAAGTCACGAATTACGGACCCCTTTAACGTCAATTATTGGTTACACTGACCTACTACTTAGCCGCGCTGAGTTAGACAGTATTAAACCCGAATTATCTATAGTGCATAGTAATAGTCAGCACTTACTTGCTCTGTTAAATGATGTGCTCGATTTATCTAAAATCCGAGAAAATACTTTATCCCTTAACAAAAGTAATTTTGCATTGTCACCTTTTCTTGCTGACTTACAAAACTTATTTGGAATCGCAGCACAGAAAAAAGGCCTGTTATTTACCATTGAGGCTGATACGCCTGTTCCTGAGTTTATTTGTTCTGACGCGACTCGCCTTAAGCAAGTGTTAATAAATATTATTTATAATGCGATTAAGTTCACTCAGTCTGGTGAAATACGCGTATTACTAACCTTTGAGCAAAAGCATAATCAATCGGTTTTGAATTTTTCTATTAGGGATACGGGGATAGGCATTCCTCAAGAAAAATTGAAACGAATATTTAACCCATTTGAGCAGGTGCAAGACACAACTACTAGAACAGAAGAAGGGGCAGGATTAGGGTTGGCAATTAGTGCATCACTGATTAAGTTGTTAGGGGGTAATTTCCAAGTTGATTCTGTATTGGGTCAAGGGAGTACATTCACTTTTTTAATTGATACTGGTGTCTCATCAGAAAACTTAGTTAACCTCAACTTACAACAACCGGTAGCACTGCAGCATAAAGCGCTAACCACAAACGATACTTTACAGGGAAATGTACTTATTGTTGAAGATGTTAGCAATATTCGTCTGTTATTAACTAATATCATTTCTGCTACCGGCGCTAAAGTCACGAGCGTTGATAATGGTCAGAAAGCGTTAACGTTACTGAGCGACGAACAGCAACATTTTGATTTAGTTTTTCTCGATTTACATATGCCTATTATGGGTGGGCGAGAAGTTGTGGTTGCTGCGAGAAGTCAACAAATAACTACGCCAATAGTGGCGTTAACAGCCGCAGCGTTAAAGGGGAGCGAGGAAACTTTACAAGCATTGGGCTTTGACCAAGTATTAACCAAACCTATTGATACTCAACAATTACACGAATGCTTAACGCATCATTTAAGTGCCGCCTCCAATGAGAGAGATGCGTTAGAGAGTGAACAACCCATTGCTACTCAAACAAAGAAAGTTTTATTGCTTGAAGATGACAAAGACGCTAGAGAGCTTATGGGGTTATTATTAAAATCTTTAGGAATAGAAGTTTTTAGTGCACAAAACATTCAAGAAAGTTTAAGAGTTTATCAGCAAGAACAGCGGTTTGATTTGGTTATTTTAGATTTGAACCTACCTGATGGCTCTGGCTTTGATGCAGCGCAAGCGATAAAGAACATTAATGCTACACAGCAGCTTGCAATTATTAGTGGTTCGGAGCCTGAGCCTGAATCATTAGTTGCATTAGGTATTAACCATGTATTATTGAAGCCTGTATCGTTACCTGATTTGCAGAAGCTAATCGAATAATTGTTTTGGAATAAAAGGCGCTCTATATTTAGTGCTTTTAGCGGCCTTATTCTTTAGTAGCATCCGTTAACTAACTAAATGGTGCGTTATTGTTGCTATTGTTGAGGCTGCTTGTCATCAAGCTATCAGTCACTCGTTTCAACATTACTAAGCGTCGCAATGTGGCAAATTTTCCATAACGTAAAGCAAGTAGAGAAGTTAGCGCGGTAATACCTAAAAAAGCAGGTGACTCGGCTATGGCTTTACAATGAGCAATTAATGCTGATTTTTGTTGGTTATTGTTATAAGTAATTGCTTGGTATTTTGCCTTTTTAACCATGACGTCTTGGTTTATTTTTCGGTAAATAGCTGTGCTAAGGCGTGTCATGAAACCCCCTCTACTTATCAGTAAAAAAGCCGTGAATAAACTCATCATAGGTAATATCAAATAAAGATATTGCGGTAGTTAATAGATAATAAATAACGAATAAGTTTAGTGTTAGTACCATAATTGCGGCGATTAACGTTGGTAATCCTAGGTGGATAAGGCCATAAACAATCATTGCTTGTATGCTTATCCAAACAGCACATAGCAGAAATACAGCACTAGTGACTAATGCCATAATTGCAATCAACATTTTTATATTTGCCTTAGCTTTGGCTTGTAATAATGAAAAAAATGCTGAAAATGATTGTTGATAACCCAATAGTAAACGGCTGCCTAGCTCAGGGAGCGCATTAAGTTGCGCTCCCATATCTATGGACTGCTGAGTATTTTTCTCTGCATCCTGAGGCGAAGTCATGCTATTTTTTCCTTAAAAACATTGTTAGTAACATACCAGCCGTAAACGCTATGCCTGCTGTTTTTACTGGGTTTTCATGGGCATATTTTTTCACTGGCGATTGATTCCATTTCGAGCGCAATAAACGAGTTTGTGCTTTCATAGCTTCACTTGATTGCGTACTTTTAGCTCGAAGTGTTTCTTCAGTACTTGCCGCCGTACCATGAATTGAGTCAACTGTAGAGTGCAGTGAATCGGCAAATTGATCGGCAACAGGGTGAACAGGCTTTTTCATAGCACCATTTGATTTTTCTGTGTTTTTATTAGGCATAATAGCTCCTTGGTAAATTGCATAAGTTAATATTAGGGTAATGAAAGGGTATTAGGAGGCGCTCAATGAGCGCCATAAAGGCAAAACTATTTAGTTACGTGTAAGTTTTCGGTAACTTTATTAACATCGTCAGTATTGTTTGCAATGTTAATAACTAAGTCTTTTTCTGCTTCAGAGTCTACCTCTCCGCTTAGGGTAACGTTATTGCCTTTTACATCTACATCAATGCTCGTTCCGCTAATATCAGTATCGAGTAGTAGACGAGTTTTAATCACTGTTGCGATTTTCATATCAACAAATTGCGACTCGTCCATACCGCGTTGTTGTTCTAATTCTTTGTTATCAATACCTTCAATAACTGTTATTTGGTTTTTAACACCTTTAACGCCATCTATTCCTTGCACTAACTCTTTAGCGAGCTTTTTATCTACGCTGTGGTCAACTTTACCTGTAAGGTAAACAATGCCACTATCAACATCAGTATTGATATCAAAAGAATTTAAGTTAGTATTAAATAATAATGTTGCTTCAGCTTTACCGTCTATCCAAGCATCGCTAGCTTCTTTCTCCCAAGAGTTATCTTTTGCTTGTACTGATGTAATCGTTAAAGCAGATACCATAGCTAGTGAAATTAATGTGCGTTTCATAATCATTCTCCATTTTAAGATTTAAGTTGTAACGACAAGTTGTTGTAACGAATTAACTAATGTAACAATCTAACTAATGCAGACAACATACCAATCTGTATAAATCCTTTTATTTCAATGTGTTACTGTATTTTATTGTTTTGCTCATTACTTGATTGTTGATTGTTTTGTAAGGTTTTCACGTTAACAATGTAACTTTTTCAGGAAAAATATACGTACTACTTAACCTGAGTTCAGGTTGCCTATTTGAATGGTGGTATGCTTTTTATTATGGAGTTGAAATGAATTACAACGAGTTTAATGACTTTTGCAGATCTTTACCTTGTACTACCTATGTTATGCAATGGGGCGGCTCCCATGTTTGGAAGGTAGGGGGCAAAGTATTTGCTATTGGTGGTTGGGGTGATGATAAAAAGCCCGCTTTTATATTTAAAACCTCTGATACCAATTTTGGCTTTCTAAAAGAGTCGGTAGGGTATAAACCTGCGCCTTATTTTGCTAATAGAGGGATGAAGTGGATCCAGCAATTTGAAAATGTTGCCGACAGTAATGATGACTTATTGTACTATTTAAAGGAATCATATCGATTAGTCTCTCTTGGTTTAACAAAAAAGAAACAAAAAGAGCTAGGTTTGAATCAATAGCCCCTTATCTACTTATAAAATATCAACCTTTAAAGCTCCGCATACCCTTCTTTGATATCTCTATTCAATGACTTTGTTACAAAAGCAGTTTCTCTACCTGTATATCTTATATGAAGCAATTACATGGAGCGTGTAATTATTACAATAAAAGGGGTTTTCTATTTCTTGGTTTATTATAAGTAATTGTTTTTTATCTTTTTAATGTTTTGGTATGACTCCTGCACATATCTTGTTGTTGTTAATTAAAAATTCTTTACCAGCGAAATTCGCTTTTTAATTTAAAACAGTAAATATAAAAAGGAGATTAATATGTCTAATTCAAATTATGAAATGGGTCCAATTAAAGAGTTAGTGAGAGTGCTAAATGGTGGCATTGAGTTTTATCGCTCAGCGATGGATAAAGTCTCTAACCCTCATCTTATGCATGTTTTTGAAAATAATATTAATGAAAAAGCACGCACTATTGCGGAACTACAAACGTTCGTTTTAATTGATGAAGGTAAAATAGAGCAAGACTCAGCATTTTCTGTAGAGTTACGTGAAGCTTACACTAAAGTACTTGCCGTTATTAGCGCTGATGCAGAGCATACTTATGTATCTCAATTAGAAGAAATTGAAGATAAAGTATTAGAAAAAATTGAGGCTGCCTTGATGAAAAAACTACCAGCAGAATGTCAAAGTACATTGTTACAAATTCAAGTACGTATGCAGCATTGTCATAATCATATGAAGCAACTGAAATTAGTTACGGCATAATTTAACTGCTAAGTCTTAGGAGGTTCTATGTTACGTTGGGCTCTTATATTTTTCCTCTTCGCGCTTGTTGCAGCCGCCCTAGGATTTGGCGGTATTGCAGGAGCAGCAACAGGAGTTGCTAAGTTTTTATTTTGGATTTTTGTAGTGTTGCTGGTTTTATCATTTGTTATTCCTGCGATAAAAACACCTAAAAGCTAAATAAAAGTTAAATAGAAATTAATTGGAGAATGATATGAATAAGTTATTAATGATGAGCAAAGTATTTGCACTTACTGCTGTGTTAACTATGTTTGGCTGTTCTGATGGACCAGCAGAAGATGCCGGTGAAAAAGTAGATGAAGTCGTTAGCGACAGCAAAAACGCCGTTGAAGATGCGTGTGAAAAAGCGAAAGAATTGGCAGGCGCTGAAAAGCAAGACTGCTAAATTGAAAAACTGTTAAATTAACCTGGGCTAGGGGCTGTTGATCTTTCGCGGTTAAATTTTGTTCGAGATAAAAGCGCTTTAATCGCGGCGGACAGTGTGTTGCCTAGTCACTCTAAGCAAATACTGTTCAACAAAGCGTAAAACGCTTTTAGCCGAATCCTTCGGACAGCGTTTGTTGGTCATTTTTACTGCGTTATCGCCTTTTTAGGTAAAGTAACTACATTACAAAGGCTCTGCCTTGTATAAAAACCCAACAAAAA
>NZ_JAHKPW010000055.1 GCF_018860755.1 Colwellia sp. D2M02 | reverse complement strand
ACAAATGTTTCTCTAGCAGCTATTTTTCCTAATTTCTTCGTTAAATTTACTTGCAATAGGCCAGCTATTGACGCGAAATTTACCTTGAATTAAGCAAAACTATCAAGCTAGAGATTCTGAAGAATAATTTTTGCTGATATTTCAATTTGTTAAATACTTCTTAAACCGAGTTCAGGTTAGTTATTAATTATTTAGTCTTTTTTTCTCGACCTAAGCGGGCAATTTCATCTGCAAACTCACTAATATCTTCAAACGATAAGTACACCGATGCGAAACGTAAATAGGCAACTTTATCTAGCTCTTTTAGCTGCGCCATAATTAACTTACCCAACATTTCACTGGTTACTTCACGCTCACCGGTTGCTCTAAGTTGAGATTTTAGCTTATTAATAGATAACTCAACCTGCTCGGTACTAACTGGGCGCTTTTCTAATGCTCGCACTAAACCACTACGCATTTTATCTTCATTGAACGGCTCACGACTACCATCACGTTTAATAATACGCGGCATAACTAACTCAGCCGTTTCAAAAGTAGTGTAACGCTCATGACAAGCTAAACATTCTCGGCGACGTCGTATTTGGTGGCCATCAGCAACTAAGCGGGAATCTATCACTTTGGTATCAGTTGCAGTGCAAAATGGACAGTACATGGTTTACCTCAATAAAATAAGCGCTCAACAGCCATGATGATTCTTACCGACTTTTGCAAAAATTTAACGCAAGGTTTTTAGGCAAAAAAATGGCCGCTCTAGGCGACCATTCTATTACAAAAGTAAAAATTTATCCGTTACTTTCAATTATTTTTGATAAACAGGGAACTTAGTACACAGCTCTTTAACTTGACCTTGTACACGAGTAATTACGCTTTCATCGTTAATGTCGTCAAGAATGTCACAAATCCATGTTGTTAATGCTTTAGTTTCTTCAATACCAAAACCACGACGTGTGATTGCTGGAGTACCTAAACGAAGACCTGAAGTAACAAATGGAGAGCGAGGATCATTTGGCACTGAGTTTTTGTTTACTGTGATGTGAGCTTTACCTAATGCGGCATCAGCGTCTTTACCAGTAATATCTTTGTCGATTAAATCAAGTAACAATAAGTGGTTTTCAGTGCTGTTAGAAACAACTTTGTAACCACGTTCTTGTAATACCGCAACCATCGCTTTAGCGTTATTTAAAACATTTTGTTGATATTCTTTAAACTCTGGTGCTAATGCTTCTTTAAATGCTACCGCTTTCGCCGCGATAATGTGCATTAATGGGCCACCTTGACCACCAGGGAAAACAGCACTGTTTAGTTTTTTGTAAATAGCTTCATCATCACACGCAGAAACAATTAAACCGCCACGTGGGCCTGCTAATGTTTTATGTGTTGTTGTGGTTACCACATGCGCGTGTGGTACTGGGTTAGGGTATAAACCTGCAGCAATTAAACCAGCAACGTGAGCCATATCTACGAAGAAGTAAGCACCAACAGCATCAGCGATTTTACGCATACGCGCCCAATCAACAACACCTGAAAACGCAGAGAAACCACCAATGATCATTTCTGGTTTGTGCTCATGAGCAAGGCGTTCTAACTCTTCGTAATCTATATCGCCAGTTTCTGGGTGTAAGCCATATTGAAAGGCTTCGTATGATTTACCTGAAAAGCTTACACTTGCACCGTGTGTTAAGTGACCGCCATGCGCTAAGCTCATACCTAACACTTTACCACCTGGAGATACTAATGCTTGAAAAACCGCAGCGTTGGCTTGTGAACCAGCATGAGGCTGTACGTTAGCGTAAGTGGCACCGAATAATTCTTTAGCACGGTCAATCGCTAATTGTTCAGCAATATCAACATACTCACAACCACCGTAATAACGCTTACCTGGGTAACCTTCAGCATACTTGTTAGTTAACTGTGAACCTTGAGCTTCAAGAACGCGCGGGCTACAGTAGTTTTCAGATGCAATTAATTCAATATGCTCTTCTTGACGCACAACTTCATTGGTCATTGCTTGATAAAGTTCTGGATCAAAATCGGCAATATTCATATCACGTGTAAACATGTTTTTTTCCTTAAGTATTTCAGCCCAAGGCTGTAAACCACACTCTATTATTGGCTAAGCAATAGTTAACTAGAGCATATAAAAATTAGTGGCGGTATTTTGCCTCAAATTTGTCAAAAAGTACACGACAAAACACGGCAGCTTTAGTGCATTTTACGCTGTTTTATAGCTGAAACTATTAAGTACTAACGAGTAAAAGTTCACTGAAAGCTTTCACCTTTAAAGGCAAACAGACAATAAATTAACAAAAACAAGATACACCGAACATAAAACAAAAACAACAATAAAAAACAAAATTTAAAACCGTTATTTTCAAATTTAGCATGTAAAGTGCAAAATATTAATAACTAGATGAATTTTTCTCAAGAGTAAAAAAGCGCTGCAAAGTTATCAATACTTATACCCGTTGCATTTAAAGTGCCTTGAATTGAAATGACTCAAGCGCTCTAAAATATGCCGCTTGAATGGTAACGGGTATGCACAGCGCTTAACTAACCTGAGCTCGGCTTAATAAATGTTTCTCTAGCAGCTAATTTTCCTAACTTCTTCGT
>NZ_JAHKPW010000048.1 GCF_018860755.1 Colwellia sp. D2M02 | reverse complement strand
CTAGACCACACCGGTATAATGCTGGTTTAAGTCCAAATGAGTCAGAAAGAATATACTGGTTAAATTCTAAAACTGTGGCCAATTTTACTTGACCACTTCACTGGCAATTAATGATATTGACCATACGAAAACAAAAGCGATGTCACCACAAACAAATGGGATCTGTGAACGGTTCCATAAAACGATCTTAAACGAGTTTTATCAAATAACGTTTAGGAAAAAAATCTACTCAACGATGGAGGAATTGCAAAAAGATCTAGACGAATGGATGGATTACTATAACAATGAAAGAACTCATCAAGGTAAAAAGTGCTGTGGACGAACTCCGTTAGAAACTTTACTTGATGGAAAATCGATTTGGGCTGAAAAGAATTTAGCTCAAATCTAAGCTGACAAAGCACCCTAAAAATCGGGTAACTGTCAGATCAGGTCTGAGCTACTACATTTTAGTGTAGGAGAAATGAGGGTTAGTGCCACCGTTTATGCGGTTTATCTAGTTGAGTAAGCTATTTTAAACTTCCTTTCACGTTATTTACAATTTTCTTTATAAAGTACGTTAGTTAATATTAAAAAGATCAAGTTTATATTCTTGAGCCGCGAAAGTCTTTTTTAAATCCGCGGATCTAACATCAGAGAACATAAACCAGCCAAGTGCCGCCTGTTTACCATCGTTTGATAGGGTAGAGCTTAAGTGGGCGATTCTTTTTGTATCGAAGCTCTCAGCGTTTGAGCTGTCAGAAGATCTATAACTTCTCGCCAGCTTAGCGCTTAGTGTTAGGCTATTCGTCGAAGCATCTAATTTATAGATAAACGCTTTAGCAAATATAGTATCACGTTGCTCTTTTGCATCAATGCCGGTTAATAAGGTATCACCGGCTTGATTTAGCTTAAAACCTCTATTTAAGCCTAATCCATTGAAGAGTTTAGAGTTTCGCATAAATGACATCTGTGCTTTAGCGTTACTAATACTTGCCGGTACTTTAACTAATACTTTTGTTGGTTTTCTTTGTTTTGGTGTGATTCGCATAGTTTTTCCGTTAGGAGTGCTTATTGGCTGCCATCCCAACGTAGTTTTTTTCCACAAGCTGATCATCGGGTAGGCTAGCGCCACTTCAACAGGGTCACCAAAAAAGGTATATTTATCATTATTTATTTCTTCTTCTGCGTATTCTCCTATCGCTAAAATATCACCAGATAAGTTCGTCGCAATATCTACGCCCGACATTGAGTTAGCATTAGGTAAGGTCGAAAAGTCAGTTGTTACCTGATATGAACCATCAGTTAACGTGAGTTCAACCACAAATCCTTGGTAGTTTACACCGTATTTTTCGCTTTTTGCCAAAGACAGTAGTAATCGTTGACCTCCATCAATCGTTAACAACCGCGTAATATGCCAACCTTGCCACTTGGTTGGTAATTTTTGCTTTAATAAAGGCTCTTTAGGGTTATTAACATCATAAACCACTAACTCGAAGTTGCTCGCCATTATTAATTTTTTGCCCGAAGACGTTAAACTAAATCGCCAAGGACGATAACTATGCTCTGTTTTTTCTGTCGTATTCTCCATTAATATTCTTTCAGCACTGAAGGAGTTAAACGTATAGGTAACTTCTTCACCCATACCTACTTGGCTAACTCCAGTACAAATACTCGGATTGTATTTACATTTATAAACATAGGCAGTTTCAGTATTATTATCGTATTGCCAATCATTTAATCGGTATAGTCTATCGTTCTGCTTTTTAAGTTGGCCTAGCTCCTTTCCCATCATTTCAAAATTAATCGTTTTTAAGCTGATCTCAGCTGAGCTACTTGGAGATATCACTCCAAAAGGGAAGTAATTTAGTAATGGAAAATTAGATGATGAGTCAAAACGAGTGAATTGATGAAAAGGTATTTCAGCTAATTTATTAGCTTTAGATTGAAACCCTCTTTTTATTTCACGGTAAGTTATATTACCTGATAATGAATTAGCTACTGCTATGGTAGGTGCTTTGCTCAAGGTAGATATTTCTGAGCTGACAGCCGAAATTTCGCGTTGTTTAACTTCTTTTTTAGGTACATTTACGCTAGTGGGGGCAGAATTAAAATCTATCGAGGTAAAGATAACCACAATAAAAATAATGGCGGAAATTACAAATAATAATGTTGAGGGTGCCATTTGTGAAGGAGCACTTGCCACTACATTACCGGCTGATAAGTTTTGCCTATTAATTGTTTGGTGTTTTCTTTTTGTTGCCTTCTTCTGAGTTTTTGCCTGTTGTTGTATGTTGGCTCTGGTTTGACCTAGCTTACAATGCGGGCAATTTTTTTGCCAATAACTATGGCTGGTATCTTGTTGACAGACCTTAAGGTTGAGGCTCTGCTTTGCTAGTAACTGCTGCCATGCACTGGCTTTTATGCGATGAGTACTGGTTAAACTTTGGCTGAACGCTTGTAGTAAAGCATCAGGAAAATCGTCATGTATACTCCACGGAGACGGCTTTATTTTTTTATGTGGCATTTTAGCGTAAGCATAAAGGCCAGCGGTAATTTTTGCTTGGTTATCGGTAGGAAGTGACTTACCGCCTTTTGAAACGCCTTGAAAAGGGTGCAAGCCATTATTTAACAATTGAAACAATATCGCAGCTAAAGCAAATAAGTCTTGTGCTTCACCTAACTTTTCAGGAGCAAGTTGGGCAGCAAAGGCTTCTGGGGCAATATAACCTGCGGTGTATTGATGCCCCAGAAATTGCTTGTTGTTACCTTGTATAGAAAAGCCGTCACAGTCGAGAACGACTACTTCTGCGTTACGTTGATCAAATGACAAGTTAGCTGGCTTTAAATCAATAATATGATGACCAAGTTGATGCAATTCAGCTACTTTTTGGGCTAAATTAACCGCAACTTTTACTCTAAATTGATAGCTTTCGCTGATACCTAAAGAAGAGCGTAAGCGCTTTGAGAGTAACATTTCAAGCGTATGGCAGTGGCTCAAATCAAGTAATGGCATCGCGTAGCCGATGAAATTACTCTTCTGATCACTAAGTATGGCTACTGGCCAACAAAAGCCGTTGCCTTTGGGAGCATGAGATAACATTTGCCACAATTTATCTTGCCGTTGCTTATCTTTAAGCGGATCATGATAAACTTTTAAAGCTAATTTTTTATCAACACTCGCATAAATAGTGCCATCAGCACCACTGCTAATTGCCTTCTTGTTGTAGCGTATTTTTTGGGTCTTGCCATCAAGGTAGATCAGGTTTACGTTATTACTCATTAAACAGCCAAACTAAGGTTTTATCATCGCTGGTAATAACGTCAGTACGAGGATCTTTTAAGGTATTAGCTAACGCCTGTTCGCCAGTAATGCTATCAACACTTTTTAAGTATTGGTGTACAGGTAATAAAAAATTTTCTGTTGGACGATAAGGGTTGGTTAACGCGGAAAAACTAGCAGCACCATCAGACATTAAAAACCAAAGTTTGTAACGCTCAGGGGCACAAATATAGCGCAAATGTGATTGCCAGTCAGGTAGCGTAAAAAAGTAAGTTGTTTCGGCAAACTCGCCATTTTCAGGCTCACTCACCACAAAGTCAGACCAATCATCGGGATTAATACCAATAATTAAACCATCGCCAATATGAAAAACTAAACTGCCATTATTATTAGTGACTATGCCACATAAGGTTGCGTGATAATCAGATAATGGTCCTTGTTTGCTCACCTCATCTCTGACTTGACTAATAGCGCCTTCAATACGGCTTAGCGTATTTTCATCCGTTGATATTGTATGAGCTAAAGCTTGGCAAACGGTATCGACTAATAGTCTAGAGCCAATGTGAGAATGTACTGCAGAGCCCGCACCATCAGACAAGCAAGCCACAACACCGCTTGAGTTTTTGGTTACTTGCCAAGCGTCTTGGCAAGGAATATCCTTAGAAAGATGAGACGTTCCGGTAATTGCGCTACCTAAAAAACGTGTAGACATTAAATTTCAACCTCTGCCCATTCATCAGGAGCAGGTAAGCGAACTTTTTGCCCGGGAACACTAGCAGAAACCGTCGCCATAGAACGACTTAACCACACAAACAACTCACTAAAGTTTAAACCTTTTAATTTTTTAGCTGACTTATTTGAAAATTGGCTTAAGGCTTCAAAGTCTGCACCTTCAGTACCAATTGGAAAAACAACAACTTGTTTATTTGACTCAGCCTGACGGCATGCTTTTGCTGATCTTTCCCAGTCAATATCGGTTGGGCAGCCATCAGATAAGAGAATTATCCAAGGTCTAGTGCTGGAAATACCATTGCTATCATACACCGACTTTTGTTGTTGTACTTCAGTCAATGCAGCGTCCATACCGGCACCTAACGGTGTTAAGCCACCAGCTTTAATGGTTGGCGCTTTAAAATCGACGGCATCAACCCAAGGTTGTAAAACTTCAACATCGTCATGACCGCCAACAGCTAACACCAATACTTGTATTCTTAATGCGGTTGAGAGGTCGCTCTTTAATTGCTCTTCAAAAATTTTAAGGCCAAGATTAAGCTGTTTAAGTGGCTCACCAGACATAGAGCCTGAGGCATCTAAAACGAGTACACAAGGAGTTCTTTGATTGGCGTTATCGATAAATTCAACACCAGGAATAGCATTATTAGACATTTGAAATTAAATCCATTTAGAGTAAAAGCTTATTAAATCAAAAAAAGTTAATGAATTCTAACGATATTTTAAAAAACCTTTTGATGTCTCAATGCTATAGCAAGTAATGTCGTCAATTAACTTCATTGCTTCCATATTATTTTTTATTACTACTATATGCTTAGAGGATTGATTATGGTCGGTAGGTAAAACCCTAAGCCAGCTATTCGATGTGTAATAAAACTACGTATACGGGCGATGTTAGGTTTAGGCTTTTTTGTCGCAGTTCCTAAACCTAAGCAAGGCTGTAGTAGCAAATCAGGAGAAATAATCTTAGCTATTCAAAAGCTATATGCTACGCCTTGCCCGCAGTTTAATAAAATGTTGCGAGTTGCTAGCTGAAAAATTAGAAAAGCGCCTTAATAAAAGGGTTTGTTAACACCCCTCCTTGATTAACTGACGCACTATTGGTAAACATTTTAATCCGGCAGTAACATCGCCTTCGACCGAGGCTGAAACTATTGCGCCTTCTTTAAGCAAACAAAGAGTTTGTGTTAACTGCTGACACAGATCTTCATTTTTAATAAACAAAGACAGTTTTGCTTGTATCAATACCTTAATTTTATTTTTGTGTGCTTTACATAGTTGGCGTGCAGGGGCGTTATGATCCCCATATTCGGCAGCGGTATTGATAAAAAAACAACCTTTAAATTCGTCAAGCTCGATCACTCTGTTATTAAACCAATCATCTAGAGCATAAAATATTGCAAGCATTGCATCAGTGCCTGTGCTTTGATCATTAAGTATAGACTCAAACCATTGACAAAAAATCATATCGCGGTAATGGAGTGTTGCCAAAACCAACTCCTCTTTACTGGCAAAGTGGTTATACAGGGTTTTTTTAGCGACTCCAGATTGCTTTAATATTTCATTGATACCAATAGAATTAATGCCGCGAGCGTAAAAGAGTTTTAAAGCCACGTTAATTAGCAGCAGTTTTTTATCATTCATATTACTTTCTCCAGTTGAGATATATGTTGACAGAAGTAGAACGACTTGTCTA
>NZ_JAHKPW010000018.1 GCF_018860755.1 Colwellia sp. D2M02 | reverse complement strand
GAGTAGGACATTGCTAAACTTCTATTAAGAAAAGCCCGATTCGAAAGAGTCGGGCTTTTTGCTTTGTGGTTTTTAAAGAATGTGTAAAACGCAGTAGCAGGATAATGAAACGTGAATATACCGCGATCATAATCGTGAGTTTAAATGGCTGTGTGAATAATACCTTAAAATTATTACTGAATGCGTAACTAAAGTGGCTACTGTTTATGCAAAATAAATCTGCTAATTTATTTAAACGTTGTTTAAGGTCATAAAACAGCGTCAATTTAACATAAGGTACTAATTAAGTACTGAATATCAGGTAAGGACTAAATTTACTTCTATAAATAAGTACATTGATGTTGGTCTTCAATAATAAAGGAATATAAATAATGGTAAAAACATTATCATCAAAATCAGTAGTACTTAGCGTGGGACTTATGTTTGGTATGAGTTCAGCCTATGCTGGTTCGTGCTATTACGATTGTGATAGCTATGCAAAGTCGCAGCGTATACAGTTGTGTGCAGATAACAGAGGCGGTTCTGCATGCGCTACTAGTGAAGCAATATATAATTACTTTTATCAACAGTGTCAGCAAGGTAATTGCTAATTTATTATTTGTAGATATAACCCGTTACGTAAGTAATGGGTTTTAATATTTAGGAACCTAAATTACTGACTTACTCTAGAAGTAATAACGACAGATAAGTGTATCCTCTACTATATAATACCTAGAACTGAAATTGGTGTTATTACAATTTTTAAGTACAATACCCTTTTCATATTTCAGAATATTAATAGTCCATGAGTCTTAACCAGTCCTACTCTCTGCAGAATAGTAATAGTTTCAATATAGCAGTATCTTGTTCGCAACTATATTTAGTTGAGACACTTGAAGAGTTACTTGCCTTACCTGAGCTCTGCTATGGTGATTTTTATATTTTAGGTGATGGGAGTAATACACTTTTTGTTGAACCTGCAGCACCTGTTATTATTAAGCCTGCCTTTAAAGGGGTCACTGTTAATGAAACAAAGAGCCATTATAAGGTAACGGTTGGGGCTGCGGAGAATTGGCATGATCTCGTTAGTTTTTGTATCGAACATGGAATCAATGGACTTGAAAACTTAGCGCTTATTCCCGGAAGTGTCGGGGCGGCACCGGTGCAAAACATCGGTGCTTATGGAGTTGAATTTGCTGATTTTTGTTTAGAGGTTAGTTATTTTGATTTGGTCACTAAGCAGCTTAAAACACTGTCAGCACAAGAATGTAAATTCTCATATCGAGATAGTATATTTAAAAATTGTTTGCATAACCGAGCACTTATTACAGAGCTTGTTCTACTTTTCCCTAAAGCATGGCAAGCAAACTTAAACTATAGCGGTCTAGATGTTCTACCTGTGAATGTCGATGCCAAAGTGGTTATGAACAAAGTGATTGAATTAAGACAGTCTAAGTTGCCAGATCCAAAAAAACTGCCCAACGCAGGTAGCTTCTTTAAAAACCCTATTGTTAGTCAGGAAAAGTTTTTACAGATTCAGACAAAATATCCACAGATACCCCATTACCCGCAAAGTAAAGGCAATGTTAAGTTGGCGGCAGGTTGGTTAATCGAACAAAGTGGCTTAAAAGGTTTTCGATTTAAAGGGGTTGGTGTTGATCAACGTCAAGCTTTAGTGCTTGTGAATTATGAAAATGGTACAGGGCAAGATCTTATAACGTTAGCTAAGTTTGTTCAGCAGCAGGTTTTTGAAATGTTTTCGGTAAAAATAATACCTGAAGTACGTATGGTCTCTGCACAAGGAGAAGTTCATTTTGAAAAGCTTAATGGTGATAGTGTAATTAATGGCGTTAATTATGATTAATACGGCTCATCCAAGAAATTCGAGTAACTCAGTTAAAGCTCATTTGGTTAGGTCATTAGCAAACGGCAGTTTTATTTCTGGTCAGGTTTTAGCGCAAGAGTTAAATATTAGTAGAGCAGCCATTGCTAAGCATATTAAAAGCCTATTAGCTATGGGCTTAGATATATACAGTGTAACAGGTAAGGGCTATAAACTCGCTACACCGTTGACTTTATTAGATGAAAAAAATATTGAAAGGTCATTAAGAGTTCCTGAACAATTGCTTCATACCGTAAACCCTCATTTGCTTGAAGTACATAGTTTAATTGATTCAACTAACGATCACTTAATGCGCTTGATACCTGAAAGAATGTCTCAAGGTCGCGTGTGTTTAGCTGAATACCAAAGTGCAGGAAGAGGGCGACGCGGACGTCAGTGGGTATCTCCCTTTGGCTCCCAAATTTATTTATCTATGTATTGGTATTTAGAACAAGGGCTAGCAGGAGCTATGGGTTTGAGCCTAGTAACGGCTTTAGCTGTTAGTGATGCGGTAAAGAATTACTGTGATATACAAGTTGAATTAAAATGGCCAAATGACATTTATTTAAGTGGTGTCAAGCTGGCTGGTATTTTGATTGATTTAGAAGGACAGGCGCTCGAACCGAGCCATAGTGTTATAGGTATTGGTTTGAACGTCAATATGCCCACGGAGTCTGCAAAATCGATAGACCAACAATGGACAGACTTGAAATCTCATACCAATATCACGATTGATCGAGATGGTTTATGTGCAGAGTTGATTAGCTGTTTGTGGGAGCGCTTATTACAGCATAGAGAAAGTGGATTATCCGAGATGCTAGATGAATGGCATAAATACGATATTTACTTAAATAAGCCAGTGAAGCTACTAACTGGTGAACGGACAACGCATGGCATTTGTCGTGGCATAAACAATCAAGGCGCTTTGCTTTTGGACGTTGACGGGTATGTGAAAGCGATCTATGGTGGCGAAGTAAGTTTAAGGGGCATAGAGTGATTTTGCTCATCGATATTGGTAATAGCAGAGTAAAGTATGCTTTATTAAATAATGTTAATACCCAGCATATTGAAAATATCCATAGTATTGAGAACTTGCATTTCAACCATAGTTTCATTAATAACCTCTGCGTCGTTGATAACCAAGTCTCGCAAGTAATTGTTGCTAGTGTTGCCAATAGCGAAATTGTTAATCCCATAGTTGAGTATTGTATTGATCACCATATCAGCTATACCGAAGTAAAAAGCGAACGTTGTAAAAACGGTGTTGTTTCGGGGTATCAGATACCTGAACAGTTAGGTGTAGATCGCTGGCTAGCAATTATTGGTGCCCAGCAGCGCTATGCACAGCAAAATATCTTAGTGATTGATGCTGGTACTGCCACCACTTTTGATCTGGTTGATAATACAGGTCAACATCGTGGTGGTTGGATATTTGCGGGTATAACTACTTTATATAATACGTTGCTGCAAAATACTGCCCATATAAAGGCAGAGACTAAAAGAGATATTGAGTTATCTTTTGGGTTAAATACAACCGACAATGTTAATAATTGCTGTTGGGCTGCAACAGTAGGTTTAATTAATCAAGCGATCTTACAAGCCGAGCGAGAACTAGGGGCTGTTGAACGTATTATTATCACTGGTGGTAATGCTCCAGCGTTAACTACATTAACTAATGTGGAAATGGTATATATAGAGGCATTAGTATTTTATGGTTTACAGCAATATATTACGTAACTATTGTGGTAGGTTGCACTTGCCAAGGGCTTTCAGGCTATTGCTTGCATAAAAAAACATCAAACGAGTAATAATAAGTAAAAAACATTAAATATTTTGAAATTAGCTATTGCAAGCATGAAAACATTACTCTAGAATTCGCACCACTTAATGTAGTGCCGACTTAGCTCAGTTGGTAGAGCAACTGACTTGTAATCAGTAGGTCGCCAGTTCGATTCCGGCAGTCGGCACCATTAATACTTAACAATAATATGATTTGTTAAGGTACCTGTTAAAAGGTATAGGCTTTATGTGGAGGGGTTCCCGAGTGGCCAAAGGGATCAGACTGTAAATCTGACGGCTCAGCCTTCGGTGGTTCGAATCCACCTCCCTCCACCATGTTTTTGATTTACGCTTCATCTTAGTTTAGCTAAATCTAAAATCAGAGATCATCTGATAGAGTCAGCGGGTGTCGTATACTGGCTATTACCTCAGCCTTCCAAGCTGATGAAGCGGGTTCGATTCCCGCCACCCGCTCCAATCTATGTGATTTAATGCTGATATGGCTCAGTTGGTAGAGCGCACCCTTGGTAAGGGTGAGGTCGGCAGTTCGAATCTGCCTATCAGCACCACTCCTTAGATTACTCTATTCAATATCTCACCTTAATGTAAAAAATAACAGTAAACTTATTACTTATACCCAGAGGTATTTTGAAATGGCTAAAGAAAAATT
>NZ_JAHKPW010000082.1 GCF_018860755.1 Colwellia sp. D2M02 | reverse complement strand
ATAATAAACTACATCCATGTAGCGTTACATAAAAAGGTGATAACGCAGTAAAAATGACCAACAAACGCTGTCCGAAGGATTCGACTAAAAGCGTTTTACTCTTTGTTGAACAGTATTTGCTTAGAATGACTAGGCAACACACTGTCTGCCGTGATTAAAACGCTTTTATCTCGAACAAAATTTAACCGCGAAAGGTCAACAGCGCCTAGTACTTATCTAACAATAAAAAGTTTTATCTTTCACTAAAAGGAAATGAACGGATGTCTTTAGTAATAAAAAAATGGTTTGCTGACGAAGAAGCAAATGAAAATGGTGATTATGTACACTTAGTGGGCCGTGAGTCTGGTTTACTTTCTTGGCTTTTATCTTTATTAAAAATAGACTCAACTAATGAAGTGGAGATCAAAGAGAATATCATAAAATTCACCTCATCATCATTAGCAGGACAAGAGAAACGTATTATCCCAATGCAGTCTATTACTTCTGCGTATTACGGTTATCAAAAGCCTTGGCAAATGGCGTTAGCACTAACGGTTATTTTAGCTCCGGTTTTCTTCATTGGCTTCATTGTTGGTCCATTATATTACTTTTTAAATAAAAGCCTTACCGTTGCAGTAGTAGAGTCATCAGGTTGGGTTGGATCGTTTTCGTTTAAGCGCTCAATCATTGAAGGACAAAATATTAACGAAGAAGAGGCTTATCGCGTCATCGAAATTATTCGTGAACGTATTGAAGCTAAAACGACTTAAATAGTAAGTAATTTGGCTTTACGTTATACCTCTTAATTAACGTAACTATAAACAACGGGGTTAACTGTTATCCCGTTGTTTATATTAATAACTTAAGCGAACTCTTATTATCTGAAAACTAGCTCGCCAAAATGCTCTGGGCGGTGATAATCTGGAGTATCTACAGCTATATCATTCCACACTGCATATTGTGGGTCTTTTCTACCACCGCAACGATAAAAATTACCAAACCATTGCTGATGATTAACCTTATCTCCCGTTAATTGCTCAATGGCAGCAAATGGCAGTGCTATTTCAACGCTCCATTGCTGATCACTGCTTTGTTCAAATTTTACCGGGCTTTGAATACTGGTTTTACGTTGTAATAAACCAGCAGATGCTAAGCTGATAAACTGTCGGTTATCACGTCCTGCAC
Source organism: Colwellia sp. D2M02 (assembly GCF_018860755.1). Lineage (GTDB taxonomy): Bacteria > Pseudomonadota > Gammaproteobacteria > Enterobacterales > Alteromonadaceae > Colwellia > Colwellia asteriadis. The sequence continues at coordinate 18,414 of NZ_JAHKPW010000082.1, read as the reverse complement.
CATAGGCTAAGTGTAATGTACCACAGCAGTTAACTTCTAAATTTACATAACTGCTGCCTAGTTCGCCGCTTGGGCTAAAGAAAAACTCAACACAAGAGTCTTCACAAATTAGCATATGATTGAGTTCAGTTTGTTGAGCAAAACTGTAATTGTCTTGGGCAATAATTTGTATAAATAAGGTGTCGCTATTAGCGGCTAATTTTACTGAGGTACTTTGCTTGTTACCCGACTCGTACCAAGGGTAAGTATCAATGGTTAAACTATCGATAGCTTGCCAGTTAATATGTGATGTTGTGATTTTTTTTATGGCGTATTGTTTCATAATTACTTCCGTATTCTCTTCGTACTACTTCATTCGTGTGAATAAGGTTATTTTTTCAATATAGCGATAACTTCAATTGCCTGTAAAGAGCTCATCTGCCATTGAATATCTAAATCATATAATGTCATGCCATAGCACTTATCATCAAGCTTATTACGTTTGTACGCGGGTCTTGGGTCTTGTGCCAGCACTTGTTCAATTAATAATGTTAGCTGAGGATATTGCACGCTGATTTCTGCTAAGGTTTTTTTCGCCTGAGCATTAAAGGTGACGGTTAAAGGCGCAATAGGTTGATGTTGAGCAAAACCAGCTTCAGCATCTGTCAGTGCATCAGAGTAGGGGATGTAAGGCTTGATATCAACAATAGGGGTGCCATCAAGTAAATCTAACCCTGATATGTGTAATTCAACATTACCATCACTTAACTGTATTACCCGCTCTAGTTTAACCACCGACATACCAATAGGATTAGGTCTAAATGTTGAACGAGTGGCTAATACACCGAGTTTTTTATTACCGCCCAAACGGGGTGGGCGCACCAGCGGCTTCCAACCTTGTGTTTGCGTACCATGAAAAATAAAAATTAACCATAAGTGACTAAATTGCTCAATACCACGTAATAATTCTTCGTTATTCGCTGCGCCAATAAAAACCACTTTTCCTTGGGCGCAATTCACTAAATTTGGTTGTCTTGGAATAGCAAATTTTTCTTTATAGGGAGAAACAACCGTTGCAATGGGGGTTAAGGTAATTGCAGCTAAGGGGTCAATAACGTTAGTCTCAGAGCTGACCTCATTAAGGTCGCTCGATTTATTATGATTGGGCATATGGTTGGGCGTATTATTGGACATCGGTAACTTGGTAAGCTTTGGCATAGCAAACTATTTGCGCTACACATTGTTTCGACTCAATATTTACGCAGCTAGTAAAAACAATCGCATTGGCCTGTAATTTATAAGCCGCTTGTCTTGCTTGTGTACGGGCATTCAGCTCATCTGGTGGCGCTAAGTGTGATTTGGCTTGGCAGTCTTCACCTTCAACAATACCGAGATAGTTTTTTGCTCCGCTAAAGGCTTTTTCATTTTCGTATATTTTAACGTGGCTGGCGCTAAAGTATTCTTCAACGTTGTCGCCTTTAACATTGCTATTAAATGCATAGTTACCACTACAGCCGATAAGTAACGTGGTTATTGATAGGGCAACGAATAAAGGGATGTTAATGATGCTTTTCATTAGGCATTATCCTATTGAATGACTATTAATAAGGTGTTGCTATAAAAGTTATTATAAGACAACGATTTAAACTGATCTAATAAAAAAGGCATAGCCAACGCTATACCTTTTTTGATTTTATATTAAATGCTATTCGGTATTAACTAACACGCATACCCGCTTTAGCGCCGTCTTCTGGGTTTAAAATCCAAATATCTTTATCACCAGGGCCTGCCGCTAAAACCATACCTTCAGACATGCCAAAACGCATTTTACGCGGTGCTAAATTAGCCACCATTACCGTATGCTTACCAATTAAATCTTCAGGTTGATACGCGTCTTTAATTCCTGAGAATACTTGACGAGTTTCAGTACCTTCTTCATTTAACGCTAAGGTTAATTGTAATAATTTATCTGATTTTTCAACGTGTTGTGCATCAACTATTTTTACAATACGTAAATCGATTTTGGCAAAATCATCAAATTGAATTTCTGCTGAAATAGGATCAGCGCCTAAGGGATCAGCTAGGGCAGCGGAATTATCAACAACCTTAGCCGGTTTTGATTTTTTCTTGGCCTTCTTCTCTTCTTTAGCGTTATCAGCACCACCCATACTATCTTTTGAAGCATCTGTCATGGCGTTAATCTTATCCATGTCAACACGTTGTAGTAGGGCTTTAAATTTATTAATTTTATGTGATGTTAGTAAATTTTTATGACCATCCCAAACCAGTTCGTCATTTAAAAATTCAGCAGTGCTTTCAGCTAATACGGGTAATACTGGTTTTAAATAAATTACTAAAGTACGGAACATATTAATACCAAGCGAACAAATATCTTGTACTTCTTGCTGCTTAGTTTCATCTTTAACTAACTGCCATGGCTCTTTAACCGCAATATATTCGTTAACTTTATCAGCTAATGCCATGATTTCACGCATGGCACGGCCAAAGTCACGTGACTCATAATGTGAGGCAATGCTATCACCGGCAGCCATTACTTCATCAGCAAGTGCTTGATCATCAATATTAGCGGATAACATGCCATCAAAGCGTTTAGTGATAAAACTCGCACAGCGTGAAGCAATATTCACTACTTTCCCAACTAAATCTGAATTTACACGTTGAGCGAAATCTTCTAAATTTAAGTCTAAATCGTCAATGCGATTCGTTAATTTTGCTGCGTAGTAATAGCGTAAATACTCTGGATTTAGGTGGTCTAAATAAGTACGACCTTTAATAAATGTCCCTTTTGACTTAGACATTTTAGCGCCATTAACTGTAACAAAACCATGGGCATAAACCGAAGTAGGTTTACGATAACCTGCACCTTCTAACATCGCTGGCCAGAATAAACTGTGGAAATAAATAATGTCTTTACCGATAAAATGGTAAAGCTCAGCGTCTGAGTTTTCATTCCAGAAGCTATCGAAGTCTATTGATGAGTCTTTATCACATAAGTTTTTAAAGCTGCCCATATAGCCGATAGGAGCATCTAACCATACGTAAAAGAATTTACCTGGTGCATTAGGAATTTCAAAACCAAAATAAGGCGCGTCACGGCTAATGTCCCACTGTTTTAACCCCTGTTCAAACCATTCTGATAATTTGTTTGCCATTTCTTCTTGCAAAGCACCGCTGCGGGTCCAATCTTTGAGCATTTGCTCAAACGCAGGCAAGTCAAAAAAGTAATGTTCAGAGTCTTTTAAAACAGGAGTTGCACCCGAAACAACAGAGCGAGGGTTAATAACCTCTGTTGGTGAATATGTTGCACCACAGTTATCACAGCTGTCGCCGTTTTCATCTTCACTTTTACACTTAGGGCAAGTACCTTTAACAAAGCGATCTGGTAAAAACATGCCTTTTTCTGGGTCATATAGCTGCGAAATAGTGCGGGTTTTTATATGGCCGTTAGCATGTAAACGATTATAAATTTCTTCAGCAAAAGCTTTATTTTCATCACTGTGAGTTGAGTGATAGTTATCAAAGCTAATATGAAAATCAGCAAAGTCAGCCATGTGCTCATCACGCACAGCGTTTATCATTTCTTCTGGCGTAATACCTAACTCTTGTGCTTTAAGCATAATTGGTGTGCCGTGGGCATCATCAGCACAAACAAAATAAGTTTCATGACCACGCATTCGCTGAAAACGTACCCAAATATCGGTTTGGATGTGCTCTAACAAGTGCCCTAAATGGATTGAACCATTGGCATAAGGTAAGGCACAAGTGACTAAAATTTTACGCTTTGATGGCGCAGCGGCAGATAAAGTTTGCTCAGACATGAAAAAGATACGTTTTTTGATGGTAATAATGGGGGCAATAGTACAGAATTTAACGATTATTCTCAAGATGCTTATGTCGTTCTAAGCAAGTATTCATAGGTCAGTACCATTATGTTTGGCAACTTTTTTTCGAAAGGGCAATCAAAACCCTCAAATGAGCCGTTATCTTCAGCACAAGTTACACAGTTAATTGATGATACCTTAGCGAATTACGTCTCTGAAAACTTCCCTAACGGTGTTTTAAATGTCTGTATTAAGTATCAGCTTGAACAAGATAAAAACATTACTATTCAGTTGATTATGCCATTTCCATGTCAAGGTGAGTTAGACGAACTCGCCGCAAGCCTGTCAAAAGCACTCGGGCAAGAAGTATCAATTGTTGTTACATTACAAGTTAAGCCCGTACGCCACTTTGCTTTAGGTAGTGATACAGGTGAAAAAGCTGATGGTGCTGTAAAGCAAGGTAATATTGCTAATATTATTGCAATAGCCTCGGGCAAGGGCGGTGTGGGTAAGTCAACCACCACAGTCAATTTAGCTTATGCCTTAATGGCTGAAGGGGCAAAGGTTGGCATTTTAGACGCTGATATTTACGGGCCGTCAATTCCTACCATGCTTGGTTTAACACATGAAAAACCAGGTTCTACAGACGGTAAATTAATGACGCCTTTACTTGCTCATGGTTTATCAGCGATGTCGATTGGCTTTTTAGTTGACCCTAATGACGCTACTGTTTGGCGAGGTCCTATGGCGAGCAGTGCCTTTAACCAATTGTTGAATGAAACAGCATGGCCAACATTAGATTATCTATTAATTGATATGCCACCAGGTACCGGGGATATTCAGCTAACTTTAGCGCAAAAAGTACCAGTAGCTGCTGCTGTTATTGTAACAACACCACAAGATATTGCCTTAGTTGATGCCACTAAAGGTATTGCTATGTTTAATAAAGTACAAGTGCCAGTATTAGGTATTGTTGAAAATATGAGTTACCACATTTGCGAAAACTGTGGTCACCAAAGTCATATTTTTGGTGAGGCAGGTGGTAAAGATATGGCGCAAAGTAACCAAACAACATTACTAGGACAGTTGCCGTTAGATATTGCTATTCGACAAGATGCCGATTTTGGGCAATCTGACATTATTGAAAATAGCACTGGTGAAATAGCTAGTCATTATCGTAAAATAGCGCGTAATATAGCAGGGCAGTTATTTTTGCAATGCGACAATGCCAGTCCGCTAACCCCAATAGTTGAGCAACAGCAGTAAACAAGCGCGCTAAACCCTAATGATAAACAAGAGTAAAAATAAATTATGAGATTATGTGATAAAGATATAGAGCGTTACCTTGATGATGGCAAAATTGCTATTGAGCCAAAACCTAATAGCTCGATGATCTCTGGGGTTAGTGTTGATATTCGCTTAGGTAATGAATTTCGTGTCTTTCGCGATCATACCGCGCCTTACGTTGATTTAAGCGCCCCGAAAGCAGAAGTACAAAAAGCCATGAACTCAATTATGAGTGATGAAATATTTATTGAAGATGGCGAAGCTTTCTTTTTACACCCTGGCGAATTAGCACTGGCAGTAACTTATGAATCAGTGACTTTACCTGATGATATTGTTGGTTGGTTAGATGGTCGCTCTTCATTAGCACGGTTAGGCTTAATGGTACATGTAACTGCACATCGGATTGATCCCGGTTGGTCTGGACAAATTGTGTTAGAGTTTTATAATAGCGGTAAGCTCCCTTTAGCGTTGCGCCCTAAAATGAAAATAGCAGCGTTGAACTTTGAAACTATGTCAGCAAGTGCTGCGCGTCCTTATAATACACGTGAAGATGCTAAGTACAGAGATCAAAAAGGTGCGGTTGCCAGCCGAATTAGTCAAGACGATACTAAATAAGCCACTTTATTATAAAAGTGAAAGCATAACTTTATGTTATGAAAAACACAGTAGTATTTGATGCTACTGTGTTTTTTTATGGTTATTACTTTATGGTTATCATCTCATTTATACGATGCTGTTTTATCACTTATAAACAGTATTTATTGACACAGTTTTCAAGGGCATTAATTAATTTTTCACTGTCATGGTGATGTGGCACTTTATTATGAGTTAAATCTTGGCAAATAATATTCACGCGACTAGAGTTTACATTTTCATCCTGACAAATAACGCTATCAACTGGCATACAGCCAATATTATCTTCTATCCACTGTAACCGTTCGTCTAAAGTTAAACGTGCTGCTGGGCTTTGCTCTGCCACAATATTATCAATAAATACACAATGACCTTTGCGCTCTTTTATCGCGTTACTAATGTCTCGCACTAATAAAGGTGGCACTATGCTGGTTAAAAAGCTTCCGGGACCTAAAATAATTAAATCGGCTTCTCTAATGGCTTTTATGCATGGTGTAATAGACTTTACTAAGGGAGCAAGCATTAAGTTTTTTGGCATTATCGGCATTTCATCAACCGACATTTCACCTAAACGACATCGTCCCTCAGGATAAAAAGCCATTAAGTCAGTAGGGGTTTCTGACATTGGCAATACCTGAGTTTTTACACGTAAAATGCGGCGTACTAGCTTAATTGAATCTAACGGGCTTGATTGTACTTGCCCGAGCCCATAAAGAATTAGGTTACCTAAATTATGACCGCTGAGTTCATCACTGCCATCAAAGCGAAAATTAAATAACTGACTGCCAATAGAGGTATCATCAACAAGTTGTGTTAAACAGTTACGTAAATCTCCCCAAGCAATAGAGCTGCTCCGTTTTCTTAATCGACCAGTAGAGCCGCCATTGTCGGTGGTCGTTACAATGCCTGTTAACTGATTACCCATAAAAGAGAGAGAAGATAAAACACGACCTAAGCCGTGGCCGCCGCCAATAGCGACTATGTTGAGTTTGGTAAGTTGCATAATAATGGGTTTCTTTTATTTAACGAGAATAGCTAATATGCTATTAGCTAACGTTCACCTAATGTATTGATGACCACTTAAGCTGTGAGATAGACGCGAGAATTAACAAACACACTATAGTGTTTGAAACATACATCTTAAGTAGCTAACAGGTAAAACACTATTAAACCATACCGCTAAAAGCACAAAAGATAAAGCAACAACAGGTAACAGAGTATAAAAGTATTATAAACGATGCTGTTAACAAAGTAGGGCAGTGCAATCAATTACGGTAAATAGTCGATTAACAGATAATAAATAATCAAAATGATGGTTATGTAATCACTCAGGCCATTTCTTTGAAAAAATACCGATTTTTTTTAAATATGTGTTGACAGTTTCATGGTCGCTGCTTAGAATGCGCCTCGTTTTCAGCAAGTGTTAGGTCCACTGGTTGAGAGCAATTTAGTTGATAGCTATTAGGCCAGTTATCAGTTATACCATAGGGGCTATAGCTCAGCTGGGAGAGCGCTTCGCTGGCAGCGAAGAGGTCTGCGGTTCGATCCCGCATAGCTCCACCATTAATTTTTCGTTAAACTTTTTGTTAGATAAGTTAATGGTGAAAAGAATAAAGAACTATATGATGTATGTCATATAGATTTCAAAACATGTTAGACGCTGTTTTGAACGATAGAAATTTGTGTCCCTATCGTCTAGAGGCCTAGGACACCGCCCTTTCACGGCGGTAACAGGGGTTCGAATCCCCTTAGGGATGCCACTTCTTGAAAGAGAGCTAAGTTAACTTAAACTTATAAAACATTAAGTATTATTGCTACGGCAGTTTTAGTGTCCCTATCGTCTAGAGGCCTAGGACACCGCCCTTTCACGGCGGTAACAGGGGTTCGAATCCCCTTAGGGATGCCACTTTCCATCCTCTTCGGAGACAGAAAGTAATAAGTTTACTTAACCTTATAAAAAATTAAGTATTATTGCTTCGGCAGTTTTAGTGTCCCTATCGTCTAGAGGCCTAGGACACCGCCCTTTCACGGCGGTAACAGGGGTTCGAATCCCCTTAGGGATGCCACTTTCCATCCTCTTCGGAGACAGAAAGTAATAAGTTTACTTAACCTTATAAAACATTAAGTATTATTGCTACAGCAGTTTTAGTGTCCCTATCGTCTAGAGGCCTAGGACACCGCCCTTTCACGGCGGTAACAGGGGTTCGAATCCCCTTAGGGATGCCACTTTATTTATGATTTTTTCATGGCTAAGGTGATATTAAAAAGTGAAATGAAGTAAAAAATAGTTTTCTTATACTATTAGGTGTTAAAGCTTAAAAATAAGAGTTTAGAGTTTTAATTATCCTTAGTTTTAATCTATTATTGATTTGTACTAGGTTAGTTAATTCACCAGAGTGATCTGGTAGATAGTTTGAAATGATAATATAACATCATATCTGTGTCCCTATCGTCTAGAGGCCTAGGACACCGCCCTTTCACGGCGGTAACAGGGGTTCGAATCCCCTTAGGGATGCCACTTTCTTTTATAGTGAGTGAACTAGCAAAGAAAAACCTCGTAATAAGTTATTATTACGAGGTTTTTTTTGATCTTTTTTTAGTGATATTGTAATTTAACCTAAATTTGCCGCTGTTTTATAAGCACTACGACTGTGCATTTTACTTAAGTAAGCAAGCGTGTTGGTTCTATCCACTAATAATCCCATTTTTGCTGCGATGTCGAGCATAATTGTCATCATAATATCAGCAGCGGTAAATTCATTACCTGCAAAATATGCTCTGTTTGCTAATGTTGCCTCAATATAAGAGAAGTCTAGCGCGATCTCCTTCGCTATATAAGCGTCCATGGGCTGTAAGCCATCTCTATTTTCCATGTTCATTAATACAGAGCTAATAACGGGTAGGGCAAGTGAGCCTTCTGCAAAATGTAACCACTCTAAATAATGGCAGTATTCGAGACTTTTTGTACTTGGACGCAGTCTATTTTGAGGGTCGCTATTTAATATATATTCAACAATTGCACCAGACTCACCAAGAGTGATATCACCATCAACAATAATGGGGGCTTTTGCTAACGGGTGTATTTTATGTAAACTTTTTGGTGCTAGTTGTGTCGTGGTATCACGCTGATGTGCAACAACGTTGTAAGGGATTTTTAACTCTTCTAATAGCCATAGTACTCGGCTAGAGCGAGAGGCATTTAAATGGTGAACGGTTATCATAGTTTTTCTTCTTTTGATTTATTGTTTGGGGGTTAACAGTTATTAACCTAACTTTTAAACGATACCAACCCTATTAACCTACTTTGTTTAATAGGGTTGGAATAATATACGCTACGTTAAGCTATCTGGACCAACGCGTACAACCAGCTTGCCAAAGTTTTTGCCTTCTAGTAGTCCGATAAATGCTGTTACGGTATTTTCAATACCATCAACTAAATGCTCTTTATAGTGTATTTTTCCCGCCATAAGCCAGGCCACCATAGCTTCGCTAAACTCATTATAACGATGACCATAATCATCAAACACAATAAAGCCTTGCATTTTTATACGTTTAACTAGTAAAGCGCCCATTAATGAAAACATACGATCTGGACCTTGAGGTAACTCTGTTGCGTTATATTGAGAAATAAGACCACATAAGGGAATGCGTGCGCTACTGTTTAGTATAGGTAGCACCGCATCAAAAATTTTACCGCCAACATTCTCAAAGTAAACATCAATCCCATCAACACAAACTTGGGTAAGTTGCTTAGCAAGATCATCTGAATAATGATCGAGACAGGCATCAAAGCCCAGTGTATCAACTGCGTACTGGCATTTTTCACTGCCGCCAGCAATACCAATAACTTTACAGCCTTTTATTTTAGCGATTTGTCCTACTAAGCTACCAACAGCGCCTGTTGCCGCAGCAACAACGACTGTTTCACCTGCTTTGGGCTGACCAATATCAAGTAACCCCATATAGGCGGTTAAACCAGGCATTCCTAAAATCCCTAAGGCATAAGAAGGATTAGGGATATTACGGTCGAGCTTTAGGAGGTTTTCACCATCAGAAATACTGTAATCTTGCCAGCCGCCAAAGGCGACGACCCAGTCACCTACTTGGTATTTGCTGTGGTTTGAGACCTCAACACGACAAACACTGCCGCCAACCATTACTTCGTTAATTTCAACCGGATCAGCGTACGACTTTGCATCACTCATACGACCTCTCATATAAGGGTCGAGCGAAAGGTATACTGTTCGTAATAAAACTTCACCTTCTTTAGGCTGAGGCCTGTCTGTTTCTATGGTGTTGAAGTTATCTGCCGTTGGCGCACCAAATGGGCGAGAAGCTAATACTATTTGTCTGTTTTTATGCGCTTGTTGAATTTGTGTCATGTAAACTCCTATTCAGTCTTTTTATGATAATGAGCTAATATGGAATAATATTTTTGTTAAAGTGCAAGGGTTAGAATTTCACGACTTACCTCTAAGGTAATGTCTTGGTGCTCTCCTAATTCAACCATGCCATGCTGTGCTAACTTTTCTATAATTCCATCAATTTTTTCTTCTGTTATATCGACATCAGACAAACGTGTTGGCACATTCATACGGGTGAAAAAATCTTCAGTTAACGCTATCGCTTTATCAATTTTAGCTTCGTCATTATCATCGATTAAATGCCAAACACGCTCAGCAAATTGCACTAGTTTTTCGTGTTTTTCATGGCGTTTTACCTTCATTACCGCAGGTAAAATAATAGATAGTGTTCTTGCGTGATCTATACCAAAGCCACCGGTAAGTTCATGACCTATCATGTGTGTTGACCAATCTTGTGGTACGCCAGCGCCAATTAAGCCATTTAACGCCATGGTTGCCGACCACATAATATTAGCGCGAATATCTAAATGCTCTTTTGTGTCTGGATTTAATGCCTTAGGACCTTCCTCGATGAGAGTTTGTAATAAGCCCTCAGCAAAGCGGTCTTGAACTTTACCATTAACATTGTAGGTTAAGTATTGCTCCATTACATGAACGAAAGCATCGACAACTCCATTACTAATTTGACGATCAGAGAGCGACAAGGTGACTTTAGGATCTAATATGGCAAATTGAGGTTTTACCAACGAGCTACTAAACGGTAATTTATTACCATCACGGGTAACAACAGAGTTGCCATTACTCTCAGAGCCTGTTGCAGGTAAGGTTAATATCGCGCCAATAGGCAATGCACTTTTAACCGGGATTTGTTTAGCTAAAATATCCCAAGGATCATCTCCTTCGTACAATGCGGCTGCGGCAATAAACTTAGTGCCATCAACAACTGAGCCACCGCCAACCGCAAGTAAATAATCAATATCGTTTTTTTGAATAAGCTCTTGCGCTTTCATTAATGTTTGATAACTAGGGTTGGGCTCAATCCCCGAAAACTCAAACCAAGTATGATCGGTTAAGGTATTCACGACTTGCTCATAAACGCCATTGCTTTTAATTGAGCCGCCACCATAAACAACGAGTACTTTGGCATCGGCTGGAATTTCATTGGCAACAAGATGGATTTGGTCTTCACCAAAATGAATTTTTGTTGGATTGTGAAAGCTAAAATTTAACATAGGTAAATATCCCTGATAAAAGTAAAATTACGTGTTTAATTGGTTAATTAAGACGTTAATTGATTTAGTAGTTTGTTAGCGACTAAGCTAGAGCTTGCAGGATTTTGTCCGGTAATAAAGAGTGCATCTTGCACGGCAAAAGCATGCCAATCGTCAATTTTTTGATAATCGCTACCGCGTTTAACTAATTCATCTTCGAGTAAAAAAGGGACAATGTCTGTTAATTGTACAGCCGCTTCTTCGCTGTTAGTAAACCCTGAAATCGCTTTGTCTTTGATAGCATATTCGCCAGCACTGTCTTTAACATTTAGCAATGCTGCGGTTGCATGACACACAGTTGCAACAGGCTTATTTGCAGCTAAAAACTGTTCAATTAATTGAATAGAGTCATTGTTATCAGTTAAATCCCATAAAGGCCCGTGACCGCCAGGATAAAATACCGCATCAAAATCATCAGCACTTATTTGAGATAATACTTGCGTATTAGCGATAAGCTGTTGCGCCTCAGTATCTTTAAAATACTTAACTGTAGCAGGTGTTTGAAAGTCTGCCATTTCACTTTTAGGGTCAATTGGCGGTTGCCCACCTAGAGGCGAAGCAAGTGTTATTTGTATACCCGCTGCTTTAAATGTGTAGTAGGGTGCCGCAAATTCCTCTACCCAAAAGCCTGTTTTTTCACCGGTATTACCTAGTTCAGCATGTGATGTTAATACCATCAATATTTTCTTTGTATTCATAATGACCTCTGTGGCTTTAATAAAGTGAGTGATATTTTTCAGTAAGGACAGTCTACGGTGATAATTAATATTGAACAATGCAGGTTCAATGAGTTTCTTTGTATCAATTAATGATACAATAAGGTTTTAACATGTTGCTGATCTTGAGGAGTGTCATTGTGGATATATCGTTTGAACAGCTTAAAAGTATGGTTGTTTTTGCACAAGTCATTGAACAAGGGACGTTAAGTGGCGCCGCTAAAAGACTTAGCTTGTCACGCGCTGTTGTGAGTTACCATATAAAGAAGCTTGAAGCTCAGCTAGAAATTAAGTTATTGAATCGTTCAACCAGAACGATTTCATTAACCGAAGCAGGCAGTGAGTATTATCAACATTGCCGGGTTATTGCAGAGCAAGCTTTTGCGGCTAATCAGCAAATTGAAAACTTAAAAAGTGAACCTGTAGGTTTATTAAAAATTACATGTCCTGTTAATGTAGGGCTACAAACGATTGTGCCAGCATTGAATGAGTTTAGAGCGCTTTACCCCAAAATAGAACTCGACGTGATGTTAACCGATGAAGTGGTTAACATTATGAAAGAGGGGATAGATTTAGCGATTCGTGGTGCACCTTTAGTGGACTCAGGATTACAAGCGACTAAGCTCTCTACTTTGAGTACTTGTTTGTGCGGAGCGCCAAGCTATTTTGAGAAATTTGGCTTGCCTAAACATCCTACCGACTTACATAAGCATCAGTGGGTAATATACAAGCTCACTTCAGGAGCACTTGAGCTTACCAAAGGTACTCGCTCTTTTAGTATTGAAATGAAAGGGACTATTACGACTAATAATGCTGCAGCAAGAACGGCGTTTGTTGAAGGTGGACATGGTCTCGCAAGAATCCCTCTTTATGATGCCACTCCAAAAATACAACAAGGCTCTTTGATAAGAGTACTGGCTGAGTACACCATGAAAGATATTAATATCTATGGTGTTTTCCCACCAGGAAGTGCAGACTCTAAAAAATTGCGCTTACTGATTGATTATTTGAAAAACTACTTTAATAAACCACCATTGTTATAGGGCGTTACTATCTTGCTAAACCTTTGTCTAAGCAATACACTAGCGACTATTCATTTTATTTCAATTCAGCTTAGATTATGTCCTCAGATCGCTTTGGCACCAGCGCCAACTATAAACAAAAAGAACAAGGTTATCGTGACCGTGCATTAAAACTTTACCCTTGGGTATGTGGTCGTTGTGCTCGAGAGTTTGTTTATTCAAACATTAAAGAGTTAACGGTGCATCATATTGATCATGATCATACCAATAACCCTAACGACGGCTCTAACTGGGAGTTACTCTGTATTTATTGTCATGATAATGAACACGCTAAATATACTGACCATGCCAGCTATCAAACGGAAGTTAAAGCTGGAGATAGTAACCAAGAGAGTGCGACTTACAATCCGTTTGCCGATTTAAAGTCTATGTTGAAAAAATAGCGCTTTAGTTATAGTAGCTTAGTACTTTTATCTAGTACTTTTGCTCATTACCCCAAACTGTCTTCTGGTGTAAGGTAGTTCGCATACTCTTTAATGCCAAAAAAACGAATAGATTTTTTCTGTTTCAGCTTTTTGGCAATTAATTTTTCACCGCAGTAAATTTTAACCACTTGCTTATCACCATTAGTATCGCTGTCATAAGTATGCTCTTGGTTAAGTCGTAAGTTATCAAACTCAGTTTTCATAATAAGCTGCATTAATTACCTCCGATGACGGTTAGAGTAGTTTGTCTGGAAAAATAAAAGTTATAAATTATTAATCTCTTTCTGTACTTGATAGCCTTCATCAGTCACAATTTTTTCTAATGTTTCTACGCGCTCAGTTAACTTTTTAATTTGTAAATTAAGTGCAGTATTTTGTTCGTCAGCACATTCATTCGCTGATGAAGTGTGTGCGAGGGTTTTAGCTTTGTAGTCTAAATACTTTTTATACATTTCATAGAGCATGCCAAAGACAATAGACACTATAACAATAATCATTACCCCGTTACTCATAAACGACTCCCGTGTGTGTTAGTTTTTTGAGTTCTATTCCTATAATAGAAAAAGTTAAGCATAAATAAAATGATAATAAAGGGCAGGCTAGATAATACTACCGTATGCCAGCCTGCGTTAAATAATACCCAACCTGCCATTAATGAAGCGAGCGCTTGAAAGGCAAATAAAATAAAGTCGTTACTTGCTTGTACTTTATGACGCTCAGCGCTGCTATAGCTTTGTGGTAACAAAGAGGTGCCACTAAGAAAGAGAAAATTCCAACCAACCCCTAATAACAATAAAGCCCACCAGTAATGCATTACTTGCTCTCCCGATAAAGCGATAATAGCTACAATGGTATAAATTATTGTGCCAATAAGCATCAATCCTTTCACTGCAATGCGTTTGACTAACCAAGGGGTAATTAAAGAGGGCAAATACATTGCAGCAATATGGCTTTGAATAACCCATTTGGTGTCATGTAAGCTATGCCCTTGCATGTGGTGCATGCTTAAAGGCGTTGCGGTCATTAAATAACTCATTAAAGCGAAGCCAATTGTTGCACTGCCAATAGCAATGATAAAAATAGGTTGGCGTATTATTTGCGTTAACGGGCGTACTTGACCGATTACTTTGTCTTCTTTGATGTCGGTATTAGTAAAACCGAGCATGATAATGATGGCGAATAGAATAAGTAAGGCGAGCAATAAAAAAGATCCAGCGTAACCATAAGGGGAGGTTAACCAATCTTTACCAACCAACGCTGCTTCAGGCCCTAAAAAGGCGGCGAACACCCCACTTAGCATTAAAATGGCTAATATTTTTGGCGTATCATCGTCACCGGTGCTGCTTTCAATCGCGGCAAAACGAAATTGTTGGGTAAAAGCACTACCAAAGCCAAATAATAAACTCGCTAGAGCAAATAACTCAAACACGGCAATTTTTGCAGAAACTAAGGCTATTAATGCCGCAACCATAGAGCAACTTAACCCTGTTAATGCTGCAAATTTTCGACCTTTAAACTTTGCTAGCATGGCTGCTGGCACTGAGCCTGCGGCAACACCTAAAATCATTAAGGTGATTGGTAGTGTTGCCAGTGAAGGGTCACTGGCCAATTGACTTGATAATATGCCGCCAATAAACACAATCACTGGTCCTGATGAGGCTACCAATGGCTGAGCAATGAATAATAACCAAATATTACGGGGCAGGGTGTATATTCGCGATAAAATGAAAGCAGTTAATAATAATAGCGATAAGGTGATAAAAATATTAATCAGCATTTAGTTATCCATAAGTTGCCCATAAATTACCCATAAGTTACCTCTACACATAGTAAAGGTGAAAGTGCTCTAGTGTTTAAGGTGATCGCTTAACCAGACTCCATCGCTAAAATGGTTTTAATATCGAGTATACCGTCATAACGCAGCATGGATTTTTCTTGTTTTACCCTCGCTAATACCGCCATTCTGTCTGACAATTCGTTTCCTTCTATATTGGCATGGCCTTTTACATGAGCAATAGTAATGTTGTTTTTAATGGTTTGATAGCGAGCAAAGCATTGCTGAATAAGCGCAAGGTTTTTAATTTCTTCACCTTTGCCACGGGTCCAGCCTTTTGCTTGCCAGCCTTTTGCCCACTTAGTTATGCAATCTATCGAATATTTTGAGTCAGACAATATTTTGATGCTTTTTTCAGGGTGCTTTTTGATAAAATGTTCAGCTAATTGAAACGAAGATAATAAGCCATTTAATTCTGCGGTGTTGTTGGTGCCATTGGCCTCGTATAAGCCGTAATATAAAGAGGTGAGTTTTTTACTTTCATAAACAGCAAGCCCAGTGCCTGATTTACCAGGGTTAGGTGAGCATGCACCGTCGCAATATATTTCAATATCAGCATCTTGAGTGACCAATTTAGCTGCTGAGGTGACTTTTTTACTGGCACTTTTTTTAGTTGAGCTATTAATTGGATTTGTTGATGATGAAGTTGATTTTTTACTTAATGAGCGCGCCATTAAGGCTTTGGTGTAAGTTGATGCAAATGCTTGCTCAGCGGCAGCTTTTGACTCAAAGCCCATAAATTGTGCATCGGGACGAGCTGCTGTGTGGCTTTGTACTTCAGGCCATGAGGTAAATATACCTGTTTTTGCGCCTTTCCATATAACGTAGAATTTTTTGCTCATGAAGATAATAGCTCTGTTTGGAAGAAGAGAAGAGCGGTTATTATCATCAATAACGGCTGTTATAGCCAGTTAAAAAAAACCAATAAAGTGTTACTTTATTGGTTTTTATATAAATAAGGCCCTCAGTTTACAGAGGCTAACCTATGGGTGTTAATTTAAGTGCGTTAATTTAAGTTATTTGCCTTTATCATATGAGTTTCATTAGCACTTAAACACTTTAGTTGTTTAAAAGTAGTGATTAGAAAAAACCTAAAGGGTTAACACTATAACTCACCAATAGGTTTTTAGTTTGTTGGTATTGCTCTAATGCCATTTTATGAGTTTCACGACCAATGCCTGACTTTTTATAACCACCAAAAGCAGCATGAGCAGGGTACATATGATAGCAGTTAGTCCATACTCGGCCTGCTTGTATTTTTCTGCCCATACGGTAAGCGCGATTCATATCTCGAGACCATACGCCCGCACCTAAACCAAATTCTGAACTATTCGCTAGCGCTAATGCTTCAGCTTCATCTTTAAAAGTAGAAAGTGATATGACGGGCCCAAAAATTTCTTCTTGGAAAACGCGCATATCGTTAGTGCCTTTTAATAATGTTGGTTGAATATAAAAGCCATCGCTAAGGTCATCACTTAACGCTTCGACGCCACCCCCCATTAACACTTCTGCACCCTCAGCTTTACCAATATCAATGTAACCTAAAATTTTATCAAATTGTTGTTTTGATGCTTGTGCGCCAACCATAGTGTTTGTATCTAATGGGTTGCCACGGGTAATTGCAGCTGTGCGTTCAATGACTTTTTCAATAAACTTATCGTAAATGTCTTCATGAACAAATAAACGTGAAGGACAAGTACAAACTTCCCCTTGATTAAAGTAGGCTAATACTGCCCCTTCAATACATTTACTTAAGTATTCGTCTTCGTGATCTAAAACATCTTCAAAAAAAATATTGGGAGATTTACCCCCTAACTCTACTGTAGAAGGAATAATATTTTCAGCAGCACATTTAAGTATTTTCTCACCAACAGGAGTTGAGCCGGTAAAGGCTATTTTTGCAATACGTTTGCTACTTGCCAGTGCTTGACCTGCTTCTGCGCCAAAACCATTAACAATATTGAGCACACCAGCGGGCAGTAAGTCTTCAATAAGCTCCATGAATACTAAAATAGAAGCGGGGGTTTGCTCAGCTGGTTTAAGTACTACGCAATTACCACCAGCTAGTGCCGGTGCTAATTTCCAAGCAGCCATTAAAATAGGGAAGTTCCATGGAATGATTTGGCCAACCACGCCTAAGGGCTCATGAAAATGGTATGAAACAGTATGTTCGTCAAGCTCCGCAAGTGAGCCTTCTTGAGCGCGTAAGCAACCAGCAAAATATCTAAAATGGTCAATTGCTAAAGGAATATCAGCGGCTAAGGTCTCTCTGATAGCCTTACCATTGTCCCATGTCTCGGCGACGGCTAATAACTCAAGGTTTTGCTCAAGGCGATCGGCGATTCTTAATAAGGTATTGGAGCGCTCGGTTACTGAAGTATTACCCCATAACTCTTTGGCTTGGTGAGCCGCATCAAGAGCTAAGGTAATGTCTTGTTCATCGGATTGTGGTATTTGACAGAAAACTTGACCATTAACCGGACTAATATTATCAAAGTATTTGCCACTTTGGGGTTCAACCCACTGCCCGCCAATAAAGTTTTGATAGCGAGGTTTAAAGGTAATAAGAGAGTTTTCACTACCAGGTATTGCATAAATCATAAAATATCCTTACTTGTAATAATTATTGAGGTTTCAACGATAAGTGTTGATTTACATGACTGGGGTTAGTTACTCTTTTTCGGTTATTTTCTTTGATAAAAAACGCGAAAGTTTAACCACCCTAATATTCTAGTTGTATTTTTAAGTCAGGTTATTTACCTTAGTGAATTAAGTCATCGTTAACTTTGTTGTAGGTACTGAAAACTTGCCTGTGAGTTCACATTTTATTTTAGGGGCTGTTGATCTTTCGAGATTGTTTTTGCCGCTTTTTGTTGGGTATTTATACAAGGCAGAGCCTTTGTCGTGTGGTTGTTCTACCTAAAAAGGCGATAACGAAGTAAAAAAGACCAACAAACGCTGTCCGAAGGAATGGGCAAAAA
>NZ_JAHKPW010000081.1 GCF_018860755.1 Colwellia sp. D2M02 | reverse complement strand
GTGTGTTGCCTAGTCATTCTAAGCAAATACTGTTCAACAAAGAGTAAAACGCTTTTAGCCGAATCCTTCGGACAGCGTTTGTTGGTCATTTTTACTGCGTTATCGCCTTTTTAGGTAGAATAACTACATTACAAAGGCTCTGCCTTGTATAAATACCCAACAAAAAGCTGCAAAAATAATCTCGAAAGATCAACAGCCCCTAGAACTTAACGGTAAATATTCATAAAAAGAGCTTAATGAATGAAATTATCTGTAACGCCTGATAAACAATCTAACGATGCTGAAACAGCTAAACCTGTTGAACGCCGAAAAAATATCGACACATGGGTTTATGGCAAAATACTGTTAGCACTGGTTAGTTGGATATTGTTTCTCGTCGCATTAATTATGTCGTATTACGCAGCGCCAGAAAGCAATTATGGCGTGCTACGTTATTATGATATTGACGTCAGGCAATTTTGGTTAACCCCCTTAACGGGGTATTTATACATTTTGCTTTGGCTCAGTGCTTTAGGCAGCTACCTTGCGTTGATGCTTGATAAGTATCGTAACCGCCGTAAAGCCGATAACCCGCATTACCATTTGATTTTTTTACTGGTCATTAACTTGATCTGGCTGGTGTATATTCTTTATCACTTGCACCGTTATAGTTAGTACTGTTCTTACTATTATTAATTAAGCAGATCTCAGGTTAATTAGTGGTAAAGCAGTTGTCATCATTTAATACTTCGGCAATCGCGTTTACTAATGTCGTTAATTGCGCTGCGGTAGTTATAAGTGGCGGAATGATATAAATAAGTTGACCAAATGGGCGGATCCATACGCCTAATTCTACAAAACGCTTTTGTATAGCAGCAACATTGACACTTTGCTTGCATTCAACGGCGCCAATAGAGCCCAGTACTCGCGCATCTACAACGCGGTGGTGACAGTTAAGGGGTAAAATATCTTGAATTAGCTGCTTTTCTATATCTGCCACTTGTTGTTGCCAGTTATTCTCAAATAATAAATCGATACTGGCATTCGCTACTGCGCAGGCAAGAGCATTCCCCATAAATGTTGGTCCATGCATAAAGCAACCGGCTTCGCCTTGGCTAATCGTGTTGGCTATATGCTCAGAGCAAAGGGTTGCGGCTAAAGTGATATAGCCACCAGTAAGTGTTTTACCTAAACACATAATATCGGGACTTATGTCTGCCCACTCACAGGCAAAAAGCTTACCCGTGCGGCCAAAGCCTGTGGCAATTTCATCAGCAATGAATAACACATTGTATTGATCACAAAGTGCTCGGCAGGTTTTTAAGTATTCAGGGTGATAAAAACGCATACCACCAGTACCTTGTACTATTGGCTCAATAATAAAAGCAGCAATTTCGTGATGATGTTGCGCAAATAGCCTACTTAACTCAACGGCATCTTCTGGCTGCCACGCTTCACCAAATTTACATTGTGGCGGTGGAGCAAAATAATGTTGCATTAATACCTGCTCAAATATTTGATGCATTCCCGTCACGGGATCACAAACTGACATCGCCGCAAAAGTATCGCCATGGTAACCATTCTTAACCGTGAGTAATTTTGTTTTGGTTAACTTAGTAGCATTTTTAGCAGCTACTGCATGTTGGTATTGCAATGCCATTTTCATTGCAACTTCAACAGCCACGGAGCCGGAGTCAGATAAAAAAACCTTATCTAACCCTGTTGGTGTTAAACGAATGAGCTTCTCGCACAATGTAATGGCGCTTTGGTGAGTTAAACCGCCAAACATCACATGCGACATTTTTGCTGACTGTTCAACGAGTGCTGCATTTAGTTTAGGATGATTATAGCCATGTAAAACTGACCACCAAGATGACATACCATCAATAAGTTGCTCACCACTGGCTAAGTGAATATGAACACCGTCAGCGCGATCTACCATATAGGTAGGTAAGGGGGCAGACATTGAAGTGTATGGGTGCCAAACATTATCTTTATCGAATTGAAGTAAATCGTTTGTGGATAAAGTCGAGAAAGAAGAGTGAAGGTGTGTTTGTTTTTTGTTCATTTGTTAACTACTGGCAATTAAAATTGTTGACATCATGGTCGTGCTGGCTAGACTACCCGTTAAGTTAACCAGATGCAATTGAGTAATCATGTCCGAAGCAGTTTTATCAACACAGTCAGCAAGCCAACAAACAAATATTCGCCATAATTGGAACTTAGCGCAAGTTAAGGAATTATTTGATCTTCCTTTCAACGATTTAATGTTTAAAGCACAAGTTGTGCACAGAGAGAATTTTAATCCTAATGAAGTACAGGTAAGTACTTTATTATCAATTAAAACTGGAGCTTGTCCAGAAGACTGTAAATACTGCTCGCAAAGTGCACGTAATAAAACTGACTTAGAAAAAGAAAGTTTACTGGCGGTTGAAAAAGTATTTGAAGCCGCAAAACGCGCTAAAGAAATGGGCTCAACCCGTTTTTGTATGGGCGCCGCATGGCGTAACCCTAAAGAGCGTGACATGCCTTATGTATTAAGCATGGTTAAAGGTGTGAAAGAGTTAGGCATGGAAACGTGTATGACCTTAGGTATGTTGTCAGAAGACCAAGCTGAACAATTACAAGAAGCAGGTTTAGATTACTACAACCACAACCTTGATACCTCACCAGAGCATTACAATCAAATTATTACCACCCGTACTTATCAAGACCGTTTAGACACTCTTGATAATGTTCGTACTGCTGGTATGAAAGTTTGTAGTGGCGGTATTGTCGGTTTAGGCGAGAAAGCGGTAGATCGCGCCTCGTTATTAGCACAGTTAGCCAATTTAAACCCACAACCAGAAAGTGTGCCTATTAACATGTTAGTTAAAGTTGAAGGTACACCATTAGAAAATGTCGATGACTTAGAAAGTTTTGATTTTATTCGCTGTATTGCTGTGGCCCGTATTATGATGCCAAAAAGCCATGTTCGTCTATCGGCTGGTCGTTCAGCAATGAACGAGCAAATGCAAGCAATGTGTTTTCTTGCTGGTGCAAACTCTATTTTCTATGGCTGTAAGTTATTAACCACTGAAAACCCTGAAACTAATCAAGATATTGCGTTATTTGAAAAGTTAGGCATTAACACTGAAACGGTTGTTGATGATAATGAACGTGTTGATAAATTAGTTAAAACGGCGATTGTTGATCAACAACACAGCGACTTATTTACTAACGCAGCATTATAACGTTATTTAGCTTGCTATTAGAGTGAGTAACGTTACTAAGGTAAAAGCTATGATGCCAACTGAACACGCTAATAATTTCAGTTTTATCAGCCGCCAGTTGGCCGAACAGCAACAACTTAATCGTTATCGTCAACGTGTATGCATTGGTGCTGGCGTTACCAACGAACATAATTGCACGATCAATATTGCTGGAAAACACTATATTAATTTTTCATCAAATGATTATTTAGGATTAAATAATCATGCTGAAATTAATAAGGCCTTGCAAGAAGGCGCTGATAAATTTGGTACTTGTGCCAGCGCTTCTAGCTTAGTTACTGGTTATCATTATGTTCATCAAGCATTAGAAGATGAAATATGCCAATGGCTAAATAAACCACGCTGTTTATTATTTTCAAGTGGCTTCTCGGCTAATTTGGCACTATTTCATGCACTAGGGCAACAAGGTGATACGCAAAGCAGTAACACTTCCCAGGCGCAATTTTATTTAGATAAGCTTAGTCATGCTTCAATGATTGATGGTGCATATCAAAGTAACGCCAAAGTGAAACGCTTTAACCACAATAATACCGAGCAATTGGCACGACTGCTTGAACAAAATAATGCCGAGAATACGTTAATTGCCTCTGAAGGGGTGTTTAGTATGGATGGCGATCAAGCTAAGGTTGCTCAATTAGCACAATTGGCCAAACAACATAATGCTTGGTTATATTTAGATGATGCTCACAGCATCGGTGTTATCGGTGAACAAGGTCAGGGCAGTAATAGCATTACTGATATTGATATTACTATGGCAACCTTTGGTAAAGCGATGGCAACCAGTGGTGCCTTTTTAACTTGTCAGGCAGAGTTGCACGATTATTTAATCAATTTTTCTCGCCACTATATTTATTCAACCGCAATATCACCGGCGATTGCTTGGGCGACAATTAAAAGCATTAAATTGATAAAACAGGCGCAATGGCGACGTGATAAAATTAATGAACTCAGCGCGCTTTTTACAAGGTTATTAGCAGATAATATCCAATTGATCACCTCACAGTCATCAATTCACGCTATTATTATTGGTGATGAAAAAGCAGCACTTCAGGTCAGTGAAAAATTAAAACAGCAGGGTATTTGGTTAACGGCAATCAGACCTCCAACAGTTGCGGTTAATAGCTCTAGGTTACGCGTAACCATTTGTGCACATCATAATGAAAATGATATCAAATACTTAGCAGAATGCTTAAACAAGGCTCTAAAGTAATGGTTCCAACCGAACAAATTCGATTTACCCGAAAAAATATTGCAAAAACGTTTGGCTCTGCGAGTGAATCATACGATGTTTCAGCACGCTTACAACGTTTTTCAGGTAAACACTTAATGCCGTGGTTACCTGAGCAAGACGATTTAACCGTGCTTGACTTAGGCTCAGGTACCGGTTTTTTTACCGACTTATTAGCCAGTAAATATCAACGTGTAATAGGCTTAGATATTGCCACACAAATGCTACGATTTGCGCAAGAAAACCGTAATGAGAGTATTACTTGGGTTGAAGGAGATGCTCATCACATTCCTTTACAAGATAATAGTATTGATCTTATTTATTCTAACTTGGTTATTCAATGGTTTAATCCGCTTGATAATGCTGTTAAAGAAATACTGCGGGTGCTAAAACCGGGTGGTATGTTTATTTTTACAACACTTGTTGATGGCACGTTACATGAACTAAAGTCATCATGGCGACAAGTTGACGATGATCAGCACGTTATTGATTTTAAAACCGCTGCTCAGTTAAACGATGTTTTTAGCAAACAATCGTGTCAGTTAGTTGAACAAAAATGCCAAGATATAGTACTTGAATATCAAAATGTCATTCATTTAGCACGTGAATTAAAAGGTTTAGGGGCTAATCATTTAGCTAATAAAAAGAACCGTGGTTTATCCGGTAAAGCTAAATGGTTTAAAATGACCGAGCATTACCAAGACTTTCTTGAGCCTAGTGGTATTTACCCCGCTACCTATCGTCTTTTTTCAGGTTTAGTGGTGAAAACCTAGCTTGATTGAGACTTTATTCTTTAATAATTATAAAGGGTTAGTTCAGTACTGACTTTTTATAGTATATTTTCAGGTTACTTTTCATGAAAAATATTTTTATTACCGCAACGGATACCGACGCAGGAAAAACCTTTGTCAGTTGCGCTATTATTTACGCCCTTACTCAACAATATCATCAACGAGTCGCTGCTTATAAGCCTGTATCTGCTGGCTGTGAACTAATTAATGGCGAGTTAGTTAATGATGACGCTAAATGGTTAACCCATTATGCAAATTGTCAGCAATCGTTAAAGCAAGTAAACCCCATTGCTTTTTTAGAGCCTATAGCACCACATATTGCAGCACAAAAACACCAACAAGCAATCACGGTAAGTGACTTAAGTACGCATTTTACTCAGATTAATGCTTTAAATGCAGATATTAATTTAATTGAAGGTGCTGGTGGCTGGCGATTACCTCTGATGGTCGCCAATAGCGCGCAAGGTACTAGAAACACGACACAATTTATGGCTGATTTTGTTAAAGCACAAAAAATGGATGTTATTTTAATTGTGAATATGAAGCTTGGCTGTTTAAACCATGCTTTACTCACTTTTGATGCAATTAAGGCCGATGGTTTAAATTGCATTGCTTGGGTGGCAAATTGCGCCAGCGAGACACCAATGAGCAATTTAGCTGAAAATATTGAGTCCTTAACTCAGTTACTGCCAATACCTAAAATAGCACAAGTAGACTTTATTGCTGATGCTCATATGAACATAAGAGCAGGGCAGGGTTTAACCTTCACCGATAAAATTAAAATTGCCGCAGAGAGCATTGATGTATCAATATTATTACCTCAACATAAAGCTGAACCTAAGTCTGCTCCTAAACCCGAAGGTAACAACCGCACTTAATGATAACCAAAAGAGCTACTTGTTAAGTAGCGCTATACAGGCCGAAGCAATAAAGCCCGATCGGGTTTTATAGTCTGGCGATTTACTCACTTTTTTATCAATTTGCGATATCAGCAACTCAGGTAAGGTGACATTGATTTTATGACTTTTTCCTAAATAGGGAGTGATGTCTAGCTCGGTTAACCCCCAAATAACTTCAGTACTATTATCAGTTATTAATTGTGCTTGAGTACGATTTGCTAGCCATAAGGCCCGTTGTTTTTCTATTGATGTACCATTTGGAATTGGCTCTGAGTACTCAGATAATATAGTGAGATGTGATTTGATCACCGCGTTAATATTTTCAAAAGCTTGATCAATAGAGTCAGCATTCGCCTGACAACCGGGTAAATCTGGTACGCTCACTTGATAACCGAACGCTTGGTTTTTTTTCTCTATCAATAACGGGTATTTCATGCCAGATACCTAATTAACATTGTCTGTTTGTTAACCACATCATGTCACTTTATAATAACTCCGACAACCCCTTTGCATGCATATAAATATAACTCCAATAACTCCACATAAATAATTTAAATAACCCTGATAACTCTGTTATGTATTGGAGTGATTGTTTACTATAGCCTAAAAACATAGCTAAAAGCGTATAGTTATTAGTTGAATTCAGCGAAAGCTCTCTATTATTTGGAGTTGTTGGCAACATTCGCTAAATGTTTTAGTAATTACCTTTACCTGATAATAATTCTCATTTAATATGTGCCGTCCCGTTAATCCTATCGTAAAAAGTCATATCAACAGCAAGTAATCTAGCCGCTGTGACTTAGGTAATGAATGAAAAATACAGAAGCATTAAGCTCAGAATGTTTAATAGATTTAATCGAACGAAAACGTTTTGGTGTTGAATATCAGCCCATCATAGCGTGTAAAAATAATGAAATATTTGCTTATGAAGCGTTAGCGCGTTTTTATAGTGCCGATGATAAACCGCTCAGGCCTGATCTAGTTTATGCATCATTACACAGTAGCCCGTTAAGTTTGTTTCAAGTTGAATATCAACAGAAAAAGCTGCAACTATCGTACGCGGTCAATGGCTCGGATATTTTTGTTAACTTAGATCAAGACTCTTATTTTTCCAGTGGAATTATTAATGGCAATAACCCATTTTTAAAATTATTTAAAGAGTTTCAAAAGGCAGAAGTAGTAGTTGAGCTGATTGAAAATTCAGAAATTAATGATGCGATTATGAGTTTAGCGATGATAGATAACCTAGCTAAAAATAATATACG
This sequence comes from Colwellia sp. D2M02, assembly GCF_018860755.1. Classification (GTDB taxonomy): domain Bacteria; phylum Pseudomonadota; class Gammaproteobacteria; order Enterobacterales; family Alteromonadaceae; genus Colwellia; species Colwellia asteriadis. The sequence goes on along the minus strand of NZ_JAHKPW010000081.1, from coordinate 14,143 downwards.
CACAGCAATTGATGACGTGTGTAACCCTCAATCAATGATCTCAACATCGGTTATTCAGCTAGTTAAATATATAAAACTAGATAAATACGTATTAAAAAATAGAGCCAACCAAAACTTTATGCTGTTAGTGGAGTCTATTATTAATTATGCACACAGCGCAGGTAAACAGGTTATTTTAGAAGGGGTTGAAACAGCGGATGATTTGGCACTAGCGAAAACACTCAATATTGATTTTGTACAAGGTTTTTACTATCAAGAGCAATTTAAAGTGGTTAATTAATTTATGATAACTTTTATCGTGCTATTTTAGATCTGTAGTACACTCAAGCGCGTATATACCTTCAACCATTTAAGGCGTAATTTTATTGTCGTTTACATATTGCGCTTTACATGGCGCTTGCTAAAACGTTTCAACTACTTTTAAGGTAACAACAATGAAAAAACTTTTATCACTGCTCGGCATAATCTCCTGCGCTATTAGCTTAACCTTGAGCGCAAACGAACTTAAGGTGGGCGATAAAGCGCCAAACTTTAAGTTACAAGCAACCAATGGTGACTTTTATCAGCTATCTGATTATCAAGGTAAACAAGCAATCGTATTAGCTTGGTACCCTATGGCTAATACACGTGGCTGCACTATCGAGTGCAAATCGTTAACTGAGAAAGGTCACCTGATAAGAAAGTATGACGTGAGTTATTTTATGGCAAGCGTTGATCCATTAGATGACAATAGAGACTTTGCAGAAAAGACGGGAGCTGACTTTCCTATGTTAAGTGACCCAACCAAGGCCGCTGCAAAAGCCTATAATGTTTTAAATTTTGCCGGTGTTGCTAGCCGAGTAACTTTTTATATCGACAAAGCCGGTATGATTATCAAAATAGATGAAGATATTTCTCCTAGAACTGCTGCGGAAGATATGGCTGAAAATTTGAAAATATTAGGCGTTAGTCTGCTGTAATGTTCAGCACAGAATTGAAAAACGCAATAAGATAAAGTATTAACCACAATGGCTAAACCGAATAAAAAAGGTCCAACAAAAACCGTTGATATATTTTGTAGCAGCTGTAATACGCAGCTGCTTAAATATAGAAAAGGTGGCAAGGGCGCTCTGGTAAAATGTTTTATTGAGCGTATAAGCAAAGATTTTACTCAAGTTTTAGGTACTTGCCCCAAGTGTGAGTTGGTTTTTGCTCGGGAGCAATTAATTAAAGGAACGCCCGCCTTGAAAATAGTTGGCGGTAAAGTATGGTTTAAATAAAGCATATTCACTCAATATATAGCGCAGTGGTTGTTGCACTTGTGACTACCTTACATGTGAAGTCATTATTTCTTGTATCTATTTTTTTCTATCCCAATATTAATATATTGATATTTATTATTTAACAATGCAGTATTTAGTAAAGTTATCTAAAACGAAGTTATTGAATGATAGATGCCGAAAACCAAATTCTTAATGAGTTTATACATAATTTAACGCCAGGGAAAATAATAGATCTTCAATTTGGTGGGTTAAGTGGCGTTAGAATGAAGCCAGTAGTGATTGGTATTGATTTAGGTCGTTACATACTTGTCAAATTTCCAAGTAAACTAAACCACGCAGATTACAAAGACATACTGCTTAGCGGTAGTGGCGTAGTCGTTCGTTATATTCTGGAAGGACAGCATGGTGAATGTGTTGCTTTTTCAACGAGTATAAAACATGTATCAACTATCCCAGAAAAATTAATATTTTTAAACTATCCTACCCATATAGAAAACCGTCAACTGAGAACATCGCAACGCAAACAAACACACATACCCGCTCAAATCGCTCAAAATAAAAAAGGTAACACCTTAACGGGTAACTGTATTGGCGGCTATATTGTAGACATTTCTGCCCGCGGTTGTTTATTTTCATTCAAGGCGATAAGCCGTGATAGTGGCGTTAAAAAATGCCCCGTTCATATTGCAATCACACGTATAGGTGTAGAAGAGCCATTACTGGTAAATGCACACATTAAAAATAATAGATTTGATAATGGAAATATTCTTGTGGGTATTATGTTTGATGAGTCGTCATTAAAAACTATTTCATTATTACTCGACGAAATGGCAATTGAGTCAACTTAAGTATGTAGCGTGCATAAAGCTAATAATACATTATCACTGTAGATGTTAATGATAAATTTTGGAAATACTTATGCAAGAACACGGTTCTTTTAAAATGAAAATTATTGGGCAAACCTTAGTTGTCAAATGTTTTGACGCTTGGAATATTGAAACTGTTTTAAGACTTTGCCGAGAATATAAAGTCTTAGTTAATCAAATAAAAGATAAACCATGGGCATGCTTAGTTGATTTAAGTCAGTGGGAGTTATCGACCCCTGAAATGTGGGATGAAATTGATAAGTTAAATGCCTGGGGCAATATCAATAATCAAAAATATGAAGCGGTAATTTGTGGTATGTCACTGCAAAAAACTCTAATGGAAGACAGTCACACGGTGTTGACCAATGTTGAAAGTAATTTCTTTGATAACATTGAGCAAGCTTACGCATGGCTAAGTGATATTGGTATGTTAAACGTTGAGTAACGTATCATGCACTCTTTCACCCTTTATGAGAATTTTACTGTCCACAGTAAAATAACCTTTCAAAAATACTTGCCTTTTCTTTGAAGCTGCCTTATATATCACCTGCGCTACGTCTTAATTAAAATTTATTGTATTAGCGTGGTAATGGCGCATGCCTTACAGATAAAAAATCTAACTTTGTATGGGTGATACCAACGAGTTATATCGGCTCAATCGTGAGCTAACTAGCGTTGCTTTGTAAAGAGAACATCAATGACTGATGATACGTTAATAGAAGACCCCGAACATAAACTTACCCTTCGCCATTTAAAATTAAGTGACTACGCTGATGTAAAAAAACTCATGGATACTGTTTATCCTGATCTTGGTGGTGCTTGGCCTGAAAAAAAATTCCAAGCACAGCTTAAGGTATTTCAAGATGGACAAATATGTATTGAAGATCACGGCGTTGTTGTTGCAGCTGCATTTAGTGTTGTTGTTGATTACGATAAGTTTGGTGATCAACATACTTATGACGAAATAACAGGTAATGCTTATTTAACAACGCACGACCCTTTAGGCGATGTACTTTATGGCGTTGACGTTTTTGTTTCGCCTAATTATCACGGTATGCGTTTAGGCCGTCGTTTATACGAAGCGCGTAAAGAGCTTTGTCAAAATCTTAATTTAAAGGCCATTGTTGCCGGTGGGCGTATTCCGCTTTATAAAAACCACTCTGAAACATTAACGCCGCAAGCTTATATTGAGCAAGTTAAACGGAAAGAACTTTATGATCCTATTTTAACTTTTCAACTATCAAATGAATTTGAAGTAAAGCGTGTTATTAAAGGGTATTTACCTGAAGATAAAGAGTCGCACGGTTATGCAACATTATTAGAGTGGACTAATTTATATTACGACCCTGAAAAGTCACCGCTCATTGGTGCTAAACGGACAACGGCACGTATAGGTTGTATACAATGGCAAATGCGCCCTTTTGATAGCGTTGAAGAGCTCATTCAACAGGTTGAATTTTTTGTTGATGCCTTATCAGACTATCAATGCGACTTAGCATTGTTCCCTGAGTTTTTTAATGCACCATTAATGGGAATAGATAATCACGCAAACTCTATTGATTCTATTAAAGCATTAGCGGAATACAGTCTTGAGATTGTTGAAGCTATTTCAAAGTTAGCGGTATCATATAATATTAATATTATTGCCGGCTCAGTACCCACGTTAGAAGATGATGAATTACTGAACGTAGCTTACCTATGCCGTCGTGACGGTACGGTAGACTCGCAATATAAAATTCATCCAACGCCTTATGAGAAAAAAGCATGGATAATGCAAGGCGGCAATGAGCTTAAAGTATTTAATACTGACTTTGGTAAAATTGGCATTTTAATTTGTTATGATGTTGAATTCCCTGAGCTGGCGCGTTTACAGTCTGAAGAGGGGATGCAAATTTTATTTGTTCCTTTTTGGACAGATACAAAAAATGGTTATTTACGTGTCCGTTGTTGCGCCCAAGCGCGCGCCATAGAAAATGAATGTTATGTCGCCATTGCTGGTAGTGTTGGTAACTTACCTAAAGTTGATGGTGCGGATATTCAATATTCACAATCTGCGGTATTTTCGCCTTCGGATTTCTCGTTTCCTCATGATGCGATTATGGCAGAAACTACACCAAATACTGAAATGACCTTAATTGTTGATTTAGATCTCGATAAATTAAATAAACTGCAAAATGAAGGCTCAGTAAGAAACTATTTAGATCGTCGTCGCGATCTATATAAAATAGAGTGGTTAGGTAAATAGTGCAGCTATAAAAGTAAAATAGCCACGTTAATTCTATTAAAAAACAAACCCAAATGCTTATACCTGATGATACGGGCATAGGCATTTTTTTGGTCTACAATTTACCTGCTTTATTTTATTAATCGCAATAATCAGTTAGTTGGTCGTAGCGCCATTGATAAAGTACATGACACTCAGGCACACTGTATTTATAACCATCAACGAGAGAATCGCATGAACTTCAAACAATCAATTTTGGTACTTGCCGTATCAACAGCACTGCTTGGTGCTTGTACAAGCCAAACGGCTAATCAAAGTGTTAATCAGCCAATTAGTGAAGCCACTGTTGCTGAAGCTTCAACACAAGCAAATAAACTTTTTGATACTATTTTCCAAGAAGGTATTGATCGTGATCCTGTTAAACAAACTTACCTTGGCATTAAAAAAGATTATGATAAATGGAGCGAGTTCACCGAAGAAAACAGCTTACAAGAGCTTGAATTTGCCAAAGCTAACCTAATACGTATTCAGGCAATTGACTTTGATACTCTCGATGATCAAACCAAAATTAGTTACAGCCTGTACACCCAAAAACTCCAAAATCAAATTGATGATTATAAATGGCGTTTTCATAATTACCCAGTAAATCAAATGTACGGTACTCATTCACAAGTCCCTGCATTTTTAATTAACCAGCACTCAATTAGTAACGTGAAAGAAGCGCAAGATTATATTTCGCGTGTTCATGGCGCTAAAAAAGTTATGGAGCAATTAATTGTGCAATTACGTTTACGTGAAGAGCGCGGTATTATTGCCCCTAAATTTGTGTTTGAGCATGTTATTCGTGACTCAAAAAACATTCTCGTTGGTGCGCCGTTTGACTCGGAAACCGACAGTACTATTTTGGCCGATTTTACGGCGAAGGTGAATAAACTTGAGATCAGCGATAACGGTAAAAGCCAGTTAATCACTAACTTAAATAAGGCATTAGTTAATAGCTTAAAGCCGGGTTATGAAGAATTAATTAATTACTTAACGGTACTTGAAACAAAAGCCGATAATCGTGACGGTGTTTGGAAATTCCCTAACGGTGAAGCGTTTTACAATAACGCCTTAAAACGTACCACAACCACAGATTTAACAGCGGTTCAAATTCATCAATTAGGCTTAAGTGAAGTCGCTCGAATTCATGATGAAATGCGCGTTATTATGAAAGCGGTTGGCTTTAAAGGTGACTTGAGTGAGTTTTTTGTTTTCATGCGTAATGATAAACAATTTTACTACCCAGCAACCCCAGAAGGTAAACAGCGTTATATTGATGAAGCGGTAGCGCTTATAGATGACATGGAAGGGCGTTTGGATAGTTTATTTTTAACTAAGCCTAAGGCTAAATTAAAAGTTAAGGCGGTTGAAGCATTCCGTGAAAAGTCAGCAGGTAAAGCATTTTATCAGCAACCTGCGCCAGATGGCTCACGTCCAGGTGTATATTACGCTAACCTTTACGATATGGAAGCGATGCCTGTTTATCAAATGGCGGCGCTTGCTTATCATGAAGGTATTCCAGGCCATCATATGCAACTAGCGATTAAACAAGAGTTAACAGGTATTCCAAAGTTCCGTAAATTTGGTGGCTATACTGCGCACACCGAAGGGTGGGGCTTGTATTCAGAGTTTATTCCAAAAGAAATTGGTTTATATCAAGACCCGTATTCTGATTTTGGTCGCTTAGCGATGGAGTTATGGCGCGCATGTCGTTTAGTGGTTGATACAGGTATTCACGCTAAAAAATGGACCCGAGAGCAAGGTATTGAATACTACGTGTCAAATACCCCCAATGCCAAGTCAGATGCGGTGAAAATGGTTGAGCGTCATGTGGTGATGGCATCTCAAGCAACCGCCTATAAAATTGGTATGAACAAAATTATTGAGCTACGTGAACACGCTAAAATGCAATTAGGTGACAACTTTGATATTCGAGAATTTCATGATGTGGTGCTAAAAAATGGTCCGGTACCATTAAATGTTCTATCACAACTTGTTGACGAATATATTAGCGTTAAGCAAAGCTAAATAATGAAATTAAGATAAATCAATTAACGAAAAACGCGCTCCGGCGCGTTTTTTATTGATATAAGTATAAATGAGATAGTTATTGAGCTAACTTATTGAGCTAACACTTGTGCTTGAGACCAAAATTGAGTCGATATTTTACTAATAACACCCGACTCAGCATTGAGTAATACTGCAAAGCCAATATCTAAGTCAGGCGAATAGCCTATATCGGCGACATAACCTGCGACCCAACCACCATGATAAATAATAGGGTAGTCTTTTAACTGATAAATACGCCAGCCATAACCATAATGCGCATCAGTTAAATGATCTTTCCAATATCGGCGCTTTAAATCTTTTTTGGTTTGAATGCGTGGCGTTGTCATTATATTCAATAGTGAAGGACTAAGTACGTCAGGTTGATGGCCAAGGTTAGCAATAAGCCACTGAGCTAAATCACTAATACTGGCATTTACGCCAGCAGCAGGAGCTACTTTATAAAAGTCTGGACTAACCTTTACCGTTCGCCAAATATATTTTTTGATCGCTTTACCTTGTTTATCTTTTTTACCGGTATTGACGCGTTTTCTTAAAATATGAGGCTTTGCTGTATTGTCTTGCGCGATAAAATCATCATACCCGACAGAAGCACTGTGCATGTTTAATGGTACAAAAAGCTTTTCGTTTAATAATTCAACGTAGCTTTTACTTTGGCTCGATTCAATCGCATTTTCTAAAAAACCATAGGTTACGTTTTGATAGCCATAGCACCTTTCTGGTTTACAAATGGGGGTAATGCGATCAAACCGACTAATGATTTTTTCCATACTCCAATTTTCATGTAGCAAGTTATCGTAAGCATTAGGCATTAAACCACTTGAGTGACTTAAAATATGCTTGAGTTGTATATTTTTAGCGGCATTATTTTTTGCCAGCACAAAATCAGGCACATACTGGGTAATTGGATCAGATAAGGTCAGCTTTTTCTCTTGAGCAAGCATTGTCGTTATAGTTGCGGCAAACGGTTTAGAAACAGAAGCTAAGCGGAAAACGGTATCTTTATCGACCTTATGCTTTTTGCTGTTATCAAGGTATCCAAAAGTTTCTAAGGCAATAACGCGATTGTTTTTTACAACCACATAAGCGCCACCAGGGATACTGAGCTTTTTTAGCTCTTGATGAAAGGTTTTAGCAAAGGCCGTGTTGAATTTTGTAATACCATCGTTATTGCTAGCAAAGCAAAGAGGTGAGATAAAATAAGGGCAGAGTGATAATAAAGCAATACAGCGAATAAGCATATAACAGCAAGCTCGTTAAGAAGAGTGAATTTAATTATTGGCTACAGAATTACAACCAAGGTCGAAAAATTCGTTTAAGTTTATATTTTACCAATAGATAGCACAATATAAACACTCAGTTTGTATCTTAATTTTTTCTAAAACTAAAAGTCATTAAAAAGGTAGATAAAACACTATAAACAATAGGGGTTTTATTGCGAAGTGCGACAATAGGTCGCACTTATTTTTTATGCTATATCGTTATAATAATTGCACTTTTTTAATCGATGGAATGCAATAATGTTTACAAGCTTTAGTTCTAGAATTAACTCAACCCTTTCATTGTCACTTATTTCAGCCGCCTTATTAGCGGGTTGTGGCTCTGACAGCTCAAGCGATATTACAGATAGTAACTTAAATAAAAGTGCTCCTTTTACTTTAAGTTTCGCAGCAAAAAGTGCGGGTGAGTTAGTGACTTGTGATAGTAACCATAATCAGTTTGGTACAGAAGCTCTACATTCAGTATCGGTTAGTGATTTACGCTTTTACGTGAGTAATATTAAGTTTTATAACCAGAACAATGAAGAAGTTGCCGCTGAGCTTAATGAAAATGATTTTCAGCGTCATAGTGAGCAAGGCTTTGTTGGCCTAATTGACTTAACAAGTAATGTATCAGGCGCTTGTACCGATGAAGCTTTAGGGGGGACCGAACGTGTAAATAATGGTATTAGCGGTACATTATTAGATGAAAATGTTACCCGTGTTAGTTTTGATGTTGGTGTACCACAAGCGGTTATGAAAGAAGTTATTGCTACTAATACACAAGAAGATGCGCCAACGCCATTAAATGAAATGTATTGGTCTTGGGCAAGTGGTTACCGTCATTTTGTGATGAATTTCACCATTAGTAATTCACTTGATGAAGCAGGTAAAGGTTTGATTCACTTAGGTAGTAGAAACTGTGGTGGTGATGGTTTACTTGCATTAGAAGAAAAAGACACTTGTGGTGCTGTTAATACTCCTACGGTGACAATTAGTGACTTTAATCCAACGCAAAATACCATTGTTATTGATTTAGATGCTTTACTACAAAATGTTAAGTTTTCCGCAACAGGTGATGAAACCACGCCAACAGTGTCTTGTCACTCTAGCCCAATGCAAAGTGATTGCGCGGCTATTTTTGAAAACTTTGGTTTAAGTTTAGTGGACGGTAGTGCTGATGCCGATACAAACCTAGTATTTATTAAAGAGTAAAAATGACTTATCGACATAACCGTCGGAAAATACAGAATAAACTCAATGATACAGCCTCTGTAAAGAGTGCATTGAGTTTTCTGTTAATACCGTCTTTATTATTTACATCACTGCTAGTGACTGGCTGTAAAGTGTCTTCAAGCACTACAATAGCCTCTACCGAAACTGAGCAAGATTTACGTAGTTTGTTAGCATTGCCTGAGCATATGCCATTGCCGGCTATTCCAGACTTTAACCCCTTAACCCCTGAAAAAATAACCTTAGGTCGTTTTTTATTTTATGATACTAAGCTGTCAGCCAATCAAACCCAGTCTTGTGGCTCGTGTCATTTTCAAAGTGATGCTTTTGCTGATGGTATTGCAACACCTATTGGCTCAACAGGTCATGCGCTCGTTCGAAATAGCCAAGGGCTAAGCAATGTTGCTTATAACGCGACCTTTACTTGGAGTAATGACACTTTTTTTGAATTGGAAGATCAGCTCAATGTTCCTATTCGAGCTGATGATCCCATTGAATTGGGTGTAACCGATGCCGAGCTTGAGACTGTATTAAACCGCTTTAACAGCGATGAAAAGTATCAGCAATTGTTTAGCGCAGCTTTTCCTGAGAATGACTCAGGGGCTAGCATTAATAAAATAATATTTTCATTAGCAAGCTTTGTACGCACTATGATTAGTGCCAATAGTAGTTACGATAAATACTTACTCGGTGATAAAAGCGCTTTAACACCTCAACAAAAGCAAGGTTTTAGTTTATTTAATGGTGAAAAATTTGAATGTTTTCACTGTCATACGGGGATCAACTTTACCGTCTCTTATAAAGACGCCAACTCAATTAATGACGCTATCTTATTTCCATTTTTTAATAATGGTTTATATAACGTTAACTCAGACGGTAGTTACCCTGAATCAGATCAAGGAATATTTGATTTATCGTCAGATCCTGCAGATAAAGGAAAATTTAGACCGCCATCATTGCGTAATATAGAACTAACCGCACCTTATATGCATGATGGCAGTATTAACACGTTACGCGAAGTTGTTGAGCACTATGCGCGTGGTGGGCGGTTAACTCCCGAAGGTTTAGAGAATGCTGGTGACGGTAAAAACAACCCCTATAAGTCTGCATTAATCACGGGCTTTTCGGCCACCGAAGAAGAAATTGATGCGGTTGTCGCATTTTTAGAATCATTAACGGATTATGATTTTATTCACAATGAAAAATTCTCAAACCCGCACGAGGAAAATTAATGTTTAAGCAAACACGAACTCAACCTATTCAATGTAGTAGGCTAATATTTCTTTTACCTGTGCTCTCGGTTATTTCTACTCCTGCGATAGCGCACCAAAAAGCATCACTATTTGAAGATAACTATTTGAAAGTATTAGCTGCGGTTACTTACCGTAATAATCAAATAGTAGAAAATGGTGAAATATGGCAACCCAATGGTTTTTTAATTGGTGGCGAGTCTATTCCTACCGAAAAAGGCGTCAGTTTAGATGATGTACAGCTACAAGGGTATTTGAATGTAAATCATCAATATTATGTTGCGGCTAAATTAAGCGGGCATAGCCATGGGGGAGATAATAGTGTTGAGCTAGAGAACCTTTGGTTTGGTACTGAAATGTATATCGCTCAGCAACGATTGCAGCTTGAAGCGGGTAAAATGACAACTGATGTTACAGATACTTTAAATTATCACGCATCAGCAGACACTTTTAGCCAAGCACCTTTGTCAGCGGATATTTTATTTGGTCGTCACTTTAATGATATTGGTGTGAGAGCGGCAGTGGTTGGTAAAATTAACCCGCGCTATTTAGGGGGTAATTCAGACTATAAAATAGGCTTTGAAGTCTTTAATGGTGACAACTTTCCAGCAACCTCAGGCGAAGGAAGTATTTCCGCATTCAGTCATTTCAATTTTCAATATGATAACTTTCATTCCTCAGCTAAGTTTTGGGTAATGTATAGTGAAGCTGAAAAAAGAGCTGACTTACGTTACAGCCAAGGTCATAACCATGGTGTAAGCCAAGACGTAACTGCTGAGTATTACTTTTCAGGCGATACACTCAATACCGGTGTATATTTTGATGCCAGTTGGCAATATCAACGGTGGCGAGTGCATGGAGAGTTTGAATGGATGCAAGCGCAAGTTGATGGCCAAATAGCCAGTACCACCCAAAGTGCTTATATTGAAGCACCGCAAAACTCATACCGTTTAACAACATTTATTGAAAGAGAGCAACATAGTATTCATTTACAATATGAGATATTAAGTACACAAAATAAGTTTACCCAAACAACCCCAACATTTATAACACAAGCTGGTTTAGATAATAATGGCTTTGAGCCTAATAGAATTAGTGCTAGCTGGCGCTATGCATTTCACCCGAACTTCGTCTTACGTACCGAATGGATGCGCGATGAAAGTAATGAGCCGTCACAAGTGAATAATGTGGTTAGTTTAGGAATACAGTGGAATTATGATTTGTTGTAATACCAGCAAGTGATAATTTGGTATATTTGACTTGGTTGTTTTTATAAAGTGAAACGAACAAAGCCCGTGATTATACGGGCTTTTTATTTACCAATTCAACAGCCCCTAGTCTGTTAGCCCTTTATTGGTGATATAACATTGTCTAAGTTCGTTGGGTGTCATACCAGTCCAACGTTTAAAAGAGCGCCTGAAGTTTGTGGTGTCTGAAAACTTAAGTTTGTTTGCTACTTTGTCATTGTTAAGGCCTAAGGTAGTAATATCAAACATTGCTTGTTGTTGTTTATATTGGTCAATAATCTGTTGGTAACTACTTTGGTGTGCTGATATTTTACGCTTTAAGGTAGCAGTACTTATGAGTAACGAACTGGCAACTTGCTCAAGTGTGGCACTGTTGTTTTTATCAATGAAATGTAAAATGTATTGAATTAAACCAACAGCTTGAGCCTTTTGATTACAGGGTAATAACGATGAGTTCAGGTTTAAGTAGTGCCGTTTTAAGCTTTGATTATGATCACAAAAGCGCAGGTATAAATCATCAGACTTTATTGATATTTGCAAAGGTTGTTGAGTGACACTATTTAAGAAGGAGATATCACTCCCTAAGTTGACCTGGTACTGCTCAATATAATCGGGCTCTGCATAAGGAAACGTAAAGCATAATTTAGGCAGGTAACCTAAGCGCCACTTTATCGCACAAACCAATGCACTGGCTAAAACTTCACAGAGAAAATGATAATAACGCGTATCAAGTGTTGTTAGGCTTTGATTAAAAGCGAAAAAGTGCTGCTGTTTGTGACGTTTAATTGTCATAAACAGCAGTGGAAATAGCGGTATTTGCTGAGTTTGAATCACTCGCACCATGTCAGCTAAATGCCGGCAATTCATTAAGGCGTTACCCGTATTACCTAAATGACTTGGGAAAAGCCGTCGTCCCAATAAAAAAGCCACATCTCCTTGTGGCAGTAATTTAATACTGTTGAGAACTACTTTCTGTAGTTGCTCGCTTGATATTTTCAGAGGCTCTCGTAATAAATCGCTGTAAAATATTTTGCTGCCTTTAAGTAAAACATCGGGTAGAACTCCACGTTGTTTAGCAATATCAACCAGTGATAACAGCATATGATGACTCGATAATACTTTATCGTTTTGCTCAAAATAAGATTTCATTTACGGTCTTTTTAATTGCTAACTGGCACATTAGTGCAAGTGACATCAGATCGAGCAGCAGTCGATTCATACTTCACCACCGACATTTTATGGTTTAATTGAGCCAGTATTTCTTGATAACTTTGTTGTCCTTGGTACTGATTAACACAACTTGATATTTTAGGGTAAATAGCAGTGCTGGAGTCACCTGACTTATAAGCTAAATGTGCAACAGCTTGTTCAATATGTCCTGAAATAACACGAGCAACATTTGCGGTAGTATTTGGTAATAAAACAATAAATCTATCACTGGCATAACGACAGGCTAAGTCACCATCGCGAATGTTCATCAGCAGTAATTTCGCAATTTCACCTAATAAAAAATCCCCTTGTGCGTAACCAAACCTTTGATTGAAATCATTAAATTTACGTACATCTAACATGATAAGACTGAAGGTCGAGTGGTGTGCTTTAACATGATTAAGTTCATACTTGAGTTGCTGCTTCATATATTGAGCACTATAAAGCTGAGTAACAAAATCAGTTAAGCTATGCTCGCGGTAGTAGCGTTCAGTTCTTCTAAGCTGTGTGTTAATAGTTTGTTGTTCAAAGTGTAATTGATATAAAGCAAAAGTCATCAGCACCATACCAATTGCTGCTGGAAATGACTCAACCGTTGTAAACCAACTGTTATGAGCTGCGTAGTGAATAAACTCATCAAGAAAGTCGAGCAACATTGAAATTTCGGTTAGCAAAAGCCCCGTAAAAAGCCACGTAGTCACTCGACCTGCAGGACGACTTATTAAAGTAAAAACGATCCAAGTAAATATCATCAACATCATGCCGCCTTCGCCGATAATATCGACCCAAGCGATACTGTTAATAGCTTTAAACTCACCGATAGTTATAGCGGTTGAGCAAATAGTTACCAAGGTGAATAACAATATGGCAACTAAATATTTATTGGATGTAAAAAAATAATGACTCATAAAACCTATTACTTTAGCAAAGTGGGTGAATATCAATAAATGACAACGTATTACGTAAGAAGCGATTATCAGGTAATGCTTGATAGCCTAATCGTTCAGCTAACTACTGATAAGGGTCATATTAGCTCAGCTAAGTGACAGTTTTTTTACTGTTAACCTGTAATTATTAATAATTTTTTAAGAGCTATTTAGTTTTTCGCTGAACGTAGCGGCATCTAGAGCAAACACTCTCAGGTCATAAAAGCTCAAAATGTATTTACAGACTCATTAAAAGGTGGAAAATCATTAAAATAGACTGGGTTGAAATTATGCTGACATAAATTTGTCACTTTTATTTTGTAAGTTGCTGCAAACAATAAAGCAGTGAGAACGTTTGCTGATAATAAAGCGAGCGCTCTAAATACACATTACTAAATAAAACTGAGAGCACACTATGCCTACTTTTCAACCTAAAAAAAACTTTCATGAAACCGCTATTGCCTTAGCTTGTTCGGTGGCTCTTCTTTCACCTAGCGTTTTTGGTGCACCATCGTCGGTAGAAGGGCGTATTACAGATGAAAATAATACCGTTTATTT
>NZ_JAHKPW010000088.1 GCF_018860755.1 Colwellia sp. D2M02 | reverse complement strand
TAAAAAGGCGATAACGCGGTAAAATGACTAGGCTACACGCTACTCGCCGCGATTAAAGCCCTTTTAGCTCGAACAAAAATTAACCGTGAAAGATCAACAGCCCCTAACTAAACACTTACTAAATACGATAAGTTTATCTCAAAACCTTTCTATACATTCAAGCTCAACTAATAGCATTTACGGTAATGCGATACTTAACCATAAAAACGCTACTAGCTAAACTTATAAAAGTTTACTCAAAGATATACAACTTACTATCAAAGCGATTTATAGCTGTATTTTTGACCCGATAAAGCAGCTTCGTACATCAAACCACCTTTGGCTAAAGTCATCACTGCCATCCCTTTATGATAAGTAACAGCATTCTGCTTAGTAGAGTCTGAATCTGTTCCTTGACTAGAGCTGGCGCCAGAAGTACCTGCTTTTGCTTGCGCCGCCATAGTTAGCGCCACTGCAGATGCGTCTGCAGAAAACTCAAAGTTACCTGCGGTGAACTCATCAAATGAACGCTTGTCTTGGAAAAAAATGATTTGACTATACACCTGCCCTCCCAATTGAAAACCAATAGAAAGCTGTGTCATTTTACTTTCTCCTACCTTTTCATTATCAAGGTACACTAGGCCTGAGCCGTGCGCTGCACCTATACCCACACCACCTTTACCAATGTTAGGGTAAACAGCATAGCCATATGCATTATTAAAAAAATCAGCTGTCACCGGTGATGACTTAAAATTACTAATTGTTTTACTGTAGTCATCAGCTTTAGCTGAAAAACCAATCAATAAGGTAAAAATTGTGATTAGAGGTATAAGTACTTTTTTCATAGTTTTTTCCCATTATATTTAGCAGTGAATACTATAATTATTGCGATAAAGCCATGTTGAGTTTTATATAAACATAAAACAAATTTAAGACAATATGTTGTAACACTGAACTAGGTAAAAAACACGTAAAAAAGTTAATGTTTTTGTGAACGAGTATGGGGAGTTTTATAGTAAAGGAGATATAAGTGTAATCTATTGATTTCTTATATTGGGTGGCAACCCAAACAGCCACACCTCGGCACATGAGTCGTCTGCTGCGGTTGCTTCCTTCCGGACCTGGCCGAGTTCACAGAGTATCATTGCGAGGGGACCGAAAGGGTCACCATAGATGGATTACATTACCAAAAGCATTTAATTAGCTCTTAGTAAGTAAAGCGTGGGGATTATCGCTAATCACCAAGCTTGATGCAAGCACTTGTTTTAAAATCACGACTAAGTGCTCTTTTTTTAATCTTGAGTGGTA
This sequence comes from Colwellia sp. D2M02, assembly GCF_018860755.1. Classification (GTDB taxonomy): domain Bacteria; phylum Pseudomonadota; class Gammaproteobacteria; order Enterobacterales; family Alteromonadaceae; genus Colwellia; species Colwellia asteriadis. Next base: position 1,379 of record NZ_JAHKPW010000088.1, on the reverse strand, counting down.
AATAAATTGTGTTTAAGTCGTTATTTATTGGTTTACAACCAGATTAAATAACATTGTCGCTTGAGGTATGTTTACTACCCCAAGCTCAACTTTTTTATTTCAGCCCATTCTTTTCTTTAGCGAGCTTTTCGTTGATTTCTAATAACACTGATTTAATCACTAACAAATTCTCTTTACCTAGGCGTAATAATAATTTATCGCTATCAGGTAAGTTTTCAAGCTCTGACGATTGATATTTATACATAACGCTTGGTCGCGTTAATGTCATATCAGCTTTAGGCAGTTCCATATCCAGTACGCGAGTAATAGCGTCTTGTAATGTTAACGTAAAGTCATCTTCATAACCTAGCTCACTATACGCTTTGTCAATCAATGGCTTAGCTTCAAAATATGAATCAACTAGTGTAGTACTGTCCATTGAACGTAATAAATCAATATAGGTATCAAAGCGTTTGCTTGTGGCTTCATTCCATTGCCATGTAGGTTTATCTGCACTTTGTTCACTTGATGTTTGCTCAGCATCAAATTTTTCTGCAGGCAAAACAAACGGGCTATGTTCATAAGCAATAGCGCCTTGTGCAAAGTTATCGGTAAAAACAACAAATCGACGGATCATGTCGTCATCAATCACTAATTGCAGTAATTCTGTTCTCCAAGTGAGCTCTGGTAATTTAGTTTTTATCCATACATCACTTTCATCGAGTATGGGTAATGGATTTTCTATCACTTCAACAGGCTCTAATACAGTAGGCTCAGGTAATGTTGCGCTTTCTTCAAGTGGAGTGTTTTGATCTACCGTATCAATCGCGTCTACAACGTCTTCAATCACAGCTTCAGGTGCGGTGGCTTTTTCTTTAATTTGACTGACAGGCTCAGGCTTGTTGACTGGCTCAATCGCCGACTCATCACCAGCAAACAGTAAAAAGAATAGTATTGCGATAACAATCACAATAGCTGCAATGATGATGTTATTTTTAGACGAGGTTGCCCCTTGCTCTGGAGCTTCTTGTTTTGTCACTTTTTGAGATGAAACGTCTGAATTATCCATAGTTACCTTTATTGTCGCTTAATTTATATGTTCACTGAGAAATTAACGCTATATGCTCTTTAATGATTATAGAGCAATCCCCATTGCAGCGCGTTTTTTAATAACTTGCAAGTAAGAATAACTGTTCTTTACGATTATTTATACGACTTTCATAAGATAATTTTGTATGTAAATGTAAGAAACACAAATACATACATTTAGGGGCTGTTGATCTTTCGAGATTATTTTTGCAGCTTTTTGTTGGGTATTTATACAAGGCAGAGCCTTTGTCGTGTGGTTATTCAGGACAATAAGCTCCTGCATTGTCTAATAAGCTACATCCATGTAGCGT
>NZ_JAHKPW010000034.1 GCF_018860755.1 Colwellia sp. D2M02 | reverse complement strand
GCAAGGCCAGTAATATTACCACCTTCAGCCATTGCCTGTAATTCAGATGTTGCTGCTGTACCAGACATAAATAGCTGGCTGTCGCCATTATGTGCGGCCACTAAAAGTGGCGTGAAATAAATACCTTGCGTTAAATTAGTGATTTTAATATCAAGTGAAGCTGATGAGGCTTGTTGGCTAGCAAAAGCTAATAGGCTGGTGAGTAATAATGGCGTTACTTTCATGTTGTTTTCCTTTTTAGTGAACGTATAAAATCATGGGTACGAAAAAGAGTATGCAAAACAACTATCAAGAAAGGCTCACGGAGTTATCACATTTGTATCACAATTTATCGCTGATTTTGTCACAGTGATAAAGTGACAGCCGTATTGATTTTGCCCCGATTAATGTAAAACTAGCGATAAATAGTTAAAATGACCAAACGTTATTTTACACCAACACAAAAGGACTCGTTAATGACAAGGCTTTTAGGGAAAACTATTGTAATTACTGGCGCTGCTCGTGGTATTGGGCAAGCAACAGCAGCACTATTTGCACAAAATGGCGCAACCGTCATCATTACAGATATTAACGATGAACTTGGTCAACAAGTTGCTGCAGATATTGGTGATAAAGCAAAATACTTTCATTTAGATGTTGCCCAAGAAGCGCATTGGGAAAAGCTGTCAGCAATACTCATTGAGGAATATGGGCAAATTGATGGTCTGGTTAATAATGCGGGTATAACGGGATTTTTTGAATCTGAGGGACCACACGACCCTGAAAACTTACACCTTGATAGTTGGCATAAAGTACATCGCACTAACCTTGATGGTGTCGCCTTAGGTTGTAAATATGGTATTCAACTGATGAAGTCAGCCGTAAGTGCTAGCATTGTGAATATTTCATCACGCTCAGGCATGGTCGGTATTCCAGGCGCCTGTGCTTACGCTTCAAGTAAAGCGGCGGTGAGAAATCATACTAAGTCAGTGGCGCTATATTGCGCTGAGCAAGGTTATGCTATTCGTTGTAACTCTATTCATCCAGGAGCCATTTTAACGCCTATGTGGGATGCGATGTTAGGTGAAGGTGCGGCCAGAGAGCAGGCAATTAACCAAGTAGCAAAAGATATACCATTGCAAAAAATGGGGGAGCCAAACGATGTTGCTTATGCCGCATTATATTTGATCTCTAATGAGTCAAATTATGTCACGGGCATTGAGCTCAATATTGATGGTGGAATTTTAGCTGGCAGCAGTGCTACGCCAAGTAAAAACTAATTTACTTGGTGTTAACCAAAATGATTATTGTAAAGCTTATTGCTGTAGCCATTTATCAATTTCAAGTGACATAAAGTCACGAATAATAAGCTGAGCTTTGGCATTAGGGTGTAAGTTATCATCTTGCATTAAACTTGGCTCAATGGCGATATCGAGCATAAAGTAAGGCATTAAATAACTATTGGTTTCATTAGTAACTTTGCCATAACTGTCAGCAAACATTTTGCTATATCGTGGCCCTAAATTAGGAGGTATTTGTATTGCCATTACCGCAACTTTAGCGCCCGCTGCTTGGCTTTTAGTGATAAGCTCGGTTAAATGTTTTTGCAGTATGCTAACAGGAAATCCGCGAATACCATCATTGCCGCCTAATTCAATTAATACATGACTGGGTTGGTGCGCCTCAAGCCATGCGTCTATTTTCAATATGGCATTGTCAGTGGTTTGACCGCTAATTGCGGTATTAATTAAAGTGATCTGTTTATTCTGGGCATCGTATTCATTTTGTAACAAATGAACCCAGTCTTGGTCTTGCTTAAGCCCGTAACCAGCGCTTAAGCTATCGCCTATCAGTAAAATCTTAGTTGAGGTTTCGCTTGAAAAAGTAGAAAAACTCGAAAAGGTTAGTAATAAAATAAATAAAAATTTTAGGGAAAAATAATTCATGTCAGCTCTTTCTCAGTTAAATGTAATTCAGGTTGCTGGGCTTACTAAACGCGTAAGTACCCTTGAAGGAAGCCTAACTATCCTTAGTGATATTAACTTCGCTGTCAAGTCAGGTGAGTCGGTTGCTATTGTTGGTGCTTCTGGCTCAGGTAAGTCAACCTTGCTTAGCTTACTTGCCGGTTTAGATATTGCAACCGCAGGAGAAATCCACCTTGATGGCGACGCATTAAGCACCTTAGATGAAGAAGCTAGAGCACGAGTAAGGGCTGAAAAAGTTGGCTTTGTATTTCAATCATTTATGTTAGTGCAAAGCTTAACCGCACTTGAAAACGTGATGTTACCTGCGGAATTAGCAGGGGATCATGACGCTAAACAACAAGCTGTCGATTTACTTGAAAAGGTAGGCTTGTCGCATCGCCTTGAACATTACCCATCGCAATTATCTGGCGGTGAACAACAACGTGTCGCTATTGCCCGTGCGTTTATTGGCTCTCCTAAAATACTCTTTGCCGATGAGCCATCCGCTAACCTTGATAGTAAAAATGGTCATTTAATTGAAAAGCTGTTATTTGACTTAAACAAGCAAAATGGCACTACACTGATTTTAGTGACACATGACGAGCAACTTGCCCAGCAATGCCAGCGTATTTTACATATAGAAGCTGGCGCACTAGAAAATATTAGCCAAGGGGTAACGGCCAATGTGGGTTAAATTAGCCTTTAAGTTATTTGCTAGAGAATTTCGCCGCGGTGAATTAACCATTATTTTTGCCGCAATTGCGCTGGCGGTATTAACTGTATTTAGTTTGTCGTCAGTCACTGAACGTATCGGTTTAAATATCGAGCAAAAAACCAGTGACTTTATTGCCGCAGACCGACGCCTTTCCAGTAATCACAACTTTGATCCCGCTTTACTTGAAAGCGCCACAGGTTATGGTTTAGAAACCGCGCAATTACTGTTTTTTGATTCAATGCTTTTCGCTAATGATGAGTTAGTGCTAGGGTCAATCAAAGCGGTGACTTCATCATACCCACTCAGAGGGAAAGTCATCGTTAAAGACAGTTTAACTAGCGAGGCTTACGAAGCGCAAAGCGTTCCAGCCTCAGGTAATGTTTGGTTAAGTGAGGGGATGTTTTATACCTTAAATGTTGATGTTGGTAGTACCGTTGAAGTCGGTGCAGGAGTTTTTACGGTCAGTAAAGTATTAGTAAGCGAACCTGATGCGCCGTTTTTCTCATTGTCGGGTAACAAGCGCGTTTTGCTCAACTATCAAGATATTGGCTTAACACAAGCGGTTCAGCCTGCTAGTCGCGTATTTCATCGTTTACTTTTTGCAGGTACTGACCAGCAACTTACCGACTATTACCAATGGTTAAAACCACAACTAAAAAGTAATCAAAACTGGCAAGGGATCAAAGACAGGCAATCACCATTGGGGGAAAATTTAGAGCGCTCAGAGCGTTTTTTACTCCTTGCTGGTTTATTTGGCATTATGCTCGCAGCGGTTGCCATGGCGGTTTCAGCAAAGCGCTATTGTGAGCGACAGTACGACCCAGTAGCCATGATGAAAACACTCGGTGGTAGTCGTCAGGTTATTCGCAATATATTTTTATTACATTTAACTTTAGTTACCGTCTTTTCAATTGTAGCGGGTTTAGCGATAGGCTTTGTATTACAACATATTGGCGCAAACTACTTAGCGCAATTTATGGGCACTGAGCTACCCGCAGCAGGGCTAAGACCTTGGTTACTCTCTGCATTTATTGGTGTTGTTTGCGCACTCATGTTCTCACTTAAGCCGTTACTCGACTTATTTGATATTCCACCACTTAGGGTATTGCGTCGTAATTTAGGTGATACCTTAGCAATTAGCCGTTTGCATATTGCTTTTTCATTAATCACTATTTTTGTATTAATGTGGCTCTTTAGCGGCGCGTTAGTAACCACGCTGATTTTGTTTGCTTCAACATTACTGGTTATTGTTATTTTATTTGGCTTATCACGCTTGTTATTTGCAGCAGGTAGAAAAATGGGATTACGCCCAGGCTCAAGTTGGTCATTAGCCATTGCTACGTTACAAAAACGCGCTAACGCTAATGCTATTCAATTAATTAGTTTTGCTTTGGCGATTAAATTAATGTTGTTTTTAGTGGTATTGAAAAACGACATGATTTCAGACTGGCAAATGCAAGTGCCTGCAGATGCACCCAATATGTTTATTATTAATATTGCAGAGCAAGAAGTTGCGCCACTACAACAATTTTTTGAAGAAAAAGAAATTCCTCACGAAGCTTTTTACCCTGTATTCACCGGTCGTATTGATGCGGTTAACGATGAAGCGTTTGCGCGCAGAGTATCAAAACAAGAAGGCGAGGAGCAAGATGAAGAAGCGCGCCGTGGCGTTAATCGCGAGCCTAACCTCACTTGGTTAACAACGCTGCCAGAGGGCAATGAAATTATTGAAGGGCAGTGGTTTAGCGATACTAGCAGTGATAACCAAGGTGAAATAGAAGTATCAGTATTTGATGGCTGGCGTGATGCATTAGACTTAAAGTTGGGTGACACTATTACTATTTTGGTTAATGCACAGCAAATTAAAGCTAAAGTAACCAGTTTTAGAACGGTTGACTGGGGCACAATAAAACCTAATTTTGTGATGATATTAAGCCCTAATATGGCGGGTAAAATTCCAGTTACTTACTTTAGTGCCGCGCAATTGCAAGATAAGCACACTAAAGCAGTTAGCCAATTATTACAGCGCTATCCAACTATTAGTATGATAGATATTAAAGCACGACTTGAGCAAGCTCAGTCTATTATTGCGCAAGTATCACTCGCCATAGGTTTTGTATTATCAATTGTTTTGGTCAGTGGTGCTTTGGTGCTTATTTCGCAAGTACAGGCAAGTTTAGCTGAGCGCATGCAAGAAGTGGTTATTTTAAGAACTTTAGGTGCTCGAGGGCGCTTAATTAAGCTAGCCACTTTGTATGAGTTTTTATTATTAGGAGCCATTGCTGGTTTAGTAGCGGCCATTGTTAGCGATATCGCCTTGCTGATTATTCAACAGCAATTGTTTAGTGTTGCAGGGCGACTACATCCTTATATTTGGATTTTAGGACCGATAACGGGGGCATTATTTGTTGCCGCAATAGGTTATTTTATGGTTGCTAATACTATGCGCCAAAATACCCAAGGTTTATTAAGAAAAATAGCGTAAGTAACAGTAATTACACTTATACCATAGAGAATACAGCAATAAACCCTTAAATTTAGCGCCAAAAGAGTTAATCTTGCGGCGCTTTTTTATTGCTGTTATTTATGTTTTTCAGCCCGCCAGTAATTATTTGCTGTGCTACTGGCTTATCAAGCGTATCATTAACGCATAAGTTGTATGAGCTGTATAAGTTATAGGGGATGTTGTGCCAACAAAAGAACAATCAGTTAATAACGAGGCCGTAAAAGAGGTTGTAACGGCCAGTATTGAGCCAGAATTTAATAAAGAAATAGGACCCAATTGGTTTGCCTCGGTTATGGGCACTGGCATTATTGCCAATGCTGCAGTTGGTTTGCCCATTATTGGTGACAGCTTAACGGTTTTTGGTATTACGGTATGGTTGTTAGCTTCGTTAATGCTCGTTGTTATGTTAGCGATTAAAATCGTTCAAACAATTCGCCAACCGCATATTATTAAACGACAATTTAACGATCCCATTATGGCGCAATTTTTTGGCGCGCCTCCTATGGCGTTATTAACCGTTGCTGGTGGTGCCTTGTTGTTCGGACATTTTATTATGCCGCAACCAAGTGCTTTGACTATTGCTTGGGTTTTATGGAGCTTTGGCACTTTAGGCGGTTTAATTACCGCGGTACTTATTCCGTTTCGCCTGTTTACCCATCATCAAGTACGCAGTGATGGCGCATTTGGTGGCTGGCTAATGCCTATTGTGCCACCAATGGTTTCTGCCGCTATTGGCGCTATGTTAATTGAGCACACACAAAGTTTAGTATTACAGCAAACCTTACTGTATGGCTGTTATGCTATGTTTGGTGTAAGTTTATTAGGGGCGATGATCGTTATTACCCTGATTTGGAGTCGACTGGCACATTCTGGAAGCTCGGGCAGTGCGCGTGTTCCAACACTGTGGATTGTACTTGGTCCGTTAGGGCAATCAATTACCGCAGCAGGCTTGTTAGGTACAGCGGCAATCATGGTGGTTGAACCAACGCTAGCCAGCGCTTTAAATGTTATGGCGGTACTTTATGGTGTGCCAATTTGGGGTTTTGCCGTTTTCTGGTCAGTGTTAGCAACCCTGTTAACAATGCGAGCTTTACGCCAAAAAATGCCTTTTGCCTTAACATGGTGGGCTTTTACCTTTCCTGTTGGTACTTGTGTTACAGGAACCACACAACTAGCGCTACATACTGGGCTTCCTGCCTTTGAATGGGCGGCTATTATCCTTTTTGGTGCACTTATCTTTGCGTGGTTTATTGCCGCAATAGGAACTATAAAGGGCATAAAAACCGGTAATATTACTAAAAACCCCTTAACCACACCGATTATTATCGCTAAAAAAGGTCCTTAACTTTTATATGATGTATTGATTCGCACCAAGCATTCGCCAGTAATAAGTACAAGCATTAGTTGTCTTTAGGTTAATCGTGTAAACTAAGCGCTCTTTCAGCGATTAAAGCTATTATATTTATGCTTGTTCTCTCTTTATACGCGCTCAATAATGAGCATTAATATTGTTAATGTTACGCCAGTAACTCCTCAGCTTGAGGTCAGTTGTAGTAATTGTGCCGCCTGCTGTTGTCGCCTAGAAGTTATGCTATTAAGTGAAACCGGTGTACCTAATGCGCATATTCGTGTTGATGAATACGGCGGTGAAACCATGAAACGTCTTGATGATGGTTGGTGCTCAGCACTCGATCGCGATACCATGATGTGCACTATTTATGAAAATCGCCCTTGGGTGTGTCGTATTTTTGAAATGGCATCCCCGGAGTGTATTGAAGAGCGTGACGAACATTTATAATTCCCACTCCTTATCTTTTGCCTGACTCGGTAATACTATTATTTGCTGTTTACCTTAGTTTACGGTTACTTGGTCTTAAATAACAAAAGACTCGCTGCGCTAGGTCTGCCATTATCTCCTTATTTACTCTATAGTTTGTACTTTGCATAGTATACGTTGATTCAATAGCCATGCTTACAATCAACGTAACAACTAAAATAGTTAACACCAAAAATAACCCAACATTATAGTGGATGTCAGCATGTCTAAAATTCATATTAAAAAATCCCTTATCGCTTTATCACTAGCGCTTGCTTTTAATGGCGCTAATGCGATTGCCTCTGAAGATACCAAAGCTGAGCCAGCTAAATGGTCTGTTAACGAGCCGCAAGGACAGTTCCTCAATGCTAATATTGATGTAACTTCAGGTACATGGATGAATATTGATATCAGCCCAGACGGTAAAACAATAGTTTTTGATTTACTTGGTGATATTTATACCTTACCAATTAGCGGTGGTGAAGCAACCGCGCTAATGACGGATATTGCGTGGCAAATGCAACCAAAATTTAGCCCCGATGGTAAACATATTGCTTTTACTTCTGATGAAGATGGCGGTGATAACCTCTGGATAATGAATACCGACGGCAGCAATGCCGCCCCCGTAAGTAAAGAAACTTTTCGTTTACTTAATAGCCCAGCATGGTCTCCCGATGGTGATTACTTAGTAGGGCGTAAGCATTTTACAGGCACTCGCTCACTGGGTGCAGGTGAAGTATGGCTTTATCATAAAACAGGTGGCAGTGGCGTTAAGTTAACGACCCGTGCTAATGATCAAAAAGATTTAGGTGAACCTGCGTATTCTCCCGATGGTAAATATGTTTATTTCTCACAAGATGCAACACCAGGTAAAACTTTCCATTACAGTAAAGATTCGGTCAAAGGTATTTATAAAATTAAACGCCTTGAGTTAGAAACCGGTGAAATTAAAACGATAATTTCAGGTAAGGGCGGCGCTATTAGACCAACACCATCACCAGATGGTAAATACTTAGCATTTATCAGCCGTGACGATTTTGATTCAAATTTATATTTATATAATCTTGAAAGCGGTGAAGAAACCTTAGTTTACCAAGGTTTAGAGCGCGATATGCAAGAGACTTGGGCGATTCATGGTGTTTACCCAACACTGGCTTGGACGCCAAATAATAAAGGCATTGTTTTTTGGGCTGGCGGTAAAATACATCATTTAGATCTAGCGAAAAAAGCGGCGAAAGAAATTCCATTTCATGTCAAAACCACTAAAAAAATTCAACAAGCATTACGCTTTCAACAAGACATAGATCAAAATAACTTTGATGTGAAAATGCTACGAGACGTTGAAATATCGCCTGATGGTAAAAAAGTAGTTTTTGAGTCAATGGGCAATATTTATATTCGCACCTTAAGTAATGGCAAAACTAAGCGCTTAACGAGACAAAAAGATCATGTTGAACTCAACCCAAGTTTCTCTCGTGACGGTAAAAAAATTGTTTATGTTACTTGGGATGATAAAGCGTTAGGAAAAATTAGAACGGTTTCTGCCCGTGGTGGCAAAGGTAAAGTTATTTCGAGCGCACCGGGTAAATATATTGAACCAAGCTTTTCACCTGATGGTAGCAAGGTAGTTTATCGAAAAGTCAGCGGTGGTAGTATTTTAAATCCAAACTGGGGATTAGCGCCGGGTATTTATGTGATGTCAGCAAAAGGTGGGGAGCCTACCTTAGTGACTGACAACGGGTTAAAACCACACTTTGGTAGTGATTCAGATAGAATTTATGTAACGCGTAACGGTGAAAAAACTAACCTAACCCGTATAGACCTTGACGGACAGAATGAAACAACATTGTATCAAGGAAAATTCACCACAGAGTTTAGCGTATCACCTAATGGCAAGTATTTAGCGTTTAGTGAGCGCTTTAAAGTGTTTGTTACGCCACTAGTTGAACGTGGCAGTGTTATAGAAACGGGGCCAAAAGCTAAAAATTTACCCGTAAAACAATTGTCAGTTAGAGCGGGCGAAGGAATTAATTGGAATGGTAACTCGAGTGAAATTTACTGGAGTTTAGGTGCAGATTTATATCAAGCAAGCGCTAAAGATTTATTCGCGCTTAGTGCTTCTGAAAAAGATAACGCTGACAGTGACAACAGCAAAAAAGCTAAAACTGAAGCGGTTAAATCCACTTATTTAGGCTTTACGCAAAAAGCAGATAAACCATCAGGAAAAGTTGCTTTTGTTGGCGGTAAAGTGATCACCATGGAAGGCATGGAGGTTATTGATAACGGTGTCGTTATTGTTGAAGGGAATAAAATAATCAGTGTCGGTAATAGTGACCTTAGTATTCCAAGCGATGCTACTGTTATTGATATTCAGGGTAAAAGCATTATGCCAGGCTTAGTTGACGCCCATGCTCACGGCTCACAAGCAAGTAATGAAATTATTCCACAGCAAAACTGGAAAAACTATGCTGGTTTAGCGTTAGGGGTAACTACTATTCATGATCCGTCGAACGACACGACTGAATTTTTTGCTGCCAGTGAAATGCAAAAAGCGGGTAAAATAGTTGCGCCGCGTCTGTTTTCAACGGGAACGATTTTATACGGTGCAACCGTTGCTGGATATACCGCACATGTTGATAGTTTAGATGACGCAAAATTTCATATTGAGCGTTTACAAAAAGCCGGCGCGTTTAGTGTAAAGAGCTACAACCAACCACGTCGTAACCAACGTCAACAATTTATACAAGCAGCTCGTGAAGCTAAAATGATGGTAGTACCTGAAGGCGGATCATTATTACAACATAACTTAACGATGTTAGTTGATGGCCATACCACGTTAGAGCACTCAATTCCTGCCGCTAATATTTACAGCGACATTAAACAGTTGTGGCAGCAATCAGCAATGGCATATACGCCAACGTTAGGGGTTGCCTATGGTGGTATTTGGGGGGAAAACTACTGGTACGATAAAACACAAGTTTGGCGTCATCCACGTTTAAGTCAATATGTACCGAGCGAAACTTTGGAGCCTCGCTCAATGCGTCGTCCTACTGCGCCGCACAATCACTACAACCATATTAATGTTGCTGCTACCGCGAAAGAGTTACAAGACTTAGGTGTACATGTTAATGCTGGTGGTCATGGTCAGCGTGAAGGTTTAGCGATGCACTGGGAAATGTGGATGATGGCACAAGGCGGTATGTCACCGTTGCAAGCGATTAAAACCGCCACCATTTCATCGGCGACCTCGTTAGGTCTAGATAACAGCATTGGTTCAATTAAAGCGGGTAAACTGGCTGACTTAATTGTTGTTGATGGTGATGTTAGCCAAGATATTCGCCTAAGTGATAAAGTGAGCTATACCATGATAAATGGTCGCTTATATAACGCTGAAACCATGAATGAAGTGGGTAATTACGATAATAAGCGTGAAAAGTTCTACTTTGAAAAGTAGCACTGCTACTATAAAGCCATTGGCTTTATAGTTAGTCAATAAAAGCCGCAAGTATTAATGTACTCGCGGCTTTTTTAGTATTAACCTTTACTCAGTAAAATAGTTATCGGTATAACTGTGTAAAAATTAAGGAGTTAATATGGTTACGGTTAGTCAGTTATGGCAATACCCATTTAAATCAGGCAAGGGAATATCATTACAAACAGCACGCTTTGATGAGGAAGGGTTATGTGGTGATCGCCGTCTAGTCGCGTTGGATAAAAGTGGTTTGTTTATAACTGCGCGTAAATATCCGCAACTGTTGCAATTATCTTGCACTCAAGTCAGCGATGGCTGGTTACTAAAACACCCACAAGTGAGTAACGACTGTTTTATTTCAGCTAATAGTATAAATTCAGCGACCATAGTTACCGGAAAGTTATGGCGTGACGAATTACAAGCTATTGATGGCGGACACGAAGCGAGTGCATGGCTCAGTGCTGCTTTAGGTATAACCGTGACCATTGCGCTATGGCAAAAGCACGCACGGGTTTCTGGCAAGTATCAACTTGAAACCAACTTTTCTGACGCAGCGCCATTACTTATTACCACTGAAGCGAGTTTATTAGCCGCATCAACATTTGCCAACATTGCACCAGACATGCGTCGTTTTCGACCTAATATAGTCCTTAGTGGTTGTGACGCTTTTGCAGAAGAGGGCTGGCAACAACTTAAAATAGGACAGGTAACTTTTACGTTACTAGATACCTGTGTTAGGTGTATTTTAACAACCCGTGATCCTGAAACCGGCACTGCACATCCTGACAAACAACCACTACGTGCATTAAAGCAATATCACACGAATGAACAAAAGCAGCCAATTTTTGGCGTAAACGCTAAGCTTTTAATGCCGATAATAAGTAATGCAGAAATAACTATTGGCGATGAAGTTACACTAGATTAAAGCGCTTACTTTGCGGATAAGCTGATGAACTGGCGACAATAGCCCTCTATTTGAGCGATTTTTGTTGTTGAAATAAACAATTGAATTTAATTTTAATTTTTCTTCATTTATCCCTTTACAAGTTAGCTTTAAGTATTTAATATTCGCCTCGTCTTCAGGCAAGCATTGTTTAACAACGTTAACTGATTACAACTCGGTGAGATGGCTGAGTGGTCGAAAGCACCGGTCTTGAAAACCGGCATGGGTTTGTAGCCCATCTAGGGTTCAAATCCCTATCTCACCGCCACATAATGATAAGCCGCTATATTAATTTATAGCGGCTTTTTCTTATTGGAGCTTATCTAAAAATTAGACTTTACTTAACCTGAACTCGGTTTAAGAGATATTTAACAAATTGAAATATCATCAAAAATTATTTTTCTGC
>NZ_JAHKPW010000025.1 GCF_018860755.1 Colwellia sp. D2M02 | reverse complement strand
TCTGCGAGGCTGGCCGGCTACCGCCGGCGTAACAGATGAGGGCAAGCGGATGGCTGATGAAACCAAGCCAACCAGGAAGGGCAGCCCACCTATCAAGGTGTACTGCCTTCCAGTCTAGTTCTAGTACTATCAATAGAACGTGTATTTATAGCATGATATTAGGTGTAGTATTTGCGGTTGTATTTGCACTATATTGTATAAAATTGCTTGATGAAAACGGTTATGAATACAGTTATAACCTAACCCAAATAACCCCGACAGGTATTCATTTAATGTATGTAAAATCACACAAAGAATAGAAACAAAAAAGCCACTCAAAAGAGTGGCTTTTTTGTCTATGAACCAGAGGATCATAAAATTGATCATTGAGATCTTGAGCATTTAGCCGTAACCTTATGCCCAGATGTGAAAAAACCAAGCCTGCAAGCTTGGTTTTTTCGAAATACTTAACTACGTTTAGACGGCGTTGTAAGTCCTTTCATGATAGATCATATCACATAAGAACTGCAAGTATTTCCAAGCAATCAGTGGTTGGGTTTAGAGTCACTAGGGTTGTGGGACAGCATCATGCGGTTGGTTTTCATACCATATTTCGCCCAGATACTGGACGAGAGACTAGCGTAACATCCGATAACGCACACCAAATGAGTGGACTGAAGCAAGAACTAGCGTAAGCAGCTAGGCAAAGAGGCTTGTAGATTGGGGAAACCCTTGCAAGGTACTGATGCAGAGGTCGGCAGAGAACGGTGAGGATGGGGGCAATACAGCCCGTAATCTCTGCACTTGAATAGTGTATTAGAATTCAAGCGAATGATGGCGATGAACGGCTCCAGTCGGCAAGCAATCAGGGTTCACACTAGAGTGATAAACTTAGCGAAAGCGGTTATCCTCTAGGGTGAGTATTACCGAAATCTAGCTCAAAACTCACCTATCAGCATACATGCCGACTTCTTTTGCTCTTCAATTCAAAAAGAATTAAAAAGAAAATATTAAGAGCTGCACGATTAGAAATGAAAGTTGCCGCAACGAGCATAAGCGAGTTAAGCCCACTTTCTTTTCTAATGTGCGAACAAGCGAAGCGCGTTAGTTGGGTCGATTATCTTCTTTTATGGATCGATGCTGACCAACTGAATGTGCTTTTTTCTTCTTTCGGTAACTTTTTCAATTCCGCTCTCGCTGCCCTTGCTATGGTGAGTCGTTTTAATTTTTCTCTGTTCCTTTTGAAAATCGTTTCAAAGGCTTGGTCTCTATAATCTTCACCGTTGCTGCTGCAGAGTGAATCTATAAGAGCAAAGTCTCTTGGCTTGAGTCCGTATACTTTTTCATAAATTGCTTTGGCCGCTTCTTTTCGTGCCACTCCTTTTTCTATTTGTAGTTCAATAAGAGTGCGGTCTTCTTGAGTAAATCGTCTTTTCTTCATTCTCTTTTTTGCTCTTAGGTTTCAAAGGACATCCTTTGGCGCGGCATGTTTTTCCAAATACGTATGTAGAGGGTGAAAACGTGCCCGTCGTGCCTATCTAAAAAATAGATATCACTGAGTAATCAATAATAAAATGCTAACTCCTTGTATTAATACGTTAATTTATGGGTAACGTTATTTTTTAAAGAAACTATCCAAAAGCGTCTTTTTTCCTTCTTTTTTCGTTGGTGTTAATACCGGCTCTTTATGCTCTCTTATCATGGCTTCTAGTTGGTCAAAACGAGTGGCGATGTAATGTAAGTCATCATCAAGCATTTCTCTTTCGTAGGCGTAATACGATTTATCAATTGAGTGATGCACTCTATCGCCATGAGTTTGATACAAATCCCTTTTATAGGCGAACAAACCTCTTACTAGCAACGCCCTTAACAGTTCTGCTTTATCTTTATGCGTGTCGTTTAACAGCTCTTCAATTTCAGCATTCACTCGACCATCCACTCGAACGGACACCAAATGAGTCTTGGATTTTGGTTTATTCATTTTCTGGTTTTCTCTTTTGCCTAATTCGATAAAGAACCGTCTTCAAATAGTCTCTCGATACCGTGATATTTTTTGTCTTTAAAAACGCAACGATGTGCTCTAGTGAGATACCTTCACTCATCAAGATGGTTATCACGTCATATAACTCCGTAATGACGGCGGTTTTAGATTTCGTTTGATGCTTTTTCGTGTACGAAAGAAGCTCTTTTTCTAACGGTGTTTTCTTTTTCACTGAATACTTTATTGATTACTGATTGATACTTTAGAGACTAGCAATAAAAAAGAAGAACGAGAATGGTTATTTCAGTTGGGCTGAAATTGGCATGATTTATCTTAGTAACCTACCTATAAACTCATTGATTCAATGGGTTAGCTTTTTAATGTTAGTTACGTTGTGATTACCCGTTGATTTCTATTTTCAAGATAGGCACGACGGGGACGTTTTCACCCCCTGCTACGCATTGGATAAAAACATCCCGTGCCAAAGGTGAAACCTTTGAAACCCTGACGCACTTCGTTTGTCTCCAGTACGCCCAAAAAAGCCAGCTACGCTTCGGGCTTTTTCGAGCGCACCGGCTAATTGTTGAAAATAGACGTTACAGGGTGATTATTGATTGAAACGGATTGTGATTTTATTGCCCTGTAAATCGCCTAGAAAGCGTCATAAACTTTCAAACTGGTTTTGGGGTATGTTGGTGTGGTTTATATCTTAAAAACGCCTCTATGGGCTTCTGAGGCTGCGAAGGCATGGTTTTTATAGGCTAACTTACGGATTTAACATAAGGGGCATAATGAACACCAATTTTGTGCGTACCTAGATTCAACACAAGACAACCTACTTCACCCGCGGGGATCTTAGGTTCTGCGTTACGGAGTCACGTGATTGAAAATAACTGGACTCTGTATATGTAACATGTA
>NZ_JAHKPW010000007.1 GCF_018860755.1 Colwellia sp. D2M02 | reverse complement strand
AACGGTACAACCAAGTATTTTATTGTTGCTAGCACTCGCGACTATTCGCAAGTATTGGCAGAAAGTGACGACAGTGATCAAGTCTTAACTAATTATTTGTATGGTTTAGATTTAATATCTCAGGCAAGTAATAATGAAAGTTATTATTACTTATACGATGGTTTAGGCTCTACCCAAGCATTAACTGATAGCAGTGAAACGGTAACCGATACTTATGACTATCAAGCCTTTGGGCAGGTATTAAATCAAACGGGTGAAACTGAAAATAGTTACTTATTTACGGGTGAGCAATATGATAGTGAGTTAGATAATTATTATTTGAGGGCGAGGTATTATGACCAAGAAATAGGACGATTGACGCAGTTAGATACATATCAAGGGAGAAGTGTTGAGCCTGCAAGCCAACATAAATACCTATATGCGTACTCTGAACCTGTCAATAATATAGACCCGTCTGGAAATATCACACTTTCTAATATAAATGCAACATTAAGAATTAATGGTATTTTAGCTAGACAAAGCTCGGCTGTAGGTCAAAGTGCATTGAATCGATTCTTAGTGAACCGAGTGTCTAGGGGCAGTGGTGAAAGTTTAGGCCTTGTAGGGGACATGATTGTCACATTTGCAAGAGAGGCCTTCTTAGGAGTTTTAACTGATAATATCCAGAGCCAAGCTTCAAAACGTGTTATGGGTACATTTGCTCATACTCGCTTTGAGAAGAAAATTCTTGAAATGAAAAAGACTTTCAACAAGAAATTTAAGAAGTTTGGATTGTCTATCGATGCAGAAGTCTTTTTTGTTAATAAAAACGGAAAAGATGTGCCCGCAAAATACAGAAGAGAAAAGGGCTCTTTAGGTCTGGATGTAGTAATTCTGCAAAGAGGCAAACCTATTTTAGCTTTTGACTTAAAAACAGGTGCGGCTATGAGTAAATCTAGAGGGAAAAAGTTAAAATCTAGATTTATGGGTGCAGATATCTTTGAAATACAAGTATCGGTTAAAAAGTAATTTTTATGACAACATTAAAAAAAATAGAGAAAACTGCTAAATCAAACTTAATACCTCACTTGGAAAGTGATTTCGGATTCGAACATTTTTCGTCGATGATATTTTCGAGGCTACGAAGTGAAGATATATATGATTTTGTTATATTTGATGTGACCAGAGGCGGTAATTTAAGGGTTATTGTTACCTGTTCAGTTGTAGAATTAGAACCCGATATGCTTGAAAACTTTCCTCGTGGCGGAGGAATTATGATAGGGGGTTACTTAACAGATGAAGGCGTTGATTTTACTGGAGACTATTGGAGCCTTGAAAATATTGAAACGGACTTAAACGAGATCGTCCAGCTATTAGAAAAGTATGCAATTCCTTGGTTTGATAGTATTAAAACACGACAAAACTATCTTGATAATATGTATGATTACGTTAAGGAGCAATGTTCGGCAGAAGAAATATATGCCCTACTCAACCCGATAAGGTCATACGGTTTTCCACCTAAAAGGGAGCTGGTGTGAATTTTAAGCGAAACATAGTTGCCTAAATTAATGTAAAGAAGAGATGTACTATGAATACTCAATTTTGCTTTATTAAAGGGGAATTACCTTCTAGGGATACCCTCCAGTCTGCAATTACTGATTTGGAGTTAGAGTTTAAATTACAACTCGAACCTGAGTTTAATCTCAATGAGGATGAAGGCTTCTCCCCCTGCTCGATTGACGGATTTGACGATATAGGCTTTGAGTTAGAGTGCGGAAAAATAGAGGACATTCTGGAAGAAAGCGATGAATTTGAGCCCTATTTAGAAGACAGAACCAATTATATAGCCATGTCTTGGGGGGGAAGCTTCGGAGATTGCTTATGTGTGATGATCGTTACATTAGCATTGATGAAATATTTTAATGCAGTCACCACTTATGATTTTGAAATATCAGATACAATAAAAGATATTGAAGAAACAATTCAATCCTGCCTAAAGGAATTACAATTGTAGATACTGTGGCTCTTATGCTTGAAGCACTTTCAAGTTTTCCTGATTTAGCTTGTCTACATAAAGATCCTGACAGTCTCACTCTTTTTTTGTTAGATAAGACTACATATCTAGAAGGGATTAAATGAACCAAGATAAAATAATCGAGTATGTAAATAAAACTCTTAATAAAAGGGGTCGGTGACACATGGTTATTATGCGTATGATGACAATGGTAATACCCTGTCAGAAACTGATGGCGATAGCACCAAAACCTATCAATACAATGTTAAGAGCAAACTAACCGATTTTATTGATGGTACAAACACGACGAGCTACCAATACAATGTTGATGGTATTCGCGTAAATAAAACGGTCAACGGTACAACCAAGTATTTTATTGTTGATAGCAATCGCGACTATGCGCAAGTATTGGCAGAAAGTGACGACAGTGATCAAGTCTTAACTAATTATTTGTATGGTTTAGATTTAATATCTCAGGCAAGTAATAATGAAAGTTATTATTACTTATACGATGGTTTAGGCTCTACCCAAGCATTAACTGATAGCAGTGAAACAGTAACCGATACTTATGACCATGAAGCCTTTGGTGAGTTATTAAACCAATCAGGTGAAACTGAAAATAGTTACTTATTTACGGGCGAGCAATATGATAATGAATTAGATAATTATTATTTGAGGGCGAGATATTACGACCAAGGGATTGGTCGGTTTAGTCAGATGGATGAGTGGGGAGGAAAAACCTGTAAACCTATAACACTTAATAAGTATATATATGCAGACTCCGATGCAATTAATGGTATTGATCCTTCAGGTTATATGACAATAGCTGGACAGCTATCTATTGTAAATGCAAGTATGAGATTAAGTTCAGTTTCAATGCCTAGTTATGCAAGCTTCGCGCTCAAGGCTTCTGCGGCAACATATATTGTTGCGGTTGGCTTTGAAAATACTTCTTGGAGTATTTTTGAAGCAACAAGTGCGCCTAAAATTAAAAGTGCTAATGATAAAGTAGCTTATGAAGGAAATCGAAGATAATATAAGAATCGATGTGGAGAAAAGTGGCCCGGTGGTGGCTCTCAATGTGACAAGTGGAGATGGGAATTACAAAGGAATAGAGATTGTGCGGATATGAGAGAAGAGTTTGGGAAAAGGTGGTACGGAGGTACTGATAAAGGGCATCAAACTGCAATTGATGAAATGCGTAAAGCAGCGGAGAAACTTGAATTGAAAATAGAAAGGTTGTGCCGATAATGACTGAATATCAAAGTTTATGCGCCGCTTTTGCCTCTAGAAATAAACCAGAACATTTTACTGATTATATGTATTGTGAAGAGAACGCAGAGCATGATGATACATTGCTATCAAAAGATAATGACACCATTTCATTCCAAGATGTAGGTAACATCGCTTATTCACCAATAAGTTTTACTAGTATCGAGGGCTTTTTATATTACTTACCCGGGTTAGCACGTCTTGCTACGGGTACAGGTGAAGAATACTTTCTGGATACCTTTTTGGTTTATTTGGAAAATGAAGAGCGGCGAAATGCTCTCAATGGTAATGAAAAAAAAGCTTTATCTAAGTATTTAGCCTATTTGGGTGATAGCATTCAGAGTGAAATTCAAGAAAACTTAGATACAGAGGACTTGGTTGAACTTATAAATTGGCTCGAGCAGAAGTAACCAAACTGGAGTACTAGATCAAATAAATGGGTTAGTAATTTAATGAGTGAGGGGAATATTTATTTAATTCAGTGTTCACTTGAGCAAAGTCTATACAAATTGACTCCCTATGGACTTAAGGATATTTCCGCGAGTTCTAAGTGTATTGATTCTGCACAAGAGGATTTATGCAGACAAATAATCGATGCTACGGGAGATGGAGAAGTTATTTTAGAAATATTTCCCCCGATTGAAAAGAAAAATACAGTCGGTAAAAGCTTTCACGTTTCTATCGGTTACAATGATAGTGTACGAGCTTTAAATAAAGAGGTCTTGTATAAATATGGTAATTGCAATAAATGCCATTTTGGCATAAAAGGCGAACGTTCTTTGGCATTGCTTTCTGTTGATGCAATGCCTAAAGGAGATGTTTGTGGAGTTTCTGGTTGTTTTCCTGAAATCAAAATATATTCAAGTTCTTTTATTGGTGCTCTTTCATCTATGGAAGTGGCTCATCTAGAATTAAGGCCTGTATTATATGACAAAAAAGAATGTGGTTACTTTGAACTGATAACCAAGTCAGCTATCACCCCTGTTGGACTAAAAGGTGCAGAATATCCTAATGATTTTCAGCAGAGTTGGAAATGCGACATATGTGGTCATAAAGCTTTTTCTGTTTTTAGTGAAGACTTTGACTATGGAACCAAATTTATTTCACCCGAGAGCATAAACGATTCGACAACACTAATGTTATTTATTGATGATGGTTTTTCTGTAAGCTTGATGTTCAGGAAAGAAACCTGGAAAGCTTTAATAGAAAATAATAAAAAACTACGGCTGGTAACAGATAATGTGATAACTGTTTATCCAGAGTTTATCGAATCCCCCATACTAGATGAGCCTAGTTCATTCGAATGGGTATAGTGGTTAAAATAAATGGGGTCAGGTACACATTAATTAATAGTTCTACAGTGTAAAACTAGATTCAATATTAAGAATGATATATGACTAGATTATATTTAGCCCATTGAGAGAGTGCGGACGCTATGTCCTTTCTCTTTAAGCTTTTGTCCTAAAGTGAACATACCATCAATATGGTTTCAGAAAACTACTAGTTAAACTGTACATATCGAATTTAAAAAGGGCAATAACATGAGAATGTTATTGCCCTTTTTTCTACGAGATGTGAACACAGATGAAGCTATTAGTCGTGTACGACATCATTTAATCAAATTATTTTCTCGATTAAGTTTATTTAACCTTGCGCTTTAAGCATACGTGCTTGATGAAGTTTTTTATAACTTTCGATTAAACGTAAATGTTTATCTAAGCCTTCAAGGTTCATACTGGTCTTAGTTAGTCCATAAAAGGTGACATCGCCATTGATTGAGCCAACCACGTTATCCATTACTTCGGTACCAAACATACGCGTTAAGTTGTCAAGGTAATCTTCTATTTCAAGATCTTCATTTAACGCTATCTCTAATAAAGTACTCATCGCTTGGTAAAACAACACACGTGCAGGCGTATTGTCATTATATTGCAAGAAGGTTTCAACTAACTCAGCGGCTTCTTCTAGCGCGCCCAAAGCCAAGTAAATTAATATTTTTAACTCAAGAATAGTGAGTTGACCCCAAACGGTGTTTTCGTCAAATTCAATACCAATTAAGCTAATAATATCGCTATAGTTATCAAGCTGACTTTCCTCTAAGCGCTCTACTAAACATGCAAGTTGCTCTTCATTTAATGAGTGTATATTTAGAATGTCTTCTCGGTAATGTAGGGCTTTATTGGTATTGTCCCAGATCAAATCTTCCACAGGGTAAACTTCGGAATAATCAGGTACAAGTATTCTGCAGGCTATACCTAAGTCTGAAAACTCAGCGATATAAGCTTCTTTGCCTAAATCTTCTAGGATGCCAAATAATGCGCTGCATTCTTCTTCGTTTGTGCCAGAAAAATCCCATTCAACAAAGTCATAGTCATGTTTCGCACTGAAAAATTTCCACGAAATGATGCCGGTTGAATCAACAAAGTGTTCAACAAAGTTTTCTGGCTCAGAAACCGCCATACTGTTAAATGTTGGCTTAGGTACATCGTTTAGGCCTTCAAAACTTCTACCTTGTAGTAACTCAGTTAAGCTGCGCTCAAGTGCTACTTCAAAGCTTGGGTGAGCGCCAAATGAGGCAAATACACCGCCAGTTTTCGGGTTCATTAGCGTGACACACATTACTGGAAATTGACCACCTAAAGAGGCGTCTTTAACAACAACAGGAAAACCTTGTTTTTCTAAACCTTGAATACCAGCTAAAATATTTGGATACTTTTCAAGTACCGCTTGCGGCACATCGGGTAACACAATTTCTTGCTCAATTATTTGTCGTTTTACTGCACGCTCAAATATTTCAGACAAACATTGTACTTTGGCTTCTTCGAAGTTATTACCCGCGCTCATTCCGTTACTTAAGAATAGGTTTTCAATAAGGTTTGACGGGAAATAAACGGTTTTTCCATCTGAGTGGCGCACGTAAGGGATTGAACAAATACCGCGTTCAACATTGCCCGAGTTAGTGTCAATTAAGTGCGAACCTTGTAATTCTTCATCAGGGTTATAAATATCAAGACAGTACTCATCTAAAATACCAACAGGAAGTGCGTCGTCGTCTTCTAATGGAAACCACTTTTCATTGGGATAATGAACAAACTCGCTGTTGGCAATGTCTTGACCAAAAAATTGATCATTGTAAAAAAAGTTACAGTTTAAGCGTTCAATAAATTCGCCTAATGCTGAGCAAAGCGCACTTTCTTTAGTAGAACCTTTGCCGTTAGTGAAACACATAGGTGAGGCTGCATCACGAATGTGTAAAGACCACACGTTTGGCACAATATTGCGCCAAGACGAAATTTCAATTTTCATGCCTAAGTCGGCTAATATATTTGTCATATTAGCGATAGTTTGTTCAAGAGGTAAGTCTTTACCTAAGATGAAGGTGTTGCTACTTTCATTAGGCTTAGCAATAAGCATTGCCTGTGCATCTTGCTCGAGACTAGCTACCGTTTCAACCTTAAATGTTGGGCCTGTTTGTACTACCTTTTTTACCGTACAACGGTCAATAGAGCGTAAAATACCTTCGCGGTGTTTTTCTGAAATACTTTCTGGCAGCTCTACTTGAATTTGAAATATTTGATTGTAACGATCTTCAGGATCAACAATATTGTTTTGTGAAAGTCTAATGTCGTCTGTTGGAATATCTCTTGAAGCGCAATACACTTTTACAAAGTATGCCGCACAAAGTGCCGATGACGCTAAAAAGTAGTCGAAAGGCCCAGGGGCTGAACCGTCACCTTTGTAGCGAATAGGTTGGTCAGCAATGACGGTAAAGTCATCAAACTTAGCTTCAAGTTTGAGATTGTCGAGAAAGTTAACTTTAATTTCCATTACATAGTTTCCAAAATTGTTTAAGTTATAAGTCGTGAGTTAGGGCTAAAAGTAACGCGTGTTACATCTTCAGTTTAACGACGAATAATAGTGTGACTTTTAATATAGCTATTATCTGTTTTTTTATCGTAATAGTCTTGGTTAAGTTATTTTAATTGAGAATAAGTTGCTTTAATTGAAAGTAAGTTAGCTTGCTGGCTAAATAGCTTATGTTCCAGTTGAGCTATTCGCTTACTATTCGAGTAATTCACTAACAATTAATTTAAGTAAAAATGTTTCACGTTCAATTGATAAGCCTTTTTTAGCGCTTTTTGCGATAGTTTCTTCATTATGAGCAATCGCTTGGTGAATGTTCATCCACACTGGGTGCATACCATTGTTAATTTCGTGCTCTTCTAAGGCGGGCTCAAGTTGCTCATCATCAATAGTGCAAACGTAACAATAGGATTTCATATGCACAATATCAAAATCGGCTTTGTGCCATGGCCGAAACTCTTCATATAAACCAAAGTCGCTAATATTTTCGATTCGTTGTGCCCCTGTTTCTTCTCTTAGTTCACGAATAAGCCCATCAATATTACTTTCACCTTCGTCAATACCACCGCC
Source organism: Colwellia sp. D2M02 (assembly GCF_018860755.1). Lineage (GTDB taxonomy): Bacteria > Pseudomonadota > Gammaproteobacteria > Enterobacterales > Alteromonadaceae > Colwellia > Colwellia asteriadis. The sequence continues at coordinate 446 of NZ_JAHKPW010000007.1, read as the reverse complement.
AGGAAGGCTATAGTCGTGATAGCGCTTAGTATAAAGTAGTAAAATATTATCTCCTCTTAATACAATAGCCCGTGTTGCTTTACGGATAAATGTGGGCGCTGAAAAGTCAGTAACGTCGGCATGAACGGTAGATTTGAGTAACTGCATATAATATTTGAGGTAAGTGAACTATGGTGTGCTTATGTTGCTATTGTACGTAGCAATAGCACAAGGTTAAAGGGGAATTATCAATGTCATCTTTAGTTAGGGGCTGTTGATCTTTCGAGATTATTTTTGCAGCTTTTTGTTGGGTATTTATACAAGGAAGAGCCTTTGTAATGTAGTTATTCTACCTAAAAAGGCGATAACGCAGTAAAAATGACCAACAAACGCTGTCCGAAGGATTCGGCTAAAAGCGTTTTACTCTTTGTTGAACAGTATTTGCTTAGAATGACTAGGCAACACAC
>NZ_JAHKPW010000047.1 GCF_018860755.1 Colwellia sp. D2M02 | reverse complement strand
TTAAAGTAAACCCTTTCCTTTAATAAACGTTATCAATGCTATAAAAATCCGACCTAGTGTCGGATTTTTTTTGTCTTAAAATTTGTTCATAAATAACCTGAACTCGGTTTAAGAGATATTTAACAAATTGAAATATAAGAAAAAATTACTTTTCTAAATCGCTAGCTTGATAGTTTTTCTTAATTCAAGGCAAATTTCGCGTCAATAGCTGGCCTATTGCAAGTAAATTTAACGAAGAAGTTAGGAAAAGTAGCTGCTAGAGAAACATTTGTTAAGCCGAGCTCAGGTTAAATAACCGATGTATTGTGCATATCCGTAAAAAAGCCACGCTAATAACTTTATTAACATGGCTTTTGTTTACTTTAAAGAGTATTAGTTCAATAGCTAAGAGTAGGTTATTTCACTGTAACTCGAGCAAACTTACGTTTACCTACTTGATATACTGCTTCACTACCAGCAATCACTGTTAAGTTACGGTCTGTTATTTTTTCACCGTCAATTTTAGCCGCGCCTTGCTTTATCATTCGAAAGGCGTCAGATGTGCTGGCAACTAACCCAACTTCTTTTAATAGATTAGCAATACCAATTTCACCACCTTCGGCCGTTAAGCTTAACTCAGGCATGTCATCAGGTAATGCGCCTTTTTGGAAGCGATTGATAAATTCATCGTGTGCAGCTTGTGCTGCTGCTTCGTCGTGGAAGCGAGCAATAAGCTCTTTGGCTAAATCAATTTTAACGTCGCGTGGGTTTTTGCCCTCGCTGATTTGTGTCTTGTAGCTCTCAATTTCTTCAAGAGGCTTGAAGCTGAGAAGCTCGTAATAACGCCACATAAGTACGTCAGAAATCGACATTATTTTACCAAACATTTCTGTTGGGCTATCGGTAATGCCAATATAGTTACCTAGTGACTTAGACATTTTTTGTACGCCATCTAAACCTTCTAGTAATGGCATCATTAATACGGTTTGTGGGCGTTGCCCTTCAGATTTTTGTAATTCTCGTCCCATTAACAAGTTAAATTTTTGATCGGTACCGCCAAGCTCTACATCTGACTCAAGCGCAACTGAATCCCAACCTTGTACTAATGGGTACATAAACTCATGAATAGCAATAGCCTGACCGTTAGCGTAACGCTTTTTAAAGTCGTCACGTTCCATCATACGTGCAACAGTTTGGCGAGATGCTAGCTGTAACATACCTGCAGCGCCTAATTTCTCCATCCAAGTAGAGTTAAAGGCAACAGTTGTTTTTTCAGGGTCTAGAATTTTAAAAACTTGTTCTTTGTAGGTTTCAGCATTGGCCAACACATCTTCTTTGGTAAGTGGCTTACGTGTTACATTTTTACCTGTAGGATCGCCAATCATGCCGGTGAAGTCACCAATTAAGAAAATAACTTCATGGCCTTGTAATTGAAATTGACGTAACTTATTAATAAGTACAGTGTGGCCTAAATGTAAGTCTGGAGCCGTAGGATCAAAACCGGCTTTAATTTTTAATGGTTTACCACTTTTTAATTTTTCTAGTAACTCTTCTTCAACTAATATTTCTTCTGCGCCGCGTTTCAGCTCTGCAAACGCTTGATTGACATCTGTCATAATTCAGCTCCACTGGCTATCATTTTGAATTTACTCTAATGCGATAAAAGTAGATTCAAGGTAATAAGTTTATTTTATGCTCGAATTCTACTGCACTTTATTAGTAGGTTAAAACCTTTAAGTGAGTTTTCGTGTATTTATCTTAATAAAACTAATTTTAGGGAAGTGCAGAGAGGTAAATAACTTGTCTTAATAGTGTGGTAAGTAAAATAAAAAAGGCTTGTATAACAGGGTATACAAGCCTTGATTTTGATTCATGTTAAAACAGAATAATTATCTTTATAGCGTAATCTATTCTTTTATGCTCTTAATTTGAATCGGTTAACAAGATTTTTCATTTGATCAGATAACTCATTCATTCTTGATGCTTTTTCTGATGTTTGATTGGTCACATCTAAGATTTCAGATGATGAACCACTTATCGCTACCACATCTCGAGATATCTCGATGGTTGTAGCAGATTGCTCTTCACACGCGGCAGCAATTGAAGTAATCATGGCCTCTATGCTTTGAGTACCTGCCATAATAATATCAAGTGAATCACCAGCTTTATTCGCCAGCTCCACACTTTTGCTCGCTTGATCAATGCCTTGGTCAATACTGGCAATAACGGCGGTAGTATCTGACTGTATTGCGCCAATAGATTTAGCGACCTCCTGTGTTGCTTGGGTTGTTCTTGCTGCCAGTGTTCTAACTTCATCGGCAACAACAGCAAAGCCTCGACCTTGCTCCCCAGCACGCGCTGCTTCTATAGCGGCATTTAAGGCTAATAAGTTAGTTTGTTCAGCAATACCGTTAATAACTTGTATTACATCACCTATTTCGGTGCTACGTGCCCCCAATTTGTTGACCATTTCAGCTGTTGAATTAACGGCTTCTGAAAGTAGGTTAATACCTTGTACCGTTTGTTTAACAACATTGCCGCCTGTTGTTGCTTGTACCCCTGACTCACTTGCACTTGTGGCTGCTGCCGAGCTTTGGCTAGCAACTTCATTTACGGTTGCTGTCATTTCTTCTACTGCTACTGAAATAATACTGGCTTTATGTGCTTGTTCATTACAGCTGTTGGTCATTTCAATAGTAGCGCCAAGAATATCATTACTTGAACTAGCGACAGAATTAGAGACATTATTAATATCTTTAATTAAGTCATTAAGTGATTTAGACATAGTATTCATAGCGACTGCGATGGCACCAATTTCATCACCACTGTCATCAACAATAGGGTCTGCGGTTAAATCTCCTTCACTCACTTTGTTGGCGACATTGAGTACATTATTCAAACGTTTATTGATATTGGTTGCTAAGTAATGAGAAATAGCGACTGCTGCAATGATCGCAATAATAGAGATAATCACTAAGGTTAATAATTGATCGCTGATTGAAACTAGCGCTTCATCAATACCTTTAGTAGCGTCTACTTTTTCTTCGTCAGATGATTTATCGAGTATGTCTTCAACCACATTAAAAAGCTCTCGCTCCATTTTATCTGCAGCTTTTAAAGCTGTGGCTCTAGCAGTAGGATCAAATTTAGCGAAGGCTTCTTCTCCTGCAGCTATTATCTTTTGAGACAGCTGGCCTATTTTTACTAGATTAGCTTGATTTTGTGGGCTTTGCTCTAGTTTTTGTAATTGCGACAAATACTCAGCTAACGATTTTTTATCTTCTTCAAAAGCTGATTTTTTATTTATATCGCCGGCAATAAAACCCGTGAGTGAAGCAATTAGATCTCCTGCTTCATCAATTAACTCTAAATAAAGTACAGCACTAGATAAATCATTTTTCAAAGCTTCTTTTTTTGAAATATCTAATAGCGACTCAAGCTCGCGCACTGACGTTTTTTCAAGTTCTTTTATTAATGTAAACGCCCATCGTTCTGTTTCAGGGTTGTAGCGAGAAAAAACTTCTTCTTTAGATTGCGCTGCAAAGGTATCAACAAGATTTTTAATTTTAGCCATTTTCTCACGATCGGTGGCTTTAGCTGATTCAATCAGCTTTAACTTTTCAAATTGTGTGTTAAATTCGGCGTAACTTTCGTTAAACACCTTTACTTCGTTTACTTCTCCAGTCAAATATTCAAGCATACTCGATTGCATATCACCGACTTCATCGAGTACTTGTAAATATAAAATAACGCCAGGGATATCGTCGCTTTGTACCTCGTCAACTATTTGTTGTATTTTTTGGCTTTTAAGCCAAATTACGGTGGAGGTTGTTAGCATCAATAATATGACTATTGCAAAGCCAGCGTAAAGACGTTGAGAAATAGTTAATTTCATTATTTATTACCTTGTTTAATACGGTTATATTTTTGCACATGAATCTGGTAATCCTTCACTTATCGTCTCCGTTACCTCTTACTTTAGTTAGTATTTCGTATTTTACTAAATTTATATTTGTCTTTTGATGATAAGCTTTTGGCGACATTTGCTATTTTTTTTTGATATAGTGGTTATTTATTAATGTTTTCGCTTTCCATATTTGAGTAGTCCCTTTGAGTAGTTCCTTGAAAAAAATATTAGAAGTTTTCTCTCAGCTTCCTCTGAAGCATCGCATTGTTATTGGCTTTTTTAGTTTGTTATTTTTAGTTTTTTTACTAATGCCCAGTAATAACAGCCAAGATGATGTTACCGACTTAGCTGTCGGTAAACGATATGAAGTTAAAAGTTTTGGTAACAGTATTGAGCATAGCGCCATTGACGATAGCAACCCAAACCCTTCAAATAGCAAGGTAAAAGAGCTGCCCTCTTTAGCGGGTGATAACGATGCAATTGAACGCGGCACATTAGTGAGCGAAGCAACTAAAACCATAAACCCCCCAACACCAAATATGGCAGATGAAGAGCCGCCAGTTGTGGAGTTGAATTGGCAAACAGTAAAAGTTAGAAGTGGTGACTCGTTAGCAAGAATATTTAAACGTTTGGGTTTCAGCGCTCAAACAACCTATGCAGTTAGTACGGCAAAAGGTGAAGACAGTAAATTACTGAAAAAGCTAAATGTTGGCGATGAGTTACGTATTGCAACGAATGATACTAAGCAATTAGCAGCGCTTGAATATCCCTTATCTAAAACTGATACCTTATACATTAATTTAATAGGCGATACTTACCAATCATCTAAAGAAGTCAAAGCGGTAGAAATACGTGAAGCTTTTAGCCATGGTGAAATATCTTCAAGCTTTTGGAATGCAGGGGTGGGTGCAGGCTTAACTGATGCACAAGTGATTAATTTTGCTAACGTCTTTGGTTGGGATATTGATTTCGCACAAGACATTAGGGCTGGTGATAGCTTTAATGTGGTTTATGAGCAGCAATATATTGATGGTGAATACATAGGAACAGGCAATATTTTAGCCGCTGAGTTTGTTAATCAAGGTGAGGTTTTTCAAGCGGTACGCTTTAGTGATAATGAGTATTACACTCCAGATGGCAAAAGTATGCGTAAAGCTTTTTTACGAGCCCCGGTTAATTTTAAATATATTAGTTCAAGCTTTAAACCAAGGCGTTTTCACCCAGTACAAAAACGTTGGAAAGCTCATCGTGGTATAGACTATGCTGCCAAAACTGGCACACCGGTAGTTGCGGCAGGTAATGGTAAAGTGACCCATGCAACTTATAATAAATATAATGGTCATTATGTTTTTATTCAGCATGGTAATGGTATTGTGACTAAATATTTGCATTTTTCTAAACGGGCAGTAAAAAAAGGACAGCGTGTTAAACAAGGAGAAGTGATTGGTTATGTCGGCGCTACTGGTTTGGCGGCAGGGCCTCATTTACATTATGAGTTTTTATTAAATGGTGTGCACCGCAACCCACGTACCGTAAAACTGCCAGATGCTCAGCCAATTGCTAAAAAGTATAAAGCGGAATTTCAACGTATTTCGGCGCTACGTTTACAAGCTTTAGCGGGTGCGAGAAATGCCTTGAAATCTACTCAAAAGACTACAGGTATTGCAAGCAACAATGAGTAAGGTTAAGTATTATATTGGACTAATGTCGGGAACCAGCGCTGATGGGGTTGATCTTGCTTTAGTTGATTTTACGCAAGGTTGCCAAAATTTGATAATCGCTGGCAGTTATTATCAAGCATACACTCCTGATACTGTTGAAAAAATAACGTCACTTTATAACCCTCATAATAATGAAATTGATCGCGCATATAGCTTAGACGTAGAACTCGCTCATATTTTTGGTGATGCGATACGCGCACTGCTATTGCAGGAAAACCTTACAAGTGAAGACATTATTGCCATAGGTAATCACGGGCAAACTATACGTCACCGCCCAGACTTACCTCACTCTTTTACCGTACAAATAGGTTGTAGCCAAACCTTAGCTGTATTAACAGGTATTAAGGTGATTGGACAGTTTCGACGTAAAGATATGGCATTAGGCGGACAAGGCGCGCCTTTAGTACCTGCGTTCCATCAGCATATTTTTTCAGAGCCTAGCCAAGATGTTTTTGTAGTGAATATTGGTGGCATTGCCAATATTACTTTTTTACCTGAGGGTAATAACAAGCAAGTGTTGGGGTTTGATACCGGCCCTGGTAATGCATTATTAGATGATTGGTTTAAAGAAAATCATCTAATAATGGCTGCTTCAACTGATAGTGAACATAAAAGCTATGATGAAAACGGTCATTGGGCATCAACAGGCAGCGTTAACTTGGCATTGCTAAGCCATCTTCTTCAAGACTCTTATTTTGCTTTACCGGCACCGAAAAGTACGGGTCGAGAATATTTCACATTAAATTGGCTTTTTGCACAATTAACTGACTTTTCAATTAAGCAAAACCAAGCTTTAAAGCCTAACGACGTGCAAGCAACACTGGTGGCACTAACGGCTCACTCTATTGCGAACGAAATTATTAAGTTGTCAGCTCAAGGTAAAATTTATCTATGTGGCGGCGGCATTCATAATCGCACTTTGATGCAGCAACTTAAGCAGGCGTTAATTGTTCAAGGGGGGTTAGCGTATGAATTATTATCAACACAAGAACGTAATATTGATGGTGATGTGCTTGAAGCAACGGCTTTTGCATGGCTTGCTTACGCCTATGAGCATAAGCTAATAAGTAGTCTTTCAGCTGTTACTGGAGCTCGGGTCGCTTGTACTCTAGGTGTTGCTTTTTACCCTTAAGTAAGCATAAATATCATCTGGAAAAATCTCTAATCTACTCTATAGTTGGTTGATGGTCGAAATAAAAGCTCAGTGATAATGAACTTAATCGACTTATATCCATCTAACTTAGACAGGGTTGATACTTTTACAGATCACACCTGAAGTATAGGAATACAAACTGGAGGTTTTTATGGAGTTTAAAGATATTCATATAGGTATGAAGTGTGGCAGTAAAAAAGGCAGTGGTACAGTGACTTGGATTGATGGTTCAACCCGCACTATATATATGGCCGACACATGTAACAATAATAATTTTGAAGTGAACTTCAATGAAATTATTGACGATCCACAAGCTCATAATAAAGAAGATGGTTATTACTAGGCGCTAACGAACAATATTAAGTAATTGCGTATAAGTAACGCCTACCCAAATACCGAAAGCCCAGTTATATCGATTATAGCTGGGCTTTTTTATGAATATTGATAGCTTGAGTAATTAACCTGAACTTGGTTTAAGAGATAGCTAACAAGTAGACTTAATATCATTAACGCTTGAATCCTCAATAATGATTTGCCACACTGCCTCGCTTACCCTCAAAAACACCTTAAGGTTCATAAATATGGAATGGTTGTCTATATTGCCACCACTCATTGCAATAATTCTCGTGCTTTGGAAGAGAGAAGTAATACTCGCTTTGCTTGCTGCAGTGTTTACTTCTGAATTTTTACTTGCTTTAGCTGAGCATAATAACGCTGTATTTTATGGGGGTATTGGGCTGATTGAGCGTGTTGTTAGCGTGGTGAGCTCGCCAGGTAATGCTCGTATTCTTATTTTTAGCTTATTAATCGGTGCGTTGTTGGCTTATGTTAGAAACTCCGGTGGTGTTACCGCAACGGTTGAAAAGCTGGTTAATAAAGGTATTGCAAAAAGTAGACGGCAAGTAGGAAGTTTAACCATGTTTACTGGGGTGGTTATTTTTATTGAGTCTAACTTAAGTGTTTTAACAGCAGGCATTTTATCACGCGATTTATTTGATAAATTCAAAATGAGCCGCGCCCGTTTAGCCTTTATTATTGATAGTACTAGTGCACCTGTTTGTATTCTTATTTTACTTAATGGTTGGGGCGCATATATTTTAGCGTTACTGAGCAATTACGATTTAGGTCAATCGTCTGTTTCTATTCTTTGGGGTACAATCGCTTTTAATTTTTATGCCATTATTGCTTTGTTAATGGTGATGTATACGGTGTTTTTTGACAAAGTACATGGACCATTAAGAAAGCTTGAGTTATCTCAACAAAGTATTTCTACATCAACGTCTTATACAAAAACATCAACAGTTAATAATTCAGCATTAACACAAGAAGATAATAACGTATCTCAAAATAGCCATTCGACCAATCAGCCGGCTAATAATGATAACCTTACTGAGTCGATAGTTGCTCCAACTAAAGCACGCTTTATGATTATCCCGTTATTAACTATGGTGTTGTCAATGTTCTTTTTTATGTATTGGACTGGCAATGGTGATATTACGCAGGGTAGCGGTGGTAAATCAGTTTTATATGCCACATGTGTAGCGTTAGTCGTCACCTATTATTTATTGTTTTTTTCAAAACGTTACCGTCACGATGAATTGGTTTCTGTCGGTTTTTCAGGTATTGCCGAGTTACTCCCTTTAGTCACTATTGTGTTGCTTTCACTTACTCTAGGTGCGAGCTTAAAAGACTTAGGTACAGGAATATTTATTTCAGGCGTAGTTGGTGATTACTTACCGTTAGTTTTAGTTGTACCTATGCTGTTTATTGCAGGTGCTGTTATTTCATTTAGTACAGGAACTTCTTGGGGAACTTTTGCTATTTTGATTCCTATTGGTGTGCCATTAATACAAAGTCTAGGCTTACCCCCCTCGTTAGTTATTGCTGCCATTTTAGGTGGTGGTATTTTTGGGGATCATTGTTCGCCTATTTCAGATACCACCTGTGTTTCGGCGATTGTCTCAGGGTGTGATTTACTCGAACATGTTCAAACACAATTGCCGTATGCACTTTTTGGCGGCGCTGTTACTTTGTGTGCTTATATTCTCGCTAGCGTCGTTATGCTATAAAAATAAAGAGGCAAAAATGAAACAAACTATCACTAGTCAAACTAGTTATACGAGAGGTAATACCGTCAGACACCATAACTCGCCAGTTAATTTAAAAGGGTTAATAACTTCGATGTTATTGAGTGCTAGTGCAGTATTATTGCCGCTCAGTAGTCATGCTACGTCAGTTAATAGTGAGTCACATCAAGCGAGTGATAATATTATCGCAATTGCCATTCATGGTGGTGCCGGTACGATAGAAAAATCACTATTCACTCCAGAAAAAGAGGCGAAGTACCGCGCTAAGTTATCTGAAGCGCTTGAAGCGGGCTATCAAGTTTTAGATATGGGAGGCTCAAGTTTAGATGCGGTAACCGCTGCTATTAATATTTTGGAAAACTCACCACTATTTAACGCAGGTAAGGGCGCTGTTTATACACACGATGAAACACATGAGCTTGATGCGTCTATTATGGATGGAAAAAATCGTCAAGCAGGTGCTGTTGCTGGCGTTAAGCATATTGAAAACCCTATTAACTTAGCGCGTTTGGTGATGGATGAATCGGTACATGTGATGTTGAGTGGCGCTGGCGCAGAAGAATTTGCACAAAGCAAAGGGGTTAAGTTAATCGATAATAGTATTTTTGATACTGCTAATCGCCTAGAGGCGCTTCATAAGGCCAAAGCGAAAATGAAAAAGTCGATGCAAACGAGCAAAGACTATCAAGCCGCACATTTTGCGTTAGATACACAATATAAGGTAGGTACAGTTGGTGCTGTTGCACTTGATAAATCAGGCAATATAGCGGCTGGAACCTCAACGGGTGGTATGACGAATAAACGCTTTGGGCGTATTGGTGACTCCCCCGTGATTGGCGCAGGGACCTTTGCCGATAATAACTCTTGTGCGGTGTCTGCTACTGGCCATGGAGAATACTTTATTCGTTATAATGTTGCTGCGGATATTTGTGCACGAGTGCAATATCAAGGTAAAAGTATTGAGCAAGCTGGCAATGAGGTTATTCATGATGTACTCATGCCTGTAGGCGGTACTGGCGGGGTCATTATTATTGATACCCAAGGTAATATGAGCCTACCATTTAATACCAAAGGTATGTATCGAGCGAGTAAGTCCTCACAACAAAAAAGTCATATTGCAATTTTTAAAGACGACATAGCAGAATAAGGAAAGTTTAGGTCGCTTTTAATAGCATTAGTTGATCTAGATCAACTAATGCTATTAAAAGCGACCTTTTGTGATTATAATGCGGGCCTTTAATTTAGTAGTACAGGAATTAACCATGTCAGATCATGAAGACTTTAAAGATACCACGTCAGCAGTTAACATTTTAACCCTTACTGCAGTAATAATATGTGTTCCTTTATTACCTATGCTTATGGGTTGGTACTCGTTATTACGCTAGGTTTATCCTCTTTGGTAAACACGATTCTGGCTATTAAATCGTAATAGCCAGTAACTCCTTTCTAATGCACCTCTTCCCCTATAAATTTACTTCATTTTCGTGAAACTTCTATTCATTTAACCTAACTTTGTAGCTTCTTGGCTTCCTTTACTTATTCTACTCAGCTCTTCGTTGGTATAAGTATAACCATCGTTTATAATGTGTATATACGCCTCTAATAATAGTTTTCAACAATGATAAAATTGAGAGATTTAGAATATTTAAGTGCGATAGACGAGCATAAGCATTTTGGCCAAGCTGCCCAAGCATGCTTTGTTAGCCAGCCAACGCTAAGTGGTCAGCTGATGAAGCTAGAGCAGCAGTTAGGTTTGCAATTAGTTGAACGACATCGTCGTAATGTGATGTTAACACCTGCGGGAGAGCAGTTAGTAAAAGATGCGCATAAAGTGTTACAAGCGGCTAATGATTTTGAACGTTCAGCAAAAGCACTATTAGATCCCTTTGCTGGTGATTTACACGTTGGGTTAATTCCCACTTTAGCTCCTTATTTATTACCTCACATAATGTCTGGTCTCAATAAAACACTGCCAAACATTAAGTTTTATCTACACGAAAACCAAACTAAGGTGTTACTTGAGCAATTAGATCAAGGTAAGCTTGATGTATTAGTTTTACCCTACTTAAGTGAAATGGAAAAATTTGATGCTTATGATTTATTTGATGAGCCACTTATATTAGCGACACCGAAAAACCATCGCTTAGTTGGTAAAAAACAGCTCGAACTTAATGACTTACATGGTGAAAAAATCCTAACCTTAGCCGATGGTCACTGTTTAAAAGATCAAGCGATGGGTTATTGCTTTGCCGCGGGTGCCAATGAAGATACCAGCTTTCAGGCTACCAGCTTAGAAACCTTACGTTACATGGTTGGTAGTGGCATGGGAATTACCTTATTACCTGCCTTAGCCGCCTATGGTCATGCTCACGATGAAAGTATTCACTATGGTGAATTCAAATCACCAGCACCAATTCGCGGAATATCATTACTCGTTCGTCCAAATTATTCTCGTATGGTTTGTGTCAGAAAAATTGTTGCAAGTATTAGAGACTCTCTCAACGATGTGGTTAATTAATAGCCTTTGTACGTTAATGTTTATAGAGGGTTTTGAACAAAAGTGTCAAAACCTTTTACATTCCTTAAATAAAAACCACGAAATCAATATGCAAGTTCTTGTTAAGAAGTATTAATTTATTGTTGGCATTTATTTTGCTTTCTTTTTAGTTGGCGAAATAATTCGATATATTCTACCTCCGTATTACAAAGGAATAACAGAAATGAAGAAGTTTATCTTAGGTGCACTGACCTTACTATTAACATTAAATGCCAGCGCGACTGTAATCAGTATCTATGAGTCTAACTCAGCATTAAACAGCATTGCACAATCTCAAGCTGTTATTAATAACGCAGCGGCAGCAGATACTACATTAACGAGTAATAATATTTTCTTTAGTGATTCAGGTCACCATGGTGCATCTGCCTTTCAAGGCGGACACAATAGTACTTTTGTATTAACCGCTACAGGCATGATCGATACGTCATTGTACTCTGCATTAAAGTTTTTTCATGATGATGGCATTGACGTTAGCTTAGGTGGTAACAGCTTATATACTTATAATGCTAATACTGCACTTAGAAATAGTGGTTGGAAAACTTTCGCTGATACCGGCATGACTACATTTGATTTATTATTCTGGGAAAACGGTGGTGCTGCCTCAATCTTAGTTTATGGTCAACTTAGAGCTAACCAAACGAGTGAAGTAGCAAACTTTGCAACGATAGGTTCACAGTCATCAGTAACTGTAGCCGTTCCAGAGCCTACAACGCTTGCTATTTTAGGCTTAGGCTTATTAGGTTTAGTGTCTCGTAAAGTAAAAAAATAAACATAAATTAGTTTTTATTTTATGACGAAAGCCATCAATTGTTATGATTGATGGCTTTTTTGTTTGTGCCATTGAGCTAAATAGAGTGGGTTATTGCTGTTTCAGTTTTTGGTCAAAAATATTCTTAAATCTTTTTATCCTCTCCTTGATAGCTTTTATCTATCACATTTATAATTACTATCGATTATACTAATCTTTAGTGAGGCTTTATTATTCTCCTGTCTTCAACGAAACGCATTATTAAACGTTTCAACTAACCAGACTCGTTACTTTTAGAAAGCGAGTAAATTATTAAACGACAGGAGTTCACATGAACCAATCAATTATTAATACAAAGTTATTACCTTTCAACGCAACAGCTTTTCATAACGGTGAGTTTGTTGAAGTAAGTGAAAAAGATGTTGCTGATAAATGGTCAGTATTTTTCTTCTACCCTGCAGATTTTACCTTTGTATGTCCAACAGAATTAGGTGATATGGCAGACCACTACGCTGAGTTACAGCAAATGGGCGTTGAGGTGTACTCAGTATCAACTGACACTCACTTTACTCACAAAGCATGGCATGACGCGTCAGATACAATTAATAAAATTAACTACCCAATGATTGGTGACCCAACAGGTAAAATTACCCGTAACTTTGGTGTCATGATTGAAGAAGATGGTTTAGCACTTCGAGGCACGTTTGTTGTAAACCCTGAAGGCGAAATCAAAATTGCTGAAGTACATGATTTAGGTATTGGTCGTAGCGCTGCTGAATTATTACGCAAAATTAAAGCTGCGCAATATGTAGCAGAGCACGATGGCGAAGTTTGTCCTGCAGCATGGCAACCAGGTGGTGAAACATTGGCTCCATCACTTGACCTAGTAGGTAAAATTTAAGCTTTGAGTGGCTAAGTTTTTATAAAGCGTTTCTATGCACCTACTTTTGTTGTTCGGAATTACATAGAGAGTCTATGTAATTCCTCCCCTCAAGTAGGCAGCATATACTTCGGTTTTAAGTGAAAAATTTACTTAGAAAAAATTAGCAGGGGGAAACCTTAGCTAATTATTCTTCCCATATACCCTTTTATTTTCCATATCTGCGATTTTTCCAGCATCAGTAGAGGTATTTATGTTAGACACAACATTACAAGCACAGTTAAAAAGTTATTTAGAGAATTTAAAAACACCCGTTGAGTTGATCACCTTTACTGATGACAGCTTGAAAGGAAAAGAGTTAACGGCATTGGTTAACCAAATAGCGAGTTTGTCATCACTCATTACTGTTACTCAGGGAACAGATATTAACGAAAGAGTGCCATCTATGTTGGTGCGTAGTGCAGCAACCGACAGCGAAATACGCTTTGCGGGTATTCCTATGGGGCACGAGTTTACCTCTCTGGTAATGGCATTGCTACATAGCGGCTCGCACCCAATGAAATTGGGTGATGAAGTTATTGAACAAGTACGGAACCTTGAAGGCAATTACCAATTTGAGACCTATATTTCACTGAGCTGTCAAAACTGCCCCGAGGTAGTACAAGCATTAAATATGATGGCGGCCATTAACCCACAGATAAAGCATGTCATGGTTGATGGTGCACTTTTTCAAACAGAAGTATTTGACCGTGATGTCATGGCCGTACCAACCGTTTACCTTAATGGTGAGTCGTTTAGTCAAGGTAGAATATCATTAACTGAAATTCTGAATAAAGTCGATAAAAGTGCTGGTGTGCGCCAAGCACAACAACTTGCCAAAAAAGATAATTTTGATTTTCTCGTTGTTGGTGGTGGACCCGCTGGCGCAGCAGCTGCAATATATGCAGCCCGTAAAGGCATTAGTACGGGTTTAGTGGCTGATCGTTTTGGTGGTCAAGTCGCTGATACCATGGCCATAGAGAACTTTATTTCAGTAAAAGCAACAGAGGGCCCTAAGTTAGTTGCTAATTTAGAAGAGCATGTTCGTGATTATGATGTTGATATTATGAACAACAACAAAGCCAGTAATGTAAAGCGCAACGAGACGACCGGCATGGTTGATGTCACACTAGAAAATGGCGCCGTGCTGAGCAGCAAGTCGGTGGTGCTAGCTACAGGCGCACGTTGGAGAGAGATGAATGTACCGGGTGAAAATGAATATCGCGGTAAAGGTGTCGCTTATTGTCCGCACTGTGATGGCCCGTTATTTAAAGGTAAACCCGTTGCGGTTATTGGCGGCGGTAATTCTGGCATTGAGGCAGCGATTGATTTAGCTGGTATTGTTGAGCACGTAACTGTTTTAGAATTTGCTGATACTTTGCGTGCAGATGAAGTGTTATTACGCAAAGCCAACTCATTAAATAACATTACCATCATTAAAAATGCGCAAACAACAGAAGTGATTGGAAATGGTAAACGTGTTACCAGTTTACGTTACACCGACCGTATTACGGGTGAAAGTCATAATGTTGATTTGGCAGGAATTTTTGTACAAATAGGGTTAATGCCTAACAGTGAATTTTTACAAGGTGATATTGAGTTAACTAATCGTGGCGAAATTATGGTGAATAACCGCGGTGAAACCTCAGTACCTGGTGTGTTTGCTGCTGGTGATGTAACCGATAGTCCCTATAAGCAAATTATTATAGCAATGGGTAGTGGTGCTAATGCCGCATTGGGCGCTTTTGATTACCTTATTCGTCAAGATAGTTAATTGAAGTTCAAGCGAGTTATTGATGAAATTAAAGGCCACAATATTGTGGCCTTTTTTAGTAAAATTAAGAGACAATACTTTGTAAACACTGTTTTAACTCTTTCAAGTTAATTGGTTTAGATAAGTGATGATTGAAGCCTATATTCATCGCTTTCTCTTTATTACGAGTGTCGACATCTGCTGTTAAGGCAATAATTGGCAGGTTATCATATTTACTCATTGTTCTAATGATGGTTGTTGCTTCATAACCGTCTAAAACGGGCATTTGACAATCCATAAGTATGGCGTCAAATGAACCTTGTTCGAGGGCATTTATTGCAAGCTGACCATTTTCAACTACCGTATTTTTAATTTCTAATTTATCCAAAATCGTGGTGATCAACTTTTGATTAATACGGTTGTCTTCTGCGACTAAAATAGTTAAATCACTTAGAGATTTAGTGTTAACCGCTACTTCAGATTCAGCAGTCACGATATTTTCATGGTTTGATTCACTCAACTCTGCATGATTAACACTCTCCTTTTCAAGCGCCATCTCTTTTAAGAAACTGCTAACATCAGGTGCTGAAATGGTGCGATCTTCAGCTAAAGCGAGTTTACAAGTAAAGGTAAAAGTTGAGCCTTTACCTTCAACACTGCTAATGGTGATATCACCATCCATTAAGTGGCTCAGCTTTTGTGCAATTGTTAACCCTAGCCCGGTGCCACCAAAATCACGAGAGGTAGAGCTGTCTGCTTGGGTAAAAGGTTGAAACAGTTTACTAATGCTCTCGGCAGAAATACCTATGCCGGTATCGCTAACTTGTAAACAAAGGTGCGCTCTGTTATCAACAATTTCAACCAAATCTGCGGTTAGTGACACGCTACCTGACTTGGTAAACTTCATAGCATTGCCACATAAGTTCATTAATATTTGCTCTATACGTGTTTGATCGCCTTTAAAGTATAAATGTTTAGGAATATTATCTGTTAAATCCCATTTTATCTCATTATTAACGCTATCCACCTCAAAAACATTAAAGATACGAGTTAGCACTAAATGCAAGTTGAACACTTCATCAGTTAAGGTTATTTTTGAGGACTCTATTTTAGAAATATCTAGAATATTATTGACTATATGTAGCAGTAAATCGGACGAAACATCAATATGTTTTAAGTAGCCCTTAATTTCTTGCATATCATCAGATGATTTAGCGAGTTGCGCAAAACCAATGACTGAATTCATTGGTGTTCTAATTTCATGGCTCATATTCGCCAAAAACTGGCTTTTAGCTTGGTTAGCATAATTAGCCTCACTAACCGCTTGCTTTAATGATACCGTCCGCTCTTTTACTAAGTTATTTAATATCATTTGGCGATTGTGCATTAATAAAAGTGACGTTACGATAATTGCGACAATAATCACGAGTAATACGAAAAATATAATGAAGTCATTATGTTGCCGCTTTATTGATTGATCTCTATTCACTTTTAAATGTATGTGCCAAGGCTGGCCATTAACATCAAATATATGGCTGTAATCATCAGAGCCTGCTTGTATTTCAGCTGATGGTTTTGTAATTGTGCTAAAGAAAGGTTGTTGCTTACCCTCTTCGTAAACTTCATAAAAGAAGAGTTTCTGCTGAGCTTGGGTCATGGCTGAGGTTATGACATTTTCAGCAAGAAAAACACCAGTAACAAACCCTTGGAGTTTTTTTAAGGCTTTATTTTGCGAGTTTCCTTCATGTTCAAATACAGGGAAAAACAATAAAAACCCCGGTTCTTTTTGGTTTGACTGTACTAGTTGAATAATATTGGTCGCTTTAGGTTGATAATTCTCCATGGTTTGATTGAGTGTTTGCTTTCTTTCAGGATTCGAGTAAACGTTGAAGCCAATGGCCTCACTATTACTTTGCTCTGGGCTTATCCATTTTACATAAACTAATGGGTCTCCAGTTACTAGAGCATTTCCTCTTATTGGTATTGCTTGTTGGTACTCTTGAGCTAAAGCTTGTTGATGAGCCTCTCTCTCTGTCACTTCTATATAAGGGTTCCATGAAAGTGCTTTCAATGTGCTCGAGTCATCTGTTAATTGCTGCGCTTTTTTATGAAAGCTCAGTCTGTCTGCATTCGGTGTATTTTGGATAAAATGCGCTAATGAGCGTAATGATTGTATATTGCTTGAAATTTGTCGATAAATACCATTTTCAATGATATTGACTTCTCTCTTAACCATTTCAGCAGAGGTTATATTACTGTCTTTAATAAAAAAATTGGCTAATACCAGAACAATAATGAAAAGTGTACTGATACAAAACAGCAGAACGGAACGTGATTTACGTTGATCTTCGGTCAGTGGAGCATGGTGAATAAACGATAGTATAAATGGGCAAGCGAACAATACACCTAATGAGTCACCTAACCACCAAAAAACCATATTAAGTTGATAGTTGTCTAAGTTGTAATTTGGATTGAATATACTAAGAGAGTAAACACCAATATTGGCTGAGATGAGGTTGACCGCAATCCCGATAATTAGGACATAATATATTGTACTGCGGTTATCAGACTGACTTAGTGGGCTGCCGAGCCAATAACGTAATAATGCTGAGCCTACGATAGCCTGTAAGGTCGCGCCTAAGGAAATTACTAAATTTTGCAGACCAATGGTAGATAAAATCTGATTTAATTCAAAGTTGGGGGTTACGGTACAATTAAAAATAAATGATGCAAGCAATACCGCAGGAAAGAAGCGCCACCAATACAAGTAGCAACCAACTAAGGCGATACCTGCTGGTAACCAAATTGGGACTATTTGGCTTTGAAACGATATAGAAGAAAGGAAGTTACCTGAAACAACGTAGCTAAAAAATAACAGTAGATAGAGAGCCCAGCTGGCTTTAGGAATAGAATTTATTGGCACGATAATCCTTTATTCACTTGTTAATAAGAGTCCACTTAAGATAACTATAATCTAAAAGAATACATTTACAACCAAAGGCTTAATTAATAAAAGCTAAGTTTTGGGTGATAAGCATGTTTAAGGTTAATTATTTCAACAATAACTGTGGAAACTTACTTATAATGAGCAGGCTATTGTAAGTAAGTTTATTATTTCGTGTTAAAGGTTTTTCGTTGGTGTATTAAGCGTTAATGCGCTATTGCCATGTAAATTCAATAAAATTATTTGATTATTTTCTTGCCACTAAATGTACCGTACTTGTGGCGCGCTCTAAAAAAGCCCCTTCACAATAACCTAAATAATATAGCCATAAGCGTTTGAACTCTTCATCATAGCCATATTCGGTCAGCTCAGGCCAAGCATTGAGAAATGCATTACGCCAATCTGCTAATGTTTTTGCGTAATCTAAACCAATATCATGTAATGACTCAGTCACCAATGATGTGTGTGTGGTTAAATGCTGCGACAACACATTAATTGATGGCAAAAAGCCGCCTGGAAAAATATACCGTTGAATAAAATCGACATTTTTTTTGTAATAATCGAAACGTTGATCTGCGATGGTAATTGATTGTATTAGCAATTTACCACCGTTTTTTAATCGGTCGTTACATTGACGAAAAAAGCTTGGTAAGTATTCAAAGCCAACCGCTTCAATCATTTCTATTGAGACTACTTTGTCAAATTCGCCAGTTAATTCACGGTAATCTTTTTTCAATAATGTGATGAGGTGACCTAAACCTAATGCCTCAACACGGTTATTGGCATAGTCATATTGAGCATCAGAGATGGTGGTTGTGGTTACCTTACAACCGTAATTTTTAGCTGCGTAAATAGCTAGGCCGCCCCAGCCGGTGCCAATTTCAAGTAAGTGATCATCACTGTTAAGTTCTAGCCGTTGGCAAATAGTGTCTAATTTATGTAATTGCGCTTGGGCTAAAGTTGCATCTTCATTAGGATAAATAGCCGATGAGTACATCATTTCAGGATCTAAAAAACGTGTGTAGAGCTCGTTACCTAAATCATAATGCGCCAGAATATTACGTTTTGAACCGCTTTGACTATTACGGTTTTGCCAATGAATAAAGCCATTTTTTATTTTGTTGAGCCATGACTTTTTATCTTCTAAGGAGTCAGTTTGTTGTTGCGCTTTTGCAAAAACTCGAATAACCGCAGTGAGATCAGGGCTAGACCATTTACCAGCAATAAATGCTTCTGCAGCACCAATACTGCCACCTTTAACAAAGTCTTTATATAAACTAACATCATGCACAACAAACTTTGCTTTGATACCACTGTCGTTAGGCTGTTTTGGGAAGGTGTAATGCTGATGACCTTCAATAATTTCAAGCTCACCGTAAGTTAGCTTTGATAGCACAGAAAATACTAAAGAACGACATTTTTTATCTATCCAATTAGTGGTTAAATTAACATTCATTGCCGTGATATTCTCCATGACATACTCCTGATTTTTTTGATATTAATAAGTTGCTGTTGTGAGCTTAAAGCGATATTAGCTAGCTTTTTGATAGCCTAAAAAAGGAACACGCTTAATAAATAATTTGAGTGCTTGCCAGTATATTCCGCTGATTATTTTGATAGTCATTACCGGTAACGCTAAAAAAACACGACGTAAATTTTGTTTATTTAAACGTTGCTTCTTCATTGCCATGGTGACATCAAAGACCTTTTCACTGTTATCTTCGTTGTGAGTATGGCGCTTATTTTCTATATTAATTAATAAGTTGTTATGAGTTGGTGTCGGAGCTTTAACGCGCCAGTGATAGTACATGTTTAAATCCATAAAAGGTGATACCTGAAATACTTTTTTATTGGCTATTTCTTTATCAATATTAACTAAATAGTAGTGACGTTCGTTCCAAGGCGTATTACTGACCTCAACTAACATTTGGCTACAATGATCGTTTTTGTTATAGCAAAAATAAAAATTTGCCGGGCTAAAATAAATGCCGAAACAACGAACTTGTACTAGCATGGTAATACGTTCAATCTCACTAATATCACCGTTAAGCGCTGCTACTTTATCGGTTATACGTGCTTTAAGGCTACCGGGTTCACTTCTAAGATAATCTTTTTCAACAAAACGTAATAAATTGAACCAACGATAACCAAATAATGCACTGGGCTTAATGCCTTGAGTAACTTCATCGACATCAAGCGCTAGCATATATAAGTGGTAGCTAAAACTGTGCGCTTTAGGGCTGAAACGGCGATGGCGTATCTGCCCAAGGTAAATGTTACTTTTTAATGGTGGCGTCGACATGGCTTATTCTTGTGAGGCAGGTTGCTGCGCTAAATAACAGTCAAATCGTTTTGCTACTTCAACAGCGCTTCTTACGCCATCTTCGTGAAAGCCATTATGCCAATAGGCGCCAGCAAAATGAGTATTTTGTTTACCACAAATACGGTGGCGCTGTTTTTGGGCTTTGATTGATTCAATTGAAAATATGGGATGGTGATAAGTAAACTCACGTAAAATTTTACTCGGTGCGATTGCTTCTTTTTGATTTAAAGTCACACAAAAAGTATGTTCGCTTGTTAGCCCTTGTAAAATATTCATATTGTAAGTAACACTGGCCGCTTTATCACGATTGTTGCTTAATTGGTAGTTCCAGCTAGCCCATGCTTTTTCTCGAACGGGTAGCAGCTTTTTATCGGTGTGTAATACCACTGAATTTTCACTATATGGCATGGCCGACAGTATTTCTGTTTCATCAGCACTTGCGTCATTGAGTAATGCTAAAGCTTGATCAGAATGACATGCAATCACCACGTCATCAAACTCTTGGCTATTTGCATCAGTAAAGTGGATTTGTACTTTACTTTGTTCACGAGTGATAGCGCTAATGTTTGCATTAACGTGAATATTATCCGCGAATGGGGCACATAAAGGAGCTAGGTAGCTACGAGATCCTTTTGGTATTACATACCACTGTGGTCTATCGGCAATATTAAGTAACCCGTGATTGTGAAAAAACTGTACAAAAAAATGAAATTGGAAGTTTTCCATTTGGGCTAAGGAACTCGACCAAATAGCAGCACCCATGGGTAAAATGTAATGTTCACTGAAAAAACGACTAAAGTTATGCTGTATTAAAAAGTCACCTAACGTATAGGTTTCAAGCGCACTGCTCAGTTGTGCTTCTTGTTTACATAGTTTATTAAAGCGAAGAATTTCTTTGATTAATAACCAAAAACTTGGTCTAAATAGGTTACGTCGCTGCGCAAAAAGTGTATTTAAATTATGGCCATTATATTCAAGCCCTGTTTGACAGTTATGCACTGAAAAGCTCATTTCAGTTTCTTGTTTACTTACGCCTATCTCTGCCAGCAATGCTAAGTAGTTAGGGTAGGTTTTATCGTTAAAAACAATAAAACCAGTATCAATAGCATAAGATTTTCCATCAAGTTCAACGTCTACAGTGGCTGTATGCCCACCTATTTCGGCACTTTTTTCAAAGACTGTAACATGATGTTTTTTTGATAATAAATAAGCGGCAGTTAATCCTGAGATACCTGAACCTATAATGGCAATGTTTTTCATAAATTAAGTCCTTAAGCGCTACGCTTTTTTATTAGTTGTTGCCATATAGCGGCAGGTAAAAAAGCGAAAATTTTCAAGAGAAGGGTTAATCGCTTAGGAAAATGAAGATAGTTTTTTCTTGCTTTTACGCCATTAAAAATACGTAATGCCGCTTCATTGCTACTTAATAGAAATGGCATATTGAAATCATTTTTGTCGGTTAACGGTGTTTTAATAAAGCCAGGGTGCACTAAAGTTGTATCAATCCCCTGAGGCTGTAAATCAAGTCTAATGCTATTGGCGAGATAATCGACCCCCGCTTTTGATGCTCCATAGGCTTCAGAGCGAGGAAAAGGTAAAATTGTAGCGCTAGAGCTGACAAAAACAACTTGCCCGCCTTGTGGTACTTTCGGTAAAAAATACTGTAGCAAATACCCAAGAGACGATAAATTAGTATTTATAACGTGGTTAAACAGTTTGCCGTCAAAGTTTTTTGCATCATCAATATAACGACAATCACCGGCATTTAATATTAAGATATCAATAGCTTCAATGGTATTAATTGCGGTGGCAGCATCACTAATTTGCTCTGAGTTAGTTACGTCAAATGCTAAGGTAATTAACGTTGGGTATACTTTTTTAAATGCGTCTAATTTTAGCGTGTTACGACCACAGGCAATAACTTGATAACCAGCTCGAGCATATTGGTGTAATAATGATTCTCCAATACCTGAGGTTGCGCCAGTGATCAAAACGGTTTTAGTGAAAGGCATTATTTTGCTGCCCTCGCTTTTATCCATTGCGTAACTTTACCTAGTAGTGGTAAATGCTCGTATAGCATCTCGCCTAAGTCTAAGTAATCGCGATGATAAATGATTTTATCGGCTGTGCTTTTTATATGCGAATGACCGTCAACCATAATAACATTTCCTTTATTGAGTTTGGGATGACAATAGCGCATACACCAATAAATAGCCGCTTCGTTTTCTTGCACAATAACATGGTTAATTGTAAATTCGCATGAGAACACATTCTCATATAACCCTTTAAAATATTGACATAAATCATCAAGGCCTTGGATCTCGTGCATAGGATCAATAAAGTGAATATCTTGATGGTAAATTGTTTTCAAGAGTGCGAGGTTATCAGTAGAAAGCTGCTGGTACACCGCCATAAATTGAGTTAGCCATAATGGCTTTGCGGTATTTTTTTTCTCTGTGCATATTGTTGACTCGGGTAAATTATTCATAGCGGCTTTAATCACCTTGGCTGAGTTGTATCATGTACTTTATTTATAAAAATCTAAGGCAGCTAAACGTGCTGCTTTATGCTCAACAATGGCTGGCCAATATCTACTCTCGTCTTCAATAAGTAAACTATTATTGGCTAAATAAGTATGCGGAAAATGAATATGTTTAGTAGGCACTTTGTTAAGCTCTGGCAAATACATACGTATGAAGTCGCCGTTAGGATCAAAACGCTCACTCTGTCGAATAGGATTAAATATTCTAAAATAAGGCTGGGCATCACAACCTGTGCTCGCCGCCCATTGCCAACCACCATTGTTAGCCGCTAAATCTCCATCGATTAAGTTTTCCATAAAGTACTTTTCACCCCAGCGCCAATCAATTAGCAGGTGCTTAGTGAGAAAACTTGCGACTACCATGCGTAGTCGGTTGTGCATCCATCCGGTTTTATTAAGCTGTCGCATTGCAGCGTCAACTAAAGGGTAACCTGTTTTACCAAGACACCAAGCCTTGAATAGTTCAGGGTTGTTGGGCCAACGTACGCTTTGGTATTTTTCATTAAAGCACTGGTGCTTACATAAGCGCGGTTGATGAAACAGTAAGTGACGGTAGAACTCACGCCATATGAGTTCATTGAGCCAAGTAAAGTGCTCAGTATCGGTGGCGGTTAAAATATCTGGAAATTGATTAATCAATAAGGTTAATAAATAGCGAGGACTAACAGCACCGATGGCTAAGTAGGGTGATAGCCCAGAGGTCCCTTTAATACTGGGAATATCTCGCTGGCTATTGTATGAGTGCACTTTTTCATTTAAGAAAGTTGGAATGACCTGACGTTCAATGGTATTTATTAAAGGCCATTGCGCACTTGGGCTTGTAGCTTCTTCAACAGGACTTTGGCTTATAGTCTTTTTTGTAGTTGATGGCTTATTTGGGGTCGCTTTTCCTAAATACTCAAAGCCATAATCTTTTACATGGTTTAACCAAGCGCGTTTAAATGGGGTGAATACTTTATACATTTCTCCCGTTTTTGTTAACACTGCTCCTTTAGGTACAATAACATCCGCTTCAAAGAGCGTTAACGGAATACCAAGCTGTAAGCATTTTTCATCGCGGATTTTCTCGTTATATTCCACTTCACTATTTGCGACTACTTCAGTAATGTTGTACTCAGTACAATAGCGCTGTAAAAAGTTAGCTTGTTCATCAAAACTATCAAGGTCAACGAGTAATAACTCAATATTAAGTAAAGCGAGCTCATCACTAAGTAGCGTTAAATGTCGTTTAATGAGATCTATTTTTATCGTTGACCAATCGTGTAGTCGCCATTGTTTTTCACTGACAAAAAAAACCGCCTTGCTGATTTCATTGTCACGTTGTTGTGAAATAAAATAATGCAAAGCGGGATTGTCATGTGTTCTTATGTCATTTCTAAACCACAGTAACACAATGTTTCCTTTTTGAATTTTGCTCTCAATTTAAAGTAGCTATTGAGCTTGAAGTAATAATGTTACTTAATAACCGTAACGTAATTTAAGTTGCTCAGGGTACGGGTTAAGGTAAGCCTGTTTTGCTAAATAATCATTTGGGTGCTCTAACAAATAATGATTTATTAAAGTTAGCGGTACCATTAACGGCATTAACCCTTTGCGATATGTATCAATATGACCACAGAGCTCTTTGCGTTGCATAGGGCTAAGATATTTTGAAAAATAACCCTGAATGTGCGCTAAAGTGTTAGCGTGTTTTTTCCGTGTCGCTTTAATGGCTAATGCTGTCATTAACCCTTTTATATAGGTATCAGCCATTTCTTCTACTGGTAAGTCGGCACGCGCTAACAAACGGCCTAATTCCTTATAAGCCACTAAATCATGACTCATTACCGTGTACTTATATTGACTGTGAAAGTCCATTAGTTTGTGCTTGGTTATGCCTGATTCAACCAATGCTTGCCAATGTCGGTAGGTATAAACACGGGCAACAAAGTTTTCTTTTAGTGGAGCATCATTTAAGCGACCATTTTCTTCACAGGGTAATAAAGGGTTGGCTTTCATTATTTCATTGGCGAAAACACCAATACCACCAGCCACTAAAGGGTTGCCTTCTGGCGTATACACTTTGACACGTTCCATGCCACAGCTTGGGCTTTTTGCGCAAAAAATATAACCACTTAAATTTTTAGAAATTTCAGCGACTTTTTTACCATAAGCTTGTAATGCTTGTGCAACATCACCAGTACCGTCAGGACGAGAAACTTTTAATATATCGCCATCTTTAATTTGGCGAATCGTTGGCCTTGGTGTAGGCAAGCCAACCGCTACCTCTGGGCAATAACTTTTGTAGGTAACATGTTGTCCGAACTCATGAATGCAAAAATTGGAAGGTTTGCTGCCGCCATCAAAGCGAACATTTTCACCGATTAAACAGGCACTCACACCAATAACAATGTCTTCTTTCTCAAATGCTGTATGCATAGTTTTTACCTAATAAATGAATGTGCCAATAGGATTCAGTAACTTGTTAATGCCCTGGGTAAAATGTAATGGCGCGTTAGCTACGGTGTAACATAAGCAGCCTTTTTCTGATACCGGGTGATGTTGGTGATTGCCATCAAGCATTATAAAGTCACCAGCGACGTACTCACCTTGTACATCACTAAAAGAGCCTGCTAATAAAAGCGTTAACTCAAAACCATTATGCGTATGTTCAGGCACTGAACCACCTGGGTCAATATGTAATAAACTGGTACGGATATTACCTTCATCTAGTTGTAGTCGAGTTCGCGTTAGTTTTCCAATATGAGCAGGCTTTCCTTGCTCTATGTTGTTTAACGCGCGAGGCAGTTTATATTCGTTATTTCTAAAGGTTATTGATTTTTCGGGAGTTACTTTGGTTGTAGCGATATCGTTTGTTGCGGTAATGCTATCAATCATTTGATCAAAATCAGCCAGTTCAAGTAAATCTTGAGCATCGTCAACAATAAACTTATCAAGAAACTCTTGCTCAAAATTCAGCTCAGCGACTTGCTCGGTTAATTGAGTGATATGTTGTTGGCAAATAGGACACATATCAGCGTGTATCGCAATACCAGCAGCAAGAGAAGCGGGAAGATCACCATTAACAAAGTTTTGTAATAATTCAAATGTTGGATGATGTTTAATCATGACTTTCTCCTAGCTGTATTTTGAGCTTCGCTAGCGCTAAACGTAAGCGAGATTTCACCGTACCTAAAGGTAATTTTAAATGGCTGGCAAGTTGCTCTTGCGACATCTCCATAAAATAAAACCCTTTAACGACTTGTTTCTGGTTTTCAGGTAATTCTTCAATAACGGCAAGTAGTTGCTTATTCTCTAAGTGGTCGGTAAAAGCCTCTTCTTCACTACTTTGGCTTTCAACGAGTGGCCAAATATCTTCACTGAGGTTGTCTTCTTTGTTTGATTGCACTTTACGTAACATATCAAAAGTCACATTACGCATTATGGTATAAACCCATGTGGTGGCAGCACCTTTATCTGCGTTAAATAAATGTGCTTTTTTCCAAACATTACTCATGGTTTCTTGTACGACTTCGCTAGCTTGCGCGTCAGTGTTTACTTTGTTTTTGGCTATTCGCTGAATTTTAGGTGCAAAAAAGCGAAATAGGTGAGTAAACGCTACTTTGTCACGAGATCGAGCGACAGCTTCAAGCCATTGGCAAAGCTCAGTATGTTGTATGTCATTTTGCATACTGTTAGGTGTAACACCTGTTGATTGGCTTGGCAACCTTGTTTGTGCAACTTGCATAATGCCTACCTGTTAATAACCGTTAGTAGCTTATACGTAGGCCTTTTATTTTGGGATCACAAAAAGGTTAATTTTTTTAAATGTTATATTAATTAACCTGAACTCGGTTTAAGAGATATTTAACAAATTGAAATATAAGAAAAAATTACTTTTCTGGGTCTCTAGCCTGATAGTTTTTCT
>NZ_JAHKPW010000004.1:6346-13054 GCF_018860755.1 Colwellia sp. D2M02 | reverse complement strand
CTCTGGCTCTGGCTCTGGCAGGTCAGTGTTCAATACCTCGTCAGTCGTTACAACTACTTCTTTAGCTTTATCAACTACTTGCTCGGCTATTGGTTCGCTAATCGTTTCGTCAGTGTTATCAACTTGTACTGTTGTGGCTTCTGTTGCGATTTTTTCTTCTTCTGCTTGGTCTTGCTTTTTACCAAAACCTAACCAGGAAAACATACCTTTTTTCTTCGACACTTCTTTCTACCTAAGTAAATTACAGTATTAATAAATTTGGTATTAAAACCAAACAAGGATAAAATTGCCGCTATATTAGCATTTAAAAACAAAGCTGTCAGTGATATGAATTCAGGTAAAAAGCACGCCAATAAAAAATCGACCACAGGTCAAATACGCATTATTGCGGGTAAACATCGCGGGAGAAAATTACCGGTGCTGATGGCTGATGGCTTACGTCCAACCACTGACCGAGTAAAAGAAACGGTTTTTAATTGGTTAATGCCTTATATTCCACAGGCGCAATGTTTAGATTGTTTTGCGGGTTCTGGCGGTTTAGGTTTTGAGGCGCTGTCTCGCGGCGCAAAAACAGTGACCTTAATTGAACTCAATAAAGCCGCAGCCAAGCAATTACAGGCCAATAAAGCCTTATTAAGCGCTAATGAAATCAATGTTATTAACAACGATGCATTAAGCTTTTTACAACAAACAACCGACACCTTTGATGTAGTTTTTATTGATCCTCCTTTTAGACAGAATTTAGTAGCACAAACCGCTATTGCACTAAATGCAGGAAAACTTACTGATAATGCAATGATTTATGTAGAAATGGAAGTTGAGAGTACACAGCAGCTACCGAGTAATTGGGCGTTATTAAAAGAAAAAACGGCTGGTCAGGTAATTTACCAACTGTATCAATATCAAAAATAAGTAAGGGTTAAGGTTTAGTTCCGATTCTGGCTAGCATAAATGTATTGCTTCGCTATAGTGTCAGTCATAACCATTTAACCACGATAACCTTGTATTGACCCATGCTTAATCCTTCTATTTGCCAAAAAGCTCGCCTTTCTCGAGATCCTCGTTTCGATGGTAAGTTTTTTACCGCGGTGAAAACAACGGGCATTTATTGCCGAACCATTTGTCCTGTTTACCCACCAAAAGAAGAAAACGTTATCTATTTTGATAGCGCAATAGAGTGTGCTAACGCTGGATTTAGACCATGCCTACGCTGCCGTCCAGATAGTGCGCCTGGTTCACCAGCATGGCAAGGTGCAAGCACTACGTTTAAGCGCGCAATACAATTAATCAATGAAGGGGCGTTACAAACAGCAAGCTTAGTGGAGTTAGCAAGCCGATTAGGTATAAGCGATCGCTATTTGCGCCAATTATTTAACGAACACTTAGGCATTTCGCCAAAGGCTTATGCGCTTTATCAACAGTGTCTATTTGCCAAACAATTATTACACCAAACAAAGTTACCAATAACACAAGTCGCTTTGGCGTCGGGTTTTAGTAGCATTCGTCGTTTCAATGACTGCTTTCAAGCTCAGTTGAAATTAACACCTTCACAATTAAGAAAATCAAATAAAAGTGATAATAAGTTATTATTGAAATTACATTATCGACCACCATTTAATTGGCCCTTGATGCAACAAACATTAGCCGCAAGAGCAATAGAGGGCATGGAGTGGTGCACAAGTAATAGCTATGGTCGCACTTTTACATGGCAAGAAGCTAACGGCAGCTTTACTGCTAAACATGTTGCAGCAGAAAATATATTTCTCGTTACAATCACATTAGATGACGTTAAATATTTAAAAGCGGTTGTCACCAATATACGTCGTATTCTCGACGTAGATGTTGATATGCAAGCGGTAGAGCATGATCTATCTCAGTGCCCTTCTATTATATTTCCGATTAAATCAGGTATACGTTTGCCCGGTATATGGAGTATGTTTGAAGCAGGGATTCGCGCTATTTTAGGCCAACAAGTTTCAGTAACCGCCGCACGGAATTTAGTCGCTAGTTTAGTCCATCACTTAAGCGAACCCACTCAAAGTGATGACGACAATATAATACACTATTGGTTTCCATCAGCGCTCGCTATTGCGAAAAGTGACTTAGGCTTTTTGAAAATTCCCAACTCGCGAAAGCAAACGCTACGAAACTTAGCTCAATACTTTATTGATTGTCAGCACATTCAGGACGCAAATGATGCCGATCAGTGGTTAACATTAAAAGGTATCGGTCCTTGGACGGTTGCCTACGCCAAAATGCGCGGTTTGAGTGATCCTAATATTTTCCTCGCTGGTGATCTTGGCGTAAAAAAAGCACAAAAAGGACTAACGACACAACTGGAGCCAGAGCAAGCATCACCATGGCAAAGTTACTTAACCTTTCAATTATGGAGTCAATTACATGAATAAATTAGCCATGTATACCGACTATATCGACACTCCTCTGGGGCTTTTTGAGTTCAAAGCCTCTGAGCTAGGTATCACTCAGGCTATTTTTTGTGGTGACCTACCAGCGAACATAATAAATTCAACCGTAACTAATAGCATTACTGAGCGTTGTAAAAGCCAGTTAACTGAATATTTTGCGGGCACACGCCAAGTGTTTGACTTACCACTAACCCCCCAAGGGACAGATTTTCAGCAGTCGGTCTGGCAATGCTTAACGCAAATACCTTTTGGTGAACATTGTTCTTATCAGGATATTGCTAAAAAGCTAGGTAAGCCGAAAGCCTCACAAGCCGTTGGCGGTGCCAATGGTAGAAACCCGATCACCCTAATTGTGCCTTGTCATCGTGTGATTGGCGCAAGTGGTGCATTAACGGGTTATGCAGGTGGTATCGAGCGTAAATTATGGTTATTAAAGCATGAGGGAGTATCTTTAAATACTAATGTTCAGGATAGACACCGAGATATACAGCACGTTATTTCAACGCGACAAGCTAAAACTGAGTTTTTAAATTAGCTCAGTACAATTGGCACTGACGTTATTTTTACTATAACGCCAGTGAACGTTTGTGAGCATTTATCTTATTGGCCTGAGTTTAGGTCACGGCTCACACTTAGGGCACTAGTCTTTATCTAAAAACTCCATTAAACCGACCAATGCAGCAAAAAGCACAGCACCTACCGGCCAAATAACCCAAGTTATTCCCCAATTCATCGTCCATAAACTCCAACCTAAATATATAGCGGTTAATAACGGCCAGTAAAATGCTGCAAGCTGCTCTGCACGTTTTTCACGTCTCGTTTTTACGGTATTAACGCAGTTATCTTTTAATATATTGTTATAGGCTTCATGTTGAGCAGATACTGGTGCAACAATATATATTCCTGTGGCAATCATCAGCATAAGTACCGTTATCATCATTAACACGCTACCCGAACTACCATCAAGAATACTAACCAACAGTAAAGGCACTGCACTAGTAATAAATAAAAATATGCCTACTGACAGTCTTTTACTATAAATAGGTTTGAATTTTCGTAATTTATCGTCAAAAATACTGTGCACACCATAAGCTAATTCGAATGACTCATTCTCTATCGGAGCGATATCACTTTCATATTGATTCGCCTTAATGAAAAAACTAACGCCGAGTGAAATCATCAATAATATACTAACCACCCCAAAAGCAGCGGCAATATCACCAGTTAAGTTCAAACGATTTGTTTCAGCCATAGCTAAAAAAAAGAATAATGGTATTACTGAGCAAACACAAAGCACAACACCTTTGGTGGTGAGCACCGACATTGCCATTTTATTGTCTACATATTTCAAGGCTTGCTCTAAGTTAATTTGCACGGTATTTGACGCTTTATTTTCATTTGTTGTGTCAACAATTTCAATATCGTCTTTCAATAAGTAGTCCGTAGACACCTCAAAAATATCCGCTAGCATAATCACTCGGCTTAAATCAGGAATGCTGTTAGTGCTTTCCCATTTAGAGACTGACTGCCTTGAAACATTCATTTTTTCAGCAAGCTCTTCTTGTGACCAGCCAAGTTGTTTTCTTAATAGGGTAATTTTGTCTGCTAATATCATTAGGTTTATTCCTTTATCTACGTTTGAGCGATAATCATAGAAAACTCAGTGGTTACAGACTAGCAAGCCGAGTTATTAATGTGTCAACCAGCGGTTGCAAATACCTTTTTTAAGTAATAAAAAGGGAATATTGCTATTCCCTTTTTATTAGTAACTACATTGTACTGTTAAATATTAGTCAGCTTGTTTTGGCTGTAATTTCAAGTCATGAAAATCAAAGCTAAAGTCTGTTAAATGTGATACTGCTTTCATCGTGGCATAGTTAATATCGCCCGACTCGCTTAAGTTAAAGTTAATAAAAGCATCGGCTTCTAACGTACGATCATGCCAACGTACAATAAAGGTATTATGTTGATAATGCTCCAATACACCATTTAGTTCGGGAGTATTACCAAACTGCATATTCAGCTTGTTATCTACCAGTACAATATGAATATCGCCATACCAATTATCTTGGTAAGTTTGTGCATATTTAGCTAGCGCTAACGATGGACGAGAGTCTCTATCAACAGCGGCCTCAGCTTTAGCTCGTCGTGCGGCTTCTTTTGCTAAACGTTTTTGTTGTTTGGCTTGATAATAATCAACCCAATCTTTCTTTGGTAACTCGAGGTATTCATTCAGTATTTGATGGTAGATAGCATTGAACGCATCGCCAGACTGTTGGTTAGTTAAAATTACCATGCCTAAGTCGGCTTCTGGTACTAATACTACTTTTGACACCATCCCTAAAATACCACCGCTATGGTGAATCAATTTAACACCATGATAATCTTTTAAAAACCAACCTAAACCGTAAGCAGAAAAGTGGGTTTTATCTTGCTCTGTAGCCTTTTGTGAAACAGATAATAGTGTTTTAGCTTGCCACATAGTTTGGCTTTGCTCAGCAGAAAATAAACGCTGCTCTTTAGTACCGTACGCCCCTTGGTTCAACTGTGCTTTTAACCAATAACTCATATCATGAACACTAGAAGCAACAGAGCCAGCAGCAGAAAATTTCTCTAAAAAGTTACCGCCAACCACGTTCAGCTTGCCTTCTAGAGGAACATGAGCGCGGGCAACATTTTGGTTAGACGATTCAATTAATGAAAACATTGCGCGAGTATTCTTCATACCTAACGGAGTAAAAATACGCGCTTGAATCACTTCATGCCACGGTTGCCCTGTAACGCGAGTAATAACCTCACCGGCAATAATGTACATTAAATTATCGTAAGCAAACTCACTACGAAAGCTGGATACTTCAGGTAAGTATTTTATACCTTTGATAACATCGGCATTGGTTAACGTGGTTTGTGGCCAAATCATTAAATCGCCTGCACCTAAACCTAAGCCAGAATTGTGTGCTAACAAGTCAGTAATCGTAAATTCACGAGTCACATAAGCGTCTGGCATTTGAAATTCAGGAATAACATCAATCACTCGCGTATCCCAAGTGAGTTTTCCTTCATCAACTAAGCCCGCCAATAACGCGGCAGTCATCGCTTTAGTATTTGAAGCAATACCAAATAACGTATCTGGAGTAACTTTAGCGCTTTTACCTTGCTCAATAATACCAAAGCCTTTACGCATCACCACTTCGTTATTTTTTACGATAGCGACAGCAACACCGGGTACCTGAAAAGTATCCATCGCCTTTTTAATGGCCAATTCAATTTTTTGATTTTTTACGACAAGCTCTGAGGGTTGGGCACTAACTTGCTCCGTAAACAATGTTGCCATAATCAATGTTGCTGACATGGCGAGCGACAGTGTTTTATATGCTAACTTCATACGTTGTCCTTTGTTCTTTTGATTTAATCTGATCATTAAGTGATAATAGTTACGCGCGATGGTGCTACTCTATTTCAATACCTAAATTTGACATGCCTTCTGATAACACCATTTTTTTAGCAAGCTGACAAGTACGCTTGTCAATGGCGGCAAACTGTAAAAAATCGAACAGCTCATTTTGCGTTGCTATTTCCCATTGCATTAAAGGATGTTCATTTATTTGTTCTTGGCTAATTTCAGCTTCATCATCAAGCTCTTCAATAAGCAATAATTCAACATAATAGCTAACGCTGTTATGAGATAAACGGCTAATACTTTGTACATCTTCCAAGTCACTTGGATCAATTTTACCCTTTTTAGCGGGCTTTATTTGCATTAATTGCCACAATGCTGTTAATGCCATACACGTATCAAGCGCTGGAAAAACACCAAAAAAATCGAATGCTTCTGGGTCAGGAGTTTGTGGCTCTAGCTTAGTTAATTGTGCATCCGCATTAATTTTAACCGTGCGACTATCGCCCAACCACTGCCAAATAATATCAAGTTGGTTACGTAATAATTTAGCGTCACCAAAATCAGCGCTTTCACTAAACATTTGGTAGTTTGGTAACATCCGCTCTAATAGCGCGGCTGAAAAGGTAATTTGTTGCCAATGACTTAATTTAGCAAAAGGAAGGTGTATCGCCACAGTAATAATATCCAAAAACAATAAAGCTTGGAGTATATACCCAATTCACGCTAAAAGGCGAGTTTAGCGAGCTGTATATAATATCCATTAAGTAATTTACGATGAAAAAACTAGGAATTATATGTCCGCTATCAACCCAAGAGGCAAATAATTGCGGACACAGTAATATTTAATAAAAACAATAATCTATATCCATGTAGCGTTACCTA
>NZ_JAHKPW010000004.1:0-6181 GCF_018860755.1 Colwellia sp. D2M02 | reverse complement strand
CTAAAAAGGCGATAACACTGTAAAATTACTAGGCTACACACTACTCTCGCGATTAAAGCCCTTTTAGCTCGAACAAAAGTTAACCGTGAAAGTTCAACAGCAGCTAGTTAGCTAATTGTTTTTGGGCATATTCAAACTTCAATCTATATTCGGTAAGTTTATGCTCTAATTCATTGATTTTTTCAGCTAAACTTGCCGTTTCTTCGGCATGAGTTGCAATTAAGTTATGATTTTCATCACGTAAAAACTTTATTGTTTCTCGTACTTTATTATTGTCCAGCTCTTGTTTTTCACGATTCGCATTAAAGCGTTGCAAGGTACTTTCTTCGCTTTCTTTCGCGGTTTTTATATCACTTTGCAGCGCCAATACTTGTTGTTGATATTGTTTAGCGTCATTTTGTTCTTTGCTAAGCTGCTCATTTAATTGCAAGTGACTTTTTTCTACTTCTAGTAGTTTTTCTGTTGCACTGCTTTGTAACTGCTTTAACTCACTAACATATTGTTCTTGCGCTTTTTTATCATCAACTATTTTTTGTTGCGTTGCTTGATGTTTCGCTTCAATTTCAGCTATTTTTTCTAGGCTCAATGCTTGCTCTGCGCTCACTTGTTCTTGTGCTTTTACTAGTTCAGTTTTTAACTGCTCTGCTTGTTCAAGTGCTTGCTTATGCTGTGCCGCCCATTTTTTTTCTGAATCAAGTTGGGTGTCTAACGTTTTTTGTTGTGCGCTTAACTGCTGCTGCAGCTCGGCATTATTATTCTGCTCTGCTTTTAATTGTTCTTGAATAGCAGCAACGGCTTTTTGTGTTTGTTGCTCTTGGTTTTCTAAATTACTTTTATTTTCTGCAATTAACTTATTTAAGCTATCGCTACTTGAAGTTAACTTTTCGTTAAGCGTATCGGCTTGTTTTTTCTGAGCGATTAATTCGTCAGCTTGCGCGTTAACTTGCTGCTGTGCCGCTGTTAATTCAGCTTGTAATGCTTGGGTATCGCCATCTTTTTCGGAGGTTAGCGTAGCAATTTGTTTTAATAAGCGCTGCTCTTGCTCTGTTAACACGGAAATTCGACCATTCAAGCCGTCTATGGCTTGTTTTTGATCTTTCAGCTTTTGCTCAGTTTCTAAGAGTTTTTCTTGCAGCTTGCTACTATTATCAACAGATTGATTTTGTTGTTGTGATTGCTCATTCTGCACATTGGCTAACTTATGCTCTAGTTGCTCAATGGTTTCTGTATAATTAATCGTATTTTGCGTTAGCTCTACTTGAAAGCTCTGTTTTTGTGCTTCAAGATCTGTACTGTACTCTTTAATTTTAGCTTGTAAATCAGCAGCTTCTTTCGTTGATTTTTGTTGTTGTTCCGCTAATTTACGTTCTTGTTTTTTTAGTTCCGCTAAACTTTCTTGGTAACTTTTATTGAGTGCTTTAAAGTTATCATCTTGATCTAATGAAACCTTTTCATGGACACCCGTTTCAATGGCAGCACTAATTAAATGGGTTAGCTTATCTTCAATTTGAATATAAACATCACTCGCCACACTTTGTATTTGTTCTTCCAATTCCTTAGGAAGTTGATTTTGATTGGCCATATTAATTTTCCGTAATGAGGGACTACTGCTTTCTCTAAACTACCACAGGTCTACAAAGACAGGAATACAGAATTTGAATTTTTTTTAAACACAAAAAAGGGTCCGAAGACCCTTTTATAAAAACAAAGCAAAATATGACTTAGCTTTCAGCTGTTTCTGCCTTTGCTTCTTCTTGTGCTACTGGTGCCATTTGCACAGAGGTTACTTTAGTTGCAGAGGTAAGGTTTCTTAATTGCACTAAACGGTTAATTTGACCTAACGAGCCTAACATTGCATAAATAGGTACAAATAAACCACGTTTATGGAAGTCTACAACTTTCTCGTCAGAAAGATCTCTAATTTTATCTTCGTTAATTGTGAAAATACCCACTAGCTTTTTCTTTTCACCGTTACTTAAATCGATGTTTAACTGTAGTTCTTGTAATAAGTTGTTTTCTTCTAATTCTTTGATGAAGTTCTCAGTCATACGCTCGTTGTCATATAAACGACCTAATGACTGTTGAACATTTGTTAATGTTTCTGTTTCTTTACCTTCAGCGTCGTATAAGGCGATATCTTTATCTTCGCCAACAAACTCACTGTCAACATCAATACAAGCGGTTAATGTATTTTCTTTATCTGGGTCAATACCTAATGCAAAAGGTGCCATACCAATGCTTAGCGGCACAGATAAACCTGTCCATTTTTCATCTTGGTAAAATAAGTTTTCACCGCTTTCTAAACCTAACATAGCGATACTACGGTAACGTGGCGAATCAGGATTTTTAACTAAAACAACAGGAAAACTCGCTGAAGCTTGTGCATATTCTGCCGCTGTTACTGGCACGATATGTTGGTTAGCAACATGTGCTAAATTACGCTGTGTGGCAAGTTTAAGGTTTTGGTGTTGTTCTTTTCTTACTGGTACAAAGTTAGCCATGTTTATATCTCTTGTTAATGCTTAAATAGCATATTTATAATGTTGTAATTGAATTGCGATAACCAGAATGTCACGAAATTTCATAACTAGCGTGATTGATACTATTCATTAATTACTGCGTTGTTATAAGTTATGGTGACGCTAATTCTGCTTTCAATGCTAAACTTAAAAATAATTACTGATAATGGTGTAAACAAGCTAATTTATGCTAAGACTGAGTCCGCTAATACTTTTATTATTTGCTATTAATGCCTTCGCGACCCCCAAAATTACCGTTAAACATCAACGTACTGCTAAGGGATTCGCCCAAGTACAAGTGGTTAACAAAACCCTAGAAAAGCTTATTTGTCATGTTGCGATTAATGGTCATAAAAAAAAATTCACTTTAGTTGCTCATGAAGCTTCCACTTGGTACACCGCGACCGATAAGCGCTTTAATCACCGTCATTTTAGCATTTGGTGTAACCTCGATAGTTTACATAACCCCTAACGCCTACGGTAATTTTGGTAATTAAAGCGGTTCACTCACTTCATCAAGCAAGTATAAAAACGATTGGTAGCTAATATCACTGTGTGCGCTTAAACCTATTTCACAAGTTCTACTATTACTTAAACCCCGCTGACAACCTGACGGAATTTGCGCTTTAAGAGGCTGTAAAGCACTTTTGTTCAGTTCAGGCACAAAAAAGCCTTTATCACCAGCAAAGCCGCAGCAATTGATGTCATTAGGCACGACAATATTAGTACTGCATTGCTGAGCAATTCTCATTAAGTGCACTCCCCCATCTAACTTTTGGCTACTACAGGTTTTATGCAGCATAAAGGGATCATTAGAAGGAGAAATATTCAGTTTGTCTAACACAAACTGTGCAATAAACTCACTCGCTTCATAAATTTTAAGCGTTTGATTGGCTTCATCAAGTGTTAGCGCACAGGGACTAGCGTCGGTAACAATTGGCCATTTACCTTGCTCTGAGCATGCCATTAACATGGCAATGAATTCATCAGCCTTTTGCTGTGCTATGTCAGGTAACCCTTTTGAAGCCCAAGGCATACCACAGCAAAATTTATTGATATTTTCAGGTATGACTACTTGTACACGTGCTTTATTTAATACCGAGCGCATCACTTGTTGAATCGGGCGCTGGTCTTTACTGGTATTGTCTGTCGCAAAAATTCGATTAGCGCATGCGGGAATATAAATGACTTTTTCACTATAATACTCACCAATTTTTTTGTCCGTTTCGGCGCCCTTAGGCCACGCTGGATACCAAAGCGGTATTGTATTAGCACTCAACTTATTAACGGCGGCAAAACTTTTAGTAAGTGCTTTTTCTCCAATAGTTTTACGTGTTAAAGCGGTGGCATTGAGCCCTACTTTAGCTAACTGGCTAACGCCACTAAAATGAGCTGCCGCCTTAGTGGCAATAATCGTAGATGTTTTCGTTTGTTTCGCTGCACGTAATGATTTGATAAATTCTCCAGTATTAATACCTACTGGGCATTCTTGTCCGCATAAACCGGTTGCTGCACAGCTATCAATACCAAAATGCTGATAATCGCTAATAAGATCCTGATAATATTTACGCTCTTGCTCATTTAAGCCAGTGCTTGTTTGCTTTTCTTCAAGGTCTTTAATATGTCGCCACAGAGTAATGCGCTGTCTTGGTGTTAGGGTATAATTTTCTGAAGGGCATACTGATTCACAAAAACCACACTCAATGCATTTATCAATAATATCATCAGCTGTTGGCATAGTTTTTAAATGACTGATATGCGCGTTGTCATCATCATTAATAATGACTCCGGGATTTAAAATATTTAGCGGATCAAAAAGTTGCTTTACTTTACGCATCATTTGATAAATATCAGTGCCCCACTCCAGCTCAACAAAAGGCGCCATATTACGCCCCGTGCCATGCTCTGCTTTGAGCGAGCCTTGATATTCAACGGCTATTAACTGAGTAACCTCGTCCATGAAATTTTGATATCTTGCCACTTCAGCGGCACTGTCGAATGCTTGAGTAAAAACAAAGTGCAAATTACCCGCTAATGCATGACCGAAAATTATCGCCTCATCGTAGTGATATTTATCAAACAGTTGATGTAAATCAGCAATACCTTGAGCTA
Organism: Colwellia sp. D2M02; assembly: GCF_018860755.1. GTDB lineage: Bacteria > Pseudomonadota > Gammaproteobacteria > Enterobacterales > Alteromonadaceae > Colwellia > Colwellia asteriadis. The sequence goes on along the minus strand of NZ_JAHKPW010000004.1, from coordinate 1,550 downwards.
AACGCGCTAATGGTAAAGCGACATCTTCAATAATAACCGTAGTGCCTGCTTGACGATGAGCGCCAACCGCAGGAAAAGTGCCTTTACGTATTTTCCATAGCGCTTCAATAATAGCCTGCTCGGTAGTAAATTCGCGACAAGTGAGTAAATGTTTGCTTTGACTATTAAGATGAGAAGTTATTTTTTGCTGTAATACATGCAAATTTTCCGTGGAGTCTGCCGAAAATTCAATTAATAACGCAGCACTGTTGTTGGGTAATTCATCAAAGTCCATCAGTGCCGCTAAATGTGATTTTACTGAATTTAGCGCTCGGCTATCCATCAATTCAATCGCTTCAACCTGTTCATTCGCCAGCAAATTAACCAACTGACAAGTAACATTAATATCATCAAAAACATACAAGCCCGTGGCTTTATGCGGCATCACTTTTACAGTGTGGTAAGTTATATCAGCAATAAAAGCGAGAGTTCCCTCTGAACCAATCATTAAATGACTAATAATATCAATAGGATCACTAAACTCTACTAGGGCATTAACCCCGTAACCTGTGGTATTTTTTAAACGGTATTTATGCTGTATTTTGCTTAAAAGTTCAGGCTGCGCTTGTATATCGGCAGCAATGGCCATTAAACCATTAATTAATGTTGCGTGGTTTTGTTTAAATGTAGCGATAGAATCGCTATCTGCGGTATCAAGGGTTGAGCCATCGGCAAAAATAAGTTTAATATCCGCCAATGTATGATAGCTATTATCTTTAACACCACAACACATTCCAGATGAGTTATTTGCGGCAATCCCCCCTACTTTACAGCTATTAATTGAAGCGGGATCGGGACCAATTTTCCGATGATACTGACTCAGTGCTTTGTTAGCACTAGCGCCGATAACTCCAGGCTGTAAGCAAACTTTATCGCCACTATCTAAAATAGTAATGCCTTGCCAAGCGCGACTTAAAATAATTAACACTGAATCAGTAATTGCTTGCCCAGACAAGCTAGTGCCTGCCGCACGAAAAGTAACGGCAACGTTATTATCACTGGCTGTGCGCATTATTTGGCTCAACTGCTGCTGCGAGTCAACACGTAACACAACTTTAGGTACCAACCGATAAAAGCTCGCATCAGTGCCATAAGCAAAGCGCTGAATATCTTTATCAATAATATTTTCTTTGGTGAGTATGGTTTTAATAACCATCAAAAAATTGGTAAAGTTTTTAATCATTAACGCGCGCTCCTGTTGAGTGATTCTATCCTTTTACCCTATCGCTTAAAGGCATCACTTGAAAATATATCATGCGTACTTCACTGACGCTCAATAAATAACACAGGCGTAATTATTTTGATTATTCAGAGAAATGATATTGCGCTATTACTTGTTAATACGCTGCTCACTATAACCTAAGCTCGCTTAAGATATATTTAACAATTTGAAATATCAGCAAAAATTACTTTTATGAGTACCTAGCTTGATAGTTTTTCTTTTTTCATATGATAAGCAAGACAAATTTCGCGTCAATAGCTGACCTATTGCAAGTAAATTTAACGAAGAA
>NZ_JAHKPW010000017.1 GCF_018860755.1 Colwellia sp. D2M02 | reverse complement strand
ACAAAATCGATTCCAATCAACTATTCGTAACCAGTCAAATATTGCTGAGAACTTATCAGCGGCGAAATCACGTATAAAAGATGCTGACTTTGCAGCAGAAACGGCGGCGCTGACACGTAACCAAATACTGCAACAAGCAAGTCAAACTATTTTAAGCCAAGCGAACCAAAGACCACAAGCAGCATTAAGTCTGCTGGGTTAATGATTATAACAAAAAAATAATTCTCGAGCGGTAAGGTTTTGCCGCTCAATTCACCAAAAATATTTTTAGCGGCAACTGCTGTATGGCTTAGTGCACTCTTAATAAAGGAAATAGGTGTTGAGATAAGGTTTAGTGTGGGGGCGCGCCCTTGGCAATGGGGTAATAGCTAAGGGCGCTAATTAATGAAAGTTAACTGGTATGCGCGGAGGCTACAAAACCACTAAATACTCATTAATAGCAAGCTAATGTTTAGCAAGCTACTTAATAGTAAGCGAGTATCGTGCCAACTTTTTTTGACGGTAGTAAAGGGTGAGTTTTTTGAGTTTAAATTATTAAATTTGAAATGATAATTGTTTATTTTAATTAAATGTTAAGGAGGCCATCATGGCTTTATATGTAAATACCAACGTAAGTTCATTGAATGCACAACGTCAGTTAACCAATACTGGTGGTGCATTGGATACATCATTTCAGCGTCTATCATCAGGCTTGCGTATTAATAGCGCAAAAGATGATGCTGCAGGTTTACAAATCACCGATCGTTTACAATCGCAGATTAACGGTTTAAACCAAGGTAACCGTAATGCCAACGATGGTATTTCATTAGCGCAAACCGCTGAAGGTGCGATGGATGAAATGACTTCAATGTTTCAACGTGTCAGAACATTGGCGCAACAATCAGCTAACGGCTCAAACACTGATGAAGATAGATTAGCGATTCAAGAAGAAATTCGCTCGTTAATGAGTGAAGTTAACCGCGTAGCAACTGATACTACCTTTGGTGGTCAAAACTTACTTGATGGTAGCTATGATGCTCACTTTCAGGTAGGTGCAGATGCAGTGCAAACTATTGGCTTTAGTATGAAAACAGTTGGTGGTACCGCGGCAATTAATAACTTAACAGCAAATGGTGGTTTTACCTTGTCAGGTATTGCCGGTATTGCCAGTGCGGTAACAGGTAATGAGTTATCAGCATTAGCTGCTGGTGTATCTGAAATTGATGGTGCAGCTATCTCAGAAACCTTTGCCAATACGTTTATTGCCACAGCTATTAGTGTTTCTTCTCAAACTAACGCACAAGTTGTATTAGCGGGTATGGACTCATTAATTGCGGTTGTAGATAAGAAGCGTGCGGAGCTTGGTGCGGTACAAAACCGTTTTCAATCAACTATTCGTAACCAGTCGAATATTGCTGAGAACTTATCAGCGGCGAAATCACGTATAAAAGATGCTGACTTTGCAGCAGAAACGGCTGCGTTAACGCGTAACCAAATATTGCAACAAGCGAGTCAAACTATTTTAAGTCAAGCGAACCAAAGACCACAAGCAGCATTAAGTTTACTGGGATAACAGTTTAATTAATGGAGTTACCTTATGGCTCTTTATATTAATACCAATACCAGTAGTTTATTTTCGCAACGAAAACTAACAGCTACAACGCATGAATTAGATGTTAGTTTTCAGCGCCTCTCTACTGGTATGCGCATAAATAGTGCGGCTGATGATGCCGCTGGTTTGCAAATATCAAACCGGTTGGCATCACAGATATTAGGTTTAAACCAAGGTAATAGAAACGCTAATGACGGAATATCATTAACACAATCTATTGAAGGAGCAATGGAAGAAATTTCAACCATGCTCACTCGGGTAAGAACATTAGCACTACAATCGGCTAATGGCTCTAACTCTGGTAGCGATAGGTTGGCCTTACAGCAAGAAGTGAGAGCGCTTAGCGAAGAAGTAAATCGCATCGCAGAGGATACAACCTTTGCACAAAACAAAATACTCAATGGTGAGTTTTCTACTTCAATACAGGTAGGCGCTGATGCAATGCAGTTGATTAAGTTTGATATGCGTAGTGTAGGTGGTAGTGCGGCAATAAATAGCCTGTCGGCAAATGGTGGCTTTACGCTATCAGGTATTGCAGGTGTAGCTAGTGCCGTAAGTAGCAAAGGTTTAACTGCATTAGCCTCAGGAATATCAGTAATTACAGGAGCGGCTCTTGATGCTACTGATGACTTTGACACATTGTTTCGTGCAAAAACAATCAGCATTTCTACTATTGGTAATGCACAATTGGTTTTAGCTGGAGTCGACTCATTAATTAGCGTAGTAAATAAGAAGAGAGCTGAACTTGGGGGGGTGCAAAATAGGTTTCAGTCGACTATTCGTAACCAATCAAATATTGCTGAGAACTTATCAGCAGCTAAATCAAGAATAAAAGATACAGATTTTGCTTTTGAAACGGCAAAATTAACAAAATTACAAATTTTACAGCAAGCCAGTGCAACAATATTAACCCAAGCAAATCAAAGACCTCAACAAGCGTTGAGCTTACTTGGCTAGTATTAACAAGGAAGATAAAAGCAGAAATATAAAATAAAAGCTAAAGCTTTTTTATGCTGGGTCGATAGCGTGTTTAGGTAACTAAAAGTAAGTTCCCAAGCTTTTTGATTTTGGTAGGGGTACCAAGTCATTAAGTTACTAAACAATTAGCGGAGGCTCATATGGCTGTTTATGTAAATACTAACGTAAGTTCATTGAACGCACAGCGTCAATTAAATAAATCAGGTAATGCACTTGATACATCATTCCAACGCCTATCGTCAGGTTTACGCATTAACAGTGCTAAAGATGATGCAGCAGGACTTCAAATTTCAAACCGTTTAAGTTCACAAATTAACGGCTTAAACCAAGGTAACCGTAATGCCAACGATGGTATTTCATTAGCGCAAACCGCTGAAGGTGCCATGGATGAAATGACCTCAATGTTTCAACGTGTTAGAACTCTAGCTCAACAATCTTCTAACGGCTCGAATACCGATGAAGATAGATTGGCGATTCAAGAAGAAATTCGCTCGTTAATGAGTGAAGTTAACCGCGTAGCAACTGATACTACCTTTGGTGGTCAAAACTTACTTGATGGCAGTTATGATGCTCATTTCCAAGTAGGTGCAGATGCAGTGCAAACTATTGGCTTTAGTATGAAAACAGTTGGTGGTACCGCGGCAATTAATAACTTAACAGCAAATGGTGGTTTTACCTTGT
>NZ_JAHKPW010000006.1 GCF_018860755.1 Colwellia sp. D2M02 | reverse complement strand
ATTCTGAAGAATAATTTTTTCTTATATTTCAATTTGTTAAATACTTCTTAAACCGAGTTCAGGTTAGTTAGGGCACATATATGCCACTACATGGTTATTTATAGTTTTGGCCAATTAAGTAGCCAAGGTTCATTTAATAAGGCTAACGCTTGAGTGGTAGAGTCAGCTAAAAATAACTCGCCAGTACTTGGCTTAGCCATAAAAGTATAAGGCGTATTAGCATAAGTAAATTTAAGGCAATAGGCATGTAAATAACCTCTATCGGCAACTGAATTGCTATTATAGAGAGGGTCACCAATTATTGGGGCGCCAATACTACTTAATGCCACTCGTAATTGATGAGTTTTCCCCGAGTGCGGTTTTAATAAATAAAGTCGCTGTTTATTCACAACACTGTAAGAGAAAAACTGAGTAATTGCTGGGTTTTCCATAGTGCGCATTAATTTGAACATTCCACGGCGGCTTTTCGCCATATCGCCTTTGATTAGCCCTTGTTTTTTGGTCGGTTTTTTATCGCTAATGGCAAGGTAATATTTTTCAATATCATGCTTAGCAAAAAGCTCTCCAAAACGTTGAGCGCTGTGTTGATTTTTTGCAAAAATAACAAGCCCTGAAGTCATTTTATCAAGGCGGTGCACAGGATAAAGTTCATTGTGACTATGCTGCTGTTGCAAATACGCTTTGACTTGAGAAAACAACCCAGCGCCAAGATCTCCTTCATCATGAAAATTAACGCCGATATCTTTATCAACCACAATAAAATCGGGCTGCTCTGAAATAATTTTAAACATATTAATAGGATGTTAAAAGGCTATGTTTGCTATGATAATTTAAATCTCACCTTTTTACTCTTTTTACAGGACACTATTTTGTCTAAATTTTCTCATTTTTCACTACCTAGTGGTACAGCGTTTAAAAAATTGTTTAACGTTACCGCTGTTGCTGCCAGTGTTGCCGTTATTGCCTCATGTACTAACTATCAACAGCCATCCGTTGAGCTACCACAGGGCGTTAGTTTAGTTGAGAGCGTTAAGGCGCAAGAAGGCGTTGTTAATATTCCTTTTAAGAAATATACCTTAGCGAATGGGTTAACGGTTATTCTTCATCAAGATAACTCCGATCCATTAGTGCATGTAGATGTTACTTATCATGTTGGCTCGGCGCGTGAGCAGTTAGGTAAGTCGGGTTTTGCTCACTTTTTTGAGCATATGATGTTTCAAGGCTCTAATAACGTGGCTGATGAGCAGCACTTTAAAGTGGTAACGCAAAGTGGTGGTAACTTAAACGGCACAACCAACTCAGATCGTACTAATTACTTTGAAACAGTACCTAAAAATCAGTTAGAAAAAATGTTGTGGTTAGAGTCTGACCGTATGGGTTTTTTACTTGAGGCTATTACCGCTGAAAAATTTGAAGTACAGCGAGCAACAGTAAAAAATGAACGAGGACAAAACGTTGATAACCGCCCTTATGGTCGTTTAAATGAAACCGTTAACCAAATGATATTTCCACGAGAACATCCATATTCTTGGCCGGTTATTGGTTATATGAGTGATTTAGATCGTGGTACCGTTACCGACTTAAAAGAGTTTTTCTCACGCTGGTACGGCCCTAATAATGCAGTATTAACTATCGGTGGTGATATTGACGAAGCTCAAACACTTGCCTGGGTTAACCAGTATTTTGGTGAACTTAAAGCAGGACCTGCAGTTGAACCATTAGCGAAAACGCCAGTGAGCTTAGCAGATAACCGTTATTACTCCTTTAGCGACAACGTATCATTACCACTGCTTTATATCAGTTTTCCAACGGTTTATGGTATGCATGATGATGAGCCTGCTCTTGATGTGCTTGCGAATATTCTAGGTGGCGGTCCAACCTCTCTACTTTATAAAAATTTAGTCAAATCAGGTGTTGCAGTGCAAGCAGGTACCAGTCACCCATGTCGAGAGTTGGTTTGCCAAATGAATTTTTACGCCTTGCCTAATCCTCAACAAGGTTTAGCATTAGCTAATATTGAGCAAGTGATTAACGACACGTTGGTTGAGTTTGAAACCCGTGGCGTTAACGATGACGATTTGTTAAAAACTAAAGTCAGTATTGAAACTGACACTATTTATGGTTTACAGAGTGTTTCGGGTAAAGTCTCTAACTTGGCGCATTACCAAACTATGCTCGATGATGCTAATTATACTGAACAGCAAGTGGCACGTTATAACCAAGTGACTAAAGCCGATGTCATGCGTGTTTTTAATCAATACATTAAAGGTAAAGGCGCTGCGGTTTTATCGATAGTGCCGCACGGACAAGAAGCGCTAGTGGCTAAAGCTGATAACTTTACCTTACCTGATGTCAGTAACCCGCCAGCCGTAGCAGAGTTAGACACGCCTATTATGAAAAATATTAGTGATTTTGACCGTAGCGTTATGCCAAGTGCGGGTGAAAATCCACAAGTGAAAGTTCCTGAGTTATGGCGTGAAAGTTTTGCGAATGGCATGGAGGTTATTGCCAGCGAAAATAATGAAACACCGACGGTAAGTTTATTATTAAGCCTTGAAGGCGGTCCATTATTAGACCCTATTGATAAAGCGGGCTTAGCGCAATTAACCGCAAGTTTGATGAATGAAGGTACTTTAGCACGTTCTAAAGAGGCACTCTCGAATGAGCTTGCTAAATTAGGCAGTGACATATCTTTTGGCGCATCAGGACGTAATACCTTTATTAGTGTCAGTAGTTTAGTAAAAAACCTAGATGCTACTTTGGTGCTATTACATGAAATGATGTTTAATCCACTGTTTGCACAAGCAGACTTTGACCGCGTTAAAAATCAAACCATTCAAGGATTAGAGCAAGGAAATAAAGATGCTCGTACCTTAGCCCGTAATGCTTTTAAACAAGTTACTTACGGTAAAGGTAATCGTGTTGGTTTAGCCGATAGCGGTACTATCACGACCGTAAATACCATTACCTTGGCTGATGTTAAGGGTTTTTATAAGCAATACTTCTCGCCAAGTAAATCAAGCTTAGTCGTCGTTGGCGATGTTAGTAGGGGGGATTTATTACCTAAACTTAAACGCCTTAAATCATGGCAAGGGCAAAGTTATACCATAAACACTGACTTTACCTTACCTGAAGTAACACCAAACAAGGTGTACTTTGTTGATTTACCTAATGCAAGTCAGTCGTCAATTAAGCTATCTCGCCGTGCTATGACCTATGATGCAACCTCAGAATACTTTAAAGCTAGCTTAATGAACTATCCACTTGGTCGTGCTTTTAATAGCCGTATTAATCTAAATTTACGTGAAGATAAAGGTTATACCTATGGTGCATCGAGTTATTTTTCTGGTGGTAAAACGCAAGGAAGCTTCAGCGCAGGCGCAAGTGTGAAAAAAGAGCACACTTATGATGCTATGGTTGAAATTGAAAATGAAATTAAAAACTATCAAGAAAAAGGGCTAACTGATGATGAAGTTACTTTTATGCGCCAAGCTATTTCACAAAGTGAAGCGTTAAGTTTTGAAACGCCTAGTCAAAAGAGTGGCTTTTTAAGACAGTTGCTGCAATTTAATTTACCCACTAATTATGGTGAGCAGCAAACTGAAATTATTCAAAATATTACGCTAGCACAATTAAATGCTATTGCGGCTGAAGAATTAGCTAAGCCGATGCAATGGATTGTGGTTGGGGACGGTCAAATAGTTAGACCACAACTTGAAAAATTAAATGTTGATGTTGTCGATTTAACATTAGCGCAATAATAAAGTTGTTCTGAACTATTGAAATCACAACGTTAACCCTCATTTAGTTGATATCTAATTGAGGGTTATCTTTTTCATAACGTAAATTACGTTAATATGTTTTAGTGCATATCTTTTGGTAGCCTTTTGCTGTTAACGTAGCAACTATAAATAACGTCTCAAGTTAATGAAACAGGAACGATTTTGACATTATCATTAAACGATTATATCGGTGCTTTTAGCCAACACGACAACTTATCTGCTTTAACAGGTATTGGTCGAGGCATAGAGCGAGAAGCATTACGAGTGTTGCCCGAGGGAAAACTCTCTACTCATGGTCATTATCACCAACTTGGCTCGGCACTCACTCATGAGCAGATCACCACTGATTATGCCGAATCATTATTAGAGTTTATTACGCCTGTTAGTCACTCACCAGAGCAAACTATTGCTCAGCTGCAAGATATTCAAAAGTTTACTTTCGAGAATATTGAAGGTGAATGGTTATGGCCGATGAGTATGCCTTGCTTTGTGAGCGATGCTGATGCCATTGAGCTGGCACAATATGGTAGTTCTAATATAGGAACGATGAAAACGGTTTATCGACAAGGCTTGAAAAACCGCTACGGCTCTATGATGCAAGTGATTGCTGGAATTCATTTTAACTTTTCTTTTTCACGTGATTTTTGGACGTTACAACAAAGCTTACATGAAAATACTCAGCCACTTGATGAGTTTATCTCAGAAGGTTATTTTTCAATTTTACGTAATTACAAACGCTTTTGCTGGTTAATACCTTATTTATACGGTAGTTCACCGGTAATATGTCGCTCATTCTTGCAAGGTAGAGAAACCTCGCTACCTTTTAAACAAACACCATTTGGCGCTTTGTATTTAGAGCATGCGACTTCTTTACGTATGAGTGATTTAGGCTATACCAGCAGCGAGCAATCATCATTAAAAATTTGTTATAACAATTTAGCTGACTATGTTGAGGCCGTGCAACAGGCGATTAAATTAAAATCAAATGATTTTGCCGAAATTGGCGTGAAGGTTGACGGTAAATATCAGCAACTTAACGACAACGTATTACAAATTGAAAATGAGCTATATGCTCCTATTCGTCCTAAGCGTGTTGCTAAGTCGGGTGAAAAACCTTCTCAAGCACTAGGCAAACGTGGTGTTGAATATATTGAAGTGCGTGCTCTTGATGTGAACCCTTTTGTTGAAACAGGGATCAGTATTGAGCAAGTTTACTTTTTAGATGTGTTTTTAACCTTTTGTGCCTTTGCTGGAGATCACGAGCTTGACTGTGAAAGCCAGCGTGTTAATGAAAAAAATATGCATGAGGTGGTATTGCGTGGTCGTGATCCCGCATTGTTACTCGCTGATATAAATACTGACGGCGTTGCTACAGAAAAGTCAGTAAAACAGTGGGGTAATGAATTATTTGAGCAAATGCAGCAAGTGGCAACTTTACTTGATAAGGCTTACCACAGCACAAAATACACTGAAGCGGTTACACGTGAGTGGGCCAAAATTACCGACAGTAATTTAACGCCATCAGCACAAATATTAGCGATAGTGCAAGAGCAAAAGCTAACAGATTATTCGTTAGCTCAAGCGAAAAAATATCAAGAGCAAGCAATACAGCGCGATTATCAGTTTTATTCACAAGAGCACTTTATTGAGAGTGCTAAGCAGTCGCACATAGAGAGACAAGCGATTGAAAATGAAGATACGCTTAATTTTGATGATTTTTTAGAGCATTATTTTAATAAATAATCTAAGGGAGTAATGACTAACACTGTCATTGCTTGGTTAATGCATATAAAGGCTAACCCAATGTACATTTTATGTATGGGGTTAGCTTTTTTTTATGCGTTTTTTCACTGTAATATTAATTAACCTGAGCTCGGCTTA
>NZ_JAHKPW010000008.1 GCF_018860755.1 Colwellia sp. D2M02 | reverse complement strand
AAAAAATTTTTTAAAGTAAACCCTTTCCTTTAATAAACGTTATCAATGCTATAAAAATCCGACCTAGTGTCGGATTTTTTTTGTCTTAAAATTTGTTCATAAATAACCTGAACTCGGTTTAAGAGATATTTAACAAATTGAAATATCAGCAAAAATTACTTTTATGAATCTCTAGCTTGATAGTTTTTCTTAATTCAAGGCAAATTTCGCGTCAATAGCTGGCCTATTGCAAGTAAATTTAACGAAGAAGTTAGGAAAAGTAGCTGCTAGAGAAACATTTGTTAAGCCGAGCTCAGGTTATTTAGTGCAACTAGCTGATTTTTAGCGTTAAGCAGTGCTTGCTCAAGTTTAGGTAAATCTTTAGTTAAGGCGATACCAAAGCGCAGGGTATCGTTTTCGTCAGCTAAACGGACATAAACCCCTTGCAAGCATAACAAGTGATAAAGCTGCTGGGCGATAAAGTGACTCTTCCCCTGCTTCAAATCAGCATGAAAAGTAACCGTAATAAATAAATTACAACCATGCATAGTGGCAATAAGATCATCACCCCAACATCGCTGTAAAAGCGCCACTTGTGTTGCTTTTAATGTAGAGAGTGTTTGTTTTTGCTCTGCTTGCCAATCGGTATCTAGTAACGCCACTTGCGCAATAAACTGCGCTGGACCATTCACTTGCCATGGTCCTAAGTAGTTTGAAAACACTTTACGCCATTCATCATTAGCAATTAAAAAGCCAAGGCGAATACCTGCTAAACCAAAAAACTTACCAAATGAGCGCAATACTAAAGTGTGTGAATGAGTAACTAAACCGCCCATTGAATAAGGCTTTTCAATAACGTCCATAAACGCTTCATCAATCACTAACAAACCATGTAATCGCCTTATCGCTTGCTGGTATGCTTGTAGTGTTTCTCTGCTAAAAAGCTTACCCGTTGGATTATTAGGGTTAATTACTACCAACACACAGTAAGGGGTAAGCTCTGTAATTTCAGGTAATTCATCTTGATAAAAGCACAACAAGTGTCCCGCATCTTGCCATGCTTGACCGTGCTCTTTATAACCTCGCTCTGGTAGATAAACCGTACTAGCAAGTTTCCCAATGACTTGGCTGTTTTTCTGCGCCCATAACAGAGGTAATGCTTTAATAATAGACTGACTACCATTAGTTACTAATAATGGCTGAGAGCATTGATAATACCCTTGCGCCGCGGCAAGTAAATCGGCGTTTTTTTGTGGTAGTTGTTGCCACAACGCTAGCGGAATATCAGGGATAGCATAGCTTAGCGGTGCAATGCCTGTTGATAAGTCTAACCAATTATTAACAGGAATTTTATATTGTGCGGCTACCTGATGTAATTGTCCGCCATGGATAAGAGTCATAATGATTTTCACTGAAAAATGAGTTCAAAACGAGTTCAAAGTTAACTTAGTATTAGCTCAGTACTACACTAGTGTTAACTAAAAGTAATATCGTGAATTAACGCCTTCTGCCTTTATTGCTGCTAGTGTTATTAGTACAGGTATTAGTACGGGTATTAGTACAGGTAATAGGTATTGCTATTAGAATTACTTCTCTTTTAATGTGATATCAATAACATAGCCACTAATTGCCCACTAAAAACACTCAATAACAACAACAGCGCAGCCACTTTAACAAGCTTAACACTACGCATAATATCGTCAAGGTTCACCTGCTCTCCCACACCTAAGGTTACGCTGCTGATAGTTTTGCCATGATAATTAGCACTACCACCTAAAAGCACGTTCATTACGGTGGCACCTGCAGCCATCACCCAACCACCATTATGACTTTTATAATAATTACCTTGCTTAAAAGCATTACTCACACTGCACTTAAAGCGACCATAAATACTACCTTGTATTGCATAGAGCAAAGTGCAAACTTTCGCAGAAGCAAATCCTAATAAATCATCAAGACGAGCACTAACATAACCAAAGGAGAAAAATCGGGCACTTTTATAACCCCACATGGCATCTAAGGTATTAGCAAAACGATGTAATATCACTAATGGAGCGCCGCCGATAACATAATAAAAAAGTGATGCGATCACCGAGTCATGACCATTTTCTAACATTGACTCAACCGTTGCGCGCGACATCGCTTGCGGCGATAACGCTGTAGTATCTCTACTGACTAAGTAACCGGTAAAATGTCGTGCTTGTACTAAGTTATTATTTTTTAGCGGCTGGTAAACTTGCATCGCATGCTGGTGTAGGCTGTGTAAGCCTATCGCTAAATACAGCACAACCGCATCAAGCAATAGTTGCCAATACCAAATAAAGTCATTTAGAAAAAACCAATAAAACAGTGGAATAGGTAAAACCATAAGCAACCAAGCACAGCCACCTAATAGTGCAGACTTTATGGAAAACTGTGGCTCTTGATTAGTACCAGTTGCCACTTTACTAGACGAAGCACTAAAAGAATTATTCGAGGTAACGGCAAGATCTTCTTCAGCAAAAACATCGGTGTCGTCATTATTTGATTTAATTGGCTTGATTGGCTTTGCTATAAAATCAGGATTAAGTCGTTGCTCTAACCATTGAGCAATATAACCAAAACCAACGAGGTAATGGTATTTTTTCGCCTCACCAAAGCAGGCATCAAATATCAACGCCAGTAATAAGGTAATACTTACTGAACAACCAACAATTACAGAGTAAGCATCAGGTAAAACTATTTCATTTAATAATGACACTAAAAACTCCTCGTAATAACCTAAGTTGACGGCAGAAATAACCGCTGCTGCTGATGACAATATACTAACTTGATAACGCTGGCATTTTTAAACAACTCATAAGCATTACCGTTAAGACGTTGCCCTAGTGTAGACAGCAAACAGCGTAATGCTTCACCATGAAAAATAACCAGTAATTGAGTATTCATACGCGCCACAGCAATAGTACAAAGCCCCTGATATATTCGGTCACCACATGCCACAGCACTTTCGCCACCCAGCGGTACTCGGCAAGTAAAGCCATGTAATATTTCCTCAAAATGCGCTTGATGGGCAATATCAGATAAATACTGCCCCTGCCATGCGCCTAAATCACGCTCCATTAATCGCTTTTCAATACTTACTTCAAGTTGCAATAACTGTTGACATAAATTTGCCGTCGCTACGGCTCGACCTAAGGGCGAACTAATAATAGCGTCAATGTTATAAGCTTTTATTTGCTCAGCGAGATTGCTTGATTGTTTTTTTCCTAGTTCAGTTAACTCACTATCAAGTTGGCCTTGAAAGCGATGTCCTTTATTCCACTTTGTTTCACCGTGACGAGCTAAATAAAAAACTGTTTGCATTATATTGACTACCTCATAAAAGCGACGCGCAGCATAACCAAATCACTCTATGGCTTCAATGCAAATCTGAGATATTGCAATTAGTTATACCCAAACGAGCATTGTTTATTGTATTTAGATACTGCATTGCGTACCATTTGCCGTGATTTAGGTGTCTTAGGATTAGCTTTGATTTTACACTTCATTTTAGAATGAGTTATCAAGCTATTAACTGACTTATCAGCAATTACCCATTGTAAAAAAGTCAGCCAATAAAGATGAAACGTGAAACTGGTGAGATACCAGTACTGCCCCCGCAACGGTAACTGTGAGCAGCAACAAAAACCACTGTATGAACCATAAGCGAAAAGCTGATGACGTATGGGAAGGTGTTGCAATGCGATGAACAGGAGTCCGGAGACCGGCCTATTTTACTCGACAACTGCGGTGGGCGGTGATTCAGAGCATAGTAAAAAATAGACTAAGTAAGTACCCGCCGCTGCGTAAAGGTTTAACTTGCTAAAAATGTTACTTATTTAGCCTAAAAGGCTAAAATAAGCTAGCTGTTGCTATTTACTCTCTTTGATTTCCTCTGCCGTTAATTTATTTAATGGAACTGTTATGAAATCAACCACTCAAAAATACCCTATTAGTATACTCGCCAGCATTGTTGCCCTGTTAACGTTTTTAATGCTCGCCACTCGTGGTAACCATTTTACTGTATTTAATGACTTACCAAGTGCTTCTACTGCGGTTTTCTTTCTCGCGGGTATGTATTTACGCAGTATAAAAAGCTTTTGGTATTTCTATATTTTATCTATCGTGATTGATTTAAGCTCGTCTTATATGCGTGGCTCATTTGGTGATTGTTTAACTGCTTCCTACCCTGCCTTAGCCTTTAGTTATGCCGCCATGTTTGCTATTGGGTTTTATGCTAAAGCCAGTTGGAATCAGCAATCGGCACTTTTTAATATTGCCAAAATTTCAATTGCTTTATTTACCGCAAGCGCGATTGCCTTTTTCATTTCAAATGGCAGTTACTATGCTTTATCAGGTCACTTTTATCCACTTTCATGGGCAGAATATACCGCCCGTGTTGATAAGTATTTTGTGAGCTCTATCAGTAGACCTATTTTCTATGTCGCTTCAGCCATAGCAATTGATTATGTTATTAGTCAATTTTTTAGTCATAAAACGAGCGCTGCCACGCAGCCATCTGAACACCTATAACACTAAAATAAGCTAAATAATGACTAACTCAACATCTTCTGAAAACTTACCTTTTCAGCATAAAATGAAAAACACCGCTGGATCTGGCACTGTGTGTCCAGCACTTATTGTTTCTGCTCCTTCTTCTGGCTCAGGTAAAACCACAATAACGGCAGCACTTGCACGTTATCATCGTAATCAAGGACGTAAAGTTAGTGTTTTTAAAGTCGGACCTGACTTTATTGATCCAATGATATTACGCCAAGCAAGTGGCGAGCTGGTCTACCAACTCGATTTATGGCTAGTTGGCGAGCAAGGTTGCCAAGCGTTATTACACCGCGCAGCACTTGACTCAGATCTAATTTTGATTGAAGGGGTGATGGGCTTATTTGACGGTACGCCAAGTAGCGCTGACTTAGCACAATATTTTTCCATTCCTGTTTTAGGGGTTATTGATGCATCGGCGATGGCGCAAACCTTTGCTGCGGTAACTTTTGGGCTGGCAAAGCTTCGTGCTGATTTACCCTTTGCAGGGGTAATAGCCAATCGCGTAAATACACCGCGTCATGTTGAAATTTTGCAAAGTTGTTTACCTGAGGAATTCCGCTTTTTTGGGCGCATTGCAAAAGATGCTGAAATTACTTTGCCTGAGCGCCACTTAGGTTTAGTTCAAGCGCAAGAATTAGCCGATATTGACACTCAACTTGATAAAGCAGCCAGCCATATTGCACAAACCGATTTAGTTGATTTACCAACAGCGGTAGAGTTTTTCCCAGTAACAAAGCAGCAAGCAGCTGAGCAACATAGTACTGAGTTTTCAGCCGCATTCTCAACAGCACTTTCAGGTACGCGTATTATCATTATTAAAGATAAAGCTTTTAGCTTTATTTACGCGGCCAACATTGCTTTTCTTGAACAAGCAGGCGCAGATATTGTTTATTGCTCAGCCCTAAACGATGCGCACTTACCTGCTGGTGATGTGCTGTACATTCCCGGCGGCTACCCTGAGCTTTATGCCGATGAGTTACTCAGTAATACCAGTTTTATTGCCGAAGTGCGTGAATTTTCAAACGCACAAAAACCTATTGTTGCTGAATGTGGCGGTATGCTCTACTTACTTGAAGAGCTGGTCGATTTAAATGATAACAACTTTACTATGGTTGGTTTACTACCCGGTAAAGCAAAAATGCAGCAAAAGCTTGCTGCAATTGGCTCACAATCGGTTGAAGTTCCTTTATTTAAAGGTATTGCAAACACGGTAATCCGAGGTCATAGCTTTCACTACTCAACAGCCGATATTGCATTAAAAGCTGTTAGCGTTAGTAAGCATCACCCAACCGAGCGTTTAGTTGAGTCGGTCTATCAGTACAATAATATTATTGCTTCCTATATGCATTGGTATTTACCAAGTAATGCCGAAATTGCTTTAAAGATGTTTGATAAAAAACGAGTTTTATCTAAATAAATAAGATAGCTAAATAGTCATAACTAATGACCCATTTACCATTAATGGGCTGACAAACTATAGAAGGTAGCTTTAAAACAGCTAAAAACAGTAAGGCATTTTAATGAGTAACGAATTACACCAGCAGCAAAGCGCTGAAGAAAAGCATAAAGCTCGTCAACAAAAAATAAAAGCCAATGTGGATAAGCGCGTAGCTAAAGCAACTAAAGAGTGTGGCGTATTAGTGGTAATTACCGGTAATGGCAAGGGCAAAAGCACCTCAGGCTTTGGCACGGTATTACGCGCTTTAGGTCACGGTTTAAAGCCCGGTATTGTCCAATTTATTAAGGGGAGCAAATGGGAATGTGGCGAGATGAATATTTTAAAACAATTTCCGATAGAACATCATGTTATGGGCACAGGTTTTACTTGGGAAACACAAGATAAAGCCACAGATATTGCCGCGGCTAAAGTCGCATGGCAAAAAAGTAAAGCGATGTTAGCTAACCCTGATATTGATATTGTCCTGCTTGATGAAATGACCTACATGGTTAAATACGGCTATATAAACCTTGATGAAATTATTGAGGCACTCACTAGTCGCCCGCCAATGCAGCATGTGCTCATTACCGGACGTGCTTGTCATCGCCGCTTAATAGAGCTTGCTGATACAGTGTCGGAAGTTCAGCCAACTAAGCATGCTTTTCAAGACGGTATAAAAGCGCAAAAAGGCTTAGACTGGTAATCAATTGAACTAAAGGATAAATATTTCAGATAAAATAAACTAAGCAATTTGCTGGGTTAGGCTTACAATTAAATAACAATTATTTTAAAGAAAAATTTTTATCAATAACGTATTATCCGCCGCTAGCAGCGATCAAGGACAGAGGGTTGTCATTCATTCAATACCAATAGCGCTATAAATCGATTGGTATTCTTTACTCAAAAAGTAGGAAGTGTGGGCAAGTTAATGCGACGTTTTATCATTATATTTTTGTACGTTATTGCTTTACCTAGCT
>NZ_JAHKPW010000084.1 GCF_018860755.1 Colwellia sp. D2M02 | reverse complement strand
TTGAAGCGGCAGCTATTTTTCCAATGCCTGTCATGCTTTGTAATATCATGTTTTTCGCTTGATATTCTGGACATGATTCAATGACCTTCACTATTTTATCTTCAATTTTATTAATCTGATTCTTAAATAACGTTCGAACTGGCTTGATTGTCATCGCCAACTCTTTTGGCATGATTTGTAATCTGTTTTTCTCCATTGTTTGCATGGTGAGTAACTGATTTCTTCGCGTCACTAAATCACTCATCAACTGCATCGTGTCCGGCTTTAGGGTGGATAATGGTGGCTCAATCGCTTCACCGAAATGAGCGATAAGCTCCGCATCAAGTTTATCTGTTTTTGCCCGTTGACCAATCGCTCCGGCAAAACGTTTTACGTGGATTGGATTAGCGATGGTAAAAGGTAAATTAGCCTTAGCACATGCCAAGATAAACGGCATTTCAAGTCGGCCTGTTGCTTCAATAACAATACGCTCAGGATTGTGTTTTTTGATGATTTTAACCGCTTCTTTAATCCCTTTTTCATTATTTTCTACGGTGAAATAGATATCTAAAGGACAGATGTAAATGTCGAGTTGATATTTACCGGTATCAACACCGACGTTAATGTTTTGATTTGTTTTAGTATTCATAATAAGCTAACTCTTACTTGCAAAATGCGGGTTCGAGACCCAGTAGACTATTCGAGTGTGGTGCTTGGAGTCCTTTGTTGCGTTCGTTCTTGTTATCGGTCTCTCAACTGAGGAGCCTTTGCTCAATCGAACTACGACAAGGAAAGCTTAAGTTGCTGCTTAAGCCTGGGTCTCACTTTACCTAAAGATGTTTAAAAAGAATAAAAAAGATGGGTGTATTATCCATACAAGTCGTTAAAGCAGGACAAATAACAGTTGGCTTTTGCTCCTGCGTCGCTTATTTTAGCCAACATATTATTTGCCTCTTAACGAGGCGTTATATGCCAAGGAGGATTCATGGCTCGCAGAAACTCAATACCGGACGAGTTACTAGAACAATTTTTCGAAATTACTGGTTATATCTGGCAAGTTGGTGCCGTTGTTACAGGTATCTTTTTATTTCTAACATACAAGTCGTATTTTTGGATTAGCTCTACAATTGAAAGCACACTAGGTAAGCCTATTATGGCTGCAATGGAACAGCTTTCTTTTATCCTATATTTGTTGCCTGTATCAATGCTATTTCTTGCTGTAGTATTCGGTTTAAAAACGTACTCAACATATCGCGGTCAAAATGGCATATAACAAGTCATTCAAAAGGACAAAAGACAGTTGGCCGTGCTCGTGCCTCGCTGATTTTGGCCAACTATTTTTTGCCTCTTAATGAGGCGTTAGGCAGTAAGAGTATAAGCATGCATTGGAGAAGACTTTTAAAATTTATCGCTATTTTATTTTTACCTAATTTTTTGTTAGGTGTATTCTTCGGATACTTTTTATTAGATAACTTATATGAGCCTATTAGTTACTATTTGGTACTACAGATATTAGTTTTTTTTATAACCGCTTTTGTTATTTATATGTTTGTAAAAGAGTTGCCTAACAATTACTTAATAAACGTATTAGTTGCAACCAGTGCTAATTATTTATTGCCTCTATGCATTATTGTCTACTTGATAGGCTTAGAGTATTTTTCAAACATGGTTCTGTTTGAGTTTATTTTGTATATATCTAGTGTTGCTGTCGGTTATGTAATTGCTTTACGTAGTAAAAAAGGTGGCTTCAGCACAACTGCCTAACAAGGCGTTCAAACGGACAAAAAACAGTTGGCTGTTTCACTCCGTTCACAATTTTAGCAAACAATTTTTAGCCCCTTATTGGGGCGTTATGCTATTTCAAACAAACGAGCAGTTGAAGCTCGTAATTACAAAAAGGAAAAACAATGAATAAAGTTTTAACCACTATTGCGGTAACAGCATTGCTTGCTACCGGTTGTACTAGTGTACCTATGGAGTCAAAAGAAAGAAGTGAGTTAGCAAAACAATATAATTCACCTTCTGAGGGAAAATCTGGCTTGTATGTCTATAGGTCAGGTAGTTTCGGTGGAGCACTAAAAAAAGATGTATGGCTAAATGGTAAGTGCGTTGGTGAAACAGCACCTAACATGTTCTTTTATGAGGAAATAGAAGGCAATACTGAACATAAAGTTTCTACAGAGTCAGAATTTTCTCCTAATGATTTACTTGTTAAAACTGAAAGCGGTAAAAACTATTTTGTTAGTCAGTATATAAAAATGGGAGTTTTTGTTGGTGGTGCTGGTGTAGAGCTAGTTGATGAAGAAAAAGGTAAAAAACAAGTTTCAAAACTTGATATGGCTATTAAAGGTAAATGTAGCTCATAGCATAACAAGAGACTATGGCGTCAATAACTATTTTTTAGTTACTGGCGCTTCCCACATTACACCGTCTCTAAGCATAGAATTCAAGATCACAATCATCTTTCTAACACACGCAATTATCGCTACTTTTT
>NZ_JAHKPW010000059.1:20145-28844 GCF_018860755.1 Colwellia sp. D2M02 | reverse complement strand
AAACTATCAAGCTAGCGATGCAGAAAAATAATTTTTGATGATATTTCAATTTGTTAAATATCTCTTAAACCGAGTTCAGGTTAATTATTCCCTCTTAACGTTCGTCATTAATATTAAGCACTATGGTAAGCTTTATTACGTTTACACGTTTTGTTAATAAAGCTTACCGTGCTTATTATTAAGTGTTGGTTATCGCTAACTTCTATTGAGGACTTGTTGTGAAGAACGTTTTATCTGGCTCGACTATTCGTTGGGGGATTATTGGCTGTGGCGCAGTAACCGAAATTAAAAGTGGTCCAGCCTACCAAAAAACCGAAGGGTTTGAACTGACAGCGGTAATGCGCAGAAATTTAGCCCTCGCTAAAAGTTATGCTCAGCGTCATCACGTTGCTCATTATTTTGATGATGCTGATAGTATTATTAACAACCCCAATATAGATGCCGTTTATATTGCCACGCCGCCCGATAGTCATAAACATTATGCATTATTAGTGGCTAAAGCCGGTAAGCCCTGTTGTATTGAAAAACCTTTAGCGCCAAATTACGCTGATAGTGTCGCCATAGTTGAAGCCTTTAAAGCAAAAAAATTGCCTTTATTTGTTGCCTATTATCGTCGCTCGTTACCGCGTTTTAATAAAGTAAAAGGTTTACTAGAAACGGGGGCAATAGGTGAGGTACGCCATGTGAGTTGGCATTTAAGTAAGCCAGCTAACGCGCTTGATTTATCAGGGGAATATAATTGGCGTACCGATAAAGTAATTGCTAAAGGCGGTTATTTTGATGACCTAGCAAGCCATGGCTTAGACTTAATTAGCTATTTACTGGGGAACTTTAAAACAGTACATGGCTTAGCGACTAATCAGCAAGGCTTGTATAGTGCCTTTGATGCCGTTACCGCCAATTGGTTACATGAGAGTGGCGTCACTGGTGTGGGTAGTTGGAATTTTGGTGCTGCGGCGCGTCAAGACCGATTAACATTTTATGGCAGTGCAGGGGAATTACGTTGCTCCGTATTCGATGAAGCGCCATTAATACTCTCTCAAGGAGAGCAACGCCAAGAACTAAGTATTGATAATCCAGATAATATTCAGCTATACCATGTACAAAATATGCAGGCGCAGCTGGTAAAGGGTATTTCACACCCTTCAACGGGCAAAAGCGCATTACATACTAGTTGGGTTATGGAGCAAATATTACAGGATGGTGGTTAATTTTAACTTGTTGATTATGAATTAGTTATCAAGTATTTTATCAAGGCTATAGGCTTTTGTTGTGTTTTAAAAGCTAGTTTTACTTTAACAATTGAACGGCATTAAATAAAAAGGATTTACTTATGAAAGATATATTTTTCTTCGACTCGATGTTAACACCTAAAATAATCACCTTTGTTTATTGGTTAATGTTACTTAGTGTACTTATTTCAGGTATAGGAACTATGTTTATCGGCCATGGCGGCGGCTTTTTCGCAGGTATGGGTATTCTTATTGGTGGTGCTATTGGTGCCAGAATTTGGTGTGAGCTATTAATTGTATTATTTAAAATACATGCAAACCTTCAAAAAATAGCCGATAAGTCAGAATAAAAGTTAATAGTTCAGCAAAAATTATAAAAAATAGTTGTTGTTTTAAGTTGTCGTTACTTAGGGTTATTAACTATTTTATCGCCCCTTTATCAAGGTTAGAGGAATAAGGACGTTTCGTGGCAAATTCAGGTCAGTACTCATTAAAAGAAGTATTCACACCGGCAAAACCCGCCAGAGTTAGTTTTATTAACCGTAATAAAATTAATAGAAGAGTGGTGCGAGCATTAGAAACTCCCGGCATTCAGATTATTGTTTATGGTCACACTGGTAGTGGTAAAACAACCTTATTAGAAAATAAGCTGTACGAAGTTTATGAAAAGCATATTCGAACCAACTGCATGGTCGGCTCAACGTTTGAACAAATTGTTTTAGATGCTTTCGAACAATTGGCTGAGTTTTATGTGGACGAGGTCACTAACAATAAAAAAAACCAAATTAGTGGTTCGCTCCAAGCGAATTACCTAGCAATTAAGGCTAGCCTTGGCGTAAATATTGAACAAGCACAAGGGGTAAAACAAAAACGATTATTACCCCCGCAATTATCGCCCCAAAACCTGGGGAGATTAATGGGCGCTGCAGGTTACTGTTGGGTGCTTGAAGACTTTCATAAAGTGGATGATAACGAAAAAATAAAGCTCTCCCAATTAATGAAAGTATTCATGGATATGTCAGATCAATATGAAGACTTGAAAATTATTGCATTAGGCGCTGTTAATTCTGCCAGAGATATTGTTAAAAGTGATGCTGAAATGCGACGAAGGTTGTCTGAAATTAACGTGCCGCTTATGCAAGATTCTGAGATAAGAGCAATTTTAGCTAAAGGCGAAGACTCTTTAAATATTATTTTTGGCGCGGATTTAAAAGAAAAAATAGCGCACTATTGTAATGGCCTACCTGCTATTGCTCATAAAATCGCTTATTTGATGTGTGATGGCGCAAATATTAAAAAGACCTTGAATAAATCTCAATGCTACGAGTTTACTGAATCTGATTTAGTGCTAGCTGTTGATGAATATATAGCCGATGAATCAGATACAATAAAGCGAGTATTTGACAATGCGCTGACCCATAATAAAGGCGAAAATGCCATTAGGTCACTGTTTTACGCCGGGCAAGAAGGCGGAAATATTGATGAGCTTTTTGGTTACTGTAAAGCGTTCCGTATTCGCATTCAAAAAAATCATCTAGAGGCCACTCTCAACGAGTTATCTTTACCTAAGTTTGGTGAGGTTATTAAGTTTGACGAAGATTCACATTTCTACAGTTTTTCAGATCCATTTTTTAGGTCATTTGCTTTGGCTTTTTTTGGCGAGAAAGATGAAGCGAATATTAATAAAAAGCTTACACCGCTGCAAAAACAGCAGATCTACCAAAAAGCAATTAACAAAATGAATCAGGTGATAAGTGCTTAATTTGTTAATGATAATTCAACCAAACACTGAACGTCGAACGTATAGTTCTGATGCTCTAGTTAATTCAAACTAATATTTTTTGCCTCATAATGAGGCGTTATATCACAGGAAGGTTTAATAACATGAATAAAGTTTTTAGTATTATTTTAGTGGTTCTGCTGTCTTTTTCAGCCAATGCCGATGAGAATTTATTTTCGGGAACATGGACACTTGTTTCAGGTGAATATATTAATTATGAAGGTAAGTTAGTCAGTTATGAGTCGCTTAATTTACGTTCAATTAAAGTTATTACTAACACTCATTTTAGTTTTGTCACTATGTCAGGGGATAAGTTTTGGAGCTCAGGTACAGGAACTTTTGAGGTTACCGATAGTGAATACATCGAGTCACCTATATATACCTCATTTAATTCCCCAGAAGGTAAGAAGTATGTATTTAAATATAAAAAAGAGGGCGACAAATGGGTTAGCTCTCGATGGGAAAATGACAAACGCGTAGAGTACGAAGTGTGGCAGCGTATTAGCGATTAATGAAAGTGTATTGGTGGGGAATGTACTGGCGATACCTAGCGTCAATTGCTGTGATGCTACTTTTGGTCGCACTTATTGATGCGCAACTAGATTTAGTTAGTTTAGTTGGAGTGGAATTTTTACCAATAGCTTTTTGGGGATTTATGGCTGTATTTTTTATATTTACGGGTATTTTTCAACGAAACGGCTTTCTGTATTTTTTCTGGGGTTATAAGTTAGCGCTAAGCAATAAAGTTTGGTTGCAGTTCAATGCAATGTTAGTGTTTTTATTTGTTGCATTGGCTGTTGCTGGTTACATTATCAATGAAATAGCTAGTGCGAACAATTTGTTGTATTACAAACTATACGGTCAAATGACACTTTTAATCTTTTACCCATTATTTGTGGCAAGGTTTGTTGCTAAACATGAAAAAACATCATGATCATAAGTGTCATATTTTCTTCGTTTATTTTTGTCAGGCTTTCTTTGTCTCTTAATGAAGCGCTAAACATTTAGGAGTTCTTGTGAAAATAATATTACTATTTATGAGCATATTGCTTAGTGGTTGCGTTGGTATGCCTGATTCAGTAAAGCCTGTTGATAATTTTGAACTCGATAGATATTTAGGGAAGTGGTATGAGATTGCCCGTTTAGACCACTCGTTTGAAAGGGGATTAACTCAAGTTACTGCTAACTATAGTCTTAAAGACGATGGCGGTGTGCTTGTTGTTAACCGTGGATTTTCAACAACTGATAATGAATGGAAAGAAGCTGAAGGAAAAGCCTATTTTGTAAGTTCTAATTCAGAAGGTTATCTAAAAGTATCGTTTTTTGGGCCGTTTTATGGTTCTTATGTTATTTTTGAATTAGAAAAAAGCAACTATCAATATGCATTTGTTTCTGGACCAAATACCGATTACCTTTGGCTTTTATCAAGAACAGCAACGGTAAAACCAGAGGTAATCGAGAAGTTTGAAAAAATGTCAAAAGCGCGTGGTTTTAATATAAATGAGATTATTTATGTGTATCACGACTAACATCTACTAAATTGCTTAGAGAATAATACTCATTTAAAGGTAAGTTGTTAAAAGTTACCTTTAAAAGCAATTGATTGTTAGTTTTTTTATTAAGCGCTTAGCGCTTTGAAAAAGCGGTTAGTCGGCTGAGCGAAATACTCACAACCACCAATGCAAAAAATAAAATATGTAACCAAAGCTTAGGGCCAATTTCGGTGTTTAAGTCAGATAAAGCGAAGATATTTGTAAATTCACCCGTGGTAATCAGTTTTATAACCCACTCATTAGCAGGCGTTGCAATGAGCGTAGTTAACCATCCTAAAATAATTATTTGTAAAAAGCTGACAGTAAGAGATTTATTAACGTTGTAGATAAGGAGTGAAATAAAAGTATAAAATATTGAAACAGTCCCATGTAGTAACCAAGCTAAAATAACAGCATACTCCTCTCTATAATGTCCTATCTCTACATACACAGCAGCATGTCGCGATGTTAATGTCAGCATTCCAAAAAAGGGTTGGATCACAATAAAGGCAACACTTGCAATAAGCCCGATGACAAGTGTAGTGAGTAGTGTTTTTATGTTCATATTTACTTATTAATAGTTTATTTATAACTAATAGATAGGTTGAAATTGCTTTTTATTTCAAAATAAATATAGTTTATGAGCTACAAACTTAATAAGCATTCAAACGGACTTGAGATTATTGTCTTAATACCTCACTCAGGTTAGTTAATATTTATCAGTCATTTAATCTAATGTTATTGATTTTAGGAATATATGAGTTTTTTTCAAAAATTTATTTTAGCTTTATGCTTTGCTATTGCCTTTTTTGTACCCGTTTGGTTTTTAGGTTTAGGCATAGTTGTCGGGATTTTATATGCCGTATTTAGCCTTTTTAGCGGTGACTACTTTCTGTTTTTTATTCCATTAGTGTCTGCTTTAGGTGCTGTGGGTTTTTGGGGAATTTGCCAATTACTTGCTAAAACCTTAGATAGCGCCATTAATATTGCTAGCCCTAAGCGGCTCAGAATATACCTATGCTTAGGGGTTGTTTCTTTATCGATAGCCGCCACTATTGCAGCGCTGAAATTAGGGGTTTATGGGTTGTTTTGCTTGTCCCCGTTTTTAGTCACTTTATTTTTAGTGAACTATCACCGGGCTTATTTAACGAGTAAATAAGCATTTTTCATTATTAATGAATTTCATAATAGCTATTATTGTTCAGCCAAGCATTAATACGCGCCATTAATAAGTTACTCTTAGCGTTTTCTGCAATGGCAAGCGCTTGCTTAGCTAAGATGTTTGCTTGTGTTGTTTGCCCTTGTGCTTGTTTAATGTCGGCTTGTGCTAATAAAACAGCTACCTGATTGGTTACCACGCCATTTTCGTTGGCGATTGCTATTGCTTGTGAAAAGTAATGCTCACTTTGCTCAATTCGGCCCTGTTCATTGGCGATAATAGCGAGCTCTATTAAAGGTCGGGTTTGACCATAATTACCTCGAAATTTTTGATAAAAGGCTAACGCGGTTTGCTGTAATTTAATCGCCTGAGGGTAATTCTTTTGTAAACGTTTTATTTTACCTAATTCTTCATGTGAATAAGCAATAAATAGTGAGTCTTGGTGGGTGTCAGCTAAATTTTGCGCTGATATTATATAGCGCTGAGCCTGTAATAAGGTTTCATTATTAAGGCTATTGTTGGCTTGATGCCAATTCATTAATGAGACCCCCAGTAATAAATAACTACGCATTTCTTCACGATAAGCCTTCTTTTCTTTTGCTTGCTGAATGTTTTCTTGCATTAAGGCTAAGCCACGTTCAAGGTTATTATTATTCATATAGCAGGCAGCTAAATAACGGCGAGCAGGTAAGAGTTCGTTGTTGGTTTGCAGGGCAGAAGAAAAAAAGCCAATCGCTTTGCTATATTCTCGTAACAGGTAAAGCTCAATACCTCGGGCAAATGCTTCATTACTAAAGTCGTGTTGTGCCGATGCCGTGGTATTTGGGGTGAAATCACTATAGCGTAAAGCTATTTTTTCAACTAACTGCTCAAAAGCTTTTTCAACCGTATCAGCAAACTCAATACCTCGTTCAACGCTATGCGGTAAATATAAGGTGTAATGCAATTGGAAGTCTTGCGGGTAACCCAGCAAGCGTGATTGTACAATTAAGTCTGCCGCTAATGTGTTTTGTAAGCTGGCAATTTGTTGAGCGTCTTTCGGCGAATGTAGGTTTTTTAACTGAGGTAAGGTACGTTGCACTTTATCGCTTTCTATTACGCTCAAATTACTTTGCTGTTGTAAGCGTTGGCTTAAGTATTCAGTGCCCTTTATAGGAACCCAATTATGTATGTCATCGGGCATATCATTTTTTACCGGTAAAAATGCTACCGTCATAATTTTTTGGCTACTTAATTGAGGGTCTAGCTGATTAGCCGCCTGCTGACTTTTATAGAGGAAAAAAGTTACCACTACTGTAATTAAAATAATGATTAACTTAGTTATTTTGCTCGATATAAAAGGATTTTTCGTTAATGGGGTGCAGACAACTTCTGTTAAATCAGCTGTCCATTGGTAACCCTGGCGAGGATAGGTTTTAATGACTTGGCTACCTAAAATATCACGAATTTCTTTAATAGATTGAACCAGTACCTGTTCTTGCACTATAACATCATGCCAAATCTCATCTAATAAGCGCTGCTTAGTAACGACTTCTTGTTGATGGGTAATTAAATATTTAAGCACTAATAACGTTTTGGCTCTGACGTTGATCTTTTCACCGTCTTTGATGATAACACCAGCGGTTAAGTTTATTTCAATGTCAGCAAGGGTAAAACGCATAAAATATTGGTATATATGAGTAAAAGTGGCAAGCGTATGTTGGCTTAAATTAAAAAGGAGTGCAACAGCCCTAATGGAAAACTATTCTGACGAAATCTCTTGCTTTGAATAGTTGGGTCAATTAACGTAAATAGCTCTTATTCATTGTGCATTGTGCTAAGTGTAATGTTAAACGCTCTGGGTAATAACAAAGATTAGGATTTATCATGTTTGCAGACTCTCTGCATTCTCAAAAAAACACAAAGGAAGTTACATGTTAATTGTTGAAGAATTACTAACCAACCCTACGCTGTGGGTTACGCTGGTTATTTTATATACCTTAAAAAAAGGTATTCATTTTGTCCCTCAAAACCGTGGTTATGTTATTTACACTTTGGGTAAATACAGCAAAACGCTATCAGCGGGTTTGAATTTTATTATTCCGTTCATACAATCGGTTGCTGCAAACCGTAACCTTAAAGAGCAATCGTTAGAGATTATTTCTCAAGCGGCAATCACTAAAGACAACATTACTTTGGAAATAGATGGTATTTTATTTTTAAAGGTAACAGATGCCGCAGCGGCAACCAATAATATTACTGACTATAAACTGTCAGTAACGCAATTAGCTATGACTACCATGCGTAACGCGATTGGTTCAATGGAGCTTGATGAGTGTTTTCAAAATCGTGACATGATTAATGCACAAATTTTAACGTCAATGACCGATGCCACTGCGCCTTGGGGTGTTATGGTGACGCGTTATGAAATTAAAGACATTATGCCGCCACAAAGTATCCGTGAAGATATGGAAAAACAAATGACGGCAGAGCGTGAAAAACGCTCGGTTATTTTAACTGCTGAAGGTGTTAAAACGGCAGCCATTACTGAAGCTGAAGGTCATAAACAAGCGCGTGTTTTAGATGCAGAAGCCGCTAAGGCTGAGCAAGTACTTGCAGCACAAGCTTCACAAGAAGCCCAAATTTTAGAAGCAACAGGTAAAGCAGAAGCAATACGTTTAGTTGCCGAAGCAGATGCTAATGCCCTCGAAGTTGTTGGGCAAGCGGCCAATACCGATCAAGGTCGTTCTGCAGTAACACTAACTTTGGCACAAGATGCGATTAAAGCTCATCAAGCAATTGCGAAAGACAGTACTGTAGTTTTAACCGATGGTAAAACGGGTGACAATATTGCTAACACCGTAGCGCAGGCTATTGCGGTATCGAGCACGTTGAAGTTACCAACACAGCTTTAATTATTAATATTAAGATGAATAGTATTTAACCTGATCTCGGCTTAACAAATATTTCTCTAGCAGCTATTTTTCCTGACTTCTTCGTTAAATTTACTTGCAATA
>NZ_JAHKPW010000059.1:17654-19893 GCF_018860755.1 Colwellia sp. D2M02 | reverse complement strand
TTCTGAAGAATAATTTTTGCTTATATTTCAATTTGTTAAATGCTTCTTAAACCGAGTTCAGGTTATTTAAGTAAACCAGTTAAAGCTAAGGTCAAACAGTTTAGGAGCTTTTCATGCAACATTTTTTAGAGAACCACCATCATTTATGGTACGTCATCGCTGGAGTTAGTTTTCTGGTTGAACTCAGTATTATGGGGTTAAGCGGGCCATTACTCTTTTTTGCTATTGCCAGCTTAACAACGGGAATATTAGTGAATGTTGGTTTTATTAGTGGTTGGCCAAGTGAAATATTAAGTGTCGGTATTTTATCTGCGCTTATTGCTGTTTTACTTTGGAAGCCATTGAAGAGGCTACAAAATACTAAGCAGAAAACCGATAATTCAAGTGATATGATTGGCTTGAAAGTACCGGCAAGTGCTGATATTACCTTAACCGCTGGTAGTATTCGGTACTCAGGTATTAATTGGCAAGCACGTTTGGCTGATAATTGTGAAGTTGAAAGTATTGGCGAAAATAGCCAATGTGAAATAGTAGCTATTACCGGTAATACGATGTTGGTAAAGCCTGTTTAATCCTGCTTAAATTACCGCTGCTAAAACAGTGCACTAAAGTAATGCACTACAGTAAAAGTCGATTAAAACAGAAATCTGTTTTAATCGACTTTTTATTTATTGTTAGCGATAAATTTGTTCAGCCCATCTAGCTAAACCCGCGGTTACGCTACCAAAGTGGTCGCCAATAACTACTGGAATATTAGGCATTTGTTGCTGTAAAAAATCATTCAATACAGGTGATTTAGCCGTACCGCCAGTAACAAAAATCACATCGGGTTGGCATTGTGCTTTCTCAACCGCATCTTTCATTAATTCACCAATACTATTAAGTGTATGGCTATTGGCTTGTTTGAGTAGTTCTCTATTAACTTCAACTGCAAGATCAGGGCTTATGTCACTTAAATCAATTTGTTGGTTGGCTGAGTCAGATAGCGCTATTTTGGCTTGTTCTGCACCATTGACTAATTGGTAACTTAATTTTTGATCATGCACGGTTAATAAACGGCTAACCATGTCACTTTGTTGAGCATCTCTACTTAACTGCACTAAATCACGACGATTTTTGGCGCTATAAAACTCAGTTTGTTCATTAATATTATTAATAGCAATCGCTTGCCTAAAGCTGTTAGTTGGTAAAGGTTTTCCGGTTTTTAGCGATCCGTTCATGCCCAAACTTGGCATAATGCCACGTAATGCTAATTGAATATCAAAGTCGTTACCCGCAACACGTACACCACTATGGGCGAGTAAGTGCTCAACACGTGACTGACATTGACTTAACTCAGGCCCCATTAATAACATTGAGCAATCACTAGTACCACCACCAATATCAACCACAAGCACACGAGTTTCTTTGGTTAAGCTGGCTTCAAACTCGAAACCTGCGGCAACAGGTTCAAACTGAAACTCTACCTCTTTAAAGCCAACACGCTTCGCTGCATTGGTTAATACTTCTATGGCTTGGCGGTTACTTTCGTCGCCGTGTAGGCCTTGAAAATTAATAGGGCGACCAATTACCGTTTTGGTTACTTCTCGTTGAAGTTTGGTTTCAGTTAAGGTTTTTACGTTACTCATCATCGCTGCAACAATATCTTCAAATAATTGAATTTGTATTGGTGCTAAGCCACTGGCACCTAAAAATGATTTAGGTGATTTGATGTAATAGCCTTCTTCAGGGTCTTCAAGGTATTTATCAAGAGCGGCTTTGCCAAACAGTAAGTTACTGTCAATGCCGTCAAAGCTTAACTCGCGTAATACCGCTTGCCCTTTTTGTAACTGTGGCGCACGAGCTTGCTTGTAGCTAAGCTGTTGCTCAGTAGATAGTTGCTGATAAAGCCAATTAACAATCATGTCGCGACCAGGCGCATAGAGGTTAGATGCGATATAACGGTTATTCGCCGCTAACTCAATAATATGTGGTTTGCCATTGACCATTTGGGCGACGCTACAATTTGAAGTGCCGTAATCAAAACCTATCATTACTGCTCCTTAACGAGTTATATTGATTAGTGTGTTAGCGTTGCAATACCTGCCAAATAAATATTGCGAAGTAACGCGTTAAAAAAGCCGCGTAGCATACGGGGTAATACTAGCCCCTGCAAGTTGTAATTAACCTGAGCTCGGCTTAACAAATGTTTCTCTAGCAGCTATTTTTCCTAATTTCTTCGTTAAATTTACTTGCAATA
>NZ_JAHKPW010000059.1:9684-17515 GCF_018860755.1 Colwellia sp. D2M02 | reverse complement strand
AAACCGAGTTCAGGTTAATTAGTTTAGGCTTAATGAGGGTAGAGATTTATTGTAGATAGTTATCGCTCACGTTAAAATCACGGTTTGCTTATTAATGAGTTGTAAAATGAAACTTAACAAAACCAGTCAAAAAATAGATAACAATGTCTGTAAGGCGTTAACAATTGCTTGTGAAAGTGCTTTACATGAAATTGAAGGCTTTGAATGGCTCACTCATAGAGCTAGTTATACTAACTTTCCTGCAAGTTTAGTGGTGACTTGTGTATTTACGACCGACGAAAAAATAACAGCTATGCTGGCAAATAAACAAGATGCTTTTTTACGCGATAATATTCAAAAACAGTTATTGAAAGTAGGTGTGGTTGTGAAAAATATTAACCATGCTGTGCGCTTTGATAGTGAGGAATCTTGTTTACGCCAACATCAAGGGCAATGGCCTGAGCGGTTGGCGTTAAACATTAGTAAGCAAAAACCGAATCAAAAAGGTCGTGCTCTTCATTAAGTTACTTAACTATGGCGATACATAAGTTAAGTAATTCAGTTCAGGTGAGTTTTACTCTCTAATTTGTCCGTCACCAAAGACAATAAATTTTTCGGTTGTTAATGCTTCAAGCCCCATAGGTCCATATGCATGTAACTTACTGGTTGAAATACCAATTTCAGAGCCTAAACCAAGTTGGTTACCATCGGAAAAGCGTGATGAGGCATTAACCATGACCACTGATGAGTTTATCTGTTTAACAAAAGCTTGGCAGCGAGAAATATCTTGGCTGATAATGACTTCGGTATGATCAGAGGTAAACTCATTAATATGTGCAATAGCATTATCAAAACTACTCACTACTTTCACGGCAATTTCTTGTGCTAAGTATTCAGCATGGTAATCGTCTTGTGTGGCGAGTTCCGCATTAGGGAAAAAACCAATACTGTGCTTACATGCATGTACATTTACCTTAGCTGCATCGGCTAATGCTTTGGCAGCGAGTGGTAAAAATTGCGCACTAATATCACCGTGCACTAAAACCGTTTCAAAAGCATTACATGCACTTGGTTTTTGGGTTTTCCCATTGACTAAGATGTTGATTGCTTTGTCTAAATCCGCATGTTTATCAATGTATAAATGACAAACACCTTTGTAATGCTGAATGACAGGAATTTGACTATTTTCAGTAACATAGCGAATAAGCCCTTCGCCACCACGTGGGATTACTAAATCAATGGTTTCTTTTTGTTTTAAAAGCTGCTCAATAACAGTACGGCTAGTATCAGGAATAACACTGACGATATTTTTGTCGATACCTAATTCAGCAATGGTTTGATGTAAACATTGGGCAATGGCTAAATTAGAGTGAATGGCCTCTGAGCCACCACGTAAAATCACCGCATTACCTGATTTAATACATAAAGCGGCGGCTTCGGCAGTAACATTAGGGCGTGCTTCATAAATCATTGCAATTACCCCAAGCGGAATGCGCATTTTGCCCACTTGTAAGCCATTAGGGCGTAGTGCTAAGTTGCTGACATCGCCTACGGGATCTTTCAAACCATTAATTTCACGAATAGCGGCGCTAATATCTTTCACTGCTTGTGGGGTGAGTAATAGCCGATCAAGCATTGCTTGAGTTAAGCCTTTTTCTGCACCAGCAGTAATATCTTTGGCATTTTCTGCAATAATAAAGTCGCTGTTTGCTTCAATAGCATCTGCAATAGCATTGAGTAAGGCGTTTTTTTGTTGTGCCGATAATTGTGCGGCAACTCGACTCGCTGTTTTTGCATGGCTTGCCATGCTTGCGATGTTAAATTCTGTCATAGTTATACTCATTTTAATTGATTAAGGTCGGCTCTGTTAGTGTTACGCTAATTGTGCGCTACAGAGGGAGGTTATAAGATAACCATGTCATTACGGTGAACGATGACATCTCCTTCATCGTGACCTAAAATATCCGATATATCATCACTTTGCTTACCAATAATACGCTTTAAGTCGTGATGGTTATACGCACAAATTCCTTTTGCTATCACTTTATTGGTTTGATCATCAATTAACTCAATAGCATCACCCGCTTCAAAAGCATAATGAACGGATTTAATCCCTGATGGTAAAAGAGAAGCGCCTTTATTGATTAAGGCATTAACGGCACCTTTGTCTAAATTAATTTGCCCTTGGCTCTTTAAGGTATGTTTGAGCCAATGTTTTTTAGCGGTAATGATGTTGGTGTGAGCAGTAAAGCGTGTACCAGGGTTTTTATTTTCCAGTACTGAGGCAAAAACCTCACTTTTGGTACCATTAATAATATAGGTATGAATGCCATGTTCAATTGCTTTTTCGGCCGCTTCAATTTTGGTTTTCATACCACCTGTGGCAATTGGGTTACGACTTGTACCCGCCATAGAGTATATGTCATCGGTAATTTTATCGATAACAGGGATCAATTCAGCATCTGGATGCGCA
The DNA here is from genome assembly GCF_018860755.1 of Colwellia sp. D2M02. Lineage (GTDB taxonomy): Bacteria > Pseudomonadota > Gammaproteobacteria > Enterobacterales > Alteromonadaceae > Colwellia > Colwellia asteriadis. The sequence goes on along the minus strand of NZ_JAHKPW010000059.1, from coordinate 15,063 downwards.
TTAGGGTCTTTATTAAAGAGGCCATCAATGTCACTTAAAATAAATAAGCAGTCTGCCTCACAAGCTTGCGCGACTAATGCCGCCAAATTGTCATTATCACCAATGGCGAGCATGTTAGTGATAACGGTATCGTTCTCATTAACAATAGGTAATATATTATTGTCGAGGTGAATTTGAATAGTACGTTGAATACTGATGAAGCGCTCACGATCGGCTAAATCGTCTTGAGTGATGAGTATTTGGCTACATGGCTTATCAAAAAAACGTTGCCAGTTTGCCATCATTTGCATTTGACCAACACTGGCCATGGCTTTTTTTGTGGATACAGATAACTCTGGACTACCGTGTTGAATTAAGTTTCTACCAGCAGCGACACCACCGGATGAGACTAAGATTATTTCTTTACCTTGCTGTTGACACTTAGTAATAAATTGAGCAATTGCTAGGGTATATTTGCCACTACAACCATCTTTACTTGGGGCGACTAGCGCACTGCCTACTTTAATTACAGCTCGATTAAAGTTCATTTTTCCTCCTGTTATAACACCAACGATTAGTATGCTGGACTGAGAATATAAATTCAACTGTCGAAGATATTTATGCACTAATGGCGAGGGAAATGCACATACTTTATTCTGCTCGGTAATAACTTAATCAGCTAAGGAAGAAGCTACCCAGTTCTTTCAATTTACATATTGCCATTTAACTAACCTGAATTCGGTCTAGTAGGTATTTAATTTATTGAAATGTAAGTGAAAATTATTTTGTGAAACGCTATTCTTAATCCAAGGGAAATTTCACGTCAATAGCTGATCTATTGCAAGTCAATTTAACGAAGAGGTTAGGAACAGTAGCTACTAGAGAAATATTTGTTAAGCCGAGATCAGATTGACTATTTTTATTGACGTGTAGAAGTCATTAGTTGTACCAGTAGATAATTTAAAAACGGCCTTTAAATGTTGATAAATTGTGTTGTTTTTCATAAGACATTATTAGAGGAGAAATAATTTTCTAGTGAGCATAACCATTGATTAAGCTGATTAAATTAATCAGTAGGTAGAATAAAGCGTATAAATTTTTTCTCATTCGTGGTTAAATAAGCGTATCTTGTAAACAGTTAAACTAGTCTTAATTAAAACGAATATGCTTAATTTTCTCCCAGGCAAACTTATCGGTTTGTTCTCTTTTCTTTTTTATGTTGTGAATACCATTTTTTGGTTATTGCCTATTTTATTGTTTTCATTATTGAAGGCACTTTTTCCATTTAATATTACGCAAAAAGTATTTAGTTACTTACTCGATTTAATGGCCAGTAACTGGGTTGCGGTTAATAGTATTAATCAGAAACTATTCACCAAGACCAATATAGTGATTACTGGCCTGAATGGCCTCAATAAAAAAGATTGGTATTTGGTTTTAGCTAACCACCAAAGCTGGGTTGATATACTTGTATTGCAGCGCGCATTGCATGGAGAAATTCCTTTTTTAAAGTTTTTTCTGAAAAAAGAACTTATTTATGTACCATTACTAGGGCTAGCTTGGTGGGCATTAGACTTTCCTTTTATGAAGCGCCATACACAAGCATTTTTACGTAAAAATCCACACCTACGTGGGCAAGACTTAGAAACAACTCGCAAAGCCTGCGCTAAATTTAAATATAAACCTGTTAGTGTTATGAGCTTTATCGAAGGGACGCGCTTTACCCCCGAAAAACATCAACAACAAAACTCACCCTTTCAACATTTATTAAAGCCAAAGGCCGGTGGTATTTCTTTTGTACTAGATGCAATGGGCGAGCACCTCACAACAATTGTTGACGTAAGTATTTATTATCCTGATGGCATTCCAAGTTTTGCTGACCTGCTGTGCGGACGAGTGAAAGATGTTCATGTCAATATTCGCACATTAAATATTAAAGAAGAATTTGGTGATAACTTTTTTGATGGCCGCGCTAATAAAGCTGAATTTCAAAAATGGTTAACACAGTTTTGGCACGATAAAGATGCAAAGTTAACTGAAATGATGTCAGCACAACAGTTAAATGAATAACTTAACATAGCAGGTTACAAGGGTTTAAAGTCTTATGAATGAATTGATTAAAGCCTGGTTAACAGAGCAGGGTGTACAACAAGTCTATTTAGATAGTGCTGCTATTGCGATTGGCGTAGCGGTTATTCTAGTGATTAGTAGTATTAGCTTCTATGTTGCTAAATATCATATTCTTAAAGTAATACAGCGCGTTATTGTTCACAGTAAAAACAAGTGGGACGACGCGCTAATTGAGCATAATGTATTAAACCGCGTCACACTGTTAATTCCATTTATATTAATGCTTTTTCTAGCACCTATCATTTTACCTGATGACAGCTTGTCTCAGCCGGTTATGATATTGGTTGCTAAAGTTATTCTTACCTTTCAAATTGCTCGTTCTATTAGTGCATTGCTTAATGCAGGTCGTAGTGGTTATCAAGAAACCGCTAAACAACGTTACTTACCTTTAAATGCCATTATTCAAATGATTAAGTTGGCATTATATATAGTGGCGAGCATTATTATTGTTGCCTTAATTATTGACCGATCGCCAGTATATTTACTGAGTGGCTTAGGTGCTTTAACTGCGGTTTTATTATTGGTTTTTCAAGACACTATCAAAGGCTTGGTGGCGAGTATTCAAATATCTGCCAATAGAATGGTGGTCACTGGTGATTGGGTTGAATTACCTAAATATGGTGCCGATGGCGATGTTATTGAAATTGGTTTAAGTACGGTTAAAATTGAAAATTTTGATAAAACGATCACAACGGTACCTACTTACGCATTAATTAGTGATTCGTTTCGAAATTGGCGTAATATGTACCATACTGGTGCTAGAAGAATTAAACGCAGTATTATTATTGATTTAGGTAGTATTGATTTTTTTAGTGCCGATAAAATTCAGCAATTAAGTAACGCCTCTTTATTAAATAATTATCTCAAGGATAAAAAGCAACAATTAGCCTCGCAAAGTAAACAAGATAACGACGACGAATCATTAGTAAAAATAAATCATAGGCAGTTGACCAATATTGGTACTTTTCGCGCCTATATCACCGAATATTTACAACGAAACCAACAAGTACGCTCAAACCTTACCTGTATGGTTAGGCAATTACCTGCGACCGAAAACGGTTTACCTTTAGAAATATATTGCTTTGCAGATACCACTGATTGGTTAACGTATGAAGCGATACAAGCGGATATATTTGACCACCTCTTTGCTGTTGCTTCGCAATTTGAGCTTCGCGTTTTTCAGCACCCTAGCGGACATGATTGGCAGCGTAAGTCTTAATGTAAAGCCCTCAGAGCATTGTTGCTCGGAACGACTAAAGGTATTGTAATGAAATCAATAACAGAGCAATTGGCACGTTACAAAAGTGTACATCTGAATTCGAAAAATATTAGCAGTCATTTTGTCGGGGTACCTTTAATTGTTTTTGCGGTTACCCTGCTACTCAATACGATTACTTTCGAGCTTGAGTTTAGCAATTTGTTTGACAGTGCGTTACGGCTAAAATTTACCTTAGCTATGGTTATTTTTACTTTTGTAGCTTTGTACTATTTACTGCTACATCGTTTGCTCGCACTAGGTATGGTGGGATATATTTTATTGAACCTATACCTGGCGCACTTATGTAGTGATGTCAGTGGCATTTTGTCTCTAGCTATTGGCTTATTTGTTGTTGGCTGGATTGTTCAGTTTATTGGTCATTATTATGAAAAAGCCAAGCCAGCCTTTGTTGATGATTTGAGTCAGTTTTTAATTGGTCCACTATTTCTTATGGCTGAAGTGTACTTTATGCTTGGTTTGGCACCTAAATTGAACGCTAAGGTTAGTGTATTAGCGCGGGAAAAACGCAAAGCACTTGATGCTAAAAATGCGGTTAGTTAAAACTTATATGAGTGTTTAAGTGTTAACTAACCCTTAATTCAGAGCAAGTATAATTAACCTGAATTCAGGTTAATTAGCTCAGTGCTACCTCGCTTTATATACCCACTTTAGCGTTGTCTAATAACTCCTTCTTGCATGGTTGATGCAACCAGCTCACCTTGTCGGTTATAAATTTGACCGCGTACCAAGCCGCGACCATTACTGGCTGACGGGCTGTCCATACAATATAGCAACCAATCATCAAATTTAAATGGGCGGTGAAACCACATAGCATGATCTATTGTTGCTATTTGAAAGTTAGGCAACCAATGACTAGCGCCGTGTGGCAATAGTGCAGTTGGCAAAAAGTGAAAATCTGATGTGTACGCCAACATATAAGTATGCGTGCGTAAATCTTCAGGTAAGGTGCCATTAGCTTTTATCCACATTTGACTAACAGAATCAGTTTTAGTTGGGTTTATCCAGTTGTATTGCTGTACAGGGCGAATATCAATAGGCTTTTCGGCTAAAAACTTCTCACGTAGAGGCTCGGGTAAGTAATGCTGGTGAGCAACAATAAAGTCATTAAATGAAGGAAGTGTTTCAGGAGCTGGAACATCAGGCATAGTATCTTGGTGATTAAACCCAGGCTCCTCATGCTGAAATGATGCTGTCATATAAAAAATTGCATTACCATTTTGTACCGCTTGTACGCGGCGAGTACTAAAGCTACTACCGTCACGAATTTTTTCAACTTCATAAACCACAGGTTGATTAGCATCACCAGGTCTTAAAAAATATGAATGTAGAGAATGAATAAAGCGATTTTCGGCGACGGTTTCTTGTGCTGCCGACAAGGCTTGCCCCATAACCTGACCGCCAAACAATGCTTTAAAACCTAAATCTTGGCTTTGTCCTCGATAAATGCCTTGTTCAATTTTTTCTAATGATAATAATGCTAGTAACTCGTTTAATGTATCGCTCATATTTTTACCTTTATATAATGCTAGGTGTACTTTTTAGCGCTTATTTTTCTGCTTTCATCATAAAGGAGTTATTTTATCATGAGTAGTGAATTTTTATTGATGTTCTGTTAGCGATAGGTTAAATTTCAAGCACTGTAAATAATAGTTATTAAGCTTAAATAAAAGTTGTATTGAGGTTGATTATGCACGCAGTTGCAGTACGAGATGATTTATTAGAAAGGCGACAAACAGCAGCTAATGAAGCTGTTGATATATGGGACAATTTAACCCTAGCACAAAAATTTTCAGCGAGCAGTTTAACGCAATTTGGTTATGAGTTAGTGTTTATTCGTGCCGATAGCTTAGGGTGCTTAGCTATTTTGCTATGTAATGATAACATTGCGACAATTTCAAAAACGGGTGAAATTGATACTTCGCCAGCCATTTCTCTGAGAAACTAATACCGTTAATTATTTAACAGTGATAGTAAGAGATAAAAAAAGCGTC
>NZ_JAHKPW010000059.1:0-9580 GCF_018860755.1 Colwellia sp. D2M02 | reverse complement strand
GACGCTTTTTTTATCTCTTTTTTGCGGCTTTTAGTGAGTGAATAACGTAAAATAGTCGCCATTATTGCTAAAGTTGAGTGTAAAACCATGTCACGCACGAAAAAATCAAGAAAACCAGGTGGCGCGCCAACAGCCAAACCTAAGTTAAGTAAACAAGAGTTAGCTAAAGTAGAAAAGCGCGTTCGTAAAACAACAGGAAAGCAGGCGGGAAACCGTCAAAAAGAAGCAAAAATTGAAAAAGACAATGCGAACCAGTCAGCGGCTAAAAAAGACCCGCGCTTAGGAAATAAAACCCCTATCGCCCTAGGAAAAATCACTGAAAAAGCAGAAAAAACGCAGCAAAAATCACATAAACCAAAAGTAGCACAAGCTATTGCGGGTGTTCGTTTTGCTGAGCCAGTTAAGCCTGTTTTTTCGCCAGAGCAAGAGCTTGAAGCGATTGAGCAAGATGAAGCCTTATTGGCAATTCTTGCTAAGTATGATGAAGATATTGCGCTGACTGAGCAAGAAGTTGAGTATTACAATGAAATGATGGAACGTCATCAGGTGCTAACTGCTGAGTTGGGTATTGATGACAGTGATGATGACGAAGATGAGCACGTTGGCAACGACAGTGAAGACGATTTATGGGATAAGCTAGACGGGCACGACTTTTCTGATTTCGAGAAAAATTAATTACTATGTTAGATTTTTGGCAATATGCATTAATTGCTGCGGTTGTTGTTATTGCAGGCTTAGCATTTTATGCAGGTAAGTTATTGAAACAACTTTCAGTACAAACGGCGCAGCAGCAACAGGCTAAAATAGCGCGTCAACAAGCGCTCAACAAGCATGATAAAAAAGTGCTTGATAGTGTGTTACTTATTACTCGAGCAATGAAAGAAGAACAGTGTGAGTTTGACGAAGGCTGCTGGCGAATATCGGTATTATTAGGCTCGTTAAAAACACACACTGAACTTGAACAAAAGTTTCCAGCCATTTTTGGTTTGTATGAAAAAATTAAAACCTTGTCAATTTTAGAAGAGCGTAAAAAACTCCCTAAAAAAGAGCGCATGCAACAAGATTACCAACGTATGAAGGCCGAGTCTGAATTACACGATAATATTGTTATTGAGCTTGAGTTACTGTATCAGTTTACTAGTGAGCAAATTGAGTATTTATCACCGAGTGCTTGATCAATATCAATATTAGCTTTTACTGATGCCTTATAATTACCGTGATACTTTATTCACGGTAATTATAAATGAAAGTCAGCCAATTTTTTGATAACACTTTACTTAATAAATACAACACCAGCGGGCCTCGATATACTTCATACCCAACGGCGTTAGAATTTCATGAAAGTTTTAGTCAAAGCGACTTTATTCAAGCGATAGAAAATTCTCACAATCGCGACTTGTCTTTATACGTGCATATTCCTTTTTGCCACACCCTTTGTTATTACTGTGGTTGCAATAAAGTAGTGACTCGCCATCGCGGTAAGGCTGATACATATCTTGAGTTTTTAGCCGAAGAAATTGCTTCACAGGCACCTTTATTTCATGAATATACCGTCAAACAATTACATTGGGGTGGCGGTACACCGAGTTTTTTAACGCATCAACAAATCACAACGTTAGTGACTTTATTAAAAGAAAAGTTTAACTTTGCTGATGATCTAGAGATGAGTATTGAAATTGATCCACGTGAAATAGAAATGGATTTAGCTGAGCATTTATTTTCACTTGGCTTTAACCGTTTAAGTTTAGGGGTTCAAGATCTCGACTTAAAGGTACAAGAAGCGATTAATCGCGTGCAATCTACCGAGTTTATCGGTGATTTTATTGCGCATGCCAAAGCAGTAGGTTTTAAGTCCATTAATATTGACTTAATTTATGGTTTACCTCATCAAACACTCACTAACTTTCATAAAACCTTAGTTAAAGCTCATGAGTGGGATGTTGATCGCATTTCGTTATTTAGTTATGCACACTTACCGAGTCGCTTTGCTGCGCAACGTAAATTACGTGATGAGTGGTTGCCTAACACCCAAGAGAAATTTGCCTTAATGAAGCTTGCCATTGAAACTTTATGTGAGCTGGGTTATGACTTTATTGGTATGGACCATTTTGCTAAACCAAAGGATGAGTTATCTGTTGCGCAACGTAATGGCGAGTTACATCGAAATTTTCAAGGGTACACCACTAGAGGCAGTTGTGACTTACTTGGTTTAGGGGTGTCATCTATTAGTGCAATTGGCGACAGTTTTAGTCAAAACATTAAAGAACTAAAAGCTTATTATCAGGCTATTACCGATAAAAAACACGCACAAGAAAAAGGGCTTAGTTTATCCCAAGATGACATTATTCGTGGTGATGTTATTCGTGAGTTAATGTGCAATTTATTTTTAGATAAGCGTGTTATTAGTGATAGGTATGGAATTAATTTTAACGAATATTTTAAAGATGATTTACCTTTACTTGATACCTTTATTGCCGACAACTTAGTTGAAAATACACAAGATACTATTCAAGTTTCACCGAAAGCTCGTTTGTTGATTCGCATTATTTGTATGAGTTTTGACGCTTATATGAATAAGCATATTAACCAGCAGCGTTTTTCAAGAGTAATTTAAGCCTAACAATAAGTGGCTGTGTTAGGTCGTACTAATATCAACTAATGGTTAGGTAACAAAGTATTTAGCTACAACAATAAATAACAATATTGTTACCTAACAACGTGACAGAAACTATTTATATAACCCCATGTTTCGATCAGTTATTGCTTCGCGCCAGCCGCCAAGCCATTCTGATTTTGCTTCTAAGTTTTGGTAAGGACATTGCTCTTTAGCTTTGCCCCCTAAGCCTGCTTGATAACCGTTAGAATGTGCTCTACCTAATTTATCCCTTTTTTGTCTTTTCATTTGTTTACCTCACAAAAATACATAGTAAATATTTGATAAATAAAATAATTAGTGTCAATTTTTATGCTGCTATTATTGACAATAATTACTACAACATACTACTTAGTGGTCAATTTATGTCGCCAAACCTAAAGGTTGCATTGCTTTAGGGTTACCCTTTTGGAAGGGGATTGTTAAACCTTGATGACGCGCAGATGACAATTAATTTAAAAATATTTAGCCTGCATATGCAAGTAAAAAATTGTACAAATTAGCAGCGATTTGTAACTGATTAGTGTGATTAAAATATCGAGACTAAGACTAAAAATTGATTACCTTGGAAAACAGTTTCTTAGCTAAAACAGATATAACCCAGAGCATTAATATTTAAGTTTTTTATAATTATTTACTCTAGTAAGAGAGGCGTTTAATCAGTATGCAAAAGTGGCTTTAACATTTCTTCAAGCCCATTGAGTTTTATTTCATACATTAAAGCAAGTTGCTCGCCTAACTTACCTTCTGGAAAGCCTTTACTGTGAAACCAAACCAAGTAAGGCTCAGGTAATTGTAATAATTTTCTGCCAGCATACTTTCCAAAAGGCATGGTTTGATTGATCGCTGTAATGAGTGATTGTTGATCAGGTAACAAATTTTTTCCTTAATATTTCAATATAAAGCTTGTCATATTTGTGACATAAAAAGCACACAAAAGCTTCATTTACTGAGCCTATACTGCGCCTATTAATCTGAAGCTAATTTAACAATAAGTTGCATAAATTGGTTCAGCCTATCGTTAATAGCTTACTTGTGAAGAATAACGTAATTACATTTAGGGATAACTATGTCAATTATCAGAAAACGAAGTGCCGCACACAAAGCTTATTTGCCGAGCAATGCACGAGACAACCAATATATACTGGCCGAGTTTGCGCTTACCGATGAATTTTTACAGCAAATAACCCCTTACTATCTTGAGGCTAAGTCTCAGCCGTATTATGACTTTTATCAAAAATTATCGACACTATTTTTTGAGTTAACTGATGCGGTTGAATTAGAAAATTGCCACTTTATTGCTAATGATAAATTAGCGAGAGTACGTTTTAGTCAAGAAATGCATCAGTGGCAGACTAATCAGCAAATACTGTTTTATTATGATCCTGAGCAGCACCAACTAAAAAAATCTTTTTTTGATGGTAGTCAAAAGGCTAAAAAAATCTGCTTGTTATTCTTAGCAACCGGTAATGATATTCGCTTTAATGCGGCACAGTTTCACCAGCGGGTTAGTGCTGTGGTAGCTCAGTTTGCCGAACAAATTAATTTAGATATTGAAGATGTACGCTTACGAGATCACCAGCACTTAACGTATGATTTATTTGCCAAAAATAAAGGCTGCTTAAATACTCAAGCACATAAATTACGTCAAATTAATAAACGTTATGCAAGTCAGCAAGTGACTATACCGACTTACCATAGTGCGATGAATTATGCGGTTGTAAATTTAAATATTAGTAATCACTTATTAAACTTAGTGGAAATCGACCCGCATTCACAAGACCCATATAACCCGTTATACACTTACTTAACAGACGTGTTTACCATGGCAGCTAAACGTTATAATTTAAATAATGGCGCGTTGGTAGCTAATGGTTTGGTACCTATTGTTAGATATAGTATTCATGAAATTGTTTCTCGAGTAGGTGAATTGCAAATGCTGGGTTACAACCCCGAGCAAAGCCCTTGCGGAATTATTAGTAAGTGGGATGCTAGCGAGCTCACCGATAGCGTGCAGCTTATTTTTGTTGCAACACCGGAAAATAGTACCGAGCACGGTTTTGGCCGATTTTTGAATCAAATTGAGCAAGCAATGCAGTTAATGGCGAGCGAATTAGAAATATCACCAAGCAAAGACGAGCTAGTGATCCGCTTTCACCAACATGTTGCCTATAATTTTAGTAAATAACCTGAGTTCAGGCTATAGAGTTTTATAAGAGTTATTGGTGGTTTTAATCTTATTTTAATGTTGCGGCCGCTTTTGCAGTTTGCGCTGTAGAGTGCGCCTATGCATCGATAATTGTCGAGCAGTGGCAGAAATATTGCCTTGATTCGCTTTTAGCACTTGTTGAATATGTTGCCATTCTACTTGCTCTGCTGATAATGTTGGCTCATTCTCAGGGGTTAAGTGAATTGCTGTTGGTTTGGTATTACTCAATACTGCTAGTAGTGTTTGGCTGTCGACCGGCTTAGATAAATAATCGTCAGCGCCTAACTTTATTGCATCAACGGCGGTAGCAATACTAGCAAAGCCCGTTAATAGAATAATGCGGCTTTGTGGTCTTAGCTGGCGTAATGGTTTAATTATGTTTAGAGTGGTTTCCTGAGCTAATTTCATGTCGAGTAAAATATAGTCAGGTAAGTGTTTACGACATGCTAATAAAGCATCGCTATTATTGTCGGTGTGAACGCAATCATAACCGTTTTTATTGAGTCGCCGTATTAAGGTGTTAGCGAAAGCGTTATCGTCTTCAACGAGTAATAATTTCATTATTGTGTTACTTAACTTAGGGTGGCTGCATCATAGTCGTATGACTATTTATTTGCAGTGGGTTGTTGTGTTGTCTGGCAAGGTAAACTTAATGTAACTAATGCTCCACCCTCAATATGGTTGGTTAAGGTTAGTTTACCGCCTATTCTTTCTAAACTCGCGTGACTAAGAAATACTGCCATACCTAAACCTTGAGTGCTAGTTACGGGCTTAACACCTAATTCGTTGAGTTTTTTTAAGGTAAAGCCTTTACCAAAATCTCGAATAATCAGTTGCCAGTTTTTTTCACACGTCATACTAGTAATTACTAACGCAGAGCTGCCATTATTTTTAGTCGCTCTAACCGCATTATTAATTAAATTTAATATCGCAGGCATTAATGCTGCGTCAGCCATAACCATTGTACTTTCGTGGTTAAGCTGTTCTATATCAAGAGCTATTTCAGGATAGTTTACCTCAACATTGGCTTTTATTTCATTTAATAATGTTTGAGTACTTATTGCTGTAATCCTTTGCTCTTTTATGGAGAAAACCATTTCCCTGAATTCATCTAAACTTACTCTACAGCGAGCTAATTGAACTTGCATATCACCAATAACCTCACTATTAGGAAAATCTTCGCTAAGTTCATCAGCAAGTAATTGTACTGTGGTAATAGGAGTGGCGAGTTGATGAGTCACTTGTGCTGCAGCAACCCCGAGAGAAGTGACTTGTTCTTGCTTTAATAAATTCTCACGATACTTGGCAATGGCTAATTGTTGCTTATTAATACTACGTGCCATTTTACCGACAACAATAGCAACCACTAAAGCGGAAAATAAAAAGTTAATTCCCATCGCAATAAAGTGCCCTTGCATGTTGCCATGCATAACGCTCATTGGTAGCAACCATAATAAAATACTGTATGAGCCTATCGCTAATAAGGCTACGAGTGACAATAGCGCAGGTGTTAGCGTAACCGCTGCAATGGCTATAGGAATTAACAACAACGAGACAAATGCATTGGTTGCCCCGCCACTAAAAAATAATAAGCACGAGAGAAAAATAATATCAGCAGAGGTTTGTATTAATATCGCTTTTTGTTGCTGAGCACTATTTTGGTTGAGCATACTTGCTTGTTTGTAATAAAGCATACTTGCTAAGGTGAATGCTACTTCAACAGCAATTATAAAGAATAGTGGTGCCCAAGGAAGTTGATATTTTAAAGCGATATTAACAAAAAGAATCAATAGTACTTGAATAATAATAGCAACACCACGTAGCGCAATAATGGCTTGTACTTGGTTTGCCCCTTTTAAAAAGTGAGTCATAGGTTTTTCTTTTACATCCTTAAGCATATAATGCAATGATTACAGGCAGCATATTACCTTATTTACTTAGGATAATACCTGAGCTAGCGCATAAATAGGTAGGGTAATGTTGACTTTCCCAACGAGGATTTATAATGACAGAAGAATTGGCAAAAAATAATATACAAGTGGCGACGTTAGCTGGTGGCTGTTTTTGGTGCATTGAAGGTGCTTACAATAGTATCCAAGGCATTGAAAAGGCAATTTCAGGTTATATGGGGGGAGAGACTACCACGCCAACTTATGAAGAAGTTTGTAAAGGCACTACTGGGCATGCTGAAGTAGTACAAATACATTTTGACAGTACCGTGATTAGCTACCGACAATTGTTAGAAATATTCTTTAGCTTGCACAACCCAACACATTTAAACCATCAAGGTAATGATGTTGGTACGCAGTATCGCTCTGAGATTTTTACCCATAATGATGAGCAAGTCGACGTTGCTAAAGATATTCTTGCTGAAATTAACGAAAATAATACCTTTGATAAGCCGACGGTAACTAATATCTCACCTGCGGTAACTTTTTATGCTGCTGAAGATTATCATCAAGCATATTTTAAGAATAACCCTGAAAATCAATATTGTCAGGCGGTTGTTTCACCTAAACTAGCTAAGTTTAAGAAAACTTTTGTTGAAAAATTAAAGTAGTTAAAGTCGTTAAAAGTGATTTAAATAAGAAAGGGCTGCATTATGCAGCCCTTTTTGCAGTTGTTGATTGAACTAATAACATTAAACGTTGTTAAAACACCGAACGGAATGAAGAACGACCTGAACGACGAGTATTACGACGGTTACGCATGCGGCTATGTAATTCACGGCGTTTTGCATCTAACCATTCATCACGAGTCACTGTAGCATCACCCTTACGGCCTTCTTCACGACTTCTATAGTTACAGAACTCTTCAAAGGCTTCTACATCATCGCTGAACTCACCAGCGACTAACTCAATCATAATCGCGTCATCTAAAAAGCCAAGAACAGGAATATGATCAGGCACTAAGTCTTCTGGATCGCTAAAATACGCAAGAGCACTTAACACTTCTACACGCTCTTCTTCAGGTATCTGCCATTCAGAGTCTTCAATCATGGCAACAAAGGTTTCTAATTTTTGAATGCGAATACGAACAAACTCAGGCACATTATCTTTAATGTTGGCGCTGATTTTTTTTGCATTCTCTATAATTGTTGCTTCACTTAATGCTTTTGCGCCTTGTTGTGCTTTGCGCATTACGTCGCGGAAGTGATCTAGATCTGCTTCAGATAATTCAAACTTAACTTCAAACGCCATTATAATTCTCCTGTGTTGGCTTTAGGGCAAAACTTCAACAAATTAACTTTGATGAATGGCAATAATTAATGTTATTGCTTAATTTTGATAGCAGTAAATTTAGCAGATCGTATTAGAGAGAGCACGCTTAAAAAGCAAATAGCGATAAAATATTGCAACATTTATTTCACATAATGATATGCTTTTGTGAATTTTTGAACACATTGTCTAAATAATAATATGTCATTACCTCATAGTGCTGAACATGAAAGTACTGCTCTTACTGCTGCTGAGAGCGCTTCTTCAACAGAGGAAGAGAGTCATAACAACGCATTAACTGAAAAGTCATGTGAGAACTGTCATCAAGTTGTCACGGGTGATTTTTGTTCTAACTGCGGACAATCGCTTGACTCAACCTTAAAGTATTTTTGGGTGGTTATTTTACACTTGCTTGATGACATTTTTAGTTTTGATTCTCGTGCTAGTCGTACTTTATTTCCTTTAATATTCCGCCCCGGTTTTCTAACCAATGAATATTTTTCTGGTAGGCGGGTTCATTATGTACCACCAATACGCTTGTATTTGTTTATTAGTATTGTCTTCTTTTTAACGCTAAAACTAACGGTTTCATCAGAAGAAAAGCACACTATTGAGCTGAAAAATAATAAAGCCGCTATCGCTCAAGTTACTGAACATATTGAAAAGCTTGATGAAAAAAGACTCGCGGTGTTAACTCAAAAAGAGAGTACTGAACTTACTAGAATAAATGCCGATTTGCTCCGCTTTAATGATTACCTAAAAGATTTAAGCCTTGATATTTCAATTGCAGACAATAACAAGCTTGTTAAAGCGACACGACAGCTTGTTACCCTGGAACTTGAGAGAGTTAAAATAGAGGCGGGCGATAAAAGTGATGGTATTACTATTGGCAATAATCAAGATGATAGTTTGTCATTTGATTTTTTGTCGGCTGAAAGTAATAAAAAGCTAAATGATTTTGGCGACGAATTAGGTGAAAAGGCGGAGAAAACTTTTTCAACGGATACTAACCGTTTAGTGACTGAGGTCTTAGGAAAATTACCACAATTAATGTTTGTGCTTTTACCGCTATTTGCGCTACTGCTTAAACTAGTTTTTATTTTTTCTAAACGACTATATATGGAACACTTAACTGTGGCATTGCATAGTCATAGCTTTATTTTTGTGAGTTTACTCTCAATAGATTTAATTGATGTAACCCACGATTATTTTGAAGAAATAGGTAGCGATATTGCACTTTATACAGCAAGCGCTTTAGGGGGAATTGGTTTTATTTGGCTGTTATGGATCCCTATTTATTTGTTTGTTATGCAAAAGCGAGTTTATAAACAGGGTTATATAATGGCTTTGTTAACCTATAGCTTTGTCGGAACTATCTATTTTATTTTAATGGCATTGACGACTCTTGTGGCCATTGTGTGGGGACTAACTTCAATTTGATACCTTTACTAAGCTAATTTAACCTTAGCTCAGGTGAAAATAAAAAAGCACTTATTAATA
>NZ_JAHKPW010000052.1 GCF_018860755.1 Colwellia sp. D2M02 | reverse complement strand
GCTATTGGGGAATAAACTTTTTACTTCTGTTTACAAGAAGAATGTGGCTCCCCAAACTGGGCTTGAACCAGTGACACATGGATTAACAGTCCATCGCTCTACCAACTGAGCTATTGGGGAATTATAACTGCTTTTCTTTCGATAAGCTTGCTAACCGTCTCGGCTAACGGGGCGGAATATTAAAGACCTGTGGGCTGAGTGTCAACACAAAAAATAAAAAAAAATTAAATATTTTATTTTTGATGGAAATATAAACATCAACGCCTATTAAATGCTCATTAGCGTTGCTTTTTTCATCAGCAATACTATTGTCATTGCTTTTTCACTTATCTCGTTTGTATATTTTATAGCGTCGCTAAATGAACACGCAATTCATACAGTTATCCACTAAAGCTGTGGATAACTTTGTGAGTTAAAGTGTTACAAAGTAGGGCACTTTCCATTCTATTGAGCTTGCGCTAAGTCAACATAAAATTGATTTTATATTTTTTCTTTTAAAATCAGTTGGTAATGTGTTTTTCGTGTTTTTTATATTTGGTGGATTGTTTTTTAATCAGTTACAAATTTGGGAAAAATATTGTGTGTTTTTTTATTACCTTATTTTATGACATTGTAATTTAGTATTGCTTAAATGGTGTGAATAACAAGGATTTTTTGATTATTTGTAACATTTAAAAAGTAAACTAGGCTAGGTAAACCATCGTAATTCTTTTACAATAATAACTATAAATTAGTGCTTCCCCTAAATATTACCGA
This sequence comes from Colwellia sp. D2M02, assembly GCF_018860755.1. Taxonomy (GTDB): domain Bacteria; phylum Pseudomonadota; class Gammaproteobacteria; order Enterobacterales; family Alteromonadaceae; genus Colwellia; species Colwellia asteriadis. The sequence continues at coordinate 30,616 of NZ_JAHKPW010000052.1, read as the reverse complement.
TAACTTAATGACAAATAATACAAAGCAAGTTGACCTACTTGAAGATCCTGTTGCTAATACCCTAAAACGCATGACGATACCTATGATTTACGGCATGGTATTATTAATGACCTTTAATCTAGTTGATACTTTCTTTGTTAGTTTATTAGGTACGCAGCCTTTAGCTGCTATTAGTTTTACTTTTCCCGTTACGTTCACTGTAATTAGCTTAACTATTGGTTTAGGTATAGGCACTTCAGCAGTCATTGCTAAATACTTAGGGCGAAAAGATCACGAATCTGCTAAAGACGCTGCTACGGCCGCGCTTTATCTTGCGGCAATTGTTGTTGCGGCAATTTCCTTTGTCGGCTATTTAGTTACCGATGAGCTCTTTATGTTATTGGGAGCCCAAGCGTCAGTATTACCGCTAATTCATCAATATATGGATATTTGGTATGTTGGTAGTGTTTGTTTAATTGGCCCTATGATAGGTAATGCTATTTTGCGTGCCTCAGGTGATACCAAGACCCCGAGCATTATTATGGGAAGTGCAGGGCTTATTAATGCAATATTAGACCCTATCTTTATTTTTGGTGTTGGTCCTATTCCTGCTATGGGAATTCAAGGAGCTGCTATTGCTACTTTGGTGTCATGGATCTTTGGTCTTGTCTTTGTTTTTTATGTATTAACAACCAAACTAAACCTTATTCACACTTCGTTTATTCCCAGCAAGCAATTACTGTCTGCTTGTCGTAATATTTTAAAAATTGGTTTACCTGCAGCAGGGGCTAATATGTTAACTCCTATTGCAGCAGCAATAATGACCGCGATTGTTGCCGGTTACGGTGAGTCTGCAGTGGCCGCTTTTGGTGTCGGCTCAAGAATTGAGTCCATAGCCTGTTTGGTGTTATTGGCACTGTCTATGACTTTACCGCCTTTTATTAGTCAGAACTTTGGTGCAGGGCAGTTATCCCGGGTTGAACAAGCTTATAAAAGCACGATAAAATTCGTGCTTGCTTGGCAAATACTTATTTATATTATTCTAGCGGTGAGTGCACCATGGATAGCAAGTATATTTGCCAAAGAGCAAGCCGTAGCTGAGCTTATTACCTTGTTTATTTGGATCCTACCGTTAGGTTACGGGTTACAAGGGGTTATTATTTTAACTAACTCTTCTTTTAATGCGCTACATAAACCCATGGTCGCTTTGGTGTTAAGTGTTATTCGCTTGTTTGTTTGTTATATACCGTTAGCTTTTATTGGAAGTTATTTTTATGGACTAACGGGGCTATTTATTGGTGCACTAGTTGGTATTTTAGTCATGGCTATGATTTCTTATCGTTTATTTATAAAACAATTTTCTAATGATAACTGCTTACTTCAGGAGCATACTTGATGAAATCTTTAACCTTATGCTCTGATTACACGCCAAGTGGTGACCAACCAACAGCAATAAAGCAGTTACTTTCAGGTATTGACTCTGGATTAGCGCATCAAACATTGCTCGGTGTAACAGGCTCAGGTAAAACTTTTACTATCGCTAATGTGATTGAAAAGCTCAATAGACCCACCATGATGTTGGCGCCTAATAAAACTTTAGCCGCGCAGCTTTATGGGGAAATGAAAGAGTTTTTTCCTGATAATGCAGTAGAGTACTTCGTTTCATACTACGATTACTATCAGCCAGAAGCATATGTGCCAACAACAGATACCTTTATTGAAAAAGATGCTTCGGTTAATGAACATATTGAACAAATGCGTTTGTCTGCAACCAAAGCATTATTAGAGCGACGTGATGTTATTATTATTGCTTCGGTATCCGCTATTTATGGTTTAGGTGATCCTGACTCTTATTTAAAAATGATGCTCCATATCAGTCAAGGCGACATCATTAACCAGCGTGATATTTTACGCCGTTTAGCTGAATTACAATATACACGTAATGATGTCGCTTTTGCGCGAGCTACCTACCGTGTTCGCGGTGATGTTATTGATATTTTTCCTGCCGAGTCAGATCGTTTAGCACTACGAGTGGAGCTTTTTGATGAAGAAATAGAGCGTATTAGTCAATTTGATCCCTTAACTGGGCAAGTTGAGCGTACGCTCGCACGTGTTACGGTATACCCTAAAACGCATTATGCTACCCCACGAGAAAAAATATTAGCAGCGGTTGAGCAAATTAAAATAGAGTTAAAGCATCGCTCAGAGCAGCTTAAAAGTAATAATAAATTAGTTGAAGAGCAGCGAATATCACAAAGAACACAGTTCGATATTGAAATGATGACTGAGCTTGGCTATTGCTCAGGTATAGAAAACTACTCTCGTTATTTATCAGGCCGCGGCGCTGGTGAAGCACCACCTACATTATTTGACTACTTACCGGATGATGGTTTACTTATTATTGATGAGTCGCATGTTACAGTACCGCAGATTGGCGCTATGTATAAAGGTGATCGCTCACGTAAAGAAAACTTAGTAGAGTACGGTTTTAGATTACCATCAGCGCTCGATAACCGCCCGATGAAATTTGAAGAGTTTGAAGCTTTATCTCCGCAAACCATTTATGTTTCGGCAACGCCTAGCCAGTATGAAATAGACAAGTCGGCAGGCGATGTTGCTGAGCAAGTTGTTCGACCAACCGGTTTACTCGACCCTGAAATTGAAGTGCGGCCAGTAGAAACACAAGTTGATGACTTACTGTCAGAAATACATAAACGCTTACCACTTAATGAACGAGTTTTAGCAACTACGTTAACTAAACGTATGGCAGAAGATTTAACTGATTATTTAGATGAGCATGGTATTAAAACACGTTACCTTCACTCTGATGTTGATACTGTAGAGCGTATGGAAATTATTCGAGATTTCCGTTTAGGTAAGTTTGATGTTTTGGTCGGCATTAACTTGCTCCGAGAAGGGCTTGATATGCCCGAGGTTTCTCTCGTTGCTATTCTTGATGCCGATAAAGAAGGCTTTTTACGCTCAGAGCGTTCATTGATACAAACCATTGGTCGTGCGGCTCGTAATTTGAACGGACGAGCTATTTTGTATGCCGACCGAGTAACTAAATCAATGCGTTTTGCCATTGATGAAACAGAGCGAAGACGAGCTAAGCAGCATCAATTTAACCTTGATAACAATATCACGCCGCAAGGGGTCATTCGTAAAATCACTGATGTGATGGATGTTGGTACATACAGTGATAAAAAGCAGCTTAATAAAGTAGCAGAGTCTATTGCTCAGTATAATGTTGATGAAGAGGTACTCAGTACTAAGCAAATTGACGATAAAATTACTGCGCTTGAGAAACAGATGTTAAACCACGCGCAAAACCTAGAATTTGAGCAAGCGGCATCGATACGAGACCAAGTAGCAAAGTTAAGAGTACAACAGCTCTCAAGTTAACCTTTTTAGTTTAATTAACTAGCAACGATAATACAGTTTCTGCCATTGTCTTTTGCTTGATATAAGGCTATATCTGCTTGATTAAATAGTTGGTTGAAAGTTATTTTTGAAGAGGATAGCTCTGCAATGCCAAAGCTAGCAGATATGTTAATTGTATGCTTGTCTACCACGATGGGCTTATTCTCTATGGCTTTTCTAATTCTTTCTGCTATTTCATAAGCTTGTGTTGCAGAAGTATTAGGTAACACCACTAAAAACTCCTCTCCACCTATGCGACCTAATATATCATTCGCTCTTACGTATTCATTGCCAATAGTGGCTATTTTCTTCAACACTATATCACCAGTGGTATGCCCGTAGGTGTCATTTACTTTTTTAAAGTGATCTATGTCAAAAGCGATAATTGCAAAGTTATGCTGCTCATTTTTGGCTTGTTCAAGTATCTTTTCAGCATAGCTGAAAGTATATCTGCGATTAGCCAACTCAGTTAAGGTATCGGTATTTGCCAATTTATGTAGTACTTTACTCGTTCTGCTTTGACGGTAGATAAAAAAGGTTAGGCTTAGGGCAAAAAGAGAGACGAGAATAATGAAAAGTGTTTGAAGCTCTTGCTTTTGTTCTGCATTTTCAAGCGCGGCTTTATCTAGTAACTTATCACGCTCCAGTAGTTGATTTTTTAACAGTGCTTGATCGGTATCAAACATGATTTTGTATTTAGAGCGAATTACTTCTCGCTCTGTATTTTGATAGCTGCTGACAAGCTCATGGGCATCCTTTTGATATTGATAAGCACTTTGGTAATCGTTATTAAATACAGCGATTTCAGCTTTTAAGTTTAAAACCTTGGCATACCATGATAGTACTTTTTTTTTATCTATAGTTGCTAGTAGATCGTCTGCTTGCTGTAGATAACTATGTGTTAAAGGAATATCTTTTTCAGAAAATGCAATTAAAGCAGTTAAAACAATATCATCTAACTTCCTAAAAGGATTGTCGGAGTTTGGGCGCTTTTCTTTATACAAAGCAAAATAGTGTTGCGCTTTAACATCTTCACCTTTCCAAAGGTAAGATTTTGCCATACCTGAGTACGCAACATGAATAGCATGACCTTCAACGACAGAAGATAACTCAACAATACGCTGGTAACTTTCAATGGCATCGTCATAAGCATTCATTTTCATATAGGTATGCGCGAGGGTATTATGTGCAGATACTTCATCAAAAAAGTATTGATGCTGATTTAAGTACTCAATCGCTTCGTTAGCTAAACTAATAGCTCTTTCATAATCATATACATTGGAGTAAGCATGAGACATTTGTATTTTTAAATAGGCAAGCTCTAGCTTGTCATCTAACGCTTCAATATGTAAATAAGCTTGATGAAAGTATTTTAACGCCTCACTATCGTCATGATTGTATAGGTATGAATTGGCGATTACCGCATAAGTTTCACCAACTAATACATCATTTTCACTCTCTTTTGCATTTTTTTCAGCTTGTAAATATAGTGCCATCGCTTCTTTAGGTTTGCCTAGCTCATCAAGCACTCCGCCATGCGTTAATAATAATGAAATACCATCATGGTTTGTTAAATCGGTTTTTAAACGATAAAACTGATTAATATGATTAAGACTCTTTTCTAAATCGCCTAAATAAAAATGATATTCGGCTAATCTAGCAAGTAAAGCTGATTCAGATAAAGGAGATAGGCTATCTTTATGTTTATCAAGAAGATCGCGAACATACTCTAAAGCGAGTAAGGGGTTTTTATCATTAAGAGTATCGGCTTTAAAAAGCGCTTCTTGAAACCACTCAGAGTTGATAGTGAATGCGTTAGCTTTTATGCTGTAATTACTGGTGAAAAAAAGACAAAATAACACGATTAAACACGCGTTTATTTTTATTTTATACGTGTTCGAAAACAGGAATTGATTACTCATAACTAAACACTCTTCACTTTATATCACTTTTTATCATGCTTTTAATTGTTTGATTTTGCAAGTGAAGAAAGTGTAATTCTCTATAAATACGGTTAACAGAGCCTTACGTAAAAATATTGCTCAGAGCACTTAATTATTTCCTATCTTTAGCTACTTGAGGCGCTATTAGTGATATCAAGTATTCAATTGAATAATATACTACGATTACTCTTTTACACCTCCTCGTGAGTAACGACCAATAATTGCAGCAACAGAGTTACTATTACATTGTGGTAAACGACTAATTTCATCAATTATTTTATCTTGTGTATCGATAGGGAAAAGTAATATTTGCTCTAAATAGATGTGTGCTTGAGCCTCATTATTAGCATTAATAATTTGCATTAAATACTGTGTTTGGCACTTTTGTATTGCACTCATAAGGCACCTTGATTTAGGTTGGAACACTTATAAGTCTACAACACACGTCACATAAGGTTAGATGAAATTTGTCTTAAAAAAGCTTTCTATGTAAGATTCAATATAAAGGCTTCTAAGTGCTTAAATAGTCTCATGAAGTTATTTACCTTAAATAAACGTTATTGTTTATTTCCCACAATGAGGGCATATATCATTGTGGTGCTCCTCTTTGATACGTTCAATACTTCGTTGCAGCTCTTCAGGGTCTATATCAAGTTTAGTAGCGAGCTTTACTAAGGCTTGATATTCAGTTTGATCAATATAACCATCACCTAAGGCATCTTCTATATGATCATTTAAGTTGGTTTTCCTTTCTCTTAACTCTTCACCAAAGCGTGCTGCTAACATACCGGCAGGCAATGCGACTAAACCGACACCAATTAACATAATAAAAGCGGCAACAACTTTACCAAAAACAGTAACCGGCACAACGTCGCCATAACCAACGGTTGTCATGGTAACAACAGACCACCATAGCGACTTTAAAATACTGCCAAATACTGCAGGTTGTAATTTACCTTCAATAGCATGCATTAAACTTGCAGCAATAATAATGAGAAATATCATAACCATCATCGCCGCGGTCATGGTTTTTAGTTCTTTAATAATTACTGTAGTAAAAATATTAAAGCCTTTAAAGTAATGATTTAATTTAAGTAAACGTAATACGCGCAGCAAGCGTAATGACCGTAAATCAATGGTAAAGAACATAGCGATTAAAAAAGGCAAAATAGCAATGAGATCAATCAAGGCAATGGGGCTGACACAATATTTTAATCGCGCTTTACTTGTGGAGAGGTGTTGATAAGTTGGGTTTTCAACGTTGCACCATACGCGTAGTAGGTATTCAATGAAAAAAATCGATAAAGAAATAATTTCAAATAAAGCGAATTGTTGTCGATAAGCCTTGTGGTAATCAGGCTCAGACTCAAACATGGCAGCAACAACATTACCGACAATTAAGATAATTAACATAATGTTAATTATCTTGGCAAAGTAGTTCTTATGAATATCTCCCTCAAGTAATTGGTACATCTTAGCGCGATAAGACAATTGGCTTGATTGAGAAGGGTCAGTAACGGTTACTTTGCTCATTCTTGTGGCATCCCTGATTGAATACTGAGTTATTTGTAAATTATTTATACTTACAGGCTAGTGCTTTTAATGCGCGCAGTTCAACACTCATAAACTAGTGGGTCTGTTACATTGTTCTCTTCAAAGGCTTCAAGGCGTTCTTGGCAAGCACCACACTTACCGCAAGCTTTATCGCGACCGTTATAACAGGTCCATGTATTGCTATAGTCTAATCCCATAGCGATACCATCTGTTAAAATGGCGGTTTTGCTAACGTCTAAATAAGGGCTGAATATTTCAACGCTTTCATAGTTTGCGATCATGCACACATCATTCATTTTTTGCACAAATTCAGGGCGACAATCAGGGTAAATCGCGTGATCGCCAGAATGTGCCCCATAGTAAACTTGTCCAGCACCTACCGATACCGCATAAGCAACGGCTAATGACAATAAAACCATATTGCGATTTGGTACTACGGTTGACTTCATATTCTCAGCTTCGTAATGTCCTTCTGGAATATCAATATCGTCCGTTAATGAAGAACCCGCAAGCAGTTGATTAATGGCCGAAATATCAATTACTTTATGATTAATCTTAAGATCTTTACACACATGGCTTGCGCACTCTAACTCTTTAACATGACGTTGCCCATAATCAAACGATAACGCATAAACTTCTTTGCCATCTTTTAATGCACGATTTAGCACAGTAAAAGAGTCCATGCCGCCAGAATAAATAACAACAACTTTTTCAGCCATTTCTAAGCTCTCTTGAGGTATAATAATAAACGCTACGCATTTTACGCGAAATAAACCACAGGCTAAAGTATAAAAGTGAATACAACTGCAGATATCGTTAAATATAAAATCAATGAACTATTTGAAACCATTCAGGGAGAGGGCTCATATACTGGACAGCCGTCTATCTTTATTCGCTTACAAGGCTGCCCTGTGGGTTGCTCTTGGTGTGATACTAAGCATACTTGGGATGTTGAACTTAGTGATGAAGTAAGTCCTGAAAAAATGCTGGCTAAAACTCATGAAACACCATTATGGGCAAGTTTTACCCCACAAGATATTCTGACCTTAGTACAGAATAAAGGCTATCAAGCTAAACATATTGTTATTACCGGCGGTGAGCCCTGTATGTATGATTTAACACCGCTATGTGAGCTTTTTGAAGATCAAGGTTACAGTGCTCAAATTGAAACATCAGGCACTTTTGAAGTGAAAACAACGGCCCGTTGTTGGGTAACCGTTTCACCTAAAGTAAACATGCGTGGTGGTTATGAGATTTTAACAAGTGCCATGTCACGTGCTAATGAAATAAAACACCCTGTAGCGACAGAGCAGCATGTGGATGACTTAAAAGCATTACTCAAAGCACATAATATTGTCGATACCGCAACCTATTTACAGCCGATTAGTCAGAAGAAAAGAGCAACCGAGTTAGCGATAAGCACTTGTATTGCCAATAATTGGCGTTTATCAATTCAAGTACACAAGTACATTGGTATTGAATAAGGTCTGAGTAATCTTACTTGTAGGTTAACTAGCGGCAACTTTGGGCACACGTTTAGAAACACGAGTTAATAACTCATAATTGATAGTGTCACTACTTTTAGCGACGCTATCAATGCTAATATGCTTACCCCATAACTCAACTGAGTCGCCAACTGTTACGACAGTTAAATCGGTGACATCGACAGTAATCATATCCATTGATACCCGGCCAACAATTGGCACAACTCGCCCGTTAATAAACACAGGAGTACCTGATTTGGCATTTCGCGGATAGCCATCAGCATAACCAATAGCTACTGTAGCAATTTTGCTAGTGCGTGTTGCTGACCAAGTATCGCCATAACCAACGGTTTCACCTATTTCAACTTGATGAATAGCGATGATCTTCGCTTGTAAGGTCATTACTGGATTTAGCTGTTCAGTTAATAAATTATTGTCTGTTGGACTTATTCCATAAAGCGCTAAACCCAAGCGGGTATAGTCGCCATGACTCGCGGGAAAATTAAAAATTCCGGCAGAATTTGCCATGCTAAATTGACATGAATATTTTTCTACTAAAGGCTTTAGTCGTGCTAATTGTTCAACAGGCTTGCGACTGGTTATTTGCTCAGAAGTAGAAAAATGTGAACACAATACCAAGTTTTGTTGGGTGGTTGTGTCTAGTTTGCTGATAATGTTATCAATATCGTCAATAGCAAACCCTAAGCGATTCATACCGGTGTCTACTTTTAACCAAATATTTTGAGTAAGCTGTGGTTGCTGTGATAGTAGCCAATCAATTTGATAATCACTGTGAAGCATTAATAAAAAGTTATGCTCGTGAGCAATAGTAAAATCACTTACTTTAAAGGGACCTTCAAGAATTAAAATATTATTTTTTATACCACTTTGGCGTAGCGCTAAAGCTTCATCAATAAAGCCAACGGCAAATAGCTCAACATGTGGGCTTAACGCGTGTGCTACTAAATTAGCATCGTGACCATAAGCATCGGCTTTTACGACAGCAATAGTGTTGCTCTGTGGAGCTATGCTGGCGACATATTGGTAATTCTCAACTAACGCATTTAGATCGATTGTGGCTTGAGTGTCTCTTGAAATATAACGCATGGAAAATAATAAACAGCCCGAATAAAAGGTAAAAACCTAACATAAAACAATAACTCAAGTGTATCATGGTAATGATAAACAGTGGATAGTAAATATTGTAAGGAGCGTTTACAACGATGGATATAAATACAGAGAGTAAAGGGTTGGGCGTTGTTGTGATCACAGGTGGCAGTCGAGGTATTGGAGCACAAACGGCTCGTTTATTTGCCAAGCATGGTTATGCGGTCTGTATTAACTATAAATCTCAAGCTGAGCCAGCAAAGAAATTGGTAACTGAAATAACGCAAGGCGGTGGTAAATGTATTGCTGTACAAGCGGATGTTTCGCAAGAGTTAGATGTAGAACGTTTATTCGCTACCACAGCGGCGAAATTAGGTAAGGTTAAAGTACTAGTCAACAATGCAGGTATTTTAAAGCCACAAATGCGTCTTGTTGACATGAACGCCGCACGTATTAATGAGGTATTACAAAATAATGTTACCAGTTATTTTTTATGCGCGCGTGAAGCGGTAAAAGTAATGTCGACAACATACGGCGGCAGTGGTGGCACTATTGTTAATGTATCATCTGGTGCGGCACGTTCAGGATCGCCCAATGAATATATCGATTATGCTGCATCTAAAGGAGCGATAGATACTTTAACTCGAGGCTTAGCCTTAGAAGTTGCAAAGGAAGGAATACGGGTTAATGGTGTTAGGCCTGGGTTAATTTATACGGATATGCATGCAGATGGCGGCGAACCAGCACGGGTTGAACGCTTAAAAAACATCATTCCTATGCAAAAGGGTGGGCAAGCCATAGAAGTTGCCGAAGCTATCTTATGGCTAGCATCGGCGTCCTCGTCGTTTACCACAGGCAGTTTTATTGATGTTACCGGTGGGCTTTAGCCTATTTACACACAGGCAATCGCGGCAAACTTTGCTTGAGTAATTGTTTTGAGAACATGAGGAGCGAGTGCTATTTCTAAACCACGTTTACCGCCGCTAACATACATAATATTTAGCTTTTCGGCACTGTTATCAATGAGCGTTTTTAGCGGTTTCTTTTGCCCTAAAGGGCTCACGCCACCTAAAATATAGCCTGTTGTAGCTTCTACACGTTTTGCATCGGCTAGACTCGCTTTTTTAACATTCAAGCTTTTAGCCACTGCTTTTAGGTTAAGCTGTGTATTAACGGGCACAATAGCCACAACCAATTGTTGAGTGTCGGTGTTAATCACTAAGGTTTTAAATACTTGCTCAGCAGGTAACGATAGTTTTTCTACTGCCTCAAGCCCATAAGAAGTGCTATTTATATCATGGTGATATTGAAGTAACTCAAAGGGAATTTTACATTTTTTAAGTAATAATACTGCAGGCGTCATAACGAATATTGCTCTGTTATTTATTAATGCACAATGAAGTTTATTTTCATTATGCCCTAATAAATAATTTACAGCTAACAGAGAGTTTTTTGGTTAAGTATTTTTTAAACTGAAGAGTAACCCCTTTAACTTGCGCTCAGGTTATTTAATACTTAAAAATAGACAACTGTTGCTTTAAGGTATTCGCTTGGTTGAGTAACTCCTGTGATAAATGTTGAGTATTTTCGGTTTTTTGTAATATATCAACAGCTGAGGTAGCAATATCGACACCATTAACATTAATCTCCTCAGTAACTGTTGACTGTTGCTCTGCTGCGGTAGCAATAAGTAAGTTCATATCGTTTAAGGAATGAATCATAGTGACGACTTCGGTTAACATTTCACCATTAAGTGCACAAGAGTTTATTCCTTTCGTTGTCATTTTGGCTGCCTCTGAGGCTAATTTCACTGTATTTTGCGTACCATTTTGTAGTGCCTCAATTTTTCTTCTGATCTCTTCGGTTGAAGCTTGAGTTCTACTGGCAAGGGTTCTTACTTCATCAGCAACTACCGCAAACCCTCGACCTTGTTCACCAGCTCTAGCTGCTTCTATTGCAGCATTAAGCGCTAATAAATTGGTTTGTTCAGCAATCCCTTGAATTACATCAAGTACAGAGCCTATAGAAATGCTTTCTTGCTCTAAGGTGTTTATTGAGGTGCTCACTTGTATCATATGCTCGTTAAGCAAAGTCATATCATTACCTAAACTACTCGCTACCCCAGATGTTTCAAGACATTTATCGTTGGCTTCTTGTACCGAGTGCGCCGCATCTTTGGCTTGCTCGGCAACCCCCTGTACAGAGGCGCTCATTTCATTAATCGCAGCTGCAACAGATTCAGCGTTTTGTGACTGACTGGCGGTACTACTTTTAGCATGCTCCATTTCACTAACAATCGCTTCACTATGCACAGAGAGCTTATCGGCACTCTCGTTGAAGTTTCGCATTACTGATTGTAATTCTTTAAAAAAAACATTTAAGCTGTGCGCTAACATTGCAAGTTCACTGCTACCTTTTTCATTAAGCGTTAAGGTCAAGTCCTTGTTAGTGGTGGTTTTTTCTATTTGAGTGATGACATCAATAATAGGGCGGGCAACACTTTGACTAATTAACCAACCAATAAGGCTAGCAACAATAAGCAAGATCAGAAATATCCATAGCACAGTGAGTAAAAGCTCTTGCTCTGTGTGTTTAATATCTAAGGTCGATTCTTTTTCGTCTAATTCACTTAAAATAGCCCAGCGTAGACCAAGTACGTCCAAGGGTGCATATGCTGATAATACGTTTTCACCACGATAGTCTTTAAATATACCAAAGCCAGACTCACCGGTTAGTGCTTTAGCTACCCCCGTAGAGTTTATTTTCTGCAAGCCAATAGCAGAGGAGTTAGCGTCAATTAAGGCAATAGTTTTAGTATCAAGGGTGTTAGCGAGAAAGGATAAATAGTTACTTTTATCTTCAATAAGAAAGCGACTCTGACTACGCATTAATTTATCGCTACCAACAAGGTAGGTTTCGCCAGAATCACCTAAACCAATATCTTTCCATTTATTATCATAAGTCATTAATGAATTTATTTTATCGACGGGCATTTGAAAAATAAGTACGCCAGTAGTGTTGTTATTACTAACAATGGGCGTAGCAATAAATGAAGCCGCATTATTATATGATGGGTAATAGGGCGAGAAATCCTCTAAAATGCTTTGACCTTTTGTTAAGTTTTTCGCTTTGTTAAATGCTCTAGCTAAGCCCGAATCAACATAAGGGCCGGTTAGTAAATTAGTCGCATAATCGAGTTCTTTATAAACGGAATAAACCACATTGCCTTGAGTATCAACTAAAAAAATATCGTAGTAACCAAAAGACTCTAAGAAAAAGTTAAAATGACGGTGAAAGTTGTTGTGAATACTGTGATATTGAGCATCACCCACCCCTTGATTAAGTTTATTCTTTTTACCGATCGGATTTTTGTTATTACTGATGTAACTCGATTGCAATGCTTTGGCAAAGGGCGATAGTTTATTAAATCTTGTTGTTGCTTGGGCTTGTTCGTCGGCATTGAGTTTTAAGAAGTTGTTCGAAAAATCTTTTTCATAGTAATGTTCTAACGCTTTATGATCTTCATTACTAAGCTCTGTTTCATAAAGCGAGAATGCCTGTGAAAAACGCTCAATGGCAGTAGTTACTAGCTTGCCATCAGCAAAGGTTATTAATTGATTATTAATGGTATTAAAGTAGTCGGTTATTTGCGCGCGTTTAATTTCTCTAATCGAAATTAGCTGATTTTCCGAGCGTTGATTAATCGTTTGCTCTGATAGATTTAAGCTTCTCCATGCCACCATACCACCAGACGCTAAAATTCCTATGGTTGCCATAAACAAACAGGCAAGAATTATGCGTGTTGATATTTTCATTGTTAGCCCTTAACGGATAGTTAACAAACAGGGAGTACAATTAAGTGTAGACGTTTTTAGCTATTAGTTATGAATCGATAGGTATTTTTTATCCCTTAGCAAGGGATGCACAATAGGAGTTATTGATCTTTAAAGATTATTTTGACAAAAAAATATTAGCTAGGTAATTTTGTTCGAACATTGCTTCAGAGGGAAAATATCGGTGGTTATTAATTAGAGGAAACGGCGTTATGGCCAATAATACGTTATTGGCCATAAGCAACACGGATAGCATTGAGAATAACTTAGGGCATTATCTTACTGCTATTAATGTTGGTTAAATTACTCAAAAACTTAAAAAGACAGACTAATTGAGCCTATTAATGTTCTGCCTCTGCCAGGGGTTACTCCCCAATCAACCCCTTTAGCACCCGCTGATAACCAATATTCCTTGTCGGTAATATTTTCAACTTTGAAGCGTAATGTGGTTTTATATTGCGATAATTCATATTTTATTCCGGCATCTAAGCGAGTATATGATGGAAGTGATAATGTGTTTTGTACATTTTGTTCACGTTCGCCAACATAATAAATACCAGCATTCACATTAAGTTTTTCAACAAATGGTACTGCGTAATCTAGGTAAATATTGGCTTGTTTCTTAGGAACATTTGGCGGACGGTTACCATTAATGTCGGTTTCTCCTGTCAGATTTACCAGCTCTGCATCTAATAATGTTGCTGAAGTCACCAGAGATATATTTTCACTAAGCTCACCATTGATATTTAACTCTAAACCGCGATGCCTTTGAATACCGTCTTGAACAAAGTAATTACTTTGCTTGTTGTGATATTCAAGCATTTTTTCAATTTCAAATAGAGCAGCGGTGAATGTTGCATTAGCTAAACGGTACTTAATACCGGTTTCAATTTGTTCGCTTTTTTGTGGGCCCAATGAGTCACCTTCATTGTGTGCACCACTACCTATAACAGCAACGCCACCTTCTCCGACACCTTTAGAGAAACTCGCATACCAAGTGCCGTTATTGGTAAAATTATAATTCAAGCCTAACGTTGGCGTATAATACTTATGATTTTCGCTTATTACAGGTGAGTTTGGCGCATAAATATCTTTTTGGTAATGCAAATAACGTAAGCCTAAAGTACTAAATATGCTTTCAGTTAAATGAATAATATCTGTAATAAATAATGAGCTTTCTACCGTTTCAGTGTGCGTGGTATCACCTAATGGCGGAAAGTCAGGTTTATCTGTATATGTTGGCGTGAAAATATTTCCAATAGGGTTATTCAGTTCAAACCAACGACCATCATCCGACTGGTAGTCTCGAAAACTACCGCCAACCACTAATTCGTGTTGCATATTAAGTAATGTAAAATCACCATTTAAGAGGCTGTGTCCAGATAGCGTTTTATAAGACTCATCAGGTGTGACATGAATGCCTGAGCTTAATACGTCACCGTCGAGGTTAACGGCATAAATATCAGGGAAAATTGTAAAGCGATCATTAGATGAAAGTGATACCTGATTAACCCACTGCCAGTTACTGTTGAGCCAATAATCAACACGTGTGCCAATATTTAACGTTTCTGTTTGATATTGTGCCCATGGTTGCCCCAGTAAAACCTCACTGGTATCAATATAAGGTGGTAAAACTTGTTTATTTATATTATCGGGATCTTGCGCTAAACCAATGAGTGGTTGTGAAACAATAGATTTGTCCTGATAATCAATATCAAGCCTTACGATTAAATCATCGTTAGCTTGCCAATCAATAGCCGCACTTAAAAATTGTCGCTCAAGATCGTCACCGCCAGTAAAATCACCAGTATCTTCCAATGCAGCATTGAAACGGTAACCTAATGTCGCATTATTTGTAAATTGGCCACCTAGATCAATATGAAGGTATTTTCCATCTCTGCTACGTAGCTCAGCGCTAACATCAACAAACTTTTCTAATGTTGGCCTTTTCGTTACATAATTAATAGTACCGCCAGGGTTATTAAAGCCTGAAATTAAACCCGATGGACCTTTTAATACATCAACGCGGGCTATATTCTCTAAAGCAACATCTTGGTAAGGTGCTAAAGCTAAACCATCGCGGCGTAAACCATTAGTCCAATCGAGTTGATAACCACGTAAGCTGACAAAATCAAACACAGAGCCAATGGCGGTATTTTGCACAGAAGCATCATTGGCGAGTACTTCACTTAAAGTACGCAATCGTTGATCACTAATTAATTGCTCTGAAAATGATTGGATAGAAATAGGGAGCGTTAATGGATCTTTTATTCCTAAAGCGGCAGCATTGACGTCTCTTATATCAAAAAGTGGCGAACGCTTCCCTGTAACTGTAACTCTTTCAATATCTTTTAAATCGATAATTACCTGGTTTTCGGCATAAGCGAATGAGTTAACTAGTAAGTGTGATGTTATAGCTAAAGTTGTTGCTTTATACTTGAGCATATTTTCCCTTGCTGTATCTAGGTGTTAATTTTTTGTTTTTTTAGGTGTTACTTAAATATTGTTTTAAATGATTTTTTAAACATTTGTTTGGTTGTGTTAATTATTGCTATGACTTTTTAGCATAAATACATACTGATTTATTTGTTATAATATAACATTTGTAGTTGTGTGGATATTGTTATTGAAAAAATAATTATTACTATTTAGTTCTACTTTTTTTCGCACTACTTATCTAAGTGTCAATTCTTATGATT
The DNA here is from genome assembly GCF_018860755.1 of Colwellia sp. D2M02. Taxonomy (GTDB): domain Bacteria; phylum Pseudomonadota; class Gammaproteobacteria; order Enterobacterales; family Alteromonadaceae; genus Colwellia; species Colwellia asteriadis. Next base: position 14,594 of record NZ_JAHKPW010000052.1, on the reverse strand, counting down.
TAATTTACCTATTCAGGTAAACTGAGCGCCTCAGCATTTTTATTTAATATCTTGTCTTTTATGCGAATTATTCACACTTCAGACTGGCATTTAGGTCAGTATTTTTATGGCAAAAGTCGCGCGAAAGAGCATCAGTTGTTTTTACATTGGTTAATTACACAAGTGAAGCAACACCAAGTTGATGCCATTATTGTCGCAGGTGATATTTTTGATACCAGCACACCACCAAGTTATGCCAGAAAAATGTACTTCAACTTTATTGGTCAGATGCAAGCGCTTGATTGTCAATTGACTATCTTGGCTGGTAATCATGATTCGGTTGCTATGTTAGGTGAATCCAAAACATTACTTTCAGGGCTATCAACGCATGTGATCACTCATGTTCATCATGAAGTATCTATTGAAGAATTAGCGCAAAAGTTAAGTGAAGAAACTAATAACGAAGTAAATCAAACAGAAAGCCCCTCTAAACTTGAAAGTACCGAGCAGGTTTTTGCGATAAACCATGCTAATGGACAGGCGTTAGCGGTTATTTGCGCTATTCCATTTGTTCGTCCGCGCGATGTTATTACCAGTAAAGTTGGGCAGTCGGCAACACAAAAGCAGCAAAGTTTGCAACAAGCCATTACGGAGCATTATCAAAAGCTCTATCAATATGCATTGCAATTAGTTGATAACATAGAAAAAGCGCAAGGAAGTCGGGTTCCTATTATTGCTACAGGTCATTTAACGGCGTTAGGAGTGTCTATGTCAGACAGCCAAAATGATGCCGTGCGAGATATTTATATTGGTACCCTAGAGGCTTTTCCAAGTAGTGCTTTTCCTCCTGCTGATTATATTGCCCTTGGCCATATTCATCGTGCACAAAAGGTTGGAAAAACTGAACACATTCGTTATTGCGGCTCACCAATCGCACTAAGCTTTGATGAAGCGAAGCAAGACAAACGCGTACTGCTTGTTGATTTTTCTGACAATTATTTAAATAGCGTGACCGATCTTACAATTCCTTGTTTTCAGCCGCTGCTGATGATCAAATCCACACTTGAACTTTTACCCGAAATCATTGAAAAATCACTTAAAGCGCTCAGTATTGATAGCGTTAATAACCACCAGAGCGATATACAAGCTGACGATGAAAAACAGTCGAATAATACTGTGTGGTTAGATATTGAAATAGCACAGAGCGATCATTTAAGTGACTTAGCGTTTCGCGTTAATGAGATAGTCGCTGACCTACCTGTTGAAGTGCTACTTGTACGTCGTGCTAAAAAAACACGCCAGCAGCAAGAACAAGGCATAGCTACAGAAAACGTGACTTTAAATGAGCTAAGCGTCGATGAAGTTTTTAGCTCTCGCTTAACTGAACTTGACTGGCAAAGTGATGAAGCCTTAGCGAGAAAGTCACGCTTATCAGTATTATTTAAACAAGTTGCCTTGCAAGTAACAGCGCAAAGTAACACTAAACAAAGTGAGTTGCTTGATGCCGCGGTTAGTGAAGAGCTAGCGCAAGTTAAAAAAGGTGAAAGCCAAGAGCACACTGAAAAAAACACAGTGCAAACTAGTAGCAGCAAAAGTGAGCCAAGTGAATGAAAATATTAAGTTTACGCTTTGAAAATATTAACTCATTGAAAGGCAGCTGGAAGTTAGATTTCACGCAAGAGCCGTTTGACAGTAATGGCTTATTTGCAATTACTGGCCCAACGGGAGCAGGAAAAACCACCATACTTGATGCCATTTGCTTAGCGCTTTACCATCAAACACCACGCTTAATGGTGTCTAAAACGCAAAATCAATTAATGACACGCTTTACGAGCCACTGTATGGCTGAAGTTGAGTTCGAAGTAAAAGGGCAAGGTTATCGTGCTTTTTGGAGTCAAAAACGTGCTCGCAATAAAATTGACGGCAATTTGCTTGAGCCGGTGGCTGAGCTGGCAAAGTTAGACGGCACTATTTTAGCTGAAAAATTAAAAACAGTACGTAGCCATATTAGCGAACTTACCGGGTTAGATTTTTCACGATTCACCAAGTCAATGATGTTGTCGCAAGGTGAATTTGCGGCATTTTTAAATGCTGATGCACGTGAGCGCTCTCAATTATTAGAACAGCTTACCGGTACTGAAATTTATGGACAAATATCAAAACAGGTTTTTGAAAATCATCGAAGTGAAAGTAAAGCGTTAGAGTTATTACAAGCGCAAAGTAAAGGTACTTCGTTATTATCAAACGATGAAGTTAGCGCGCTTGAAAAGCAATTAACCCAAGTAACACAAGAAGAAGCACAATTAACCTTGCAGCACCAAAATAGTCAAACGCTTATACATTGGTGCCAAGACTTTCACGAAAATCAGCTGCAGTTAGCGCAATATCAGCAGCAGTTAGCTGACATTGAGCAGCGTGAATTGCAGGCTAAACCTGAGCTGGACTTACTTAAACTTTCAGAGCCTGCAGAGCAATTACGAACGCATTTTGAAGAGAATAATCGTTGTACCGCGCAGCACAGCAATATTGTTAATAAAGTAAAAGAGTTAACACAGCAGTTACACGTTATTGAAGGCGCAGTAAACACCAGCCATAGCGCACTAACCGCTGAGCAAGCTAGCCAAGAAAAACAAGCGATACAGCGCACTAGCATTGAAACTGTACTTAATGATGATATTGCGCCATTAGATAGTACTATTAGCCACCAAAACAATGACTTAGTTCAAGCTAAGCAAAAGCTTGATGATTTAATAAAAATACACAAAAATTTGAGCGACAAGGTTAATCAGCAAGTAAAAATTGAAGAGCAAACACGCGCTGAAATAGCAGCGCAAACAGATTACCTAACTAAGCACCAAGCCCTTGACATGGCGAGTGATAAATTATCGCTATGGCAAAGCCAAAGTCAGCAGTTATCACAACTGCAAAGTACGATGGCGTTAACGGCGCAAAAAATTATTGAGCAACAACAAAAGCAACAACAGTTAACAACAGAGCAAGCGCAGATTGAGCAGCATAAAAAGACGCACTCGTTGCAGTTTCAACAGCTTAATGACAATAACAATATTTTTACTCAGCAACAGCAGCAACTCCTAGCCGATTATGGTTTTGATGAAAGTGCTGGTATTAATTCTGGTATTAACTCAGGTATTAATTCTGGTATTAGTACAGGGGATAATAACACCTCTAAGCATGTTAATATTCGTCATCACGTAAGTGATAAAATTAACCACTTACAAAATCAACAGCTTAATTTCAATCAAGCCTTGCCGTTAGCGCAGCGCTTTAGCCAGTTACTCACTAACCAAAGCAGTCTTAAGCAAAGTGTTAGTGATAACGAGCAGGCTTTATTGGCCATAGAAACAAAGTTAACCACTTTACGACAAGGTTACAGTGCAAAAAACCAACAAAAGAAAGACGTTGAAACCCTAATACAACAGCATCAAGCGATAATGGCACTTGAGGCATATCGCGATAAGTTACAAGCAGATGAGGCTTGTCCATTGTGTGGCTCAACGCAGCACCCCGCAATAGAAAGTTATCAAACACTTAGTGCAAATGAATACGAAGCTCGTTTAGCCATACTGGTAAGTGAGTTAGAGCAATTGAAAAAAGAAGGGGATGGCTTTAATCATCAAAAGTCAGCGCTTGATGCTCAACGCAATGTTGCCACACAGCAATTAACCGAAATACAGACTGAATTGTCTGACATTCAACAGCGCTGGTTGCAAATTGACTTTAGCAATAATCAGCAACTGCAAAGTGCGCTTACTCAACAAGCTCCAGAAAATGTTGTTAGTGAGCAACTAACCCAGTGTACTAGCGCGTTACAAAACCTGAAAGACTTACAGCAACAATTAAGCGTTATTGAACAACAACAACAAGCGAATAATGAGCAACTCATTACGCTTGAGCGAACTCAGAATCAACAAAATAGTAAACTTGCCTTAGTTGCCGAGCAGCTTAATAACCAGCAACAAAATATTACTCAACTTGAACAAGAAAAAACAAAGCAAGCTAATGACTTTAATAGTTTAAATGCATCGTTGTATCAAGGTATTAATCAAGCTGGCGTTGCGTCAACGCCAGCGGAAATCACCTTAACACCGTTAACTGTTTGTGTAGATTCGTTATGGTTGAGCCAAATAGCTGAGCAAGTGCAGGAGTATCAACAAGCTAAAGCGAGCTACGAGCAAACTAAAACACAGTTAACAGATATTACTCAGCAGCGTAGCGTATTAATAAGCCAGCAAAGCCAACAACAGTTACAAATTGATGAAATAAGTAAGCAAGTTGACGTGTTAACTAAGCAACTTGCCAGCAATACCGCACAGCGTCAAACCTTGTGTGATAAGTTACTCGCAGAGCATGATCTTTTCTTCAATGAGCAATTAACGGCACAACTAAGCACACACTTTGATAGCAAAGCGGTTAAAGCTGAGCTAGTGCAACAACAGCGCAATGCGCAACAACAGCTAGAGCAATTACAATCGCAATACAATGCACATTATGCTCAGCAACAAAGCACCAACGGACAATTAACGAGTTTGCAAGCGCAGCTTATTGAAGCAGAGCAAGCTTACAAGCGCAGTCAATTACACTGGGGCGAGGTGCTGAAAGGGAGCCAATTTAGTGATGAAAATGCCTTTTTAGCGGCATTACTACCGCCAGATAAAAGACAACAATTAACTGTGTTAGCTAATGAATTAAGTGATGTGAAAAAGCAAACAATAACACTGCACAATCAGGCGCAACAGCGGGCTGATGTTATTGAGCAACAAAAAACTAAAATAGCTAATGAACAAACATCTCACCAAGCCAATAAACTTGACTATCATGATGAGGAGTTGGCGAGTGTCAATTTCATCAACATTAACTCTGTTAATGTTGAAACCATTGAACATCAAATTAAAGTATTAACCGAGCAAATTACTCAGTTAACTCATCAGTTAAAAACCAGTCAGCAGCAAATAGGGCAATTAACACAACAGCTTGATCACAACCAACGTAATCAAGCAGCGCAAGCACAACTATTAGAAAAAATTAAGCAAGCACAAATCGACCTTGATGATTTATCTCACCTTAACTCACTTATTGGCTCTGCCGATGGCGCTAAATTTAGGCGTTTTGCCCAAGGACTTACCTTAATTTACTTAGTGCAGTTAGCTAATGAACGTTTAGCGCGTTTATATGGACGTTATCAATTGCAGTGTCAGAAAAACGATAGCCTAGCCCTTGAAGTACTCGACACTTGGCAGGGTGACAGTGCGCGCGATATTAAAACTTTATCAGGCGGAGAGAGCTTTTTAATGAGTTTAGCGTTAGCGCTAGCTCTCTCAGATTTAGTGAGCAGCAAAACCAGCATCGACTCATTATTTTTAGATGAAGGCTTTGGGACCTTAGACAACGACACTTTAGAGGTTGCACTTGATGCGTTAGATAACTTAAATGCTAGCGGTAAAATGATCGGGGTGATCAGTCATGTTGATGCCTTAAAAGAGCGTATTGCGGTACAAATAAAAGTCAAAAAAATAAGTGGCTTAGGTGTAAGTTGTTTAGATAAACGCTTTGAATTTGTCCATGAACCTAATGAAAGTTAAATACTGTAATATCACTCAATAGTCATCGCTAAGGATATTTTTTGGAAATTTGGATTTATTTCACCTTACTTGCTGCTTTTATGCAAGCGGTCAGAACAGCAGGGCAAAAGCAACTATCAGGTAAGATAAATGCTATGGCAACTACGGCAGTACGCTATGTTTATGCCTTACCCTTTGCTTGGGGCTATTTATGGTGGATGCTTGATTATCGAGAGGTAGCAGCACCAACACTTAATCATAATTTTTTGTCTTACGCTTTAATTGCCAGTGTTACACAAATTATTGGTACGGCATGTTTAGTGGCGGCTTTTCAATATCGAAACTTCGCCGTTGCTACTAGCTTAGCGAAAACAGAAGCAATACAAGTTGCTGTTGTGGGGGCGTTATTATTTTCTGCGCCTTTATCTGGCTTAGGTTGGCTAAGTGTTATTGTTGGTGTGATTGGGGTGTTACTGGTTTCTAAGGTAAAATTCACTAAGCAAGCTGTATTTAGTGGTGAGCATAGCCTAAGCGGATTGTCGTACGGTTTAGCGGCAGGTTTAGGCTTAGCTATTACTACGTTACTTATTCGAGAGTCGAGTTTAGCACTAAATACCGACCTTATGGTCAGCGCAGCAATTACTTTAACTTTTATGATCACCGTTCAGTCGCTTATTTCTCTCATTTACGTGGTTATTCAAGATAAAAAACAACTACCGCTAATGGTAAAGCATTGGCGTTTATGTTTGTTTGTTGGTATTACCAGTGTACTTGGCTCTATTGGTTGGTTTACCGCCACTAGTTATCAAACTGCAGCCTATGTAAAAGCGCTTGGGCAAGTAGAGTTTTTCATCACCTTAGCATTAACCTATCGTATTTTTAAAGAAAAGGTCACTATAGCTGAATATCTAGGCATGGTTTTGATTATTGCCAGTGTGGTTATTTTACTGTTATGGGCGTAACAAGCGTTATTTATTAGAAAAAATAATGTTAAACTGGCGCGCACAGCAGTAACTAAAATTACAATAATATTAACGTAAGAGAAAAATAATGAATATAGCAGATAAAACCGTTGCACAGTTCCATTACATCCTTAAAGATGAAGCCGGTAACGAAATTGAAAGTTCTCATGGCCACGAGCCATTAGCTTATTTACATGGTGCTAATAACACTTTGCCAGGTTTAGAAAAAGCACTAACAGATAAAGCTGCGGGTGATAAATTTACGGTAACACTACAGCCTGAAGAAGCGTATGGCGAGCGTAACGAAACATTAGTTGAGCGTGTATCAGCGAAACACTTACACGGTTTACCAAGTAAAAATGCCAAGTGGCAACCAGGTATGATTGCTATTGTGCAAACAGAGCAAGGTCAACGTCAAGTAACGGTTGTAAAAACCGGTAAATTTATGGTGACGGTTGATATTAACCCACCATTAGCGGGTAAAGTACTAACATTTGATATTGAAGTACTCGACGTACGTGCTGCCACTGAAGAAGAAATACAACATGGTCATGTACATAATGGCTCATGTGGTCACGATCACTAATACTAATACTAAGCTAAGCATTAGTGATACCTAAACGCTAAGACATTGACGATAAGTCAATAACTTAGCGTTTTTTTATTGTCATTATTTATGTTAATGATTTACGTTAGACTATTATTTTCACGTAATGGTATTAACCAAAAGAGAAATATTATGAGCAGATACCTTTTACTTTTTATTGTGTTAGCCATTGTGGCTTTTTTCTTTTATCGTAGTTATGTCAATAAGGAAGCAGCAAAAATTAATATTGCTCAAGGCAATGAATTTTTAGCGGCTAATAAAGCCGTTGCTGGCGTTATTGAAACTGCTTCAGGTTTGCAATATCAAGTGTTAACACCTGGCACTGGCACCGAGCAGCCAACAGCATTGTCACAAGTAAAAGTGCATTACCATGGTACCTTAATTGATGGTAGTGTTTTTGATAGTTCAGTTGAGCGCGGTGAACCGATTAGCTTTGGTTTAAACCGCGTTATTAAAGGTTGGACAGAAGGCTTGCAGCTTATGGTGGTTGGTGAGAAAACACGCTTTTTTATTCCTGCCAGTTTAGGCTATGGTAATAATTCGGCAGGTAAAATTCAGCCGGGTTCAGTATTGATTTTTGATGTTGAATTATTGGCCATTAACTAAGTATTAGCAGAGCTAAACTTGGCTGAGCCAGATTGGGTTACGCTGGACTTGGTTAAGCTGGACTTGGTTAAGCTGGATTTAGCTAAGCTTGACTTAGTGCTGCTAGCTTAAACAAGGGCTTACTTTTCCCTTAATTGTTGAAACAATAGGACGTTACTATGCACAGTTATGTGATCTTATTTCGAGGAATAAACGTTTCAGGTAAAAATATTCTACCAATGAAAAACTTGGCTGAGTTATTAACGCAGCATGGCTTTAAGCAAGTAAAAACTTATATTCAAAGTGGTAATGTTATCGCGTTAAGCGAGCTAACAGCGAGTGAAGTGAGTGAGCAGATAACGGCATTAGTTGCCGAGCACTTTGGTTTTACCGCACCCGTGATGGTGTTTACTAAAGCACAATTTAATCAATTTAGTATGCAAAATCCTTATGGCGATGTTGAGGGTAAGTTTTGTCATTTGTATTTTTGCAATACGCAAGCGCAGCTTAACCAAGAAAAGCTAGCACAATATAACGCCGCTTCTGAGCAATACCAACTTCATGATAATGTTTTTTATTTACATGCCCCTGATGGCATTGGCCGCTCTAAATTAGTGGCAAATATTGAACTTTGTTTAGGTGTTACAGCGACAGGACGCAACTTAAATACCGTTAATAAGTTGAATAGCTTATTGGAAAGTATTAGTGCTTAGCCGCACTTAGCTTGACACTTGTTCAAGCTGTTTAACGCTTGTAAATACCGCTTTAATAATAGGCTCATCAACTCTATTTTTTGCAATAACAAAGCTTAGTGGTGTAGTGAAATCTAGCGCTGAAATAATGTGGATTTGTTGATTTTTCTTGGCGGTTAATGCGCTTTCTTTTTCTAAAAAGCTTAATCCTAGCCCTGATGTAACTAAAGCTAAACGACTATTATCATCAGCGGTACTTAACACTGATTTAATAGTCGTACCTAACTTTTCAGTTAAGAAATGATCAAATGGGCAATAATCACTCATCATAATCCAAGGTTGCTGACTAAGCTCGTACGCACTGATATTATTACGAAAGTGTATTGGCGCAATGGTAGTTATTACTTGTGTGAGTACTGTCACACCTAAACAATCCTCAGGAATGTCACCATAAATATAACCCCCATCAATTAATCCCGTTTTTATATCAACAAGTGTTTTTCCTGTCGATTGAGCATTTACTGTTAAGTTTATCGCGGGGCAGTCTTGCTGTAACAGCGTAATTAAATCAGTCAGTTGAACTTGTTCACTATTAACATTAATCGCTAAGCTAAAGTTGCCGATGACTTCATGTTGTTGCTGCGCAGCAACATTTACAATGTCTATCGCGCTATCTAAGGTTACTTGGGCTTTTTCAAGTAATATTTTGCCTTTTTCGGTTAACGCCATGCCTTTGTTTGAGCGTATAAATAACGGAGTATTTAGCTCTTCTTCTAAATATTTAATGTGTGCGCTGATCGCTGGCGGTGTAGTGTATAAACGCTTTGCTGCTTGCGTTAAATTACCAGTATTAGCAACCGAGACAAAAGAGCGTAAGTGATAAAATTCCAATAAAACCTCCTATTGGCTGAATTCGTTTATTAAAGCTCGTCAGTTAAAACCCGCTGACTCAAACATTATAGTCGCATAAAATTTAAAACTTTGTTCACAGGTAGCGCAACTATAAATGGCGTTATTTATTTTTGCTATTCATATTTACTGAACTTCTCTTTCAAAAAAAACGAATATGCTTAACTGACCATAGCAGTTACCTTAATTAACTTATAAGCGCTAAATTAAGCTCGTTAGATAAGTTAATTAAAAAGGATAAAACTGTTATGACAAAAAATAAGGTAAAAAATAGCTTAAGTGTAGAGCCAGCGCCAATAACTAAAAACGGTGCATTTAACACTATTGCGACACCACCTGAACAAGCATTACGCTATTTTGCTGGTAAATTAGCTTGTGAGACAGATTGCTCAGATGTTTATACTGATATTCAAGCGGGTAATAATTCGTATATTTTACTCGATGTGCGCTCGGTTGAAGCCTTTGAAAAAAGCCATGCGATTGGTGCTGTGAATTTGCCTCACGGGCAAATTAATGCCGAAGCATTGGCGAGATACGCAACAAATACCCAGTTTGTGGTTTATTGCTGGGGACCCGGTTGTAATGGTGCCACCAAAGCGGCATTTAAAATAGCGGCTTTAGGTTATGAGGTTAAAGAAATGCTAGGCGGTATTCATTACTGGGAAGACTTTGAGCGTTATCCTGTGAACCGGCGTATGAATAAAGCTCAGCAATAACTAAAAAACTCAGCTCAAGAATAAGTAAGCAGAACGAAGGTTATATTTGCTGAAAGACAACGGTAAATTCAAGAAAATCATAACTTTTATTTATCGTTTATGGGCTCTGTCAGTGTTTACATTTCTTTGCGTTTTTGCTGCTTAATTAGCGAGATAAAACCAGACTTTACTGCTTAGTTAGCTATTTACTCATAGCCATTCACGATACAATTACACTCAAGTAAGTTGCTGTACTAATGGCTGCTTTATGCTTAACAATTATACAATAGCTACCTTCGGTAGCTTGATAACCCCAAAGAGTTAAATTACGCCATGAAACAATATACTAACCTTGCTGAGTTAATTGAAAACTTAGAAGCTGAAATTCAAGCATTAACCAATGAAATAACCACGTTAAAACAAGAGCCTCAAAGCTTTAATGAGCAAGTGCTTTTGAAATATATTGATACTGCCAGTACCGGAAAAACGAAAGACTTCGTTCGCTCGTTAGGGGTTAAGTCAGAGCGTGGTTCTCTTTTTTCATCAGGCGATGTAAGTAAGTTAATTAAAGATGGCGCAGAAGATATTTCACCTGAATTATTGGCTATTGCACGTAAGGTTGTGGGTATGAAAAATAAATACGGTAAACAGCGTTAATCGTATTGGTAATTTAACAAAATAATAAAAATAATTAACTTACAACAGCTTTCTTTAAGCCGTTATTAACTTAAAATATGAGTAGGTTTACGCTATGAATAATCGATTTATTATGGTGCTTCTTAGCACTTTTTTGTCCGTTTTAACTCTTAACAGTGCACAAGCAAAGTCAGATAACTTTTCTACACAGCAGTTAACGGATGTTGAACAAATAAAACAACAAGCACTCACGAGTGATTTAGCATGGGACTTAGTGGAGTCATTAACCACCGAAGTTGGTCCTAGAATGCCTGGTACACCAGGCGATAAAGCTGGCGTTGCATGGGCTGTTGCTAAATTTAATGCTATGGGGTTTGATAAGGTATGGACTGAGCCGGCAACTTTTCCTAAATGGATTCGTTACTCAGAATCGGCAGCAGTTATAAGCCCGTCACCACAAAAACTACATATTACTGCACTAGGCAATAGTATCAGCACGCCAAAAGAGGGCATACAAGCAGAGGTGATAGAGTTTCAAACCTTAGATGAGTTAGAGAGTGCCCCTGAAAATGCAGCGAAAGGTAAAATAGTTTTTATTAATTACCAAATGAATCGTGATCGTGACGGTAATGGTTATGGTCCAGCAGTACAAGCACGTAGTCGTGGCGCCGTAGTCGCGGCTCAAAAAGGTGCCGTAGGTTATGTAATGCGCTCGGTTAGTACTGCGCATCATCGTTTTGCCCACACTGGTGGTAGCCATTATAAAGAAGGCGTAACTAAAATAGTCTCTTCAGCAATTTCAAATGCCGATGCTGATCAATTACATCGTTTAGTTGCATTAGGTGAGCCAGTAACCATTAATATTAATGTGCAAGCGCAATCAATGGGCGAGGGTACTTCTTATAATGTTATTGGTGAATTTACGGGGAGTGAATTTTCACAAGAGCATGTACTGATTGGTGGTCACTTAGACTCGTGGGATTTAGGCACAGGCGCATTAGATGATGGTGCTGGTGTTGCTATTACTATGGCTGCGGCTAAGTTAGCACATTCAAAAGGGAAAACTAAGCGTAGTATTCGAGTGGTACTTTTTGCTGCAGAAGAGTTTGGTTTATGGGGCGCTAAAGCTTACGTTAAAGCAAATGAGAAAAATTTAAAGCATATTGTTGCAGCGGCAGAATCTGATTTTGGTGCGGATAAAATATGGGCAATAGAGTCAAATGTCGATGCTAGCGCATTACCAGTGGTGCGTGATATTGCTAAAGCGATGGCATCGTTAAATGTTGAGCATATTGGTAAAAATACCGCTCGCGGTGGTCCAGATTTAATCCCATTTCGTCCGTTTAATATTCCAGCGTTTCGCTTAGCTCAAGATGGTACCGATTACTTTAATTACCATCATACGGCAGATGATACTTTAGATAAAATTGATCCTGAAAAGTTACGTCAAAATGTTGCAACCTACGCCGTTTTTGCTTACATGGCAGCTAATGCAAAAACACGTATATTAGGAAAGTAATGCAATAGCGTAAACGCCTATAATTACAAAAGCACCCGTTTAGTTTACCCTCTAAACGGGTGCTTTTTTGTTTATAGGGGTGGTATAAGTGACTGGCATTAGACTAGCAGTGTACGAGGTTAGTACTATATTAAGTTGATAGGTTAAATTAATAGATTAAATAAGAGCTAATCAAATGAATGCATTAGAAGAATTTATCTCAAATATTGATCATGAGACAAGAAAAAATGACACTATAGTACTACAGGCAATGTTAACGAAAGTGTCTGGATATCAACCTTATCTCGATGGCACTATTATTGGCTTTGGGCAGTACCATTATCAGAACGAAAGTGGTCATCAAGGAAACGCGCCAGTGATTGGCTTTTCACCTCGAAAACAACACTTAGTTGTTTATATCATGCCCGGATTTAATGCGTTTGAACCGTTACTCGCCAAGCTTGGTAAATGTAAAGTAGGTATGTCGTGTTTATACATTAACAAGTTATCAAATATAAACCTTGAGGTTCTCGAATCGTTGGCGAAACTGTCCATAAAGTACATGCAAAGCCATTATGTATGCCAAAGTAATATCGTAAAAAGTGATTAAGGCGGCTGTCTTTTGTGTAACAACCATAGTAGTGTCACTCTTAAATAACGAAAAGCATAATGTAAATTAAACCAATAGGTTAGAGTAGAGAGCCTTTAATATCGTATGAAAACACAAATTAATATTAGAAAAGCTACGGATATCGATCGTGCATTTATTTTTGAATTATCACCACGCCTTGCTGAAGTCGCTCAATTAGCTTGGCATACCGATGAGGTTATTCAAAAAATGCAGGATGACTATATTACCGCAATGTTATTAAAAAGTGCAGTTCCCCAAATAACACTTATTGCTGAAATAAACGCTAAACCTTATGGTTTTATTCATGCGCGTTCACACACTGACAGTATCTCAGGTGAGGTGTGTGGCACTATTCCTTTACTTGCGGTATTACCAAAAGCCCAAGGTCAAGGCTTAGGGAAATTATTGATTGAATCGGTGGAAGTCTGGGCAAAAGAGTTAGGTTATCGTTTATTACATCTAGAGGTGTTTGCTAAAAATAATAAAGCTTATAGCTTTTATCAGCAGCAAGGCTTCACCGCTGAAACCGTACATATGATAAAAAACCTCAACTAAAATAAAGGAATGAAAATGATTACAATATTAGAGCAAAGTGAAGGAGCTAACATTGGTGTCTTTGTTTCGGGTAAGGTTGATGCTGCGGAAGAAAATAAATGGATTGCGATATTTGATAAATTGATAGCGGATCATGGTGAAATCAATATGTTAATTGTAATTGATGACAACATCAGTTTTACTTTAGAAGCTGCTTACGATGATTTTAAGTGGGCATTAAAAAATATAAAGCATATGCATAACCTTGCTATTGTTTCTAACAGTAAAACTCTGGCTTGGCTAATCGCAGTAGACAGCCCTTTTGGCAAGTTAGTAGGCGTTAATGAAAAGCATTTTGAAACAAGTGAGTTAGCACAAGCATGGCACTGGGTTACGTCGTAATCCTTAGCCGTGTTATTCACACTCACGGCTGGATTATTTTAATAAAATATTGTTATCGTTTATCATTTTCCGTTATTATTGACGGACTTGCCCGCTTTTATACCGACGTATGAAATTTTTTGCTTTAAATGATTAAACAAAGCTTCTGTGCGGGTGTTGTAACACCAATATAATAGAATGGAAATTATGATCATGAATATGAAAAAAATAGCAGTTTTAGCATTAACCTCTCTTACGTTACTTTCGTCTCAAGCCTTTGCACGAGATGATATTAATGCATATTCTGTTGCCGATGCCTTAAACCAAGGTGCAGCCAAATCAAAATTAGGTATTAATATTTCTTTTTACTTTGGTGAGCAAGCGTACGGTGAAGTTGAGCAAGATCTTGGTGAATATAAAACCAATAAAAAAACCAATGCATTTAATAAATCTGATGAAGAAGCTTGTCAGTGGGTATTCCTTTCAGCGATGATTGCTTTAAAAGAGAGAGCAGTACAAGCAGGCGGTAATGCAGTGGTGAATATTAAATCAAACTATAAGCATAACTTAACGTCAAGCAATGACACTTTTCAATGTGGTGCAGGAACGTTTGTTGCCGGTGTTGCGTTAACTGGCCAAGTAGTAAAGCTTAAATAAAAGTACACGATAAAAAAGCTAACTTAAGTTAGCTTTTACTAAAACTAAAACTAAAACCGAGTATAAGTATTAACTATTGATAGTAATATTTGTACTCGGTTTTTTATTGCTTGATAAATAGATATCTATTTTTATCTTGATATTTCATTGGCTTACCCATAGTATGTTGTTCGAAATACAAACTAGACTGTTATTGTTAAGGTAACGAGAGTCGTATTTCGCTAGGATTTTTGATCTTTCGAGATTGTT
>NZ_JAHKPW010000061.1:8443-16672 GCF_018860755.1 Colwellia sp. D2M02 | reverse complement strand
ATATTAATGACGAACGTTAAGAGGGAATAATTAACCTGAACTCGGTTTAAGAGATATTTAACAAATTGAAATATCATCAAAAATTATTTTTCTGCATCGCTAGCTTGATAGTTTTTCTTAATTCAAGGCAAATTTCGCGTCAATAGCTGGCCTATTGCAAGTAAATTTACCGAAGAAGTTAGGAAAAATAGTTGCTAGAGAAACATTTGTTAAGCCTATCTCAGGTTAATTATTGTTCCGTGTCCGTTTAAAAATCGATTAAACGCTCAAAAATTAAATTATGTGAATGATTAATTGGTTTTTTAGCAGAGGCTTACCTACAGTTACAACAATGAGAAGAGTTAATTAGTCTGAATTCGTGAGATGAGAAATGAAAGCGTATTAATTATCCCGAAATCAGCTTTATGGCTGATAGTGCTAGCAATAGCGACTGAGGAGTTACTATGGAATCTTTAAAAGTAGAGCATTACATGAATCACTATCCGATTACGTTTACCGCGGATATGAATATGCAAGAAACAACATTGCGTTTTTTAAAAACGCAACAAATTGGCGGCCCTGTTATTGATAATCACAGTAAAGTAATTGGCTTTATTTCAGAGAGCGATGTTTTGGTGAAAATGTTAGATAGCATGTACTACAACGACAATAACGCTAAAGTTAAAGACATTATGCGCAAGGATGTTTTATCAGTAAAACCATACGATAGCGTGTTAGAGCTGGCACAAAGAATGGTTAACGAACACCCTAAAGTGTATCCAGTTATTGGTGATGATGGTGACTTATTAGGAACAATATGTAGAAACGATGTGTTAAAAGCTTTTGATAAGCATATGAAGTTAAGTATTTCTCATGCTAAAGAGCATGCTGCACATTAAATAGCACATTATAAAGTAAGTTGAAGTAATCATTTCATATTGCTCTGTCTCATTTTAATGAGATAAGCAAAAGTGCTGGTTTAGTGCCCAGTTAATTGATTAATTGGTTTATTTACCCGCTGTAATTCAGTTATTTTACTGTTAAAATGCTTCTTTTGATTAGTATTTGAGTTTTGTTTTGTCTGAGTTTCCTGCTACCGATTTCCCTAATATTCAAGATCTTTTTCAGCGCATCACACTAGCGAAAAACTGTGATGCAGGTAAGCTTAAAAAGCGTTTGATAACGTTACAAAAAAACATCAAAAAAGCGAATTCAGCAGCGCTTAGCGATGAAACTCTTTTGTCTGAAAAAGAGCGACTTTCTTTACAAAAAATACAGCAAGCAATTGAAGGCTCAATTGAAAAAAAGCAACAAAAATTAAGTTGTTTACCTAAAATTACTTACCCTGAAGGCTTACCTATAGCGCAAAGTGCTAAAGAAATAGCTGAAGCGATACAAGCAAATCAGGTGGTAATAATCGCTGGTGAAACCGGCTCAGGTAAAACAACACAAATTCCCAAAATATGTCTTGAATTAGGGCGTGGCGTTGATGGCTTAATTGGCCATACCCAACCACGACGTATTGCCGCTAGAACTGTTGCTAATCGTATTGCCGATGAGCTTAATACCAAGCTTGGCGAGCAAGTGGGTTATAAAGTACGTTTTAATGACCAAGTTAGCGAGCAAAGTTATATTAAGCTTATGACCGATGGTATTTTGCTGGCAGAAATGCAGCGTGATCGCCTATTACGTCAATACGATACCATCATTATTGATGAAGCTCATGAGCGTAGTTTAAATATCGACTTTATTTTGGGTTACTTAAAACAAGTACTGATTAAACGACCTGATTTAAAGGTGATTATAACCTCAGCAACTATTGACCCTCAGCGTTTTGCTAAGCATTTTGCTAATAATGCTGGCGTACCAGCACCTGTTATTGAAGTTTCAGGTCGAACATTTCCGGTTGAAATGCGCTATCGCCCCTTAAACGATACGCCTGAGGGCGATGAAACCGATAATGACAGCGATAGTAATGATGTTATTAGCGGCATACTCAATGCAGTTGATGAGTTATCAAGCCTTGATCAAGGTCGAGGAGATATTCTGATATTTCTCAATGGTGAGCGAGAAATTCGTGATACCGCTGCCGCATTAATTAAAGCAGACTTGCGACATACCAATATTTTGCCTTTGTACGCTAGGTTGACGGTAGAAGAGCAAAACAGAATTTTTAAACCGCACAGTGGTCGTAACATTGTTTTAGCGACTAACGTAGCTGAAACCAGCTTAACGGTACCGGGTATTAAGTATGTAATTGACCCAGGTACAGCCCGTATTTCACGTTATAGTTACCGTACTAAAGTACAACGCTTACCTATAGAAGCGATATCACAGGCCAGTGCAAATCAGCGTTCAGGTCGTTGTGGGCGTGTTTCAGAAGGGGTTTGTATTCGTTTATATAGCGAAGATGACTTTAATAATCGCCCTGAATTTACCGATCCTGAAATTTTGCGGACTAACTTAGCTACCGTTATCTTACAAATGCTAGCGTTAGACTTAGGTTATATTAGCGAATTTCCTTTTGTTGAAGCGCCCGATAATCGTAATATTACCGATGGCATGCGTTTATTAGAAGAAATAGATGCGATAGATAGTAATACCAATAATGTTGCACGTTTAACGAAAGCAGGGCGCTTACTTGCTAAATTTCCTATTGACCCTCGCTTGGCGAAAATGGTGATGACGTCGATAGAGCTTGGTTGTATTGAACAAGTTTTAGTGATTGTTAGTGCCTTAAGTATTCAAGATCCGCGTGAGCGCCCTCATGAGAAAAAACAAGCAAGTGATGAAAAACATAACCGCTTTAAAGACAAACAGTCTGACTTTGTTAGTTTATTAAACCTATGGCATTACGTAACCGCTCAGCAAAAAACGCTAACGCAAAATCAGTTTAGAAAATTATGTCAACGAGAGTATTTATCGTATGTACGTATACGTGAATGGCAAGACATTGTTAGCCAATTAAAGTTAACCTTAAAAGAGCAACAAATCACAGTAACGCGTGTTAATTATCAATTTGAATTAACAGCGAGTAACGCTGAACAACATGCAACACAAGCTATTGATAAAGAAAAGCTAGCAGCACAGCAAGTGACATTAATGCCGGTACATCAAGCTTTGTTATCAGGATTGCTGAGCCATATTGGTCAACAAGATGAAAACCGTGAGTATAAAGGCGCTCGAGGAATGAAGTTTTTCATTTTCCCTGGCTCTGGACTCGCAAAGAAATCACCCAAATGGTTAATGTCTGCCGAACTTGTTGAAACTAGCCGTTTATTTGCTCGCATGAATGCAAAAATAGACCCTTTATGGATAGAGTCGTTAGCGCAGCATTTAGTTAAACGTCATTACAGCGAGCCACACTGGGAGAAAAAACAAGGCAGTGTTATGGCGTATGAGCAAGTTACGTTATATGGCTTACAAATTGTAAGTAAACGCAAAGTTAACTTTAATAAAATAGAGCCGGTAACGTGCCGTGAGTTATTTATTCGGGAAGCGCTGGTCAATGGTGATAGCACGATTAAAGAAAAATTTTTAGTGAAAAACCAGCAACTTGTTGCCAGTATTGAAGCGTTAGAGCAAAAGGCGCGCCGTAAAGATTTTTTAATAGAAGAGCAGCAACTCGTTGACTTTTACAATAACAAACTACCCGAAAGTGCAATTTGTCAGCGTAGTTTTCTTGCTTGGTGGAAAAAAGCAAAACAAGAAACGCCCAATTTATTAAATTTCACTAAAGCATTTTTATTGAATGAAAGCTCGGAAGATTTATCTAAAGATGAATACCCTGATACATGGCAGCAAGATAAATTTACCTTACCGCTTAAATATCATTTTAGCCCAGGTGATATTGACGATGGCATTAGTGTTGTTATTCCTGTCGCTTTGTTAAATCAAATTCAGGATATTGGTTTTGACTGGCTTATTCCGGCTATGCGTTATGAGTTAGTGGTGGCGTTAATTAAAGCACTGCCTAAAAATTTACGCCGAAACTTTGTTCCTGCGCCAAATTATGCACAAGCGTGTTTAGCTGCAATGCCTGCTGAGCAAGGTGAAATAAGCCAAGCATTATCGAAACAATTATTACGTATGTCGGGTGTACGTATGCCTGAAGATGCTTGGGATGAGTTAAGCTTACCTGTGCACTTAACCATGAATTTTCAAGTGGTTAATGAAAAAGGTGTAATTTTAAAACAAGGTCGTAATCTCAATGATTTAAAAGCTGACTTACAAGGTAAGGTCAAAGCGTCAATTCAAAAAGTAGCTGAAAAGGGTATTGAAAAAGCAGACTTAACTCAGTGGGATTTTGGTAAGTTACCAAAAGACTATGAAAAAAAGGTTGCTAATATCGCTATTAAAGCGTTTCCTGCGTTAGTTGATTGCAAAAGTAGTGTTGCTATTGAGCTCTTTGAACAAGCAGAGCATGCAGATGAAGCAATGCTTAAAGGTGTTAGTCGTCTGATTTTATTGAATCTGCCTTCACCTATAAAGTACTTACAAGAAAAGCTGCCGAATAAAGCAAAACTCGGCCTGTATTTTAACCCGTTTGGCTCGATTAGTGATTTATTGCAAGACTGCATTCAAGGTGCTTGTTTGCATTTAGTGAACAGCTTTGCCGAACAGCAAAATAAGGCAGAATTACCAAGAACAGCAGAAGACTTTAAAAGCTGTAGTGACTATGTACGTGCTGAATTAGCCGATACGGTGTTAAGTGCGGCGATTAAAGTCGAAAGGGCATTAAGTTTACGTCATGATATTAGTAAAAAAATGAAAGGTAGTGTGCCCTTAAATATAATTCAAGCACATGGCGATATTAAACAGCAATGTGAGCATTTAGTTTTTAAAGGTTTTGTCAGTGCATCTGGTTTAAAGCGTTTGGATGATATTATTCGTTACTTACAAGGCGTATTACGCCGTTTAGAGAAACTGCCAATAGATCCAAATCAAGATAGAATAAAGTTACTTGATGTTAATAAGGCGGATGATGCCTATCAAGCTATCTTAGGACAGCAACGTAAAGACAAGCCCATTGCCAACAATATTCAAGAGGTGCGTTGGTTGCTTGAAGAGTTAAGAATATCTTTATTCGCTCAAAATTTAGGGACTTCAGCTCCTATTTCGGTGAAAAGAATACTAAACCACCTTAAAAATTGTTAAGGGTAATGTTACTTAAGTGCAATTTTTGATGGTGGCTTGTTATTGACAGCGCGGTTTAAGCTCAGTATAAATAATGCCAAGTGTGTTCCATTTTATGTAGGAGTAGTAATGAAAAGTTTTAATGATAAGCGTAACTTTTATCGCATGATGTTAAATCGTGAAGTGGTGGTGACGGTAATTGATGACGAAGCTAATGCCAACATTGCTGCAACATGCAGAGATTTAAGTGCGACAGGTATGGCACTAGAAATGGAGCAACCTATTGAATTAGGAACACATATCAGGATAAAAGTTGACTCTTCAGGGGAACAAATACAAGCGCTTGATGCGCGCGGTAAAGTGGTTCGTCTTGATGAGGAAAGTGACAACTGTTACTTATTAGGTATTGCGATTGAAGAAATTGATTAAAATACGAGCTTTTATCGCTTTATAATGCTTAGTCGCTAAAAGCTGTTATTGCACAAATAAAAAAGCTTAAGTAATTGATAACCATAATGGCTATTAATAACTTAAGCTTTTTTTATTTCTATTTTTGTATAATTGAGTATTACCTTCACGCAATTCAGTAAACTTAGCGTGAGTTAACCTGAATGTAGGTTAACTAGTCAATTTGGCAAACTAAGCCTTTTAAATAATAACCTTCAGGATAATTTGATGAAATAGGGTGGTCGGCTGCTTGCTGTAAGCGTTCAACAAAATAAGCGTTACGTTTAGCATCAAGGGCTGCGTCAGCAACAACTTTTTGAAATAAACTCGCCTCCATTAACCCTGAGCACGAAAAGGTTAACAATAAGCCGCCAGGCTTAATTAACTGCATCGCCAACATATTAATGTCTTTATAACCACGACAAGCCCCTGTTAATTGCGCTTTTGATTCAACGAATTTAGGGGGATCTAAAATAATCATATCAAACTGGCGTTTTTCAGTGCGGTAACGGCGTAATAGCTTAAATACGTCTTCTTTAACAAAAGAAACGTTACTGTCTTCTAAACCATTTAGTGCTAAGTTTCTTTTACCCATGTCTAGCGCAGGTTGTGAGACATCAACATTAACGACTTCCTTGGCATTATTAGCGGCACAGTGGAGCGAAAAAGTACTGGTGTAAGAGAAACAATTTAAAATAGTTTTGTCTTTAGCAAATTTACCAGCGGCGAGGCGAGAGTCGCGTTGATCTAAATAAAAACCAGTTTTATGACCCGTAGCTATATCAACATGAATTTTAATACCATGCTCTTCAATAATACATTCGGTAGAGTCTTGTGGCTCTGACAACCAGCCCGTAACAGGCTCTAACCCCTCTTTTTTTCGTACATCAACATCTGAGCGCTCATAAATATGACAGTTAGGGTAAAGCTCTTTTAAACAGCTAACTAAGGTGTAACGTTGAAAGTCTGCACCGGCACTGAGTAGTTGGCAAACAATAAAGTTGTCATATTTATCAATAGTTATACCGGGTAAACCGTCAGACTCGCCAGCAATTAATCGATAGCCGGTTAAGTTACCTTGCTCAATAAACCAATCACGTCGTGCTTGGGCACTTTTAAGTTTTTTAATAAAGAATGCATGATCTATTTCTTCGTGTTCATCGAAGCTCCATACACGAATACGAATTTGTGATTCTGGAGAATAAGCGCCTTTTGCTAACCAGTTACCCTTGTTATCAAGTATATCAACGGTTTCCCCTAACATTGGTTTACCTTTGATTTTATTGACCGCTTTAGAAAAAACCCATGGGTGTTTTCGCAATAACGATTTTTCTCGACTAACATTTAAATAAATTCTGGCTGACATAGGTCTATACTTACTTTTGATGAATATAATAACGCGAATAAGCGTGCGTTATTCATTTTTGAGAGGGAGTGCGCCGATTGTAGACAATGCGAGTGCTAGGTGCAAACTTTACCTAAGTTAATTATTGCTATGGATAAAGTTGTTTACCGTCTTAACGAATAAAAGCCTAGATTTTGATAACAAGAGAAACTTTTTATGAATGTTTGTTATAAAGTGCATATATCTGGAAAAGTACAAGGTGTTTATTTTCGTTCATCTGCCCAGCAACAAGCTATTGATTACAGTATAAGTGGCTATGCTCGTAACTTATCAAATGGTGATGTTGAAGTATTATTATGCGGAGAGCAGAGTAACATTGACAATATGTTAGCGTGGTTGGCCCATGGTCCTGAGCAAGCTGAAGTTGACTCGATTGACTATGAGCAGGTGGCAAGGCAAGAGCACCATTTTTTTTCGATAGGCTAAGCTAAATTGTTATTTGGGCTATCAACCAAGTTAAAACGTTTTATGGGGTTGCCATCTCTGATTATTGTTTCATCAAACATGGCTAGCGGTCTTAGCCAAATATCATTTGTATCGTTTTCTGGATGATAAACCACCATTAATTCTTCTGTTTCACTGTGCTTTGCAATATAAAGGACATGGTAGAAGTTACCTTTAAAGTGCTGATATTTTCCAGGTTTAATCATAAGAGGGCTTAAATTAGTTCGTTTTAGAATGGGTCTTTTAATATTTTATCAATAACCCACTTACCTTTACGCTGAATAAGTGAGATACGTTTTACATCTTTGAGTCTATTATCATTGTAATAACCATCAAAGTAGACGGTTACAATAGCACTACCTTTAAATTGTTCACGAATTTTTACGCCACTATCATCAGGTTTAACTTCAACCTTGTCATAAGACATATTAAACAAGTGTCGACCAACGGCTTCGGGTGAGCGGTAATGTAAAACTAAGCGAGAGAGTTTGTCATCACAGACTAAAGCAGCTTTTTCGATATTTTTTTCATTATAAAGCGCATCAAAAAAAGCAACGGCGACGAATTTAGGGTTATCTATGGTGGTTATTTCTTCTTTTTCATTGCCACAAGAAACTAGTAACAATAAAAAAGGAATTGATAAATATTTTAATAAAAACATTAACTAATAATCCGAAAACAAGAATAGTAGTTATCATAGCGTAATTTATTATTAAGGTGAAATTTATTACTTAAATGCGTGTTTAAGTTCCCTCATACCTATAACTAAAAAAGGCACCGTAGTGCCTTTTTTTGTTAAATATCTCTTAAACCGAGTT
>NZ_JAHKPW010000061.1:0-8362 GCF_018860755.1 Colwellia sp. D2M02 | reverse complement strand
CTTAAACCGAGTTCAGGTTCAATAATAAAGAAAGATAACAGACTTTATTATTGAGGCGTTGATTACTGTACTAGTTCGTTTTCTGAAAAGCTTTCGCTAAACAATGCGCTTGAAAGGTAACGCTCTGCAGAGCTAGGTAAAATTACAACAATGTTCTTACCTTGGTTTTCAGGTCGTTCAGCAATACGTTTTGCAGCAACCACGGCAGCGCCAGATGAAATTCCGGCTAAAATGCCTTCTTCTTTCATTAAGCGGTGTGCCATTTCAAATGATTCATCGTTAGATACTTGCTCTACCGCATCAACCATTGTTAAGTCTAGGTTCCCAGGAATAAAGCCTGCGCCAATACCTTGAATTTTATGAGGGCCTGGTTTAATTTCTTCACCCGCTAACGCTTGAGTAATTACTGGAGAATCTGTTGGTTCAACAGCAACCGTGGTAATAGCTTTGCCTTGCGTTAATTTTAAGTATCGGCTTGTGCCAGTTAACGTACCACCAGTACCAACACCGGCAACAAAAATATCAACGTTACCGTCAGTGTCACGCCAAATTTCAGGGCCTGTTGTTTCTTCATGAATTTTAGGGTTTGCTGGGTTGTCAAACTGAGCTAATAATACGTATTTTTCAGGATCTGAGTCTTTGATTTCTTGTGCTTTAGCAATTGCACCACCCATGCCCTTAGCGCCATCAGTAAGTACAACATTAGCCCCTAATGCTACAAGAAGTTTACGACGCTCTAAGCTCATTGTGTTAGGCATGGTTAACGTAATTCCATAGCCACGAGCAGCGGCAACAAATGCTAAAGCAATACCAGTGTTACCACTTGTCGGCTCAACAATTTCTTTGCCTTCACTAAGTAAGCCTTTGTTTTCAGCATCCCAAACCATGCTAGCGCCAATACGACACTTAACACTAAAACTTGGGTTTCTTGCTTCTACTTTTGCATAAACATTAGTACCGTTTTCAGTTTTAATAACACGGTTAAGTTTAACTAGCGGTGTATTACCAATGCTGGTTGAATTATCTTCGAATATTGTAGACATAATTGAATCCTGTGGAATATTTTCATTATCTCGTTAAGGTTAGCGAGTTATAACAAAAACAGAAGTGATTTTTTGTTATAACTTATATAGCAAAAAGGAATATATAACTCTTTTTCTAGAATGGAAAGTAAAGCTTGCCATTTTAATGTTCAGTTTATATTTCTATTTTATTATTTGTTTATACGGCTCGCTTTAAATAATACTGTTTGGTGTTCATCAGTTAAATAAAGTATGCCATCTGTAATACGGTATTGGTTAATATCGGTGAGTTGGGCAGTAAATCGCTGCTCTTGCTCCATTAATGCCTCAGGGCACATTTTTCTTGTCATTGCCATTGGGCTGAAAGTTAAGCTCTTATTATCGGTATTAAGCGTATAAGTGCCTGAAATGTTATTACAGCTAGCTGAGCCGGCAATTTTATTATCAGGCAAAAATATGAATTGAGCTGGACTGTTATCAATAACAGGTCGTTCGCTAATGTATTCTATGGTCCAACTGCCGATAAGTTCTTGAGCACTATTTTCTTGAGTACCATTGCTTGTTACGGAGGCTGATGTTTGCGAGGGTTGAACCTGCTCCGTAGCTTGGGTTGTTTTGTTCGTTGCGTTATCACTACAGCTAGCCAAACTGGCACAAGTAAATAAGGTTAATAATAGTGAGTATTGGTTGTTTTTTTTCATAGTAAACTCTGCTTGCTAAAAGTGAACGGATTATAGTGAATAACTTACAAGGCAAGGTAAATTAAAGCAATAGATATATTAAAGCCCTTATTAAAAGGGCTTTATGGTATTAGTAATGACGTTAATTACAGTATTTTTATGGTTATTTATGGCATCCAAGAATAGCTGATTTTACTAAAGAAAGTACGTTCAGCGCGAGATAAGTCATCCAAGTAATCATCTTGATAACTGTTGTCTGAGTAACCTAAGAAAAAGACTGTTTGTGGGTTGAGCTTATACGCGTATATAAGTTGCGATGATAAGTCTTTATTTTTAGCTGATACTGTAGTGTAAGGGTTGTTATTAACGTTACGGTCAATATCTGAATAAACTAAGGTTAATTTTAAGTAGCTTTGTACATCAAACTGATAAGACAATAGTAAGTTAGTTAAATGCGCGGTATACACATTATCGCCACTGGTTGGGTTATTAATATTCTCAGCATTAAGTTCACTGTAAGTATGGGTTATATCAAACTCTAAATGATTGGTTATATTCCAAGTAAGGTTGGCTGATACGTTATTAATAGTGCCTAAACGGTTATTTCTATAATCAATTTTATCACCAAAAGTCATATCTATATTCATGTATAAACGTGGATTTAGCTGAGCTTTTGAGTAAATGTTCACTTGGTTTTCAGTAAAGCGGGTGGTGTTTCCTTCGATTGCTAAACTTGAGTCATCATGACGTAAACCAATTTTTTCAGCATGTGTTAACGTAACTTCTAGTGCTGATTGTCTTGGGCCATCAATATAAAAAGAGCCATCCATAGAGCGTTCAATAAATTCATTATTGACGTTAGTGATCATATTCCATTGACCAGATAATTCAGCTTGTTGCCATAAACTATTAGGCTCACCATAAAATAAGCGTGTAATACTTGCAGCATTTTCTTTTTTATCTATTTTAGGTAAATAACCTAAATCGGCGCGAAAGTTTTTGCCAATATTTTGATGGCTTAAGTCAACTTGCCAATATTCAGAATCGTGCATATAGTCAACTTTAATTGCTTGATCGCTAAACTCCCCTTGAATATTACTGCGACTAACTTGTTCGCTATAAGCACAGTTGCCAAAAGAGCAATCGTTTGGGCTGGTATTATCATCAATACATTCATCACCTAAGCAAAAGCTTTTAAATAAATCATCGGGGTATTGCGTTTGCGAGGTTAATACTTGCGCCCTAATAATATTAGAGTCGGTAATACGATAACGACCATCAAAGCCTGCGACATAGTTGTGGTAGTCGCTTGACTGGCGTAGTGTTGAAATAGCGCCAAGTGATAAATCATCATTATGATCATAACGATAACGTAGAGCTGCTGAGTGGCTTTCTTCATTTAAGCTTGCGACATCTGAGCTTAAGTTACCGGGCATGAAAAAATTGGTTTCGGTATCGTTGGTCATAAAAGCACCGTAACTGTGTTTCTGGCTTCTACCTGTTAATTTTGCGCCGTAATCAGGGGCAACAATATTACGGGTATAAACTAAGTCGTAGTTACTATCAAAATAATCACTGTTATCTAAAAAGAAAGCGCGCTTTTCATCATAAAAAAGTGAGAAGGTGGTATTTATACTTAGCTGACCTGCATCGGCTTCTACCGTTGAAAAGTCAGGGTTTATGGTGGCATTAAGTGAGGTATTGGCGTCAATTCCCCAGCGTAAGTCAATTCCTGCTTCGAGTTCGTTGTCGTCTTGCCAAGCACTTTGTGGATTATAAACATCTTTAGATTGTGCTTTGCTGGCGGTTATCGCCGGTGTTACGCGTACATTATTACCTGTTTGTGCTTTTTCAAAACCAACAGCTTCGGGGTACTGACATAACCAACAAGGGTTATCTCGATCAAGTGGCACATGCGATATTCTTAAGCGCGTTTCGCGAGGGTAGCTACGCAGGAGCTCAATAGCCCATTTTTTTATTTCGCCATTTTCTTCAAAATTAAGAATATTATAAGGAATGGCGATTTCAACTTGGTAGCCTTGTGGGGTGATTTTTCCGTAGGAGTGCCATATACCGTCCCATAAATCATTAGCTTCGCCGGTGATTTCGTTAAAAATAGCATCATTTTGTACGCCAAATGGGTTAACAAAAAACTCGTAATTAAGGCGGCGGTTGTTGTGAGTATCTAATTTTATCCCAACAATATCATCGCTCCATTTGGTGTCTCTATCACCAAGAAAGCCTTGTATTTTTTCAGGCTCAGGATCATCTGCAATAAAAGCGATATATAAAAAATCACCATTTTCTATAATTTTAGCCTCTGTTTTTATCGGACTCGGTAAGTTATCCCAAGGGCTATTTACAATATCAAGTGGTACTACTAATGCATCAGCCCATATAGCATCATCTAATTCGCCATCAATCGTTATTGTTTTGGCGCTATTAGGGATGTTGAGTGAAGAAAGTGCAAGAGTGTTTGGTTTTTGTGAGGAATTAATACTGACAGGCGTTTCGGCTTTGTCTTGTGCTAAGGCATTGTTGCTTAGTGTATTAAAGGCTAGAGAAAGGGGTAAAAAAAAGGTAGCAAAAGATAAAAAGCTATTACTGCTTAGCTTTGACATAGTTATTCCGTTAATTGTAGTTTCTTATTATACTTGCTATTAGCAAGTTGTTTTATAAGATAAATTGTTACAAATATTTATGGTTAACACAATGTTTACTTTTAGACGTGGCGAGTTATGAACGTAAACTAAGGTGAGTGAGTAAAATAGTAGCTTGAGATGAATTTATTATTCCAAGCTCAGGTTAACTAACAAACAAGCTTAGTAAAACGTCATATTTATCGTATAATCTGTCGCTTAATTTATAGCAGTAAGGGGTTTGTGTGCCATTTTCATTTCTTGATATTTTATCATTGGTTGTTTTTATACTTTCATGGTTTGGCTATACATGGTTTGCTCGTAAAAAAGCGAAAACAACTGACTGTATAGCCCGCTCTCTACATCAACACCGAATTCACTGGATGCATGAGTTACTAACGCGTGAAACCCGCGTCAGCGAAGCGGCATTATTAGCTAATTTAGAGCGTAATATTGCGTTTTTTGCCTCAAGTACTTTATTAATACTTGCTGGTATATTTACCTTGTTCGCTAAAGTAGATACGTTAGAACATGTTATAAATTCATTACCTTATGCTGATCAAGTCAGTCATTTAGCCATTCAATTAAAGCTGGGGTTATTATCCTTTATTTTTGTTTTATCTTTCTTTCAGTTTACTTGGTCAATGCGTCAATATGGCTTTTTGAATGTGATGGTTGGTGCTGCGCCAATTGATACCTCAGGCAAAAATGAGAATTTATTAGGTTATGCTAAACAAATGGCCATTGTGCAAGACCAAGCAGCACACTCTTATAATTATGGTTTGCGCTCTTATTATTTTGCTCTAGCCGCCATGTGTTGGTTTTTTCATCCTGTTTTATTAGTGTTAATGAGTTTATGGGTGGTTTATACCTTGTATACGCGAGAGTTTAATTCAAAAGCTGTTCGTGCTATTACTACGGGACAACAATTACTTAATGAAGTGCGTTTAGCTAAACAAAATAAGGCGACTCGTGACTAACGCCTATAAGCATTATTCTATTGAAGATTTTGACCACTTTGATTGCTTAAAATTATCGAAGCTATTCTATTTAGTACTACTTTTTGTGTTACGTGGCTATATTATTTGGCTTATCTCGGTAACCAATATGCGTGATCGAGTAGGGCTGATGGAATGGATATACCCGCAAACCGATTTGTTTATATTGAGTTTAGTATCGGGGGCATTAGGTTTATTTGTGGTACTTATTATCAGTTTACGTCGTCCCGATGCCGCACCTTGGGTGCAAAAGTGTTGGCCTTATTGTCGAGCTTTTCTATTGATTGCTTTGTTATTCGACCTATTCGTGAATGTCGCCGCTGTGTTATATTTACAACTACTGCCAATAGCCTGGCTTATAGGACAAGCTATTATTGTTATAGCATTAATTGCATTATGCTTTGCCAGTGAACGCATGAAAATTAATTTAGTGGAGTTTCCGCAAAAATTACCTGAAAAATAATCTATTCTTTACGTCATTATTACTAAGTTTAAAGGTTTCCTTGATGAGCACTCATAACCCTGCCGATCCGCATAAGAAAGATCAACGTCTGATAATACTTGATACTGAAACAACGGGTATTAACCCAAGAGAAGGTCACCGTATTGTTGAAATAGGTTGTGTTGAAATGATCAACCGACAATTAACCGGACGTAGTTATCATGTTTATATCAAACCACTTGATCAACGTGGCCAAGTATTTGAAATGGAACAAGAGGTTATTAACGTTCATGGTTTAACCAATGAATTTTTAAATGATAAACCAATATTTTCCCAAGTCGTTCATGAGTTTATTGATTTTATTCGCGGTGCCGAGCTGGTTATTCATAATGCAAAGTTTGATGTTGGTTTTATGGATCATGAATTTGCTTTATTTAATGCAATGAGCAATGGCAATAATCAAGTACCAATGACCCAAGATATTTGTACGATAACCGATACCTTAAAAGTCTCGAAAGATGAGTTTGGCTCACCGAAAACCTTAGATTACCTAGCACGATTTTATAAAGTCGATAAGCTTATTGACCGTACTTATCACGGTGCATTGATTGATGCGCAGTTGCTTGCCTTTGTTTACATTGAAATGACACGTAAACAATCAACCTTGAACTTATCAGCCGGGGATACTGAAAGCTCAGATGATAATGTGATTAGGCGGTTACCAGAGCAACGTAATAAATTAAAGATTGTCTTAGCTTCTGCCGATGAACTGATAGCTCATAGCGATCGCTTAGCGGTAATTGAAAGTAAAGGAGGAGAACCCGTTTGGAAATAAACTTAATTGCGTGTCCAATTAAAAAAACTCAACATGGCAACTTTCTATGGCATGTTCCTCATTCTATTCTAGTTACATGTTTATTAATGCTGGTCATTTATTCTGGTGCTTTATATGCCGATAATAATGCGCGCTTTACTAATACTGATACAAAAAGCACTAGCCCCTTAAATAAGGGGACGGTCGAATACCATAAAAGTGACAATATCACTAACCAAATTCCTTATTTTGATAACCGCTTTCGTATAGATAGCGAACTCGATGAAATAACCATGATATTTTATCGAAAAAGTGGCAGTAGACCGGTTATTTTAGTTCGTCCAGACGGTAGTAAAATTAGAGTGAATGGCTTTGATGTAGAAAAAGTGCAGTGGTACGACGACCGCACCTTCGACATGATAAAAATAAAAAAACCTATGGTTGGTCCGTGGCAAGCTATTGGTGATATTTTACCTGAAAGTCAAATACTGGTGGTTTCAGATGTAAAGATTGCCGTTGAACCGCTACCCGATATCATTTTTTCAGGAGAAACTTTAAAAGTAACAGGTCGGCTCTTTAATGGCGAACAAGCTATTGCTAGCCCACATTTTAAAGAAGTGGTGAAATTAGATGTGAATTTTTATAGCACTAATAATTCGGCGTATGAAAATTTTGGTGCGGATGCGATAAAAATTACCTCATTTAGAGATGATGGACGCGGTTTAGATGAGTATGTCAACGACAACGTATTTACAGGGGAGTTTGTGATGAAGTTCTCTCCGGGTGAATGGCAGCCTGTCTATTTAGTAAAATTGCCTATGGCAACACGTGAGTTAAGGCAAGAAAATATTCTTCTGCATAAAACCCCGATAACAATCGAGGTTGATGTATCTAATACACCAGATGAATCTCATATAATGAATTTGGTAATTGATCCAACGCTTGTTGATGAAAATAGCTTAGTGTTTCAAGGTAAAATTACCTTTCCTGATCGTCAGATAGAGCCTTTTTCTATTCTAGAAGGCAAGGGGAGTAAGCGAACTGAAGATATTACTTATACAGAGCCAGGTATATATCGTATAAATGTTAGTGCTTTTGGTCAAACACGCACGGGAAGAGAGTTTCGTTTAGTGGTGCCTGAAGTTACCTTTAATGTAGAAGCGACTGATTTAGTGCCTAATGTACTGGGACTCGATAATGAGGGCAGTACTTCTGAAGAAGAAAAGGCTCAAGCTTTAGCAGAAGCACTTGAACAAGAACGAATTGCTGCATTAGCTGCACAACAACAAGCACAAAAAGAGAAAAAAGCACAAACGTTAATTATTCTTGTTGCGGGAAACACCTTAATTATTGTTTTAGCGTTAGCTGCATTTCTATTTATGCGTAAGAAGAAAGCCAAAAGCTAAATAAAGCGATAGTAGCGATATTAATATTTTGGTACTGATATCGCCAAATTGTACAGTAAAGTTAAAATTCGCTGGATTTTTTAGCATATTGCTTATCAAACCAACATACAGATAAAAATTTTAAAAAAGTGGTTGACGGCATGGCATCATATCCGTATTATCTCGCCGCATCCAACGACATGTCGTTGGAAACAAAGTAAATGTCGCGGAGTGGTAGTTCAGTTGGTTAGAATACCGGCCTGTCACGCCGGGGGTCGCGGGTTCGAGTCCCGTCCACTCCGCCAATTTACTCTTCATCATGATTGATGCGAAAGGAATTTCGTTAACTATTTAAAGCAAAAGATCGCGGAGTGGTAGTTCA
>NZ_JAHKPW010000087.1 GCF_018860755.1 Colwellia sp. D2M02 | reverse complement strand
AAAAATAGCTGCTAGAGAAGCATTTGTTAAGCCGAGCTCAGGTTAATTAATACAAGTGCGTTAACTACCACTAGCAAAGCACCGCACTCAACCTAGCGATGTTTTGCTATTTTTCAGCCTGAAATAGCAATATAAACTAAACGCTATAATCAATAATAAAGAGCCAATACTCATGAGCCAACGGTTTTCAGCACGCTTAATTTCCCTTGTTGAGAGTAAAGTGTATTCATACTTCACACCTGCAAATTCCTCAATATACTTATCACCTTGATAATTATCAGTTAAATGATAATTGAGTGTTACTAGTGACTTTTCGCTTGCTGATACAACTTGGGCTTTGTAGGTGTAATAAGCTTGCGGAAAAATAAGTGCAAAGTATCCGTTAAGCAACAGCATTACACCTAGTGTTGCTGAAACAATGGCGCTCGGTAATAAATACCGCATCAAAGCAGGTTTTGCTTTAAGCTGATTTATTAGTGAGTTAATAGGTACGTCATAAGCCAAGCACAGTTTTTCAATAACGTCATTTGATGGTTGGTAATGACCATTTTCTAACTTAGATAAATAAGACTGTTGAATCGCAATATTCTTTGCTGCAATAGCTTGCGTCCAACCTTTTTCTTTTCTTAATAATATTAATTTATCTGCTAGTTTCATACGATTTCCATGATCTAGATTCCATGTTGATATCAGGTAAACTTCACTCATTACATTAGCAAGCTATTATCTACAAATGAATTTTCAATTGAAAGTGCCCAACTCAAATTCATGGTAATGAATTTTATGAATATTAATGAATATCAGCATGTTATGTTGATAACCTACTCTGACATGTGTTTTCATTACTATTAGAAATTACGGCTAACTTAACCTTGGGAAAACCATGAACATCAAAACCATCACCTTATTTATCACCTTATTCATTACTAGTGGGTTCAGCACCCTATTCGCGAAAGAGGTTCCTATTATTTTAATTGAGATGGAGGTTTACAATTTAAGCAACTCTCAACAAAAAACGACTGTTGAAAAAAACATGCCACAGGCACTACAAGCGGCAAAACTGGAAAGTAAACCAGTGCTGATGATAGAGCTCGGTGAGGACGCAACCATAGAAATGGGTACGCAAACCGCAGATGGTTTAGATGAAGATATGTTCAGAGTACAAATAACCACTGATATCCATGATAATAATTACGATATTGATATTGAGCTAACCAATAAAGGCGCTGAGCGCATAACAAGCTTAGTATTATCACTCAATGAAACATTTGTAATTTCGACATCAATTAACAACATTACTAAGCTCGTCAAAATTACGTCTACTCAATATGAAACACTTGCACAAGCAGAAGCTGCGAGAAGCGGTAAATAACTTCAAATCAACAACGTCCATATAGGTCTCTGTTATTTATCAATTACCTCTTGCTCTTTCCATACTAGAGTAGCTACGATAGTTTACCCTTATCCTAGCTACTTTCGTGCTCTATCTAAAATACGGTGCCAAAGCCAAAAGTTATGAAGTTAATCACCCCAAACCAGCAGTACCAAAAAAGCTATCATGGTTACATTCGTGAGTTAGGCGATGAAGAGCGCTACCCGTTTCCACTCGATTTTGACCTCCGCGACTTTCCTGCACTACTCGAAAAAAACAATAACTTTGCGCAAGGAAAAAATATACCTGAGCATATGGTGCCAAGTACTACTTTATGGTTAGTTGATAGCAATGAACTGGTTGGTGTAACTAACCTACGCCATTACCTTAACCCGCAAATAGCTCATTGCGGTGGTCATATCGGTTTAGGTATTAGGCCAAGTTATCGTGGTAAAGGCTTGGGTCATTTATTAATGAAATTATCAATTGAGCAGTTATTTGCCCGTGGAGTAGGCACTATTCACATTCATTGTTATAAAAATAACAGCGCCTCTGCACGTACTATTCTGAGTAATAATGGCATATTAGACTCTGAGATAACTGAAGGTGGTCAAATTATTCAACGTTATCTAGTACAAACTATTTGACCATGTTAAACACCACGACAACGGAGAAAGGAAGCCAAATGCGTTCATTATTTTTTATACTACTTTTTTACCCAATATGTAGTGAAGCCAAAGTAAATATCACTGAGAATAATGTTTTCTATTCAGTTAATGCCAAAACAAAAGAAACACTGTTAGCCACCATAAATAATGCAACACCGATAAGAGAAGATGGCGAGGTATTTCATGGTCATACAAAATGGAATATCAATTGGCGCTTTTGGTGGAAGTCAAACTCAAGCCAATGTCGTATTAATAAAGTTGAAGCGTCATTAATATTAACCTTAACGATGCCGAAATTAGTTAGCACTGATGAACAGGTCAAGCAAGTTTGGTCTAACTGGTACCCCAATTTACTCACTCATGAAATCGGTCACATCAACTTAGCTAAAGCCACCATAAAAGAGATTGAAAAATCACTCTTAGCAATACCTACGCAGAGCTCTTGCCAGCGCTTAGAACAAACCGCAAACACATTAGCGCAGCAAAAAATGACCGAGTTATCAAAAGCAAATAAAAAGTATGATCGGGAGACAAATCATGGTGAAAGCCAAGGTGCTTGGCTATACATGCATTTATAGCATATCTTTATTTAACGGCGATTTTTGCCTCAAGTATATTTAACTGCCATTGGTTAGTATTGTATTTTTTAGCTACCGTTAACGCTTTTTGATAGTATGATTTTGCCTTCAACATATCACCAACTTGCTCATAAGTTGAAGCAATAGCTTTAAGATGATCTATTGAGTTTGGGTACAAATTTTCTACGCTAAGCAATAACTCTAACGCAGCTTTAGGGGAGTCAAAATGTCCAGCATAACTTGCTTGCATCGCAATCAAGGCTTGTCTAGACTCAGGAAGTTTCTCACTTGTTTGAGCGATAAATACAGGTAATTTATCAACGTTATTATGTCGATAATAATGACGCACCATGGCTTTAATACTTGCTGATGGCATCGCTTGCTTAAAAGCATGCTTAGTCATGACGTTTTGATAATGCTTAACTATATCTTCTGGATTGGTAAACTTGGTTAAATCTTTTTCAGCAATATACCACTGGCTATATAGCGCTTTTAAACTGTCTCGTAGCGCAATTAAACCAACCGAATTATGATTTTCATCGGGGTAATGCTTAAACGACCAATCAATATTTTTAGGCTCATTAATATCAAGTAAGTTAATGAAATCGTACTGTCCCATACGGGTCTCATCTGCTAACGATAGAAATAGTGATACTGGCTGGTGTGCGTTTTTACCGAGTTTCTCTTTCGCTTTTTTTACAATGCCTTGCTCAGCTACCCAAACAGAAGGGCTTATTGCAACATAATGCTTAAAAGCATCAGGGCTTTCTATCAATGCATTTAACACAAATAAGCCTCCCATAGACTGCCCTACTAGTATTGAATGCTCTGCCGACCGGTAATTTTCAGCCACATAAGGTTTTACCTCGTCAGTAAGAAAACGTAGAAATTCTGCAGCATGTTTGGCCGGCGTCAATGCTCCTTTGGCTGGACTGCTCGAACTCGCAACGGCAAGCTCTACTGGCGTCATCAGTTGTCGGTATTGGCTAGTACCTTTATCGGCAATGGCGACCAAAATCACATCAGGAATTAACTGCCCTTTATTTGCCAATAAATCTAACATCCCTGAAATGCCATGAAAGTTATAATCACCATCAAGCAAGTAAATAACAGGGTAATTACTCACGTTATTCTCATAATAATTTTCAGGTAGTAATATCTGTAACTCTCGCGTTTGTGAAAGTATCTGTGAATCAAGGCATACCCTTTCACCTAAATGAAAACTAGCAGCCTGGCTTTTAGGCAAAAACAATGTAATTAAAAGCCCTAAAATCAATATTTTCATAACTATTCCTTATAAATACTAACTAACCTAAGCTCGGCTTAACAAATGTTTCTCTAACAGCTACTTTCCTAGCTTCTTCGTTAAATTTACTTGCAATAGGCCAGCTATTGACGCGAAATTTGCCTTGCTTAGCATATGAAAAGAAGAAAAACTATCAAGCTAGCGCTTTAGCAAGGTAATTTTTGCTGATATTTCAAATTGTTAAATACCTCTTAAACCTATTTCAGGTTAACTATCAACGTCAATAATTTTGACTATCGCCAGCTTACGCTAACTATTACTTGTTACTCAACCAAAATCTCGAAAACAGCGATGTTCATAAGTAACATTAATTGACAGGCCGCTCGTAATTACATTACTTTTAGAGGCTTGATTAGTGCATTTGGCACAATACTTTTTATTCACTTACAGGGTTTTTAGATGTCCGCAATGAAAACACGCTTTTACGAAATTGACTTACTACGGTTTTTATCGGCTTTTGCTGTTGTTATTTTTCACTATACCTACACGGGATATATGGAAGGTTTCGCTAAAATTGCAGACTTCGAAGCACTGCGTGTACTAACCCGATATGCTTATATGGGCATTAACTTTTTTTTTATTATCAGCGGCTTTGTAATTTTTATGAGTGTTGCCGATGGCAGCCCTAAAAACTTTTTAATCTCACGCTTTGTGCGCCTTTTCCCTGCTTATTGGTGTGCTTTGGCCCTCACGGCAATATTTACTGTGCTTTGGGGCGCTGAAGTATTTCACATTACTTGGCCGCAGTTGCTCGCTAATGTCACTATGGTTAATGAACTCTTTGGCTACAAGCCCATTGAAAGTGCTTATTGGACTTTATACATTGAATTAAAATTCTATCTGCTGATCTTAATAGTATTATCACTTGGCATGATGAAGTACTTTCAACACGTTATTGCGATCACACTGCTCGCTTCTTTCCTAATGCTATTTCATCCGTGGGCAAAAAGTGTCGATATGTTTGTCGCCATATTCCCACACTGGAGCGGCTATTTTGCTGCCGGCGGTGTCTTTTATTTACTACGTAGAGACGGGCTTAATGGCTATCGTAGTTTACTATTATTACTCTCATATGCCTTTGTTATTAAACAATCTATTTTGTTTGGTAACTTAATGAGTAGCTGGTTTAACATAACGTTTAATAGCACGGTAATTTTTGCCATTAACACCCTATTCTTCGCACTTTTTTGTGTAACGGCCTTATGTGAAAAAAACCCGCTACGCCAGCGGTATTTTTATTACTTAGGAGTGTTAACTTACCCCCTTTATCTTGTGCATCAGCATATTGGTTATATGGTCTTTAACTTATTGGGTAATCAAGAGAATATTGCCTTAGTTGTCACTATCACCGTCATATTAATGCTATTAATTGCCTACCTGATTCATACGCAGATAGAGGTAAAGATAGGTCGTCGACTCAAAAAAACTTTAACCTCAAAACCCGTAGTCACACAAGAACAAGCCGCTACCATAAAAAGCTAAAGCCTTGCTATTACTGCCAGCATAAAGCCATCACTAGGCTTTACTCTGGCAGCCCCTTCTACTCTTAAAAAATAATTACCTTAAGATCTAAGTTATTATAACACCCCTAAATCTAAATAAGATAAGAATTGCAAACAACAATCGTTATCATTATACTTCACCGCAAAAATACAAGCTCGCACCGTTTAATACCT
Organism: Colwellia sp. D2M02; assembly: GCF_018860755.1. Taxonomy (GTDB): domain Bacteria; phylum Pseudomonadota; class Gammaproteobacteria; order Enterobacterales; family Alteromonadaceae; genus Colwellia; species Colwellia asteriadis. The sequence goes on along the minus strand of NZ_JAHKPW010000087.1, from coordinate 7,514 downwards.
AAATAAGGCGTACGTAATTATGAAGTTTACCCCATTATTTCTAGCGATAAGTACTATTGTTTCTTCACCTATCGTGGCTGCAGCGGACGCGCCAGAAAGCAAAACAGATTCAGCGATTGAAAAAATCCAAGTTAAAGGAACCTACTTTAACGGTTATACCGTTGATGAGGCTCATGGTGCTATGCGCGCCGATATTTCATTGCTTGAAACACCACAGTCGGTAACGGTTATTCCTAGCACAGTTATTAACGAGCAATTAGCGACTACATTAGGTGAAGTATTAGGTAACGATGCGAGCTTAAACGCAGGCTCTAAACAACGTAACCGTGAAGTATTTAACTTACGTGGTTTTGAATTAAGTTCATCAACCGGTTATTTACGCGACGGTCACCAACATTGGTCACACTACCAACAACCAATTGAAACCTTAGAAAGCATTGAAGTCATTAAAGGTCCTTCAAGCATTCTTTATGGTCAATCTGGCCCTGGCGGCTTAGTTAACATGGTAACGAAAAAACCAACCGCTAAAACAATTTTTAACTTAGGTGCTGATGTTGACCAAGAAGGTTCTTCACGTTTCACCCTTGATGCAGGTGGCGCAATTACCGAAGATGAATCACTACGTTACCGTGCTAATTTAGTACAACAAGATGTTACTTACCAACGTGAATATCAAAATGGTGAGCAACGTGAACGTGAGCGCTTTTTAGGTGCTTTAGTTGTTGATTACGATATTACTGAAGATGCTTATGTTAGCGTACATTACGACATAACTAACGATAAAGCAGGGTTAGATACTGGTGGCTGGTTAGATAGCGATGGTAATATTATTGGCGATGAAAAAACTATTCGTGATATGTCATGGGCATTTACCGACATTACCGTTGAAAACTACGGCATTGATTTTAGCTACGCGTTTAACGACTCATGGCAAGTAAAACTCGGTCATAACCAACAAGTTTTTGAACGCCAACGTTTTGAGTCTGCTCCAAGTAAACCAAGTAACTTCACCGAAGGTGATTCATATAAATCAAGACCTTACGATCGCTTTGATGATTGGCAATTTACCACTAACTTTATTGACTTCACCGGTGAATTTACATTAGCGGGTGTTGATCACGTATTCCTTATTGGTGCTAACTCACTTGATTATTACTACGGTCGATTGAAATCAAGAACAAATGTGAACTTTGATTTTTCAGCTGGTCAAGCTGAGCCACCTCGACCAAATATTAGCTACACCGATGAAAACCACAGCTCTTCTACTACAGAATACGATTACTACGGTGTATATGTTCAAGACTTAATTACTATCAACCCACAGTGGCAAGTAATGCTTGGTGGTCGTTATGACAAACAAACTAAAACTGGTGCTGATAACGAATCATTATTACCTAAAGCAGGGGTTTTATATCACCCTAATGACAGCACTACCTACTATGCTAACTACAGCGAAGGCTTTGAGCCACAACGTAGTGAAACTATAATAGATATAGATGATGCAAATTTCGGTATGGAAATTGACGCTACCACCTCAACGCAATATGAGTTAGGAGCAAAATGGCAATTAGCTGACGATCGCTTATTAATCACCGCAGCTCTATTTGACATCACTAAGGAAAACGTTCTTGTTTCTGAAGATCTGAATGATGGTTCACAGTACGCAACCATAACCACTCAAGTCGGCGAACAACGCCACAAAGGCTTTGAGGTGGCAGCACAAGGCGCGGTAACTGATAAGCTATTTGTTATGACCTCAGTAATGAACCTTGATGCACAGTATGAAAATGATCCAAAGCTTCAAGACAAAACTCCAATAGATGCACCAGAGTGGTCAGCCTCAATATGGTCACGTTATGAGTTTACTGAAAACTTTGCCGTTAATGCTGGTGCTTTTTACGAAGGTGAGCGTTTTGCCGATAACGATAATCTCATCGTTAAAGATGCGTATACTCGCGTAGACATGGGCGCTACTTATAAAGTGGAGTTCTCGAATACTGATATGAATATACGTTTTAATATTCAAAACTTATTCGATACCGATTATTTAGCAGGCGGCGGTGATAGCAATGTAACTATTGGTGATGGCAGAAGCTACCGTTTAGCACTACAAGTTGCCTTTTAAGTTACCCAAATAACCTTAATAGTTAAGTTAACACTCATCAAAGCCGCTATTTTCAGCGGCTTTTTTATTACTCACAACACAATGTGGCGAGAATAATTGTTATAATTATTTGCATAAAAATTAAACTCCATGCTAGCTTATCACTTACTTTTCAAATAGTAATAAGCAGGATGCCATGATAAGTAAAAAGACAAGTTCCTCTCTCATTCGAGTCATTTCAGTCGCTATTTTCATCACTTTAAGTAATTATGGTTATCAATATTTATTTAGCTCTCCTCTAGTGCAAGCAGCCTGCTTACTGATTACCGTTGCCGTTATACTAGCTGTGATTACCAAGAGTATTACCACTGATACAGCACCAAACCCAACAGCAAATAGCTCATCAATTAACGCATTTAACAAAGCAGGAAAAAACATTAGCAACAAAGTAAGTGAATTAGCAATTAACTCAGCTGAAATAAGCTTTTTTTTGGATAAGTTAAGTGCCGATATAAGTAAATCAAGCCACGATGTTAATCGCTTAGCTGCCTCTACTGAGCAAATGTCAGCAAATGGTAAGCAAATTAATGAGCATGCAGCTCTCGCTAGCGAGCAACTCAAGCTATGACCGCCAGCACAAATAGTTCTACACAACTCAATGAAAAAATTCATTTGGTTAACCAACTAAATCAGGCAGTCAATAGCGCGGCAGAACAAATACAATCACTTGAGCATAAAGCCAAGGAGATTCAAAATATTACCGATGTCATTGACGCCATTTCTGGGCAAACTAACTTACTCGCGCTCAATGCAGCTATTGAAGCGGCACGTGCTGGCGAGCAAGGTCGGGGTTTTGCCGTAGTTGCTGATGAAGTACGCGCGCTAGCAGCAAAAACCGCCGATGCCACAGCGCAAATAGGCGAAAGATTACAACAAATAAGTACAGAAACCTCTGATACAACCGCTATGATGCTAACTATTGTTGAACAAACTACTAGTGTTGTTTCAACCATGACTGACTTATCAACTAACTTTACTGAAATAGATAAACTCATGGAGTTATCAGTATCGGCTAGCGAAAAAATTACTCAGGCACTAATAGAGCAAGATCATGCCAGTGCAGATATTGCCGATTCTGTGAATAACTTACACAATTTCTTACTCGCTAAAAACCAAGAAACACAGCATATTTCAGCTCAAAGCAATAAGCTCTCGCGTAGTACTGAGTCAATCTTTGTTGAAGCTTCTGTTTTTGATAATAACTCACTCATTAACATCATGTGCCAGCAAGCACAAAGTGCTGCCACTTGTGTTAGTGAGTTATTTGAACAAAGTATTTTGGCCAACAAAATATCTCACCAACAATTATTTGATTTTAACTATCAACCATTAGGAAATAGCAATCCAGCTAAATTTACCAGCGGTTTTGATAAATTTACTGATCAACATTTACCCGATATTCAAGAGCCATTATTAGCACAATACAGTGATATTATTTATGCGGGTGCGGTCGATATTAATGGCTATTTCCCCACCCATAACCTATGTTTTTCGAAACCACTAACCGGCGATCCTGATATTGACATTGTAAACAATCGAACCAAACGTATTTTTGACGATGCAACAGGCATTCGCTGTGGTAAGCACACGAATAAATTTTTATTACAAACCTACAAACGTGATACAGGGGAAGTTATGCATGATGTTTCTGCTCCCATTTACATTAATGGTAAACACTGGGGCGGCTTTAGAATTGGCTTTAAGGCGGCAGCAAAATAATATTCATCGACTAAAGTCTAAAGCGTAGTATCAACAATGTAGACTTAGGTCTAATTCCTTTTGTTTACTTTTCACTCTAACTTATTATCCAACCATAGTAAGTAACACAAAGAGTCACTAAGAACTCATATTACTCACTATTTATTTTAGAGAATAATTAAAACAACTAAAATAGCTAAAATACTGAAAAATTTAAAAATAAAACATTACAATAAGTAAAAACAAATAATGGGGATAAACCATGCTACACAAAAAACTTTTCACAATAAAAAAATTAGCGCTAGCAACAAGCTTACTAGCGGTAACTGGTGCTGCTAATGCAGGTTACACGTTAAAATTAGATGACGATAACAGCATCACTTTTGGTGGCTATGTTAAAGTAGATACACGTTACGTAGACGGAAATATTGCAGCAACTGACTACTGGTACGGTGGCGGCACAGTATTAGCAAAAGACCAATCAAACTTTGGTATTGCTGCAAATGAAACACGCTTTAATACTAAATATGTTCATGGCGATGTTACTGGTTTTATTGAAATTGACTTTTATGGCGACGCTGTTAGTGGTGGCGGCAATGAAGTTATTTCTAACTCTTCAAAACCACGTTTACGTCACGCCTTTATTAAATATAAAGATGTTCTTGTTGGTCAAACATGGACAACCTTTCAAAACACCAGCTCTCTTGCTGAATCTGCTGACTTTGGTGGCCCATTAGTCGCATCTGCCTTTATTCGTCAAGGCCAAATTCGTTATACCAACGGTGGCTTACAATTATCAATAGAGAACCCTGAAACCTATGGTGTTGGTGCTAAACGGGGTACTGGTTTAGCCGATGACTCTGTCCCTGATTTTATTGGTAAATATACCTTTAAAGGTGACTGGGGTAATGTGTCAGTATCAGCTTTAGCTCGTCAACTTCAAACATTATCGGGTAGTGAATCAGCTTTTGGTTACGGTATAGCAGGCCGTATTAATACTTTTGGTAAAGATGATTTTCGCTTCCAAGTACACGGCGGTAATGTAGGTCGTTACGTTGGAGTTACCGCATCAACTGATGTTGGACTCGACTCATCAGCAAATATCGATGTTGAAGATACGACTTCTATTATGGTTGCTTACCGTCACTTCTGGACTGAAGATATGCGCAGTTCAGTGTTTTACGGTAACACCCAAACCGACTTAACCGACCGAGATCGCTCACATTGGGGTGTAAACCTCTTCAAAAATGTCACTAAACAACTTTCTTTTGGTTTAGAAGTCGGTAACTTTGAAATGGCAGAGTCTGACGCTGACTCTAATTATGTTCAATTATCAGCTAAATTCGTTTTATAAGCTATTGATGACTTCACACTAATAGCGTTACACGTCTTGCGTTAGTTAACCTCATTTGAGGTTACTTTTGGGGAAGCTTTGGCTTCCCCTTTTTTATAAAGCGCACTTTCAATACCCATCAACTATCTTCTTATTAAAACTAACCAATCCGAGTTTGTGTTAACTAAACCCTTTGATTTTTTTTAACTTTCTATTAATCATTAGCAATTAGTGTTTATAAGAATATGTACTAATATTATTACTTATGCAGTACCTTTATTCCCCTTAGGAAACTTGATGATGAATTTTTTACGAAAATATAGCATACAGCAACGGCTAGGCATGTTAGTCGCTTTAATCATATTGGCAGTAATCATCCTTGATACTGTGAGTTTATCTGAGGGTTATGACTCACTTCACCAACAAAAAAGAGATAGTACTAAAGAGCAAGTCGCCACGGCTTATAGTATTATCGAGTACCAATATTCATTGTTTAAGCAAGGCGAAATCAACGAAGAACAAGCTAAAAAAACAGCACTAAGCTTAATAAGCGCTTTGCGTTATAGCGGTGATAATTACTTTTGGGTAAATGATTACGAGCCAAAAATGATCATGCACCCCATAAAGCCCGCACTAAACGGGAAAAACCTTTCTCAAACAACCGATCCTAACGGTACTGCTCTTTTTGTTGATATGGTCAATGTGGTTAAAGCACAAGGAGAAGGCTTTGTTCCTTATCAATGGGCTAAGCCAGGTTTTGAACAACCCGTCGATAAAATATCTTTTGTTAAGGGGTTTTCATCATGGCAATGGATTGTGGGTTCAGGCACCTATTTAGATGATACTGAGAGCACTTTTGCCAAACATCGAAATATTCTTATCATCGATAGCATTCTAATTGCCATTGTAATGATTTTTTTCTGCTACATTATTGGCAAGAGCATTATTGTTCCTGCCCGTGATGCCTCTAATTTAATGAAAGATATTGCCCAAGGTGAAGGCGACTTAACGCGTTCACTCAACAGTACTGGGCAAGATGAAATATCGCATTTATCAGGCTATTTTAATGAGTTCACCAACAAAATGCGCCAATCACTGCAAGATGTTGCCAACAACTCTACGCAAGTGTTAAAGCATTCTGATGCCATTGCCCTTGCCAGCCAAACTACTCAGGCATCCACTCAAGATCAAAACGATATAACAGCGCAGGTTGCAACAGCTATGGAACAGATGACTTCGCAAATTAAAGAAGTAAGTGACAACGCGTCACTGGCTGAGCAAGCTGCCAATGACGCCCGAGGTAATACTTTTGAGGGTAAAGAGGTGGTTTCTCATGCAATCTCACAAATGCAAACGCTCTCAAGTAATATCGATAACGTTAGCCATGTTGTTAGTGCGTTAGCAGCTGAAAGCGACAATATCGGCTCAGTTTTAGATGTTATACGTGGCATTGCCGAACAAACCAACTTACTCGCGTTAAATGCTGCTATTGAAGCCGCTCGAGCTGGTGAGCAAGGCAGAGGCTTTGCTGTGGTTGCTGACGAGGTCAGAACATTAGCGAATCGCACCGAGCAAAGTACGAATGAAATACAGCAAATGATACAAAAACTACAATCGGGCGCACAAGAGGCCGTTTCAGCAGTAAAAATCAGCCAAGATATTTCGCTAGAGACTGTAGAGCAAACCGGTAAAGCCGATCATTCATTATCTGAGATAGACCGCCTGATGGAGGCTATTTCAGATATGAGTACGCAAATTGCGAGAGCGACAGAGCAGCAAAGCGCCGCCGCAGATGAAGTTAATTTACGTATTAATGATTTAGCGGGTATAACCCAAGAGTCGCTTACTAATACTGAGCAGCTAGCACTGACCAGTCAAGATCTGCGTAGTAGTAGTACTTCAATGTCGGAAGTTGTTGGCCGCTTTAAGTTTTAAGTTTTAAGTTTTAAGTTTTAAGTTTTAAGTTTTAAGTTTTAAGTTTTAAGTTTTAAGTTTTAAGTTTTAAGTTTTAAGTTTCATAAAGTCTAAGCAAAAAAAAGCCAGCGGCGAAAACGCAGCTGGCAAACCATCAAAAATTTTAAATCAATTGACTCCTAGGAATCCAAAGTGGGCACTTAGTGGTTATGTGTCCTGGAGCATAACCACTAAGTTCCGTGCCTTGCTGTTACTTAATTAAGTGAGAGAGCATTCACCTGCTTAAGCAACAACTAAATAGTAATCATTCTCATTTGTATTGTCAACACTATTTATAAATAAATATTAAAAAGTTTAAAAATAAATTCTCGAGTCATATATTAAAGACTAACTAACCTGAACTCG
>NZ_JAHKPW010000086.1 GCF_018860755.1 Colwellia sp. D2M02 | reverse complement strand
TTACTTTTCTGAGTCTCTAGCTTGGTAGTTTTTCTTCTTTTCATATGATAAGCAAGGCAAATTTCGCGTCAATAGGGAGCTATTGCAAGTAAGTTTAACGAAGAAGTTAGGAAAAGTAGCTGCTAGAGAAACATTTGTTAAGTCGAGCTCAGGTTAATTAAGTGACTCAATTGAGCACTTACAACGATAACCTGTATTGTTAACCACCCGTCATTTTATAACTACGATTGAGAGCCGAACCTTATTTTATTCACTTGTGGCATAATAATTGAATGTTTTATGAGTAATGTAAAATAGAAGGTGAGGCTGTTATGGCTATAGGTTTTGATAAGGGTTTTGAACTTCACTCACAAGGGATGTTTATTCGTTCTCAGCGAGCTGAAGTTATTGCAAGTAATATTGCCAATGCAGACACGCCTGGTTATAAAGCTAAAGGTCTTGATTTTCAACAAGCTCTTGCTCAAGCCTCACAAAAGCAACAAATGAGTATGTCTCGTACTAATGAAAAGCATTTTGACGTTCGTAGTGAGCTTAACAGTAGTGCTCAATATAGAGTACCGAATCAGCCAGATACTGGTGATGGGAATACGGTTGATGTACAAGTGGAACGAAACTTGTATCTTAAAAACTCAATAGAGTATCAAGCGAGCGTGCAGTTTCTTAATGGTAAAGTTAAATCATTGAAAAAAGTAATTAGCGGAGGGCAGTAATTATGAGTCTTTTTAACGTATTTGATATCACAGGCAGCGGCATGAGTGCGCAGTCTGTTCGTCTTAATACTACGGCGAGTAATATAGCAAATGCCGACAGTGTTAGTAGTAGTGCAGGTGAAACTTACCGTGCAAGGCACCCTGTTTTTGCCGCCGCAATGCAAAAAGCTGCCGCAGGACAAAGTTCGGCTGACGGCAGTGGTGTTGGTGTTGATGTGTTAGGCATTGTCGAGAGTGATAAACCCTTAAATGTTGAGTATGCACCAGCTCACCCTATGGCCGATAAAGACGGTTATATTTATAAGCCTAATGTTAATGTGATTGAAGAAATGACTAATATGATTTCAGCATCACGCTCGTATCAAACCAATGTCCAATTGGCTGAGTCAGCAAAGAATATGTTGAATAAAACCTTAACGCTTGGTCAAAGGTAATAAAGCTTTGGCCAGTGAATGAATTAAATTACATAGTGAATACTGCGTCACGTTTATATTCAGTCACTGCAGTTGCTTAGAAAGATATTGAATCCAAGGCTGCAGCTTGGCAAGTAATTAAAAAGGTGGAAAGGAAATGCAATCAATAAGTGGTACTAACCCATATACAGCTTTAACCTTAGATGAAAAGCAAGAAAAAATAAGAGATAGCTTAGCTAAACAAGATATTAAAGAGTCTGATGGCAAGCAAGGCATGTTAACACAAGCTGATTTCTTTGCTTTATTGACGCAAGAGCTGGCTAACCAAGACCCAACTAAGCCTGTTGATAATAATGAAATGATCTCACAGATGACATCATTCTCAACCACTGATGGCATTAGTAATCTTAATAATAAGTTTGAAGCCTTTGCGACATCTATGAATTCTAGTCAAGCACTACAAGCCTCGTCATTGGTTGGTCGTAGTGTTTTAGTTGACGATAATGTTTTTGGTATGGGAGCAGGCGAAGAGGTCAAAGGTAAGCTTGTAACTGATAGTGCCGCAAGTAAAGTTACCATTTATGTTGAAAATACTAAAGGTGAGGTTGTTCAAACGGTACCTGTAGGCGATGTTAAGAAAGGTGAGTTTGGCTTTACATGGAATGGTCAAACATCGAGTGGTGAAGATGCAGCTACTGGCGCTTATCGTTTTAGAGTCGTTGGCTTAGTAGAAGGCAAGGCCTCAGAGTTACAAACGATGACCTACCGGAAAGTTGATAGTGTTACGCTTTCTGGGGCTGGTGGTAACATTATGCTTAACCTTAATGGTGGTACACAAATGGCATTAGTAGATGTTGTTGAAGTATCAGAAGCATAAGCACTGCACTTGGTTTTGCATGAGAGAAAAGAAATTTTAAAGAGGGTTAAATTATGTCATTTAATATCGCACTAAGCGGGTTAAACGCTGCACAGAAAGATCTTGATGTTACATCAAATAATATTGCCAACGTAAATACGGTTGGTTTTAAAGAGTCCCGTGCTGAATTTGTTGATGTTTATGCATCATCATTACTAGCCGCTGGCAAAACTAAAGTGGGCGATGGTGTTTTGACATCTGATGTTGCGCAACAGTTTTCTCAAGGTAGTATTCAGTTCACCACCAATGCGCTCGACTTGGCTATTACAGGTAACGGGTTCTTTGCCACAGTCCCTGAGTTAGGCTCTTTAGAAACCTCTTATACGCGCGCAGGTCAATTTAAACTAAATTCGGATAACTTTGTTGTAAACTCAGGTGGTGGGCACTTATTAGGTTTTCCTGTGGGTACAGACGGCAGTTCTGAGTCGGTTAGTTTAAGTACCGCAACGCCTATTCGCATACCTACCTCATCAGGGGCGCCAACAGCGTCAAGTGAAGTTGATATTCGTATGAACTTACCGGCAGGCGATGTACCGCCAGCCAATCCGGTATTTGATCCTACCGATCCGCTAACCTTTAATAATTCAACATCAGTCACTATTTTTGATTCATTAGGCGATAGCCATATTATGACTTACTATTTTGTCAAGTCAGCCGCAAATGAGTGGAACATGTTTACTGCTGTTGACGAACAAATGGTTGATATCCCTGTTGCAGCCCAAAACCCAGCAGCCCCTGTGCTAACTCAACCTACAGGGGCCGGTGTTACGGGAGCTGTTTTAATGTTTGATACTAGTGGTGACTTTATCGCCCAAAAACCAGGCACTATACAAACAGCTCAATTCGGCGCTGGTATTTTAAGTAACGGCGCAGATCCTACTCAGCAAATGATCATTGACTTTAATTTAGATACTAATGGACCTAATCCAAATGAACCAACGCAATTTGCGTCTAACTTTGAAGTTACCGCTTTAAAACAAGATGGTTTGGCGGTTGGACGCTTAACAGGCATTGACATTGATACTGATGGCTTGGTGAGAGCAACATATAGTAATGGTACTTCAGAGCCATTGTCACGTATCGTTTTGGTTAACTTTGCCAATGAGCAAGGCCTAACCCAAATCGGCGGTACTAACTGGAAAGAAAGTATTGTTTCTGGTGAGGCGTTAGCCGGGGAAGGTGGCTCAGGTACTTTTGGTACTATTAACTCCTCAGCACTAGAACAATCTAACGTTAACTTAACCACAGAGTTAATTGATTTAATTTCAGCGCAACGTAACTTCCAAGCGAACTCGCGCTCATTAGAAGTGGATAACCAATTAAATCAGACCATATTGCAAATTAGATAGTAACTTCATATTAATCCTCTTTAAATATCATCAAAGCGAGCTTGACATAAGGCTCGCTTTTTTATTTGTACGCTAGTTACTCCCTCGTAAAAAAACACTCAATCGTGAATAGTGTCTATCTTCTGGCATTGTAATTGCATTTATCAGGTATAACCTTTTTTTGAGAAGTTCATCATGGATAAGTTGCTTTATATCGCCATGAGCGGTGCTAAACAAAATATGAATGCCTTGGCAGTTAATGCTAATAATTTAGCCAATGCAAAAACCACTGGCTTTAAAGCTGACTTGGCCCAAGCGCGCAGTATGCAAGCTTATGGTGAAGGTATGGCAACACGAGTATTTTCTATGACAGAACGTGCTAGCCAAAATTTTGACTCTGGCGCATTACTTACTACAGGACGCTCACTTGATGTAGCCATTGGTGGAGAGGGTTTTTTTGCTGTTCAAGGTAAAGATGGTCAAGAAGCTTATACCCGTGGTGGTCATTTACGTGTCACCGAAACAGGTGCTTTAGAGACAAATGATGGTGAATTAGTAATTGGTGAGGCTGGACCAATATTCTTACCGTTACCGGTAAATAATATTCAAATAAGTCGTGACGGTACCATCATGGTTCAACCAGAAGGTGCGCCAAGTACAGTTCAAGAAGAGGTTGCACGTATTAAGTTGGTAAACCCCGATGTGCGTTTAATTGATAAAGGTAATGATGGTTTATTTCGGGCAAAAGATGGCCAAGTGTTGCAGGCTGATATTAATGTGCAAGTACAAGGCGGAGCTTTAGAGTCAAGTAATGTTAACCCCGTAAACGAAATGACAGAAATGATTGCTTTGCAACGTCAATTTGAAATGCAATTAAAAATGATGAAAACAGCAGAAGAAAATGACAGCAGCGCATCTTCCTTATTAAGAGCGTTCTAGTTAATTTTTGAGTGAACAATATTTTGCTATGTCGGTTGGTATAACCGCTGAAGCTAATAATTTATAGAGGTGATTTATGAACCCAGCATTATGGATAAGTAAAACAGGTTTAGATGCGCAAACGAAAGATATTGCGGTAATTTCTAACAACTTAGCTAACGCAAGCACTGTCGGGTTTAAAAAGAGCCGAGCCGTATTTGAAGATTTACTGTATCAAAACATTAACCAACCCGGCGGACGTAGTGCACAAGACACTGAAATGCCTTCAGGTTTAATGTTAGGCGCAGGTACAAAGGTTGTTGCCACTCAAAAAATTCATACTCAAGGTGACATGCTTACTACAGATAACTCGCTTGATCTTATGATTCAGGGGGAAGGTTTCTTTGAAATATTAATGCCTGATGGTAGCTCAGCGTATAGCCGCAATGGTCAGTTTACGATGGACGAAGAAGGAAACATGGTTACTCCAGGAGCAGGGTATTTACTACAGCCGCAAGTAACCATACCTGAAGATGCTCGCAGTATTATTGTTTCCCAAGATGGTGAAGTATCCGTGATGTTACAAGGGCAAGCAGAGCCAGCTGTTGTAGGACAAATTAACTTGATTAACTTTGTTAATCCAAGCGGTTTAGAGCCAATAGGGCAAAATTTATATACTGAGACAGCTGTCAGTGGTGATCCTCAAGAAGGGGTTCCTGGCTTAGAAGGCTACGGTATGCTGGTACAAGGTGCGTTAGAAACATCGAATGTTAATACCACCGAAGAGTTAGTAAACCTTATTGAAAGTCAGCGTGTTTATGAAATGAACTCAAAGGTTATTTCTGCGGTTGATCAAATGCTGAGTTATATCAATCAGCAGTTGTAGTTATTTGAAATCAATTAGCTTTATTTATATTTCATTTTTAGAAAATTGGAGGCAATGATGAAAAACATCGTCAATGTAATATCGTTAAGTTTACTTATTATGCTTGGTGGTTGTAGTAACACAGTCGAGCTCAGTAAAGCTTTGCCAGATGACCCAGATTTTGCGCCAATTTTACCTGAAGAAGAAGAGTCTCGTATTGTCCCTTCAGGCTCTTTATTTAAGCCTAATTATGTCAATAATATTTACTCAGACTCTAAAGCACACCGTGTTGGCGATATTATTTCGGTGATTTTGAGTGAAAATACTCAAGCGAAAAAAAATGCTAAAACCGAACTTAAAAAAGATAATGAATACAACCTAAATGCTGTTACTGGTTTAGGTGGTGCTCCGGTGACTATTAATGGTAAGTCATTAGAGTTTGGTTTGTCACAAGACTCTAATTTCACGGGTGACTCTAAAGCAGACCAAGGAAATAGCTTAAACGGTAATATTTCAGTGCATGTGCTGAGGGTTTTACCTAACGGTAATTTAATGATTCGTGGCGAAAAGTGGATGACCCTCAATAACGGTGATGAATATATTCGCTTAACGGGTATTATTCGCTCTAAAGACATTAATTCTAATAATACTATTTTATCGAATAAAGTCGCTAATGCACGTATTCAATATGCTGGTACTGGCACCTTTGCAGACGTCAATGAACAAGGTTGGTTAACGTCGTTTTTTAACAGTTCTTGGTGGCCACTATAACTCAATGCTAATTCATTGAGAGGTATTAAATTATGAAAGCAATTGTTAACCTTATACTGATTTTTGTGGCGTTAAATGTTCTTTCTGCTCATGCGCAGCGCATTAAAGATTTAGCCGATGTTGCTGGTGTACGCTCTAACCAATTAATTGGTTATGGCTTAGTGGTCGGTTTACCTGGTACAGGTGAACAAAGTCCTTTTACAGAACAAAGCTTTAAAACCATGTTAAGTAATTTTGGTATCACTATGCCAGAAAACCTTAAACCAAAAATTAAGAATGTTGCCGCGGTAGCGGTACACGCTGAACTTAATGCTTTTGCCAAACCAGGGCAAACTATTGATGTTACTGTGTCAAGTATGGGTAGCGCGCAAAGCTTACGTGGCGGTACTTTATTACAAACCATCTTAATGGGTCTAGACGGTAATGCTTATGCTGTAGCACAAGGTAGCTTAGTGGTTAGTGGTTTAGGTGCTCAAGGGCTTGATGGCTCGCAGGTATTAGTGAATATACCAACAGTTGGCCGTATCGCTAACGGGGCAATTGTTGAACGTGAAGTTAAATCACCATTTTCTTCAGGTGACCATATTACCTTTAACTTAAAAAATTCAGACTTTACCACCGCAAAACGCTTATCAGACACTATTAATGAACTTATTGCTGGTTCAGCACAAGCACTTGATGCAACGTCGGTACGTGTTAGTGCTCCACGTGATATCAGTGACCGTGTTAGCTTTTTATCTGTAATTGAAAATTTAGAATTTGAGCCGGCCTCACCGGCAGCAAAAATTATTGTTAACTCTCGAACAGGCACTATTGTTATCGGCTCAGAAGTTAAGCTTTTAGCTGCAGCAATTACCCACGGCGGTATTACCGTTACTATTAATGAAGTGCAAAATGTGAGTCAACCTAACGCTTTTGCGGAAGGTGAAACTGTCGTCACTAATGAATCAGCCGTGAATGTTAGTAACTCAGATGCTCGCATGTTTGTTTTCAATCCCGGTGTAACTTTAGATACCTTAGTACGTGCTATTAATGAAGTAGGTGCAGGACCTGGCGATGTTATGGCAATTCTAGAAGCATTAGATCAAGCAGGTGCCATTCGAGGCGAGTTGATTGTTATTTAACAGTTATCGTTTATTTAATGATTTTCGATGAACGGTTCAATAAATTAATTAAGCAGAAATTATGGATATTAAATCAAATTTAACACATAACTTTGACCAAGCGAGAAACTCGCTTGAGCTTAATGGTTTAAATAGCATCCGTCAGCAATCACGTGAAGGAAGTGAAGAAGCCAAAGATGGGGCGCTGAAAGAAGCCGCCCAACAATTTGAAGCTATTTTCATGAAAATGCTGTTATCGAGCATGCGTAAAGCGCAAGATGTTTTAGAATCAGATAGCCCATTCAACTCACAATCAACCAAGTTTTACCGCGATATGCACGACCAACAAATGGCCGTAGAGCTATCATCTAATGGATCGCTAGGGTTAACAGACTTAATTGTTCGACAATTAGGTGGTGATAGCGGTAACTTCAAGCCAAGCTCTGTATTACGTAATGACGGTAATTTAGCTGCTACGGATGATGTCAGCCTAAACCATGTTAGCCTAAATCATGTTAATAACACAGACGACACCACAGATAAAACATCAGCAGGTAAACGCAATACCTTAATTGAAAATATGCTCGCAAGAAGTAATCAACTAAATGAGCAAATACAACCTGAGATTGATATTCCATTTGCGGGTAACTATAACGGTAATAACTATGCTCAAAGTGCTGTTATGGGGCAGTTTAATCAAAAAACTGTTAATAAAAGTAGTCGCTCAGAAAGCGTCAATAGTTTAACGCCAGACACAGGAACAACATTTAATGAGCCAAAAGATTTTGTTAGTGCCTTAACTGAGCCAGCTAAAAAAGTACAACAACAGCTTGGCGTACCTTTTGAAGTTGTTATTGCGCAAGCAGCACTTGAAACAGGCTGGGGACAAAAAATAATAAAACAGTCAGATGGGACTAGCTCAAATAATTTGTTTAATATAAAAGCAGATAACCGCTGGGGTGGCGATAAAGTAACGAAAGACACTTTAGAGTTTGAACAAGGGGCAATGGTGAAAAAATCCGAGCCTTTTAGAACTTATTCATCAATGCACGACAGCGTCAACGACTATATAAACTTCCTTTCAAATAGTGATAGATATCAAGACGCATTACAAAACTCCGGTAATGTGGAACAATTCCTGCATGGGTTACAGAAAGCCGGTTATGCGACGGATCCTCAATATGCCAATAAAATTTTAGGCACATTGAAAAAAGTCACAAACCTTTTAGCAAAGTAACCATATTTTTACGCAGCCATATAGGTTAGCGCAAGATCAAAGAACTAATAATTCAATATAAGTTACAGGATCAAAAGAGATCTATAGCGCTTATTGTTGAGGTTATCGTTCAGGAGTGTAAATTATGTCAGTAAGTTTGTACCAATCAGGTGTAAGTGGCTTACTAGCTTCTCAACAGCAGCTGGCAACTACCGGCCATAACATTGCCAATGTTAATACCGAAGGGTTTAACCGTCAAAGAGCCGAGCAAAATGCAACCTTAGGCTTTCAAAGTGGCGGTAACTTTATTGGTACTGGTACATATATTGACAATATAGCACGCCTCTACGATCAATTTTCACACAAAGAACAATTATTAAATCAGAGTAACTTAGGTCAGGCTGACTCACTTAACGGCAAGTTAAGCCAGTTAGATCGCTTAATGAGCAACTCTGGTGAAGCGGTGATGGGCTCTATTAATCAACTGTACCAGTCAATTAATGGTGTAGTAGATAACCCAAGTGATGCAGGTTTACGTAGTATTGTGTTAAACCAAGCTAGCGTGCTTAGTAGCAACTTCAATGACTTATCTAATGAATTTAATAACATGACCAAAGCTGTTAATGGCGAAATAGATCAAGTTGTTAATAAAATATCTGAGATATCAGTGGAGCTAGCAAAAACCAATGAAGCAATTTTATATTCCCAAAATTTGAAAGAAACAGGGCAGGCAAACGACTTATTAGATAAGCGTGATCAACTTATTGGCGAACTGAGCCAATATACCAGCGTTAATACCATTGAAGATCAACACGGTGTGATGACCGTTATGATCGGTCAGGGCGTGACATTAGTCGCGGGTATTACACCGTTAACTATGCAAGTTAATGCAGGAGATCCCGATCCACTTAAAACAGAGTTACGTTTAGTTGGACCTAATGGCTCAGTTGCCATGTCTGAACAAAAGCTTGGGGGCTCTTTAGGTGCTAGTTTTGAATTTAGAGATGAGCACTTAAGCCAAACGAAAAAAGATATTGATCGCTTGGCTATGGCGATCTCTTCAACATTAAATACAAACCAAGCGAGTGGTTTAGATCTTAATGGTATTCAGGGGGCTAATATGTTCTCTGATATTAATACCCTGCAGTTACAACAAGGTAGGGTTTCATCGCCATCAACCAATACAGGTAACTTAGCAGCACAAGTCAATATTACTGATATCTCATTATTACCAGCGGCCGAATTTGAAGTTCGTTATGACGGTACTAATTATATTATGACTAATATGAGTAACGGTAATACTGAGAACTTAGGTGCGCCAGGCTCAGGTACATATACGCCATCATCACCTGATTACGGTTTTGAGTTTATTGAAACCAGTGGTGCTCCCGTTGCTGGTGACGTATTAACTCTGCAGCCAACTAAAGATGGTGCTGCATTATTTAAAACAATACTTAATGATGGAAGTGCAATTGCAGCAAGCTCTGCTGTGAATGTAACCCCATCAACTAACAATGTGAGTGACGGCAAAGTTGCTATAAACAATGTTACCGATCCTGCAGCAGCACGTACTTTTGCTAGCACCACTAACCAAGGCTTATTAGTTGATGTATACGAGTCTAGCCCTGGTACTTTTTCATACCGTGTTTACGACGGTGACCCTAATACACCACCACCAACACCACCTTCAGTTGTTGGTGCAATAACATCAGGTACGTTTTTAGCGGGAAATTCTGTGGTGATAGATATGCCACCAGCTCCAGCAACAGCTGCATTTCAGTTTGAAATATCAGGACAGCCTGTAGGACAAGGTGTACTTGCTCCTGAAAAATACACTATTGGTGATGCCTTCGGTATTGGTAATGGCGGCAATGCGTTATCGATGGCTAAAACACAGACAGAAAAAGTGATTAATGGCGGTACAGAAAGCTTTAGTCAGAATTTAGCAGTATCTACGGCAACGGTAGGCTCAAAAGCCAGCAATGCTGAACTTGTCTCTGACACAGCCCAAGCATTATATAACCAAGCTTATAACCGTAACCAATCAATATCAGGGGTTAACCTTGATGAAGAGGCGGCTAACTTATTGAAGTTTCAACAAGCCTATCAAGCATCTTCGCAAATTATTTCAGTCGCCAATACGCTTTTTGACACAATTTTAGCAGCAGTAAGATAAGGAATTATTTATGCGAGTTTCTACCTCTCAGTTTTATCTTCAAAGTGCGCAAAATATGGCGGCGAGAAATACTGATGTTCATAAGCAAGCTACTTATATTGATAGCGGCAAAAGAGTACTTACTGCAAAAGATGATGCGGTTTCTTATAGTAGCTTAGCTGGCTATAAAGAAGGTATTAATCAAATTTCACAGTACACTCGTAATATTACGTTAAGTACAGGCAGCAACCAACAAACTGAAACGGCTTTTGGGGTAACCCAAGATGTATTATTAAACGTAAAGTCGCGTTTTATACAGGCAAATAATGGCTCACTGTCTGACGATGATAGGCAGTCGCTTGCCACACAGATGAAACAATACTTAGAACAAGTTCTCGATATTGCTAATAGCAAAGATGAAACCGGAGGTTTTATTTTTGCTGGGCACCAAATTGATAAACAACCGTTTGCACTGCAAGCAGATAGAAGTGTTATTTATCAAGGTGATAGTGGTATAAATCAACTGGCTATTAGCAATAGTGTTGTCGTTAATATGAATCAGTCAGGTGATGAAGCCTTTGTTAAAATAGCTAATGCTGTAGGTGATTTTTCTCCTGAATATAATACTAATAACGGTAGCGCAACCGTAACGCGTGCGGTTGTTGCCGATAGAGGCTCTTATGATGTTGCTACATTTCCTCCTGGTTACACTTTAGATTTTACTGATGCGGATAATAATGGCCAACTTGAAGTTGTAGTAACAGATTCAGCGGCAAACCCGGTAAGTACCATAGACCCTTTTGTTCCAGGGCAACCTTTTACCTTCAATGGTGTAGAGGTCACTATTGAGGGGACACCTGAGGTTGGCGACCAATTTGGCTTAGGTGAAGATGAAGATGTTAGTATTTTTGAAACCTTAAAAGCGGCAATTGAGTGGTTAGAAACTGACAGTACAGCGGCAAATACTAGCCAACATCAAATAGACTACGGTCACATCTTAAGTCAAATTAATAGCGCTGCAAGTCATATATCAGCCCAACAAGGCATTATGGGGGTTAACTTACAGTTAATTGTTTCTCAAGAGAGCCAGCATCTTGATACTAATCTTTCGTTAGAAAAAGGCCGTTCGTCCATTGAAGATCTTGATTTTTATCAAGCAGCAACCACCCTTGAACAATCGAAAGTTGCCCTAGAGGCCGCTCAGCTAACCTTCTCTAAGATTCAGGGCTTATCTTTACTTAATTATATTTAACCATTAATGACCAACTTTAAAATTATTTTTTTAAAGTTGGTATCTTAATTGCTTTAGTAATAATCAGTGATGATATGTAAAGCACTAAAAAACCATGCAGTTTGCTTGACTATATCTTTTTTAACCATTTAACACTCAAGGGGTAGATTATGCCTTTATATGTAAATAGTAATATCAGTTCATTAAACGCACAGCGCCAGTTGAGCAAATCTGGTGGTGATTTAGATACAGCTTTTCAACGTTTGTCATCAGGCTTACGTATTAATAGTGCAAAAGATGACGCTGCAGGTTTGCAAATATCAGATCGCTTGCAATCACAGATTTTAGGTTTAAACCAAGGTAACCGAAACGCCAATGACGGTATTTCTCTAGCACAAACTGCTGAAGGTGCGATGGAAGAAATGACCTCAATGTTTCAGCGCGTTAGAACCTTAGCACAACAAGCAGCTAACGGCTCGAACACCGATGATGATAGATTAGCGATTCAAGAAGAGATACGCTCTCTGATGGATGAAGTTAACCGTGTTGCCACAGATACAACTTTTGGTGGACAGAACTTACTTGATGGCACTTACAATGCAAGCTTCCAAGTAGGTGCTGATGCGGTACAGGTAGTTGGCTTTAGTATGCAGTATGTTGGTGGTACAGCAACAATTAATAGCTTAGCTGCTAATGGTGGCTTTACTGTCTCAGGTATTGCTGGTATTGCTAGTGCAGTAACTGGTAAAGGGTTAACTACTTTAGCTGCCGGTGTATCAACAATTTCAGGTAATGCAATTACAGGTGCTGATGATTTTGCTACTCGTTTTCTTGCAGCAACAATTAGTGTATCAACACAGGAGAATGCTCAGTATATTTTAGCGGGTATGGATTCAATGGTTGCGGTTGTAGATAAAAAACGTGCCGAACTTGGTGCGGTACAAAACCGATTCCAATCCACCATTCGTAACCAATCAAATATATCTGAAAACCTATCAGCGGCCAAGTCACGTATTAAAGATGCAGATTTTGCGATGGAAACAGCTAAGTTAACACGAGCGCAAATACTGCAACAGGCCAGTCAAACTATTTTGAGTCAAGCTAACCAAAGACCACAAGCGGCATTAAGCTTATTACAAGGTTAATAACTCGTTAGTTCATGCTCTTATTGAAAGCCCGACATTAGTCGGGTTTTTTGTTTTTGCTGATCTGGTTTCATATATCTTCCCTTTCTAGAAAAACGTTATCGCCGCTACATTATTTTATTTCAATTAATAATACTTAAAATTGAAAATCACTATTTAACCTGCTGTTTAATAGTGACTTTTACATATCTAAATAAAAATAAAATATTTGCTAAAGTTTATTTTACTTCGCCCGATACAGTGTTTGAGCAAAGGAGTAAACATTAAATTACTTCTTTGTCATGTCACTTCTTTTCTAGGGGTAGAAAAAACTGACATATAAAGTTAACTGGTATGCGCGGAGCACTCACCACGTTAAATACTCATTAATCTGAGCAATGTTTAGGTTAATGGTTGATTAGGGTAGATCTATCAATCATTAACAAAAACTAAAAGTTAACGGTTCAACAATAGTGAACCTGTTGAACCAACAAAGATTAGTGAGGATTCTATTATGGCTTTATATGTAAATACCAACGTAAGTTCATTAAATGCACAACGTCAGTTAACTAACACTGGTGGTGCACTTGATACATCATTCCAACGTCTATCTTCAGGCCTTCGTATCAATAGTGCGAAAGATGATGCGGCAGGTTTACAAATAACCGATAGACTACAATCACAAATCTTAGGCCTTAATCAAGGTAACCGTAATGCGAATGACGGTATTTCTTTAGCGCAAACTGCTGAAGGTGCCATGGATGAAATGACCTCAATGTTTCAACGTGTCAGAACCTTGGCGCAACAATCAGCTAACGGCTCAAACACTGATGAAGATAGATTAGCGATTCAAGAAGAGATTCGCTCGTTAATGGCAGAAGTTAACCGTGTTGCAACCGATACTACCTTTGGTGGTCAGAACTTACTTGACGGTAGTTATGATGCTAATTTCCAAGTAGGTGCAGATGCAGTACAAACTATTGGCTTTAGTA
>NZ_JAHKPW010000005.1 GCF_018860755.1 Colwellia sp. D2M02 | reverse complement strand
TTAAAGTAAACCCTTTCCTTTAATAAACGTTATCAATGCTATAAAAATCCGACCTAGTGTCGGATTTTTTTTGTCTTAAAATTTGTTCATAAATAACCTGAACTCGGTTTAAGAGATATTTAACAAATTGAAATATCAGTAAAAATTACTTTTATGAACCTCTAGCTTGATAGTTTTTCTTAATTCAAGGCAAATTTCGCGTCAATAGCTGGCCTATTGCAAGTAAATTTAACGAAGAAGTTAGGGATAAATAACTGCTAGAGAAATATTTGTTAAGCTGAGACAGGTTAGTTATATAATAAATATTGTTGCCTGAGAGCTTTATACTCCGTTAACGCGGGTTGCCAACTCGCTTTAATTTCACTTTCGGTTTGCCCAGCAATAATGGCTTTACGTAACTTATCGGTACCCGCTAATTTATCCATAAATTTTGGGTGTTGAAAAAAAGTCTCATGCTGTTGAGCAAATGCTTGATGCCACTGTATAACATAGCGCAATGTTAAACCGCCATGATTGGTCTGAGCGTTTTGATAAAAGCGCTGCCCAATTAATGTTTCATTCATCAACTTAGGTTTTATTGCCGCGCCAGGAGTTGAAACTGGCATAAAAGTATAATCACCTAATGACGTTTTATTATACCCAATCACTTGAAAGGGATACGGTGTGCCTCGACCAATACTTATCGGGGTTGCTTCAAAAAAACCTAATGAGGGATACAGCGCAATAGCCAGATCATTCGGTAAGTTAGGGCTAGGCTTGATAGGCAAAGAATAAGGCATTTGATGATGATAGTTTGCGATTGGAATAACCGTTAATGCCAATGGTTTGTCAGTGTTAAGCCAACCCTGACCAACAATCATTTTTGCTAATTCACCCACGGTTAAACCGTGTAATAAAGGAATAGCATGCATCCCAACAAAGGATTGAAATTCATGCTCTAAAACAGGTCCGTCAATGTACATGCCGTTAGGGTTAGGCCTATCGAGCACCATAAAACCAATATTGGCCTCGCTAGCCGCTGCCATCATGTAGTGCATTGAGCTGATATACGTGTAATAACGTACGCCTACATCTTGAATATCAAAAACAATAATATCAACCGACGCCATTACCTCTGCAGCAGGTTTTTTACTTTTGCCATAAATACTCACTAACGGTACGCCTGTTTGTTTATCGATACTGTTATTAAACTTTTCTCCAGCATCATGATCACCACGAAAACCATGCTCCGGCGCAAAAATAACCTGTACATTAATGCCTTGCGCGAGTAAAAAATCAACTAGGTGTTGATTGTTTACTTTTGAGGTTTGATTAACGACTAAGCCAACGCGTTTACCTGCCAATTTGGGTAAGTACAATGCAGGCTGCTCAGCGCCAACCACTAATTTTTGTGGTTTTTCAAGCGGTGCTACATGACATGCTTGAACAGCAAAGCACATCAACAAGGCCACTAAAATATTACGCAGGAAAATCATGGGAATTACTATTTCTTTCATTATCAAACCAGTGCATTAACTATGAGTAAATAACAATTAACCACCAAGGGCTTCATTAATCGCTAAACGTAAAAAGCCATCATTCTGTGCTAATAATCGCTGACCTTGTTCCGCATCAATGCCAGTTTCAACTAATAAAATAGCTAGTTTAGCGCTATTGTCAGCTTGCACTAAAGCGGCTTTGCCTGTGTCGTAATCACAGCCAGTTGCTTGCATAACAATACGTATCGCACGCGCATAAAGCTTTTCGTTACTGGCATTTACATCAACCATCAAGTTTTGATAACTCTTACCGCTTTTAATCATACTTGCGGTGGTTAGCATATTTAACACCATTTTTTGCGCCGTCGCTGATTTTAATCGCGTGGAACCGGTTAAAACTTCTGGGCCAACCACAGGGCAAATAGCAATATCAGCCTGACTAAGCACGGGAGTATCAGGGCTACAAGCAATTCCAACCGTAGTAACCGCTAATGATTTTGCATACGCCAAGCCCGATAAAACATAAGGCGTTCTACCGCTAGCAGCTAAACCAACCAGTACATCTTTTGCATTGAGATTAATATTTTTTAAATCATCAAGCACTAAGCTGGTGCTATCTTCAGCACCTTCAACCGCTTTAAAAATAGCTTTTTCACCGCCAGCAATAATGCCAACAACTTGTTGGTCTGACACACTAAACGTAGGTACACACTCCACAGCATCTAATACACCTAAACGACCGCTAGTGCCTGCACCAATAAAAATTAAGCGACCACCTTGTGAAAAAGCGCTCACAATAGCATCAACTGCCAGCGTTATTTGTGGCAGTACTGCTTGCACTGCTAGGGCTACTTTTTGATCTTCGTTATTGATGCGACTTAGTAATGTGCTGGTATCGAGTAAATCAATATCCATAGTCGCGGGATTACGCCCTTCGGAAACTAAGCTATCTAGCTCAGTAATTAAATTAGCTTGCTTGTTCATGATGTTGTGTTATTTGACGGGCTTTGTCGCACTTTACTGCATTTACTCAACAGACAAAAGCCCCTTTATGTTCATTTAAGTTTAGGTAATTTAATTTCAAATACAGTGCCTTGCCCTAACGTGCTTTGGCAGCTTAATTGACCATTAAGTGTGGTGTTCACTAAATTAAAGGCAATACTTAGACCTAAGCCTGTACCTCCTTGATGACGTTTAGTGGTGTAGAAAGGTTCAAATATTCTCGCAAGTGCCTCTGTATCAATACCGCAGCCATCATCTATTACCCGTAAAACATAATGATCTTCAACCGCAGCCCCTTCAATAGAAACCTTACCTTTCTTATCATTAAAAGCATGAAAATACGCATTTTGTATTAAAATAAACAACACCTGCCCTAATATCATTGGATAGGTTTTAATCACAACGGCATCATTGACTCTTAAATGTATTTGTAAGGCATTGTCTTCCATTGTACCGCGAACATTACTAATAACACTTTGACAAAGCGCCGCAAGATTAATGTCTTTTAAACGATCGTCACCATCTTGCTCAGCAAGTTGCTTAAAGCGCTGAACTAATATGGCAACTCGTTCAGCGTTATTTTGAATCAAGCGTAGGCTTTGTTGGGATTCATTTAAAAAATTATCGAGTGTTGATTTACTCAAGGTATTATTTTTAACATGAGCGTCTATATTTGCTCGCATATCTTCTAATAAACTTGCAGCGGTAATGCCAATGCTAATAGGAGTATTGATTTCATGAGCAACACCCGCAACTAATTGCCCCAAATATGCCATTTTTTCATTCAATATCAATTGCTGCTGTGTTTGTTGTAACTCATCAATATTCAGTTTCAACTGTTGATGTAAAGCCAATAAGTCTTGATGTGAGCGTGCATTCTCTACAGCAATAGACGCATAAGAAGCTAAGGTTTCCAACAATGTGAGGTCGTGTTCACTGTAACTATTCTTAGTAATGCTTTGAATACTCAGTACACCCAGTACTGAGCCTGATCTTTGCATAGGAACATACATCATAGAGGCAACCGCTTGTTCTGTTAGGCCGCTAGATAATTGATGCTGTGAGTTGTCTTCTACAGAATAATAGCGTTGGTATTGCGTTTGGTAATCATTAATTAAAACCGATTGGTTGTGCTGTACCGCGTAAACCGCTAATTGTCCTGTTTTTTCCATATCCCGCACATAACTTTGATAACGTACACCACGCTCAACCGCATAATCAAACACCAACTGATTACGCTCATGATTAAGTAAACCTATGCCAAAACGATCCGCGATGAAAATTTTGCTTAGTTGCGTATAAATATCATTGAATAAATCTTCTAATAATAACTGCGTGGTTAATTTTTTGCCTATTTGATTAATCACCTCAATTTCATGGGTACGTGTATTAACCAAAGCTTCTAACTGTAAAGCCTGTGCGCGTACTAAACCAATACGCCAGCGAAAAACAAGCGCCACAATAAGTAATAATAAGCATAAAATAACTAGGCCAAACCACCATGTTTGCCAATAGTGTGGCTGCACGGTAAAGCTTAGTGTTAATGGCGCTATCAACGCAGAATATTTTGTATAGTTTGCTTTAATTTGTAACTGATAATGCTGCGGTGCTAAATTGCTGTAATGAATTTCTCGCGTATTGTTTTCTAAAGTACGCCATTTATTGTCTTGTCCTACAAGCTTATATTGATACTCAATTTCTTGAGAGTGTTGTATATCTGGACTCGCAATTTGAAGACTTATCTCATTTTCTTGTGGTGATAAGGTAAGCTGATCTAACCGTGCTAAGGGCACTTCTTCATCATTAATTCTAAAGCGTGTGAACAATAGTGATGATGGTGCAATTTCATCACTAAATTGAGTGGGATCGACAATAAGTACGCCTTTAGTGCCGCCATATGCCATTAATCCAGAACGTAATTGTGTATACGAGCCTAACCACGCGGTACCAATATCAATTCCAAGAGCACTATTAAAATGAAGAAACCTTTTGTTAGTTGGCTCCAATAAACTGGTTCCACTCCAAATACGCCCTTGTTCATCAAGCAACATATTAGCGCCAGGTTTATTGTTTCCTATATCTAATTCAGCTTTATGACGTTTAAATTTTGGTTTGTTAGCGCTAAGGTGAGTAACAGAATCAAACCCTATACTTGTTGCTAACCACATTTTATCTTGCTGAGTTGCTACCATACCTAAAACATAATTATGGCTTAAGCTTGCCTCAGTCTCACCCACTTTATAATGATCTAATACGGTACTATTATCCCTTAAACGATAAACGCCATTATGGGTACTAATCCATGCATTATTATATTTATCAGCAACTAAGGCGGTAACGGTGTCGCCCATTAAGCTGCCATCAGTTTTTTTTAGCTCCGTACAGCTATCACTATTAAACGCCTTTTTACAAACCCCTTTGTTGGTGCCAACTAGTAAACTTTGGTCGGGTAACGTCAGTAAACGTAATACGGCGTCATCAACAATATTTTTAACAAAACCTGACGTCAGCGTTAAGGTGGTTAAATCAAGCTGTAACAAACCGGAAGAGGCAGTACCCACCCAAACAACTTTATCGTCTTGCTGCGCTAAAGAAACCGTATTACTAAAAGTTTTGCCTGTTACACTTTGCTGAATATTAGCGATACGCCCTTTTTTAGGATCAATTAAATCTAAACCGTTACCCGTTGTTCCGACTAATAGTCGTCCGTCATTTAACTCAAGAATAGTGCGGACATTGGCAAAGCTCAATCCATGCTGATGCTGCAGGCTATGGCGCATCATCACAAAACTATCACTAGTTAGGGTGTTTAATAGCTGTAAGCCGCCGCCCCAAGTACCAATCAATAACGTGCCATTAGCACTTAATAGAATAGTGCCAACATCATCAAAAGCTAAGCTGGTATCATCAGAAGGATCATGTTTGAACTGTTTAATCAACCGAACATCATCTTCATGAAACAACGCTAAACCTTTACCATAACTAGCGACCCAAACCTTTCCATTACTTTGCGGTACAATAGTGCGGATATAAGTATTATTTAAATCGTGCGCTCCACTATCAATTAAACTAACACTATTTTTTCCATCCCAAAGCCGCAAACCTTGCTTGGTTCCTAACCAGTAATCCCCATTTTTAGCCTGATAAATACTTCTAACATCAATGTTTCTCAGTGCTTCAACTAACTCAAATTTGTCACTATTTACCTCTTTTATAAAAAGTCCCTTAGTACTACCTGCAATTATTTTTCCGTCTTTTTCAGGTGAAATATAAAAGCTGATGCTATTGGCAATAGGAAAATCAAACGAAGTTATAGTGAGCTTTTCGGTATCTATTTTATCAACGCCTAACTCATGACCTAACCATAAGTAACCTTGATGATCGAAACGCAAAGTACGCAAGGTATTTGTACGTAGTTTTAACTGGGTTGATTGGGTATTAAAATGAATAAATTTCTGTTCACGAGGAGAATAACGACTCAAACCTGAGGTGCGAGTAGCAAGCCAAATATAACCCTGCTTATCTTGTGCCAACGCAATAATATAGTTTGCTGCAGGAGTATTGCTATTATCAGGCTGATGGGCATAGCGCCTAAATTGGTAACCATCAAAACTCATTAAACCATATTGACTACCAAACCAAAAAATTCCATTTTCAGCTTCAATACCGGAAGTAATGACGCCACCAATAAGCTTACCTTTATCGTCAACTTTTTTAAATAGTGGGCTCGCATAACGAAAGTCATCAACTGTTTGTGCCATCACAGCAACAGAAAGTAAACTATAAAATAGCGTCTGAAAAATACATATCCATGCCCTTAAGGGCTTATAACTTAACAAAAATCCCTTTGCTAATGCTGAGTAAAGCATTAAAAAATATCTCGCATAAGTTGCCTCTGTATTCATTAATACACTAAGTATTAATGAACTCAAAACAATTGCAACCTTACATTACATTAAACCCTTTTATTAACTTGAAAATAGCGATTTACTTATTTACCTACAGCATAATATTTGCATTCAATACCCAAACTAATACAAATCGTATTTTATTTGCTGTTGCTGCTTTAACCGCTTAAAGATATTAGCACCTAAAATATCAGCTAACGCTGCATCACAACTAGCCCCTAAAGTACTGGCATTGCCACACAAATAAAGTTGAGCGTTTTGTTTAAGCAGCCATTGTCGAATTTCAACTTGCTCAGCAATAATAATCTCATCGACATATTTTGCCTTGTGAGCGCTACTTTCACTACTTTGTGACCACGCATGCTGTCGTTTATGTAAACAGCTTTGCTGTTCAAAACACGTTAACTGCTGATCAAAATAATTATCATGCTGTGCATCGCGCTCCCCCATAATAAGCCAAGCATCGGCACACTTGGTAGCGCGTAGCCTTTGCTCAAGAAAACCGATAAAAGGGGCTAACCCAGTACCTGCAGCAATCATAATAACAGGTGTTTGCACCGATGGAGGATGAAAGTGATGATGCTTTTTTATCACCATGGTTAACGTGTCTTGTGCTGACAGTTGCGCTAAATAGCCTGAGCATAAACCAACACTATTATCAGCTTTAACCACCTGTCTTACTAATAAATCAATCACCCCTTGATCTGCACAACTGGCAATAGAGTAAGTTCTTGCGCTTAACTCGGGTAATTTATCAACTAAAGCTTGCGGTGTATCAGCTTGTTCATGTTGCCAATTCAACTGCTGTAATGCTGCAAGTAATGATCTAGATTGATTATGATGTGTCACAATTGTTGAAGGCGTCCACCCACAACGGAGTAGCTTATTTTCAATGGCAGTAGCACTTTGTCTAGGTAAAACTTCCACTAAATCCCCAGGCGAAAAATCGTGCTCTTGTGCCATTAAACTAATGTGGTGTGCATGACGGCTAGCGCTATGAGGGTTTAAACAAGTATTACTAATAACTGACTGCTGTTGCCATGACTTTTCTAATGTTGAATTATGCCAACCTAAAACATTAGTTAACTGTTGCCACCACAACTGAATACTTACTTGATTCCCTTGATTAATTTCGGTGACGGGCATTAATGCTTGCGCGCCTTTTTCTCGCAAAGTAGCACATAGCTGATGACCAAAAGCACAATATTGAGGGTATTGCTTATCACCAAAAGCCAGCACCGAATATTTCACCGTTGATAATGAGTGCTCTAGCTGGTGTAACGAGCTGATGAAGCCTCGCGCTAGCTCTGGTGGCTCACCATCGCCGTATGTTGAAGCCAGTAAAAGTACTTGCTGATAATTGCTTAATTGTTGAGCCTGTAGCGAAGAAACACACGTAATATGGTAACGACTTGTGCTTGGCAACTGCTTAGCAATACTTTTAGCAATTGCTGCGGCAGTGCCCGACTGGCTCGCATAAGCAATTAAAGAGTGATTACGGTTATCGGTTTGCGTTTTCCCAAGCAAAATTTGCTGATATTGACGTACCAATGATGGTATATAACAAAGTGTGGCAACACTAATAACCATAAAATAAAATAAATGTTCAGCCGCTATGTAATGGGTTACTCCCCCCCCAATGGGCCAAAATAAATTTGTCATCATAAAAGGATAAAAACCCGACCACGGCAACAGTGCCTGACTAAATAGCACGGCACTAATCACTAACAAAGCTTTCAGTTTAAAAGCCTTACGCTGACAAGTTAACAACAAACTAATTAAACCCAATAAGCAGAGCACTAACATAATGTTATACAAGCTTTTAAGAGTAAGTATCGCTGCCGTTTCTCGGCTTGAAAATTGGTTATAAATCTCATTATTTTTAACAATAGCTAACCATAATTGGTTGTCTTTGTGCTTAACCTGAAAACGCGCATTCGGTGCTAAATGAAGTGTTTTTACAACCTCATGGTGTTCACTTACTACGGGTTGAGTCATGAACGTCCTTTCTGGTGTTACCGCTGAAAAATCGAATGTTGATGACTGCCAATGTAAGGTAAATAACACTAACGAAATTCCCGCCATTAAATAAAAATACGCACAACTTTTTAATAACAATGCCAATACATTAAAACAAGAACCTGCAGGTACGCTGACCTGAAAGGGTAAAGCAGGTTTTTTGATGCTAAAACGAGGTAAGTAATGAGGTAACACGAAAACACTCAAATATAAATGCGAATAATTCTCATATACTATTGCATTAACCACCTTTTTACTAGTATTATTTGCCTCGAATTTTTTGTAGTAGGTGTTCATAGTGACCACACACGTTAGTAATCCTTTAATACCGCGCATTACGTCATTAATGCGGATATTACACATTTATAGCGCAATGCCAGTATTGCTACTGATGTTGTTTTTTGCGATTACCGGCGTGTTTCTCAACCACCCTGATTGGGATAAAACCCAAAGTAAAAAGCAAAAAACTACCGTCACAGCGCCAACATGGTTAAACAACGCTGAAAGCTGGGACGATAACTTTCAACAACAGGGCTTACGTTTATTGCAATGGCTTGATGCTAATCACGATATTCGAGCAACAAAATTTTCAATTGAATGGGACGACTATGATCGCTTATTGATTATTGCCTTAGACAGTCCCGCAGGTAATACCGTTATTGAGGTCGTGGTTGATGATCAAGCAATAATAATTGATCAACGCCAGCTGTCTCTATTAGCCATGCTAAACAATGTTCACCGGGCAAAACATACCAACGGATTATGGTTGTATTTATCTGACCTTAGCGCAGTTGCCATGGTGTTATTTTGCTTATCGGGTTTTTGGTTAGTGGCCATTAACCGCTTACAACGACAACCAGCTATTGCTTGGTTTAGCGGCGGCAGCGTTTTTTTTATTTTTGTTATTTATTTGATGCACTAATGCATTGCATTGTTACGGAGTCTTTATGAACAAACAACTTTTGCTGGCAGCGTTTATTGCCAGTGCAACCATAGCAACACCAGTTTTGGCGAAAGAGATTACCGTTGATTTTTCATTACCTGAATTTTCAACACAAGACTACAACAAACCTTATGTTGCCATTTGGACCGAAGCTCAAGGAAAAAATGACACCTTATTATTATGGCATTTAACCAAACGCGATGAAGACAAGTGGTTAGTTGATATACGTCGCTGGTGGCGAAAAGTCGGTCGTTATGGCGACTTACCTGCTGACGGTGTAACCGGAGCAACAAAAGGTCCTGGCGAATACAGCGTCACTTTAGACATTGGTGAGTTAACAGAGTTTAACCTGATGATTGAAGTGGTACGTGAAGACGGTGGCAGATCATTACTTCGTCAAAAAATTAATAGCCAAAAAAACCAAAAATATACCTTAGAAGCTGATGCAGAAATTGGCAACGTAACCATAAACGTAGGAAAATAATCATGAATTTCACTCCCCTTAAAACCTTAAGAAGAACCGCGTTAACTCTAGCTGCTAGCGCCTTAATTATCACGCCAGCACTGGCTCACGATATTTATATTTGGCCAAGCTACTTCAACATTAATGCCGAAAAACCTACGCATGTTGCTGTTGATGTTACTGCCTCACATACCGCTTTTCGTCCTGACTTCGCTATGGCAAGTAATGGCGTAAAAGTCACAGGCGTTGATGGTAAAGCACTACGTCGCTTTGGCCCTTATTACCAAGGCCAACGTCGTGCTAGTTTTGACTTACCCGTAAACGAAGCAGGAACTTACGGACTGTTTTACCAACGTGAAGCCAGTTACTTCACTAAATATAAAATAGGTAAACGCGATAAAGACAAGCATATGCGCGCTAATAAAGTAGAAGCTGCCGCTAAATTGCCAAAAGGTGCACGTGACATTGAAACCCGTAGTTACGCCACCACAGCAATGTCGTTTGTTACTAACCAAGCACCGACAACTGAAGCGTTAGCACCAACTAACCAAGGTTTTGAGTTAATTGCCATTACCCACCCTTCTGATTACGTCACCAACGAAGCGCTACAAGTAAAAGCCTTATTTAACGGTGAGCCCGTTGCCGATCAAACGATTATTATTGAACAAGAAGGGCCACAATATCGTAAAAACCCTGAAGCGTTAGAAATCAAAACGAACAAGGAAGGTATTGCGAGTTTTACCTTATCTAACGGTGGGCGTTATTTATTAAAAACCAATCATGAAAAAGTCGCTACTAATGAGTTAGCAGATTTTGATGTCACTCGTATATTTTATGCTTTTGAAGTGATTTTTGAATAATGATTAAGCTTGCTACTTTATTACTTGGGTTGCTCACCTTCGCAGCCCAAGCACATTTTCCCTTATTAAACTGCCAGCTTACAGCCCAACAGCAACAGCTTTCATGTGTTGCTGGCTATAGCGATGGCAGTTTAGCTGGCAAGGTTACTCTTAATGTTTTCAATTATGATGAAGAGCCTTTGCTAAGTATCAACACCGCCTCAGATGGTTCAATCACATTTACACCGCCTAAAGGTGAATATTACATCGTTTTTGATCCCGGTCACGAGTCACCGGCGGAGTTTGACTATGCCGAACTCAATTAAACGCTTTGAAGTGGTTAGCACCAACAATAAATCTGAAGATCAATGGTTTATTGTAACGGTAATTGCCATCGTTACACTGGCTGCCAGCTTATTATATTGGCAACACCACGATAAGCACCAAACGATAAAGATTATTCCAAAAGAGATCAGTGCTGTTATTAATCAATTAACCAGTACAGGTGATGAGGTCAATTTTTTAATTAACGCCGAGCTATTACCTGCCCAACCTAGTTTGCTGCAACTACAACAAGCATCGGTAGTACCGTTTGACAGTCGTCATTTTAGTAGCCCTATAGCAAACTGCTTTATTACAAAGGTTACCGCTAGCGCTGATCGTAATGTGCCAACTGAATATCAAATTGCGTTATGGCTCGATAAAAGTGGTCACCAATTAGCGTGGCGCACTCAAGATACCAACCATAGTGGTCACAGTGATCAACACACTCAAAATAATGTCGCTGAGAATAGTGCAGATTTATGTGAAAAAAGCCAACAGCACTGGCAGTTTATCGAAGCCAATGTTGCTCATGATGCAGCCCATCACTCCTAACTTATTCTATTAAGGCAATACTTTATGCGTAAATTTATTACCCTCCTAGTGTTTTTAAGCTGTTCATTGTTCAGCACATTTTATCTGCAAACAACAGCGGCTACTCAAGCAGCAAACAAGCAATTAACTATTGGCATTACCCTGCACCCATATTATTCCTATGTAAAAGCTGTAGTCGGCGATAAAGCAACGGTAGTCCCGTTAATTGATAGTGGCTTTAACCCACATAATTATCACTTAAATCCAACCGACATTGCTCGCCTAAGACAACTCGATGCTCTAGTAATTAATGGTATTGGCCATGATGATTTTGCACTCGAGGCAGTACAGCGCATTAAATTACCTAAACTTACACTTATTGAAGCAAATAAGTCTGTTGCCCTACTTGCCAATAGCAAAAGTAAAGCTAACTCACATACTTTTGTGGGTATTGATACCGCCATTCGTCAGGTTTACACCATTGCGCAAGAGCTCGCTAAGCTAGATCCTGAAAACGGTAAGCTATTTCAAAAAAATGCGGTGCGTTATGCACGAGAATTGCGTAAAGCGAAAAAACCCGTACAACAACAATTAATGGCGTTAGATCTTAGCAAGGTAAAAATTGCTAGCACCCACAATGCCTACGGCTATTTTTTACAAGAATTTGGTTTAACCGTTGCTGCCGTAGTGGAACCTGCCCATGGTATTTCCCCAACCGCATCACAATTACAAGGCACGATTGATGAAATTAGAGCGCTAAATATTGACGTACTATTTACCGAATTAAACATGAAAAACAGTGCAGTACATACTATAGAGCGAGAAACGGGTGTGAAATTATTTCACTTTTCTCACATGACTCATGGCGAATATACCCAAGACTTAGTACTCAACGAAATGAAATACAATTTGGACATGCTCGCGCAAGCCATTAGCTTTGCGACTAACAAACCCCAAGGAGCGCACAGTGAAGGCTAACTTAGCTGCCGTTGGCATCACAGGTCCTGCCATAGAAATTAATAACCTTGGCATTCAGCTCGGTAAAATAACTTTACTTTCTGCCGTTTCAACTACTATGTCTGCTGGTTTATGGCATGGCATTGTTGGCCCCAATGGTGGTGGTAAAAGCACATTATTAAAGTCTATTGCTGGGTTAATGCCGCACAGTGGCAGTATTGCAATGTTATGGTCAAATACCAAAGCGCCAATCATTGGTTATATGCCGCAATTAGCGCCTTTTGAGCAATCACTCCCCATTTCAGTGCTCGACTATTTGCGACTCAACAGTCAAAACCGTCCAGTGTGGTTAAGTTTTAAAAAGCGCTCAGAAATTAATGACGTTGTTGAATTACTTGCCATTAAAACACTCCTCAATAATCGTGTCGGCACTTTATCTATGGGTGAACGTCAACGCGTTTTATTAGCCTGTGCGTTACTGCAAAAGCCATCATTATTATTACTTGATGAGCCATTAGCAGGTATCGACAAAGCTGGCCAAGAAAAAATCCTCGCTGTACTTACCGACTTTAAAAAACAAGGTGGGACTATTGTGATGGTAGAGCACAACTGGCAAGTGTTACAGCAATACTGTGATCAAGCCTACTTCATTGATGGTGGCTTGAAAAAAAGCGGTAACCCAACCGAGGTATTGCAACAGCAACTTACTGAACAATCTCTTGAGCAAGCCCAACAACGGTCTTTGCTGCTTGCTAATAACCAAACCGATGAAGCGAGAACTGCCTAAATGTTAGATTATATTCATCAGGTGTTCGCCGACTTAGTCGCTAATAACCTATTACCTGAAATGTTCAGCTACGGTTTTTTAATTAACGCGTTAATCGCAAGTTTAATGATAGGTCCATTACTGGGCGCACTAGGCACCTTAGTGGTGGTAAAGCGTTTGGCATTTTTATCTGAAGCCGTTGGTCATAGTGCCTTAACGGGGGTTTCTATTGGTATTTTACTTGGTGAACCAATTACCGCACCTTGGATAAGCTTATTTGCCTTTTCGGTGTTATTTGCTTTGGTATTGCAATGGGTTCGCGGTAGAACCACCGTACCTTATGACGCACTAATCGGGGTATTTCTTTCATTTGCTTTAGCCCTTGGTGCGGCGTTACTGATGTTTGTTGCCAAGTTTGTTAATGCCCACTTAGTTGAGCAGGTTTTGTTTGGCTCAGTATTAATGGCAGCAGCCAGTGATATTCAAGTATTACTCATTATGTTTGTATTGGTTATTACACTCGCTTGGCGTTTTGGCAATCAGGCTTTTCTAGTTGCTCTTGCGCCAGATATTGCCCATAACAATAAAATATCGGTAAAACTGCACGATTACGGTTTTGTACTATTAATCGCCCTAGTTACCGTCGCCGCGGTAAAAATTATTGGTGCCATTTTAGTCGGCGCATTACTACTAATACCTGCAGCAAGTGCACGACTAATTACGCATGATCTTCGCTCTATGGTGCTGTGCTCTGTCGCTATATCTACTTTTAGTGCGGTAGCAGGCGTATTAATACCGATGCACTTGCAACTTGCTATTGCGACTGGCCCTGCCATTATTTTATGTGCTTGTGCCTGCTTTGTTATGACCCTGATATTACATGGCGCACGAGGAAAAACAGCTCATGCTTAACTCACTTAAGTTTTCATTAATAACACTCTCTTTAGTGTTAACCACAACCTTGCTACCAGCACCAACTAGCTACGCGGCGCAAACTAACAACAGCGTGCACAGTAAGCCTAAGCAAACAGTCGCCACGGTTATCCCTGTCGCGCATAGCCTATTAGTACAATTGCTAAGTAATACCTCCATCACTGTTCATTATTTACCGCCCAAACGCTTACCGATCAATCGTTTAAGCAACTGGGTGACAACACATGCCAGCAAAATACAACCGAATGTCAATGCGGTTATTGGTATTGATGCACTGCGCCCAGAACTATCTTTTTACACGGCTCTGCGTAAAGAGAACATTCACACCATTAACATTGATATTGGCCAAGCATTAATGCCCGGAGGCGAAAAAGTCGCTATTTATCAAGAAAATCAACACGGTTATTTTTGGTTGAATATAAACAATGCGCTGTTAATGACGGGTATTTTGCGCCGAGATTTAACCGCTATTTGGCCTGAACAAGCAAAAGTCATTAATGATAATGCGGCGAAAATCAATCAACAGCTGCGCGGAATATCAATGCAACTTGATGATGTTTTATTTGAAAAAGAGATTGAGCAACTTGTGGTTGCGCAAGATGAACTTGCCGACTTTGCCGCCAGCTTTGCACTACCTATTGTCACGTTAGCGCAAGCTAAAAATAATGGCTTAAACAGTTTATATATTAGCAAAATAAAAGCTAAAAGCGCCGAGTTAACCAGCAATATTAGCATTTGGTCAATTGATGATTTCAGCAAAACCAGTAGTAAAACCTTTACTGAACGTTGGTTGAAAACCGTAGAAAACCTTGCGCTATAAACTCGTTAATTACACATAAAAACTCTTTGTATGAGGAATACTTAAATGAAAAAAACAGCCCTAACCTTATTCAGCACTTGTTTCATGCTTAGCGCAACCGCAGCCACTGATATTGAAAATGAAAAATATCGCTGGTTGGCACAGTACGATAGTAATCAAGATTATACTATTGATGTTGAAGAGCTTTATAGCTCGCGTGCGACGTTATTTGAACAAGCCGATAAAAATCAAGATAAGGTTATTGACGCCAACGAGCATCAACAATTTTTTGAGCGTAACCTGCAAGAAAAAATAGATTACGACCGCAAACAAAGCATTAAACAAACTCACGTACGTTTTAATGCCATGGACAAAAATGATAATAATTTAATGTCGTATGACGAATACATGGCCACCGCTAAGCGTAGCTTTGATTTTTATGATACCGACAAAAGCGGTATTATTACCCTCGACGATAAAAAACCCACATTCACTTCAACAAAAAAATCAACGTTAACTGACGCCGAAAAAGCCGAGAAAAAACGCAAGCGCCAAATGCGTAATGCTACGCGCGTAGTACGTATGCCAACCACCCATAGTAAATCGGGGATGTTAGTAAAATACGATTTAAATGATGATCAACAAATTACATGGGCTGAATACCAACAAAAACGTAATCTCGACTTTGCTAGAGCCGATGAAAATGGTGATAAAGACCTTACTAACGATGAGTACGTTGCTGAATTTGAAGATCGCCTAGATACACAAATCGCTAAAATTAAAGCCGCTGAACTGAATAAAAACACCCCCTTATTCGCCAGCTTAGATAAAAACAATAATCAGCAAATTTCAGTTGCCGAATTTCAATTAAACGCGTTAGTTAACTTCACATACTTCGATACCGACAACAACGGTCAAGTAAGTTTTGAAGAAGCTGTTAATGAACAAATGCTACCCGTAAGTTTACTGGCATTAAGTAAGCTATAGCGTGCGTACGCAATTACCTCCTATTCGTTAATATTAGTTACTATTTATGAAAAGCAATCCGCTAAAAAAAGCTTACCTGTTAGTGCTGTTATACGGTTTGAGTGCTGTGGCTTTTGCCGCACCTCAAACAGTACAATTTACAGTACAGGGGGTACTTGGCACTTCAGCTGACATCACCCTTGGCGGTGTTACTCAACAAGAGGCTAAGCAACAAGTCAGCTTAGCCCTTGACGAAATAAAACGCTTAGAGATGCTCTTATCTAACTATCAAAACGATAGTGAGCTAAGTCAATTAAACCGAGGTGACTTCACCGGTAAGTTATCTGCAGAGCTACAACAAATACTAACCCTATGTGAATTATGGCAAGCGCGCAGTAGTAATGCTTTTAGCTGTAAATTAGGGGCGGCGCAATCCTTATGGAAAAATGCACAAAAAAGCCAAATATTGCCCGACAGAAAAGCGCTACGCAGCCTTGCAAGAGCAGCGCGTAAAGCAAAGTTTAGCGTTAACTTACCTATAGAAAACTGGCAAACGATACCGCAACCTACAATCGTCAATTTTGATATTAACGGTTTAGCAAAAGGTTATATTATTGACCACGCCTTTGCTTATTTAAAAGCTAGCCTACCAACATTAACCTCTCTCAGTATTGATATTGGTGGTGATGGGCGCTATTGGCAACAGCAACAAAAACCTTTCACTATTGGTATAAGCCAACCTTTTAAACCCCATGACAACGCAACCATTGCACAAATAAAAGTGATTAACCAAGCCATTGCCGCCAGTGGTTTTGGTAGTAGGCATTACCTCATTAAACAACAAAAATTTCATCATATTCTTAACCCACGTGATGCTTGGCCACTAAACAATGCACCCGGAGCAATTGTTATTGCACCTGATGCAACCACAGCCGATGCAATAGCAACGGCATTAAACGCTAAGCCCATGCAAGCGGGTATTGACTGGGTTAATCAACTCGATAACGTTGAGGCTTTAGTGATTAGTGAGCAAGGCTTTCAACTAGCTTCAAACCGTTGGCATCATTATCAGTTACCTGCAACAACCGCAGCAGACAAACATACACAATTAAATATCCCAAGGTTTAGTTTTGACTTTACCATTCCCACGTTAGATGTCGATGACTATGAAAAACCTTATGTCGCTGTTTGGATCACCAATGCAGAGCGCAAGGTAGTGAAAAACTTATTAATGCTGGGTAAAAGTGAGCAATGGGCGCAAACCAATAAGCGCTGGTGGCGAAAGTCAGGACGTCATCATGAATTATTACTCGATGGCCTTGCTCGACCGAGTCGCAAACCAGGTCATTATCAGTTAAGTTGGGATTGGCGCGACGATTACGGCAATAAAGTCGCGATGGGTGAATATCAGCTACACATAGAAGTAAGTCGAGAAGATGGCGCGGCCACCTTAGCAAATTTCAGCTTCAACAGCACTGAATTACCCTTTAAGCAAACTAAACCCGCGCAAGGTGAAATTGGTCCATTACAGCTGAATATTCACGCAATACGCTAAGGTACACCAGAGCCAGTAATCTGATCAATAAACACGGTGTACGCTTTAATAGCCGCAGCACTTTTCATGCTCATACCGTGTTTAGATTCAGAAATAGTAGCTAACGTTTTCACTTCACTGCCTGAAATATCAAATAGCGCTTGTGAAAAAGCGATAGGTGTTATGGTATCCTCTGTACCAGCCAAAAATAACAACGGATTTTTATACTGCTTGATAAAATCAATATTATTAAGCTGTGCTAATTCGGGTGATACCGTAACTGTTGAAAATATTTTTGACCACGCTGGTACAGTATTTTCAACCAATTCAGGTACTGAACTAATAGCGCCATCAAGCACTAAACCATCAAGCGTACGTTCATTAGCAAGGGCACTACCAACAATAGAGCCCATAGAAATACCGTGTACAACCATTGGAATATTCGTTGGTAAACTACGCTTAGCTAAGTCAAATACCTGTAATGAGTCTTGTAGAATATCTTCTAGATTAAGCTCACCTTTGCGTTCACTCACGCCAACACCGCGATAATCAAACCACATAACATTGGCTGGTATTGACGCAAAGTTATTTAAAATAGCAGCTGATTGGCTTATTTTCATACCACTGCCACCAAACAGCACAATATTAACACGCGCCTTCTCATGCAGTAATTGCACGCCTTTTAAGGTTTCACCAGCATCAGTGACCAGCGATACTCTAGAAACAGTCGTTAGATCGGCATCATTGGTGATTTTAGCGCTAATCGCCGCTAAATCGAGCTGCACTTCAACCTTTTCATCTTGGTAGATAAAGTTATCTTTAGTGATATTAACCGAACAACCAGAGAGTAAAAATAATAATGTAAAAGTAATTAGCAATAGCTTCATTAAATAATATCCATATTAATATAGGAGGTTTTGCTCGCACAAACGAGCATTGAAATAGATAAGACCATAGTACTGACGATAAGTTGCCTAAGCGGTTAACATAAAACCCAGTAAACCCAACACAAAACCAAGTACCGCGCCCATAGGTGGCGCCCAGTGTTTTTCTAATTTCACTTGTGGGGCAAGATCTTGAAAAATTGAATAGAGAATGCCGCCTGCAGCAAACAACATAATAGCGGCAAGCACATTCGGTAAATCAGCTAACCAAAAATAACCTGAAATACCGGCAATAGGGCCAAGTAAAGCCATTATGGTAAACAATATTATGATTTTTCGAGGTTTATAGGCACCACTTGCATTCAATTCACGATAAGCACTAAACCCTTCAGGAATATTTTGCAGAGCGATTAAACCAGCAAGCAAAAAAGCACTGCTACTTCCCGTAGCAAAAGCCGCACCTAAGGCAATAGACTCGGGAATAAAATCCGACAACATTGCTGCAAGCTGACTCGCTGGTGTATTAATTTTATTGAGAAAAATATCGAGTAACATAAAGCTCGCGCCACCAACAATAAACCATAAACAAGCCCATGTAGGTGTAAGGTGCGCAATACCTTCAGGCACTAAAACCAAAGCAACCGCAGATAACAGTGCGCCACCACCAAATGCCATCACGCCATGTCTGAATTCTTGCTCAAGCCAATCTTTGGCAATATTTTCGAAACGCGCAATAACAGCGCCTAACGTCATCCCAAGCCCTGCAAGCAACGTACAGATAATAACGGTAAACAATAAAGGCACGCACTTCTCCTTGAATAAACGTTTTACAGCTAGCTAAAAATAAACTTTAAAAACAATGTAATGCAATCGTTATATGCAATCAAGCATAAGCGACAAAGCGAACAAATTTTTAAAAATCATGCGAAAAAAACACAACCCTTGCAAACTTAAATGATATTCATTATCATTCGCATCAAGTTATTTAATCCCCTACTTTCAAAGGAATATATTGTGCGTTGTACCTACTCTTTTCTTGCGTTATCAATTTTTACTGCTTGCTTACCTGTTCAAGCTCAAGCCCTAAACAATGATCAAAAAACCTTAAATAAAACGGTAGTCGAAGGCGAAAAAAAATTAACCGCGAGTAATGAACGCGTACTTAATATGGGTGAAATAGAACGCCGTAATATTGAAAACATTTACGACTTGGCTGATTCAGTAGCCGGTGTTGAAGTTGCTGATTTAGGGCGATTTGGTGCCAATGGCTTTACCATTCGTGGTATGGACAGCGATCGCGTGGCAATTTTAGTCGATGGCATGTCACAAGGTGAAAGTTTAGATCCTCCTGGCTTTGGTCCTTATGAATTTTTTAGTTCTGGTCGTAATGGCGCTGAAATAGAGCATATGAAATCGGTAACAATTGTTAAAGGTGCTGACTCGGTACGCTCTGGCAGTGGCGCCTTAGGCGGCGCAGTATTATTTGAAACCAAAAGTGCCGCTGATTATATAACAACAGATGAAGACGATACCGTGGTGAGTATAAAAGCTGGCTATGACGGTAGAAATGCTGAGCAGCTATACTCGGCAGCTTTAGCCAATAATAGCGGTGATTTTTCAACCCTATTTATGGTCACTAAGCGCGACGGTGAAGAAACAAAGTCGCATAGCGATGGCGAGAATATTAACGGTTCAGCACGTGAAATACCCGACCCATTAGCAACCGATAGATTATCGTTTTTGTTTAAATCATCATACCAGTTAACCGCCGCACAAAACTTTGGAATAGTATTTGAGCAAAGTGATGCCAGTAGTGATTTAAATAACCTATCGCGTGTTACTCAACAAATGCCAGCGCGTTGGACCGAAGATGAGTCAAACCGTAAACGTATGGGCGCTTTTTATACTTGGCAAGCGAATAATGTTGCTTTTGATGAGCTTTCTTGGGAACTAAACTACCAAGAGTTGTTTACCCAAGGGGTAACTAACATGCTATACGCAGGCTGCTTAAAAGCCGAAGGACGTCGCTGTGTTGAGTATGCTAGCCCTTATTTACGCCAAGAAAACCGTAATTTCACACAAGAAAACTTAAAATTTGATTTTGATTTAAGTAAAGATTTCGCGACTGGCAGTGTTAAACACGATTTAGTTTATGGCTTTTCATACGAAGATAGAAGTTTAGAAAATGTGATGTGGGATCACCGCTGGAATGGCGCAACTCCTGACTCAGGTTATCGCCCGTTAAGTCGCCCTAAAGCCAATGGACAAACTCACTACCCTGAGCGCGACGCTAGCTTTGTACCACAAACCGACGTGGCCATAATCAACCTTTATTTACGTGACTCCATTGCGTTAACCGATGCATTAACCGTTAATGCGGGTTTACGTTACGACAATACCCAATACAAACCGCAAACCAATGAATTTTTCCAAGACGATCAAAACTTAATTAAAGATGTAGATATTTCAGCCCTTAGCTGGCAACTATCAGCAATTTACGCCATTAATAATCACCACAGCGTATTTTTTGATGCCAACCAAGGCTATAAGGCACCAACAGTGCAAGACGTTTATTATGGCTCACGCGGTGCGTCAGAAGATAACTGGACCACACTGCCAAATTATAATTTAGATGTTGAAACTGCCACCAACCTTGAATTAGCGTATCAGTGGCAAAACGAAAGTGCCTTTATCAAAGCCAGCATTTTTAAAACCCAATATGATGACTTTATTGAATACACCACACTAACGCGTGAGTTAGCTCAGCCTAAAATTGAAACATACTACGATAGAACTACTCATTCATACAAAAAACGCTCTACAACAACTGACGAATATCAAATGCCCGTTAACGTCGGTAAAGCCAGTAGCCAAGGCTTTGAGGTAGAAGCGCAATGGGAAATTAATGACAGCAACTCCCTACAAGCGTCTTATTCAAATGTTAATGGCGAATACGAAGATGGCGATCCGATGGAGTCTATTTCTCCAAGTTCTGCGATTATTGCCTGGGTATATTCTGCCGATAAGTGGAACCTACGCACTCAATTACGCCACACAGCCGAGAAAAAGCCAAGCGATGCTTATAAAACCAATAGTAGTGGTGAACAGGAGCCTGTAAGTGACTATTTAAGTGATACCTCAACCGTATTAGATATGCACGCTAACATTTACTTAACTGACGATTTAACATTAAATATTGCCGTGCGTAATATTACCGATGAAAACTATTACAGCTGGCAAAAAGTGCGCCGCGTTAATAACGGTAGTGGTGGCTTTAGAGGAGGCGTGAGTGACAATGGCATTAATCGCTATAGCGAGCCAGGTCGTAGTATTTCTGCCAATATTAGCTATCAGTTTTAAGCCGTAAACCGACCTACGAAGAACTAGGTATATACCTAGTTCTTATAAAACTGTATTATTAATCAATTAAATACGAGTATATTTACATTAGCTAAGCGTACTCGTATTACAACTTATTGATTAACTTAAAATACGGATTTTTTATGTCTTCATTACAACAACATGATATTCCTGCAGATATCGCCTGTTGCCACGATTATGAGCGCTATGCTGAACAAATATTACCTCAACCTCATTGGCATTACATTGCTGGCGGAAGCGGTAATGAAAGCACCTTAAAAGCAAACAATATCGTCTTTGATAAATTTGGTCTCCAGCAAACTTTATTGCCTGATATTAATCAAATAAATACTCGGGTTATGCTCAATTCAGAGCGCCATGAAAATCCAATATTAGTTGCCCCTATTGCTTATCAACAACTTGCCCATCAAGATGGCGAACTTGCCACAGTACAAGCCGCTAATGCGCAAGACATTTCCATGGTATTGAGTACATTATCAAGTACCTCTTTAGAGCAGGTTGCCCAATATCAAACCAGCCAACCGTTATGGTTTCAGCTTTATATTCAGCCCGATAAAGAGCATACCTATGATTTAATCAAACGAGCTGAACAAGCAGGCTACACCTCATTGGTAATTACTT
The DNA here is from genome assembly GCF_018860755.1 of Colwellia sp. D2M02. Classification (GTDB taxonomy): domain Bacteria; phylum Pseudomonadota; class Gammaproteobacteria; order Enterobacterales; family Alteromonadaceae; genus Colwellia; species Colwellia asteriadis. Next base: position 40,006 of record NZ_JAHKPW010000005.1, on the reverse strand, counting down.
TAGATGCGCCAATTAATGGTTTACGTAATCGAGAACAGCGCCATCAATTTTCCTTACCCGAGCATATTCAAGCACAAAACTTACAGCCTTACAGTCAATCAGTGTCAAACCAAGCAGCTACGGGCTTATCTTCACAACAAGTGATGTTGTCAAGGTTATTGGCCCAATCACCACGCTGGAAAGACATTAGCGATATTATCGCCAACACGCGATTATCGGTGTACTTAAAAGGTATTTTAACGGTTAGCGATGCCAAAAAAGCAAAAGAGCTTGGTGCGGCCGGTATTATAGTATCAAACCACGGTGGTCGAATTTTAGATGGCGTACCCACTAGCATAGAAATGTTGCCCTTAATAAGACAAGCGGTAGGTCACGACATAGAAATACTATGCGACAGCGGCATTCGTTCTGGCAGTGATATATTTAAAGCACTAGCGTTAGGTGCCAACAGCGCTTTAGTAGGTCGCCCAGTGATTTATGGATTAGCTACCGCAGGAGCCATGGGTGTAGCACATTGTTTGCGCTTGCTTAAAGATGAATTACAACTCACCATGGCATTAACCGGTTGCGCCAGCATTAGTGATATAACTATTGATAAAATACGGCTGCCGTAGCTTTATATTGCAAAGCGCTTGTTGAGTGACAGCTTCAAGCGTATAACAGCCGAGGGTAAAATAACAGCCCCAAATAGGCAAATGATGGGGGCTAAACTTGAGCAAAGCAAAGCTGATAAAAAATTACGAGTCTGACTTAAAAGTCCCATCGTTTAACAGAATATTTAGTAGATTCAATATTATTTAAGTCTACCTCTACAGTTTGCCCACCATATCCGTTTGTATTATTTCTTGCTCTAACAATAACCTTATTAATTTCTACTGGAATTTTTATTTCACATTGGCGCCTAGTAAAAGGCTGCTCGTTAACATGTGGGTGAGTTATTTCACGATACCCTAATTGGACACCTTTTAAGTCAGTAACTTGCCAACCATCTGCATAATGCTCCCAGCCTTGATCGTTATGTTTTACAGAGGTTTTGAAACACCAACTTCCATCATCAATTTGCATTGCTGCAACATAAACCACGTGAGCTAAATCTTTAGACTTATCTGCCATAACTTGGGTGGAAAGTAACACTAAAATAATTAATATTTTCATAACGTCCTTGTTGAGTTTGTTATGTTCGTTTCGGTAAATTACGTTTTGCGGCTTTTATTAACTTTGGTAAATACTCTTCAGCAAGATCTCGGATTATTACTGCGTGCCTGAATAAATGCTCAGACTGAGAATTATCAAATGCTTCTTGCGCTGCCTCATGTAACCTAAACATTTCAGTTTGAATAGCTTGATGTACTGAGACTAGAAGGTCATAAAACTCGTCATGCATAATCAACCTGCCTGTCACTGTCAACTTTTGTATTTCTCTCATTGACGCGTCTACATTCGATTCTGGGCGACTACTGTACTCACAGCAATGCTCAGAGCGAACTTGCTCAGCCCAATAAGAAATATCTTCTAACGCTGTAATCACTCTACTGTAGAGTTCTCTTTTTTCATCCCAAACTTTTTCTTTCTTAAAGCGAGACAAAGTGAAATAAGCACCAAATGCTGCACCAAAGAAGCCAACTATAAGAGGGGCTAAAATTTTTAAGTCCTCAAGATTCATCTAATCCTCACTCCAAAAAATATAACAACCGCATAAGAGACAAATAATAGTTGGTAAAAAAACGACGACAAAGCAAAGCCAACTATTATTAACCCTACTAAAATGACTTGTTATATAAACTTGCCCGTCTCATAATTTTATTAATATCACACACTTTCATAGCTTTAGGAATCACAAGGCTTAAATTATTACGCTAATTTGGGGATTACTGGGGTTTTTCAGCAATATAACTCAATAAACTCATTAATAATGATTTATTGTAATGAACTCAAGGGTGAGTGAGGCAGGCTTTGTGACAACAGCGAAGACTAATTAAGTGGCTTTAATATAATACTTTGGAGTATGCTCGCCGTGTTACTTAACCATGAAATAGAGCAATGAAATAGGAACGTTAAATAGGCCGATATCTTTACCCGCCTTATATTTTATGACGCTCCCATTTTAGGTTTCGCTCCATTGACGTAATAAATTATGGTAAATACCACTGAGTTTTATTACTTCTTCACTACTTTGCTTAGCCGCGGTTAAGCGTTGAATGCTTTGGTCTAAGTCAAAAAGTATTCGGCGCTGATCATCACGACGAATTAAACTTTGAATCCAAAAAAATGAAGCTAATCGTCTGCCTTTGGTTACCGGTGTAACGCGATGGGTGCTGGTTGAGGGGTATAATACCGCATCACCGGCTTTTAATTTTACCGATTGCTGCCCGTAAGTGTCTTCAATAATTAACTCGCCCCCCTGATAACTCTCAGGCTCAGAAAAAAACACGGTAATTGAAATATCAGTGCGTATTTTAATGGCGCTATTTGGCACAAAACGAATCGCGTTATCAATATGGTTGCCAAACTCCCCTGCACTTTGATAACAATTAAACATGGGTGGCAAAACCTTATTCACTAATGCTGCGCTATTAAATAAAGGGTGGTCATGCAAACGCGCGAGAATAAAATCTCCTAATTGGCGAGCGGTTTCACTGTCAGGTGGTAACTGTAAATTATTTTTACAATCGAGCGCTAAATGCCCAGCGGTAGTTTTACCGTCAACCCATTCTGCCTGCGTTAGCATTGTTTGCGCTTCAAGCACTTGCGCCTGGCTTAGTACTTGCTCTAATTTAACTAACACATATTACTCCTTATAAACTTATCCTAAAAAAGGAGCTAAACCTGCTGGTTTTAGCTCCTGTATTTATTCAGTTATTAATTTTATTGTCAGCTTAACCGCTTAGAAAGCATAAGTTGCTGAGAGTTTCATCACACGCGGTGCACCTGGGCGAAAGTGACCACGGGCACTGTAATCAGTAACGTACTCTTCGTCAGTGAGGTTATCAACATTAAATTGTACCTGCAGGGCTTTAGTAACTTGGTAAGCGGCCATTGCTTGTAAAATAGTACTACTGCCTGTTTCATAATAAGCTGTATTACGACGCCAGTAGGTGTTGCCCGACGAGTATTGTGCACCTAATGCTAGGGTTAATGCTTGTTGCTGATACTGCAACCAAATATTCGCACTGTTTTCTGGTGCTGCTGATAAGCCATTACCCACAGATTCTGGCGTGAAATCTTTAGTTACTTCGGTGTCTTGATGAGTATAGCCAGCTAAAATGCTGAAATTCTCATTAAGCATACCGTTTACACTCAGCTCGAAACCTGTGGCTTCTTGTTCGCCCGATAAGAAAGTTTCACCCTTATCGTTTCGATCGGTCACCGTTTTAGTGGTAGAGAAATACGCCGTGGCTAGCTGTAAATTGCCGTCAAACAAGTCAATTTTAGCGCCTAACTCAAAGTTAATAGACTCTTGCGGGTCAAGCTCACTTTCAGCTTCACGACGCGGAAAAGCCATATCGCCAGCAGCAGGGTCTTGTGAGTTAGCAAAAGAGACATAAATGCTAGACTGCTCTGTTGGTTTGTAGTTTAAGGCGCTATTCCAGCTAACAAAGCTAGAGTCTGCTTCTAAACCTGATTTTACTACATATACTCTTTCACCATTAACTTCTTGGCGCACATAGTTAGAGCCTTTTGCAGTATAATCTTCAAAGCGCGCACCTAGGGTTAATAACCACTGCTCATTTAACGTGATTGTATCTAAGGCATAAAGTGCCGCGCCTGTGCCTTCAACTTCACTAGGCGCAAGGTCACGATGTACCGAACCTGTATATGATTGATAAGGGTTAGGTTGATCAATCGGTAAGTATTTATTCTCTAACTCAATATCGTCTGATAAACGATAATTAGTTTTTTCCTCTTGATAAAGCTCTAAACCTACTACTAAATTATGATCAATATCGCCCGTTGAAAAGTTACTTAGCAAATCTAACTGGTTAACAAATAAGGTATCTTCAGTATCAATATTCAAGGTGTAACCGGCATCATATTCATTTGAATAAGTCCCTTTTCTGGTCTCTCTATCGTAAGCAACACGACGTAACATCGGACGACCGGTTACAGACTTTTTATCGCTACTGGCAATACGTGTTTGGTTAATTAAACTTAAGCTATCTGAAAACTGATGCTCAATCACTAACGTGGCAATATTAATATTAACATCTTCGAAATCACGTTCTTTATTGCCGTAAAAGTTACCCCAAAGTGAAGTATCTAATGGGCTGGCAATACCTAACTCCCTACCCGTTTCCGGTGAAACGTAAGGTAAGCCCAATGTTGGCGTATTATCTTGCTTCATCAATAATGCATCAATGGTCATGGTGGTTTTGTCGCTAAACTCATGATAAATAGATGGCGCAATTGCTAAGGTTTGGTATGTTTCAATACCATTATCAAGTGGGTCGCCGCCATCGGTGACTAAGCCATTTATACGTAAAGCGGTACTATCACCGAGCTTAGTATTAATATCAGCAGTTAAGCGCTTAGTGTCGGCATCATCTAATAAAGCATTAACATTAGCAAAGTCATCTAACGTCGCTTTTTTGGTGACCATATTTACTGTACCGCCAGCAGAACCTTTACCAGTAATGCTTGAGCTAGCACCTTTCGACACTTCAACTTGTTCAGTATTAAATAAATCGCGTGAATAACCGGTAATATCTCGAATACCATCTATATAAATATTGCCGTTAGCACTAAAACCACGAATGGTTATTTTATCACTGGTGGTTACATTACCACCGCCACCCTCACCTGCACCAAATGTAGAAACACCCGTAACATTGCGTAAAGCATCATTTAAACTAGTAACACCTTGGTTTGAAAGTACTTTAGCATCAATAACACTGATAGTTTTTGCAGTATCTAGAAGCGATGTGGTTATTTTATGATTCGACACTTTTTCTTTTTTAAACTCAGATGACGACTCGCTGCTTACTGTAGTTTTTGCTAAAGATTTAGTCGATGTTTCAGCTTCTGCATAAGCATTAAGTGCTAATGTAGTTGCAGCAAGCGCCACAGCTTTTGACAAAATAGAACGGGTAAAACGGTTAGAAATAGACACACATCACTCCTGATTTTTAATAAGAAAGTCACCTGACTTTAACAATGCCGACATAGTAATGATAATGGTTATCATTTGCAATATTATTAGTAAATAAATTGAACTTATTAAAGTAACGCAGAATGATTCAGTGGTGAGCATTAGTATTTAACCTGAATCCGAGTTAACTAATTTGCTTGCTGCAATCGCTAGCATCACAGGCAACAATGTAATATATTTCACGCCTAACAATAATAAAGACAATGTCTACGATATAACGCTTGTACGCGTAATATCCTTTAATGTTGTCGCACGATAAAAATAATAACGATAAACATTCATGAAATTTATTCTGACACTATTATCTGCACTGTCACCTGTACTATTACTGCTTTTTACGGTTACCAGTTTTGCTTCCAACCAGTCGATTCAATCCTTTAATCAAGCAAAAAAAATACTTGAGCGTGAAGTCTATCCCGACAACCGTAAAACGCTTTATTGTGACGCTAGTTTCAGCGCTGACAAAAAGGTAGCCTTGCCATCAGGCTTTAGCGCCACTAAACATAAAAAACGTGCCGCAAGAATAGAGTGGGAACATATAGTACCCGCAGAAAATTTTGGTCGAGCCTTCAAAGAGTGGCGCGTAGGCGACAATCAATGTGTTACCAGCAAAGGTAAAACCTATAAAGGCCGACGTTGCGCTGAAAAAATAAATGAACAGTATCGTTATTTACAGGCTGACATGTTTAATTTATATCCCGCTATAGGCGCGGTAAACGCATTACGCAGTAATTATAATTTCACTATGCTACCTACGACTCCAAGTAGTTTTGGTAGCTGCCAAATGAAAATAGAACAACGCAAAGCAGAGCCTCCCGTTATTGCCCGTGGTGCAATATCTCGCACTTATTTGTACATGGACGCTACCTATGAAGCGTTTAATATGAGTAAGCAGCAACGCCAACTCATGATAGCGTGGGATAAAATGTACCCCGTAGAACAATGGGAATGTACTCGCACTAAAAAAATAGCGCAATTACAAAAAAACAATAATGATGTGGTAAAAAGTCGTTGTCTCGCGAAAGGAATTTGGTAATTCGACATAAATAAAAGCGCTATATCGCCATCTTCTTTGTAATAAAACCCTGAAAGCTAAGACTATAAGGCTAATCACACTCAATTTTGTCAGAGCGATGAATTTTTAGACTGAGAGGTACTTAATGAGAAAAGAATTTACATTTACGGTGAAAGGCCACAAAGTCAAAATCACCAACTCATGGTTTCATGGCGCAAAGCTATATATTAATGGCGACTTTAAAGATTTTGATAAAAGTTTCACTGCCAACGGCAAAGTTGCCTTACTGTCTGCAAGCTTAGGCGAATACGGTATTTTAGAAATTTACCCTTCATCACTTTTCACTGTTGAAATGGACGCATACTTAACAAAAGGTGACGAACATAGGCGAGTATTTAGTTCACATAAACGCCTAAATTTAAAAGAGCAAAGGTTGGCAAAATAAAGATCTGTACTGCAAATAACTCATACTGGGTAGGTGCATTGTGGTACTTTTATTATTAGCACAGTAAAAGTGCCACAATAACATGATCAATTGACAACTCAGTTACATAATCACTTCTGTCACAACTTTGGTATTAACGGAGTTAGCAATAAAACATTGTTCATGCGCTTGATGATGCATACTTTCAAGCTCAACTCGTGTTGGCTTTAATGCTCCTGAAAAAGTAATTTTGGGGCGTAATGTTACGGTTGTCATAGCCACTTTTCCTGCTTCGTTTTTTGACATCACTCCAATAGCATCGTCAATATACTCATCGACGATAAACTTCTGCTTGGCAGCGATCGTTAAAAAAAACAACATATGGCAGCTAGATAATGAGACAATAAAAGCCTCTTCAGGGTCAACATTATCAGCGACAGAATAAGGGGCTGGAACAACGAGTGGCGAAGGTGATGCGGCAACGTTAATACCACCATCAAAGTTCCATTGATGTGCTCTACTGTATTTATTATCGATGAAATTTTCATTACTGGCACGTTGCCAAAGAACTTGCGCGGTATGCTGAGACATAAGCCTATCCGTGTAATTGCTACTAAGAGGCTTTTATTATAAAGGCTTTAGATGGCAATGCACTTTCAATTTTTTACATGGTCAGGTTATGATTATTTAATACTACTTTTAAAGGTCATAAATTGCCCAAATGGTTGATCTTGTTCAAGGCCTTTATGCGCTACAAATCGATAGGTTTCAGTAATTGTATCAACGGTTGGCGCCAGCTCAACACATTCATTTTTTTCTAACGCCCTAATCGCTAAGTTGCTTGAGGTTACCTTATTAAACACCACAGTTAGCTCAATTAAATCTCCCAACGTTTTTTGCGTGATTTTTAAGCCGTCAAATAGATCAATAGTAGAAAGTAACTTTTCAGCGTTACCATTATCTTGCTGATTACAACTTAAGCGAAGATAGCTTTTCTGCCGACCTTTATTCCAGCCAACTAATTTTTTTGACGTAGGTAATGAGCCTTGCTCTAACTGTGTTTTACCCTGTAATAATTCAAAGTTAATCATGAACTTTTCATTAGCACTAGCAGTATGACTTAACAGAAGTGAGATACCAAAAACGCATAAACGAGTTAACATTGACTAGCCTCTTTTTAATAAGCACTATTCATTTTATAACTGATTTACGTTCAATATACAAATAAGGAATATAATATAATAAAGTAATCATTCGGCATTACGAGAGCAATAAGACAGGACTCACTGTTAATAGGCGAGCCCTTTAAATTAACGTCGGCCTACTCGTGCAGGCCTTGTGCTAGGTCTATTTGGTCGTGGTCTTGCTTGTCTTGGTGGTTTAACTACCACCACATTAGAATGGCGTGGATAGCCCGAACCATAATACATTGGATAGCCGCCGCCAATTCCCATGCCGTAACTTATTGAGCCGCTAACATGAGTATTTTCACAACCCGATAAGGTCAGGCTTATGAGTAAAGTAGCTAAAGAGATAACCGTAATTTTAATCAATTTCATTATTCACTCTCCTGCTCAGTAAGGCCTAAAAGTGCTCCTTGAGGATCAACAATAATTGCAACTTGCGCTCCTTGAGGCTGGTAAATTATTTCTGCACCATTTTTATCTGCGGCAACGAGTGTTTTAGCTAAATTATCCACAACTACAAAATTCACCCAGCGATCGCGTTGTTCGAACGACGCAGGAATACTCACAATACTGGCTCTCAATATTTCTTGTTTTAATAAATAAAAGCTACCTTTGTAATTCTCAACCTGCTCGATGCTGTAGCTAAATGCATCTCGATAAAAGTCAGCGGCCTTTTGAGTGTTAACGCTAAATAACTGTGCCCAGTCCCACTTAGCACTAATGTTTTGGTGTGATTGCTTTTTCTCATCAAGGTCAAGTAATGCCACAATAGCCCCTTGAGGATCAGCAATAACCGCACGCTCTCCATATAACGCAAAGTTATGCGGCGCTAACATAATGGTTGCTTGCTTGTTACTGGCATTATTGACGGCCAACTGAACGTTATTTGTAGCAAAACTACCAATCCAAAGTGCGCTCTCGGTTTTATTACGTTGTGTGGGCCGTTTTAATACGCCTGCAATGGCTTGATCACCATCATACAATAAGTGATACCGGGTATTGTCTTGCCCGAAGGTTTTTGTCGTCCAGCCAAACGTGGCCGTATAAAAATCTAATGAAGCTTGCACATTACCTGTATATAAATCACCCCAAATTATTTGCCCTTGTATTATTTTCCCTTGTATAGCGTCGGCAGCAATAGGCTGCTCAGGTTCAGCAGCAGATATAGGCTTGTTGAATATCAGCAAAATGAAAAGCATTGCTGCGCAATACTTGCTTGTTATTTTCATGGTGTAAGATCCTTAGTAGGGCATGGCTTTACTACAATTACTCAACCTAACACACTTGACACAAAATAATGATTAATGCTGACAGTAATTAGCTCACAAAAGAAAATAACAGCAGCATACAAACAACCATTAATACTAATGACACATAAGTAGATTGCATATTTAACGGCATGACCTCTTTAGCTGACAATTTATCGTCAACATAAGCTTTGGCTCGAATGAATATATTAAGAGTAGAAAGTTTCACGGCGATATTATTAAATAAATGGCTAACAAGAAGTTCCCGTTTAAATGTATTTACATTCGATATCATATCCTTAGCTGAACCAGCGCGTTTGTCAAACCCAAGGGCAGTTACCCCTTTATATATTAATAATGAAAACACTATTGGTATAATAGAGAGCAGCGCACTGCTTATCGTCACTTTTGATATTAACGTTGATATTGTATGTTGCTCGCTCAGCAAATAAAGCGGTGCCAACAGCACCAATATACAATTCACAAAACAAATAGCTAAGAGTGGATAATAAATATTATTAGGATGTTCATTATGCTCATGTATATCTTGCTGTTGGGCTTTAGCATAAAGTTTATCAACAAAACGACACATTAGTAGCCCCGTAAACACGGCGCTTATCACAATGGCGTATTTCAAAGAGGGTAAATCATACAATAAAGCCTTCACCTCTGATTTAGCAAAAAAACCGCTTGTAAAGGCAATTCCTACTAACGAAAGTGCTGGAAATATTACAGCCACGCAAGTAAGAGTTCGTATTATAAGAGCAACTTCAGTTCTCGTATTTAAGAGAGGTGCAATACCAACAGATAAAAACAACGCAGATTTAGCCAACCCGTGATGAATAGCATAAAACACCACCGCAATGACCATAGCCTCTTTTAAAGTAGGAAAAACAAGCATTACTCCAAAACAAGCCGACAATATCCCCATTTGACTTACTGTTGAATACGCTAATACCGCTTTAGGGTTTTGCTGCAACATACCTTTTATTGCAGCATAAAACGCACCACTAATACCTAGACCAAGGGTTAATAAACCTAAATGATAAAAAATCACTTCATTATTCACGGTAAGATTATATTCAAATGGAAAAAACCTTAACCAGCCAATCATACCCGCCTTAACCATAAAACCACTCAGCAAAGCACTGGCTGGTACCGCTGCAACAGGATGCGCTAAAGGTAGCCATGAATGAAAACCTAATAACCCAATTTTAATACCAAAGCCAACAACAAGCATTATCCCCGTAAACTGCAGTAAAGGGGTTACAACAACTTGTTGAGATAGCGCCATATAATTTAAAACACAAAATGCACTAAAAATAGCAATTTCACCAACAATAACCCATTTTATATATACGTTAGCAGCGGTTATGGCAGCATCGCTTTTATCTCGAATAATCAAAACATAAGACGATAAACTCATAAGTGTAAAGAAGGTGATAAACCCAAACATATCAGCACTAAGCACCACACCAAAACTACTGCCCATGGCAATACAAAACAATCTGACAAAGCCTGACTTGTTACGACCTATATGCGGATAAAACAACGCGTAACTTGAACTCAACAACCACAGTATGCCTGCGAGTAATAAAAATGCCTGACTGAAGTCATCAAGGAGCAACTCGCTACCAAAAAACATAAAAGGAGTTATTTGAACAAGATCACTTGGCTGTAAACCAAGATAAACCGCAGGCAGTGCACAAAGGGGCATCAAATAATTTAGTCGAGTTACCCTTGGGAGTAACGCGAGAAGTGCCGCCAAAATAAAAGGCAGTACAACACACCATAGCAAGAGGTTTGATGTTGGCACTGTTAAAAGTATTGGTTGTAACATACTACTGATTTGACTAAAGCCTATCGATTCAGATGAGGCAATAAGTGTCGCCCAACTCAAAGCACTATATTGGCTCTGAGCAAATAGTCCCGCTAATGTAGCGAAAGTAATAGTTACCACAGGTGGCAACAGCATCATCCAGTGTGCTTCAAGCGACCACGAATTATTAGGTGAAACAGGTAACTCAGCATGAGCGTTATCATTTAATCTAGGCTCAACAAACCAAGCTCGATAAACTAGTGGCAAAAAATAAATAGCATTCAAAACACTGCTACCCGCCAACACTGCAATAACCCAAGCATGACCTGCCTCAATAGCACCAACGCCAAGATACCATTTAGAAACAAAGCCCGCGATTGGTGGTATCCCTATCATACCTAAAACAGCGATAGTAAAAACAGTCATAGTAATCGGCATTTTTTTAGCAATACCGTTTAATTCACTTACTTTGTAAATATGATGAGTTTCTGCAAGCAAGCCAGCACAAAAAAACATTGTTATCTTCATCAATCCTTGGTGCACCAAGTGCATAATAGCGCCAACCGCTGCAATAGGACCTGCTAACGCAATACCAAGAGTAATATAGGAAACCTGACTTACGGTTGAATATGCTAAGCGCTTTTTAATATCATCTTGATAAACAGCCCTTACTGAACCATAAATAATGGTGATACAAGCCATAATTAGCAGTACTTGTAAAACGCCAAGTGAATTAGCTAAGTCAACACCATAAACATCGTACACCACTCGAATAATGCCAAAAGCCCCAGCTTTAACAACAGCAACAGCATGTAATAAAGAACTAACCGGAGCAGGAGCGGCCATAGCGCGAGGTAGCCAACCATGTAGAGGGAACAAGGCAGCTTTTACACCTAACCCTATTATTAACATGATAAAAATAATGGTGATAACCATTGGATCTATATTGGGAGTATTTTGCAAAATGTCCGGCGTTGAAAAATCTAATGCGCCCGCAATAGATTTTAACCAAACCACACCAACCATTAAAATTGCGCCACCAATCATAGTGTAACGTAAGTAGATTCTTCCTGAACTTAAAGAAGCGTCATTGCCTTTGTGTACAATTAGCGGGTATGTCGCTAAAGTAAGTAACTCATAAAAAATTAAAAATGTAATTAAATTTCCCGCTAAGGCGACACCCAGCGTTGAAAATACGCACAGACTAAAAAAACCAAAAAAACGACTACGATTTTTACCATGCTTAAAATAACCTACCGCATAAATTGTGGTAAAAAACCACAATACGCCTGAAAGCGTAACAAACGCCAATGACAAGGCATCCGCTTTTAAAACCAAGTTAATATCGGGTAGTAAGGGTAAGCGTGTTTCAAATACTTCCCCTTGAGAAACCCCTAGCAACATCATTGCAATTAGTACGATATTAACGGCAGCACTGGTTAAGTTAACAGAGGTTCTTAACCTTTCACTTTTCTCGTTAATAACCAGCATAAAAATGCCAGTACCAAACGCAACAATTAATATAATAAGCGGCAACCACTGGTTTAACATAATGACCGACCTCTTACTACCTGAAAGCTATTAGTGGTTTTATGGTGATTTTTTTGTATCATTTAATAGCTACTCGTTATTAGGTTAGTTAACCACATCGCGTTCAACCCAATAACAATAGTGATAATAGATAGCCCCACGGCACCTAACAGTTTACTTTCACTAACCATTGAAACAGTATGGAATTTTTCTTCAGATCCGTCTTTATTTTCAGGTGTCGTGAAAGCTAAGTTCAGTACCCTAAATAAATACGCACTCGCTAATAAACCACCAATAAATAATGTTAAAACCCACCACCATTGATCCGCCTCCACGGCATTATTTAGTAACAGCCATTTAGCAATAAAACCACCACTAGGTGGCAAACCAATTAAGCTTGCGCTGGTTACTGCAAAAATAAAAATACTCAAAGGTAACTTAGTTGCAATACCTTGCAGCTGTGATAGTTGATCGTGACCCATGGTTTTTTGAATAACGCCAGCAGCTAAAAACATCGCCGCTTTGGCACAACCATGAGCAACAATAAAGTAAATAACGGCTGTTCTGGCTAACTCAGGCGTTGCAATCATTAGCGGGAAAGCGAGAAATAAATAGCCAATTTGTGCCACTGTTGAATAAGCAATTAATTGTTTTAACCGTGGCGAGGTAAAAGCACGATACGAGCCATATATCACAGCCATGGCACCGAAAATCCCCATCACTGTTACTGCCGCCGTTGTAACAACAGCAGTTAAAATTTCAAACCAAAATGTAAATAATATAAAAAATGCCGCTTTCACGACTAAAGCCGACAACATCGCACTCACTGGCGCAGAAGCATTAGAGTGCGCAGAGGGAAGCCAGAAATGTAAGGGAAATAACGCACACTTCATCATCATCCCTAAGGTAATCAATACCAAAGCTAATTGCATACTAAGATTATTTTCAACCATATTGGCAATCAACTGGTTATCAAGCACCCCATAAGTGCGATAAATAATAGCGACACCTAGTAGGTACATTAATGAGCCAAACAGCCCAACTAGTAAATATTGAAATGATGCTTGTAATGCTTGCTGCGTGCCTTGAATGGCAATTAAACTAACCGCAGTTAAGCCCAGTAGCTCGAGCATAATATAGGTATTAAAAATATCAGATGAAATAAAAATACCGTTTAACGCCGTAATTAGAAACCACCATAATGGCCAAAAGCGTACTTCTTTATCATCACTGTTAAAGTATTTGGTACTGTAAAAAGTGATTGCTAAACCGATAGTAGAAGTCATTAATAGCATAATGGCACTAAATTCATTAACCGATAGCCGAATACCTAATGGTGGCTGCCAATTGCCAACAACAAGCTCAATAGCAGCGGTTTGTTGTAAAACATAACCTGCCTGCAATAAACAGGTTATGACAAGAAATATGCCACTAACGACACTAACAATACGGCTTAAAGTAATGTTACCTACCACAAAGCAAATAACCGCAATAACCACAGGTAAAACAATGAGAACCGGAATTGAATACGTACTAACGAAAGTTGTTATAAGGCTATCTAACAAGTTAACCTCTCTCTTGCGTGTTATTTGGGCTAGTTATATAAGCTTTATCAGACAATGACTCGGCGGATGTTATCACTTCTTCTTTTTGTACTATTCGAGAAAATTTCGCTATTTTTGACGCTAAATTAAGCCCTAAAGCCGTGCCCGCAGCTGCAACAATAATACCCGTAAGTACCATTGCATGAGGAATGGGATCTATCGCTGCTGGGTAAGTATTCGCCACTGCAAGTAACAACATAAAAATGGCAATACCAATAATATTCAACCCCAATACTTTTCGGATAAAGTCAGTATTTAGGAGGAAACCAAGTAAGCCGATTGCCAACAACAATATGGCGCATAAGGTGTATAGATTAGTTTGTGTTAACTCCATTATGCATGCCCTTTATTAATAGACTCAAAACAAAGAAACAATATTAGGGCAATCGCAAATGTAGCAAAAAACTCTATCGCTAAAATACTTGCGCCAGCTAACTCAACGGGGAATTTTATAAACGCTTGTGACTCGAGATAAAACAATAGTATTGCCACTGAAAACGCTAACACGCCCGAAGACATTAACAAACGGTAACCTAGCTTAGTAAAATCAATAACCCTCACATTCGCTAGCGATAACAATACTAAACAGCCCGCTAGTAATGCTGCTGCTTGAAAAGCACCACCAGGCTTGCTTGAGCCTATCCATAATAAGTAACCCGCCATAACAATAGTCAGCGGAATAAATGCTTTAGCGATAAGTAATACTTGGGATTCTGTGTGTAATTGAAATTTCACTACAGGTACTTCAAGAATATAAGGAAGTACCGCAATGGCGACACATAAAAAAACCGAAAATTCGATAAAAGTATCGTAGGCGCGATAGTTTAAGAGCACCGCAGTAACAATATTGGTAACACCAGTTTGATTAATATCCGCTACAGCAAGCGCTTGTAAACTATTATCATGGACTGGTTGGTTAAACAAAGCTAACAAGAGAGTTATGATAAAAGTAACCACCAAACCAACAATAATCGCTTTTTCTATAGCTTGCCGATGGCTCTTTAATAAAGTACTCAAACCTCACCTCGTGGCTTTGTTGTCTTGGTATTTTCAACAGTTTTTACAATGGTTTTTTCTGCGGTTTTATCCATTGATAATTTTCGCCATGCTGCAAGTAGCATGGCGCCAGTTAGCCCAGCACCAATAGCGGCCTCTGCGATAGCAACATCAATAGCATTTAACTGTATCCAACACAAAGTAATAACGAGCCCTAAGCTAATAAACAATACGATAGCAGTGAACGACTGCTTTACTAAAAAAATTGAACTCGCTATAACTAAAACAGACACGCATAATAAAAAGTCAATCCATAAGTCTACATTCACGGTTCATTACCTCCTTCGCTGTGTGGGTTATTATGTAGACCTTCAGCTTGCTCACTCAACTGTCTCCGCCGTTCATGCCGAGCCACCAAATGACAACTCGTTGCACTCGTTAAAAGTAATAATGCCCAAATCAGTAAAATCTTTATCGCCATAGAAACACTGTCTACTTGTGGTAATAAGCCTAAAGTAATTAACCCTAAGCCTAAATTATCTGATTTAGTTAATGCATGTAATCGACAAAATACATCAGGAAAACGTAACAAACCCAAGGTACCTGCAATAAAGAACAAACAGCCGAGTGACACCATAAAAATGGTGTAAATATTAACGATCATCATTGTTGCTATCTATTGTTGTCGAGTCGAAGGGTTGCTCAGCTAACTTTAAAAAAGCAACAACAGTGATTGATGCTAATAGCGTAAAAACAAGCGCAACATTGGTAATTTCTTCATTATGTTGAAGTACAGAGAGTACAATAACAACGGTTGTACCTATAGTGCCAAATAATTGCGCCGCTAACATACGATTGGCATTATCGGGCCCCGCTAATACTCTTATTAACCCTAAAATTAAGCACAACAACAAAGTAACAACGACTGCTATATAAAAATAGTTCATCTCAAGTAGCCTTTTTAGTTATGGAGTTACGCTTAGGCGCCGACACATCTAACCCAAATAGTTCGCTCACAATTAGCTCACACGCATAAATTTCATTGAGTGTCTGGTCGGTTACTGCTAATACATGGACAAGCACACTATTTGGCTCTCTAATTACACCGACTGAACCAGGTAATAAGCTGACAACATTCATAAATAAATTCATTGGTAAGCCTGCGGGAATATGCTTAATAGGGTAATGAACAAACTCAGGTTGTAACTGCATGTTCAACGAAAACGCACGTAATGCTGTGTCTTTACCCCCTTTAATTGACTGATATAAAAAAAAACCAACAAACTTAGGGATTTTAATAAACTGAAGACGCGCACCACTACGAGCAGTATTCGCCTTTTCAGAAAGCTTTACTGACACAAAAACACTTAAAGGAATGAAAACAATACCCACTAATAGCGACGCAAGGTCACCCTCTGCAAGGAGAAACCAAAACCCAGCTAAGAGTAATGTAGATATGAATGAAAACAAAGATATGCGCTTAATATTGTCAAGGTTAATTTGGCAACGAGTATAGGAGTTATAGGAGATAAAGCCTATAAAAAAAACACATAATTTTGTAACTTACCCTATATAATGCAAAAAACTTTCTTCAGGTGAATGAATGAATTACATCATGGTTATTGCAGGGCTTATCATGCTACTTAGTGGTGGTGAGCTTCTAATACGTGGAGCAATGTCTGCTGCGAATAAACTTCAAGTATCACCATTTTTAAGTGGCTTAATTATTGTCGGCTTTGGCACTTCAATGCCAGAGTTAATTGTGTCAATTAATGCCGTATTAAATAATACCCCTTCTGTTGCCTTAGGTAACATTATTGGCAGTAATATTGGCAATATAGGGCTTATTCTTGGTACTTGTGCTTTAATCACTCCTTTGGCATTTAAGCCGTTGGCACTTAAGCGCGACGCTATTGTTATGCTAAGCGCAACATCATTACTCGTAATAGTGGGGTTGTCTGGCTCTTTTTCTCTGCTGTCCGGGGTGCTAATGATTACGGCACTGTTCGCCTACCTAGGACTAACTATTCTCAAAGAAAAAAACCAAAAAAACCCATCACAAAAACTTCACCAAGACGAAGGTAAAGCGCTACACAGTCGTCCCCACAACACCTATCTAATCATATTATCTATCACAATAGGGTTAATATTCTTAATACTAGGCGCACAATGGTTTGTTACTGGGGCGACAATAATAGCGACCAAATTTGGCGTGTCTGAAGCGCTAATAGGCTTAACACTTGTTGCTGTAGGAACTTCTTTACCTGAGTTTATGATATCGCTAGTTGCTGTATTACGTAAGCATATGGATGTTGCGGTTGGTAATGTGGTGGGGAGTAATATTTTTAATATTTTAGGCATTCTGGGTGTGTCGTCTTTAATATCTCCTATCTCATTTGATGGTCGCTTTGCTAGCTTCGATCAATGGGCTTTACTCTTAATTACTCTAGTACTGACGCTTTTTTTATTATTCAGCCATACTGTTAGCCGACTCAAAGCGATCTCTTTGTTAAGCTTTTATGTGATTTATATCATTGTCGGTTACTTATATTTTACCTAGAGATTCCATACTATTTGGATAAGCCGCATAAGCATTCAGCCTTTGCTGAGCGTTAACACTATCACTCATAAGCTAAGCTATAAACGCATAAGGTGCCCATAAAGCTACACTTTATGAGCACCTAATTATACAAGTATGAATGCATTGATTTAAGCCAACGCATTACACTTTATTAAAATTGATATGACGCTGTTAAACGTATATCTCGACCAGGCTCTTTAATACCAACAACCCCTTCATAGCCAGGAATATGCCCGTAATCTGCAACACTGCCGTGGCTACGGTATGATTCATCAAATAAGTTTTGTACTGACAAATCCAACCTTAAGTTGTCAATTGGCTCGTAGGTTACGTAAGCATCAAATAAGTTATAACCTGGTTTATTAACGGTTTCTAACTCTGTTACCCAACCGAGTTCCATTGAACGATGGAATACTTCAATGTCATTTAAGCTGGCAACATGGTTATAGTTCAGACCTAATTGAATTTGATCATTAACATGATAATTAAAATTAATGTTTAGTGCGTCACCAACGGCATTACCCAAACCACCATATTCATAAGCAGCCATATCAACACCATCTAACACAACAGTACTATATCCTGATGCGTCATTTGCATCTGGCCAAACAAATGCAGCGTTATTTAACTCAACATTGTTGTGGTTATAACTAACGATAACATCAAAATTATCTCCCTGATAGCCAGCTACCAGTTCAACACCTTTAGTTTCTAAATCCCCAATATTTTCGTAAAATACGCCTTCACGACCTTTAAATTTGTCAAAAACAACATCGTTGATAACACTTAAATAAACAGATGCTTCAAATAACCATGTACCATCGTTATACACTAAACCAAGCTCAGTGTTATCAACGTCTTCAGGTGAAAGTTCAGGGTTGTGAGACAACTCGCCAACAGTAAAAGCATCGGCAACTTGTCGACCACGTAATGCTTGTGCGTAGCCTGCTGAAAGTTTAAGTGCATCGGTAAAGCTATATTCAAAACCAATATTGCCACTAAAACCGTCTTGTTTATCGGTTGAAAACTCTGAATTAGAAGTAACTGGTGTTCCGCTAGCATCGGTTTCAATAACCCATTTACCATCTACTTTGATCCAGTTTGCTTCAATACCGTTATGGTCAAGTTCATAAGCATCATAGCGTGCACCAAAACTAAGTAAAAAATCATCGGTTAATTGCCAGTGATCTTGTACATAAACTCCCGTTACTGTGCCTTCTTCGTCAAAAATACCGCCAAAGTCTTCATAAGACTGCGAGTGCACTTCGTCAACTTTTCGCTCGATGCCATAAGTAATTGAGTGCATACCTATTTCACTCGTGTTGCGTATATCAAAACCTGTCGTTTTGATGGTAGCATCCCATGTGTATAGCTCACGTTTAAACGATGATTCTGTGCTATAAAGGGTTGTTTCAAGGTTTACTAGATCATTTAAGTACCAAGCATGATTTAAGACGATAGTTTCACGCTCGCCCCATGACTTAAATAATGGATCGGTTGCTAGCGGCGCCCAGTTAGTTTGTTTACCAAACTCACCTTCTTCTTGGCGATTTTCGTAACTTACGGTTAATTCTTGGTTTTCGGTAATTTCAGCATTTACTTTAATAAAGCCTAGAGTTTGATCTGCTGCTGTGCCTGGAATTTCTGCACCATCGCCATCTTCCATGTTATTACGGCTAACATTCACGTAAGAAGCAAGTACACCCACCTCATCCGTTAGCTTACCGTATAACGAAATACTTTCTTTGTGGCCATCGTTAGAAAAGTAGCTAGCCTTGGCAATACCACCAAATTTTTCATCTGCACGTAATAAATTGTCAGCACTTTTTGTTTTAAAGCGAATAGCACCACCAACAGCACCTGTACCTGATGTTGCCTCACCTGCGCCAGCTTGTACTTCAACACTTTGTAGCAGTTCAGGTTCTATCGCAACACGACCAATATGGTGAAATAAAGTACTGGTTTGCGGCGCGCCATCAACCGTTACATTAACCATTGAATCTTCCATACCACGAACAAATATTTTTTGCGCAATACCTAACGAGCCACCAACAGTCACTGAAGGGGTGTGACGAAAAATATCTTCTAAATCATTCGCTTGGTAATTTTCTAATTCTTCTGGGGTTATCTCTGAGTTTGTTGTTGCTCCAACAACTGTAATTCTTTCAATTTTTTTCTCTTTTGGCTCAGAAACCACTTGCTCAGCGTATACATTACTACAACAAAAAGCGGCTATAACAGCACTTGCAATAGGCGCTTTTAAAAAATTTTTTTTAGTTAACATCGATTAAGTCTCAAACAATAAAAAGATCGTACATACAAATGATAACTATAACCATTTAGATTCTATTAGTACACAGCTAGCCACTAAGAAATAAAGTTATTATTAATAAAGTTCATTTTTATGCATGATAATTTACGGTTTTTTCATACTCTAACTACCTAGTTAATATTTAAAGATAAACCTAAAGCTATTAATTACAGCAATGCATAAGTGACCTTACGAGGTATTGAAGATTTATATAGATAGCCATTGAAGTAATAACAACAGCATAAAAAAACCACCTTGCTTACACTCGTAAACAAGGTGGTCGTTATTCGGTAATCATAGCTAGCTATATTGTGCTGAAATCGATAGAGCTTACTCTACAGTAACCGATTTCGCTAAATTACGCGGTTGGTCAACGTCAGTGCCTTTTATAATGGCAACATAATAAGAAAGCAGCTGTAGCGGTAAGGTGTAAACAATTGGCGCAATTAAATCATCACATACGGGGACATTTATTACGGTCATAGTTTCATCACTAGCAAAGTTAGCTTCACTGTCGGCAAAAACATACATTAAACCACCACGAGCACGTACTTCTTCAACATTTGATTTTAATTTTTCAATTAAATCATTTTTTGGAGCTACCACGATTACTGGCATTTCAGCGTCAATTAATGCCAGTGGGCCATGCTTTAATTCGCCAGCCGCATAAGCTTCGGCGTGTATGTATGAGATTTCTTTTAGCTTTAGTGCGCCCTCCATTGCTATTGGGTATTGATCACCACGACCTAAAAATAAAGCATGATGTTTATCAGCAAAGTCTTCCGCTAAGCCTTCAATATCACTTGCCAGTGCTAATACTTCATCAAGTTTTGCTGGTAGTGACATTAATGATTGAGCAATTTCAGCTTGTTTATCTGCTGACATGCCATGGTGCTTACCAATAGCGAGTGTCATTAACATTAAGCCAACCAGTTGTGTTGTAAATGCTTTAGTCGATGCAACGCCAATTTCCACGCCAGCCTTAGTCATAAAAGCGAGATCAGATTCACGCACTAATGACGAGCCGTCAACATTACAAATAACTAAGCTAGCTTGGTAACCTATTTCTTTCGCTAAACGTAGCGCAGCTAAGGTATCAGCGGTTTCACCAGACTGTGAAATAGTGACTAACAAGGAGTTTTTAGGTACAAATGATTTTCGATAACGAAACTCACTGGCAATCTCAATATTACAAGAAACTCCTGCAAGTGACTCTAGCCAATAACGAGCAACCATACCGGCATGATAACTAGTGCCACAGGCAATTATTTGTACATGTTCAATGGTTTTAAAGATTTCGTCTGCACCAGCCCCAAAGGCTTGGGTACATATTTCATTATTGACTAGACGGCCTTCTAAAGTATTACGAATTGCGGTCGGCTGCTCATATGTTTCTTTAAGCATATAATGGCGATATTCACCTTTATCACCACTATCATGCGAAACATTAACTTCTTTTGCTGGGCGCTCAACCGCTACACCGTTTATATCAAATACATTCACAGCAAAGCGAGTAACTTCGGCAACATCGCCCTCTTCTAAATAAGAGAATTTACGAGTTACTGGTAATAACGCCATTATGTCTGAGGCGATAAAATTTTCCCCCAAACCATGACCAATCACTAATGGGCTACCTGAGCGGGCAACTATTACACTACTTTTATTGGTACTATCCATTACAACGGTACCGTAAGCACCTTCTAGCTGTTTTACCGCATGCTGCACTGCACTTAATAACGTATCATTTGTTTTTAGTTCATGATGTACAAGATGAGTAATAACCTCAGTATCGGTTTGCGATAAAAACTCATAACCTAAACCTTGTAACTTACTACGTAATGCTTGATGATTTTCAATAATACCATTGTGTACTACGGCAATCGTGCTATTAGAAATATGAGGGTGAGCGTTCACTTCGCTTGGTGATCCATGTGTAGCCCAGCGCGTATGTGCTATACCTGTACTCCCCTCTAATGGGTTATCTTGTAAAGCTTGTGCTAATTCTTGCACTTTACCTAAGCGTTTCGCATAAATAAGTTGGTTATTTTGATCAATAGCAGCAATACCTGCTGAATCGTAACCTCGGTATTCTAAACGTTTAAGTCCTTCAATTAGAATCTCTGCAACATCTCTTTGTGCTACCGCACCGACTATACCGCACATAATATTTTTCCTTGTTCAATAGGGGGTGAATACCAAACTAATAACTAGTTTAGGCAACAATGAGCTTAACGCCCTGATTTATTAATGCAGCTTGCATTTCATCAGACAGGCCGTCGTCGGTGATCACAGTATGAATATGCTCCCAAGCAAGTTCGAGGTTAGGAATTTTTTTCGCTATTTTCCCCGACTCAATCATCACAATCACTTCACGCGCCACTTCAGCCATGACACGACTCAAACCAATAAGTTCATTGAACGTGGTAGTACCACGCTCAATGTCGATACCATCTGCACCAATAAAGAGTTGATCAAAGTCGTACGAGCGCAATACTTGCTCAGCAACTTGCCCTTGAAATGCTTCAGAATTAGCATCCCAAGTGCCTCCGGTCATCAATAAGGTTGGTTCATTTTCTAAGGCATGAATTTCATTTGCGATACTTAAGGCGTTAGTCATCACTACTAAGCCTTTTTTATGGGTAAGCTCAGCCACTAAAGCAGAGGTTGTTTGACCGCTATCAATAATAATACGGTTATGATCACGAATGAGCATGGCAGCTTTTTTTGCAATAGCGCGCTTTTGTTGTGAAAGCTTTTCTGCTTTCACTTCGGTTATTTCACTGGGTAATGCGATAGCACCACCATAACGCCTTAACAGTAATCCGCTGTTTTCTAGGGCAGCGAGATCTTTTCTGATAGTCACTTCTGATGTTTCAAAATGCTTAGCAAGTGCTTCTACACTAACTTCACCATGAATATTAAGATCTAAAATAATATTATGGCGACGTTGTTGGGTATTTCTTTTAGACATGGTTAATCAATAAATCTTCAGTTAACTTTCACTTTGATTATATTGTGTTTCATTTCGAAAGATAATGCAATTAATCTTTAGCTAACCTGAATTATGATGAGGACTCTCTAGCTAGAGACTTTTAGTAATAACGAAATAGAATTTCGTGTCAGTTGCTAGCGTTCGCAAGTAAATTTAACGAAGAAATTAGGAAAATAGCTGCGAGAGAAACATTTGTTCAGGTTATTTAAGGTGAGATAAGTTACTGAAGCAGTAATGAGGTGTACTCGGTGGTTTTACTAAATCTTTTTGCCGCTTGTTGTAATTGTTCTACAATTTCTTTATCGCTATTGATACTTAAACCGATATAGCCATTACGCTGATTTTGTACTGAAATTTCTTTATAGCGAATTTCAACATGTGGCATATTAATTTTTTTCAGATAGCTGGTAACATTATTAGGATCGGTGTAAACCAAATCAACACGGCCCGTAGCTAATAACTTCACCATTTGTTCGTCAGATGAGACGATATAGAGGTTTTCTTGCTCAGAAAAACCCGCAATGGTCAGCTCTTTATGGGCAGCAGAGTCTAGAATCACCGCAATAATTTTTTGCTTAGCTTGCTCAATAGAGTCAACATAATTTTCGGGCTTGCTTTTTAATGAGATAAAAACACGAACAATATGACTAACCTTAAGTAACCAATAAAAACTGCTTTCTCGTTCCGCCGTTCTTATCATACTTAAAATTAAGGTATTAGGTCTGTTTTGGGCAATTGAAAAGGCTCTAGCCCATGGCATAAAAGACACATCCGCTTGCAGCTGTGCCTCAGTTAAAATACCATTTAAAATTTCAATGCTAGGACCTTTGTTTACACCATCATCTTGGTATTGAAGCAGAGAGTTAGTATTGGCAACTACCATTAACTCAGCCGATTCTCTGCTAGCAGCAACAGAGTAACAAGGCTGTGTCGTAAACAATAATAATATTATGATTACTTTTAATGGCATAACGGAGCTAACCTTATTTGTTTAGCATACCTATATATTAGCAGCTATTTTTTCACTGGTCGCTGCCAACCTTCAATATTACGCTGTTTAGTACGGGCAATGGCTAAATGGTCGTTATCTACGTCTTTGCTAATTACTGAGCCAGCACCAACCGTAGTATTATTACCAATAGTAACGGGCGCCACCAATGAACTGTTTGATCCGATAAAAGCATGGTCACCAATTACCGTTTTTGATTTATTCACGCCGTCATAGTTACAAGTAATAGTACCTGCGCCAATGTTTACGTTAGTACCAATAATGGTATCACCCAAATAGCTTAAATGACCTGCTTTACTACCCTCACCAAGCGTGGTGTTTTTCATTTCAACAAAGTTGCCAATATGGGTATTTTGTTGCATAATTGAGCCAGGACGAATTCGGGCAAACGGGCCAACACTACAATCGCGTGCAATAGTTGCATTTTCAATAATACTATTAGGCTTAATCACGGTATTCTCAGCAATAATACTATTAGTAATAATACAGTTGGCTCCAATAACCACGCCATCTGCTAAGCTAACATCTCCATTGAAAATACAATTCACATCAATAACAACTTCAGCGCCCACGGTTAAGTTACCACGAACATCAATACGCGCAGGATCACGTAAACTAGCGCCAGCAATCATTAATTCTTCAGCGACGCGGGCTTGAAATGCGCGCTCTAAGGCAGCGAGTTGTACGCGATTATTAGCGCCTTCAACTTCAATTTCAGTGTCAGGGTGCGCAGTGGCAATAAGTTTGCCCTCTTGATGAGCACTGGCAATAATATCCGTAAGGTAATATTCACCTTGGGCATTGTCGTTAGAAAGCCCACTTAACCAACGCTTTAAGTCACCACCATTGGCCAATAGTATGCCAGTATTGGCTTCATTAATTTTTAGCTGTTCATCGTTAGCATCTTTTTGCTCAATAATACCTACAACCGTGCCATTTTCATTGCTGGAGAAGTCACGAACAATACGACCATAACCATTTGGGTTGGCTAAATGCACAGTTAATAACGCCATACCATTATCAGGCTTTGCCGCTAATAAGCTTTCTAAAGTAGACACTTTCGTTAGTGGCACATCACCATAAAGCACTAACACATCTTCATCGTCATTTAAAAAAGGTGAGGCCTGATCAACCGCATGGCCTGTACCTAACTGTTCTGTTTGTTCAACAAAAGTTAAATCATCACCGGTAACTTGTTGCTTTAAAATATCCCCACCAAAACCATACACAACATAAATATTACTGGCACCTAAGTGGCGAGCACTATCAATAACATGGTTAACCATTGGCTTTTCAGCAATAGTGTGCAGTACTTTAGGTAGAGATGAGCGCATGCGGGTACCTTTACCCGCAGCAAGAATAACAACAGAGAGCGACATAGAAAATCCATTCAGTTAGCATTTTTATAATGCACTATTGTAACTAAGAATAAGCTAACTTTACTAGCACTGAAATATAGCACCGTAATTATTAGTTGAAACTCAGGATGAAATACTACTGATCTTACCATTAGTAATTAATGTATTTGGCGCTATTATGCATAACAACCTATGTACTATAATGTGGCTTACGTTCAATATTTTGTTCACATATCGGTAAGTTTTCTATGCAATTAAGCTCTATTTCTCTCGCTCTAATAACCGCTTTAAGTATTCAACTGCCTACACAAGCAGAAACAATCACGACAGAACAAGAAAACAACAAAGAACAAGCGATAGAGCGCATTACAATTAATCATATAATTTCACCAAACCATAATAATATTGCTGGTGCTATTGTCGCCTTAAATAAAGAAGAAATAGAGCGTCAACGTCCTTTCTCTATCAAAGAAGCGCTTGAGAATATTGCCGGTATTAATGTAGTCGGTGAAGATGTATTCTCAACACACTTAAATATTGGTATGCGTGGTTTAAACCCTAGGCGCAGTGCACGAACGCTGTTAATGGAAGACGGTATGCCACTATATTTGGCTCCTTATGGTGATCCATCGGCTCATTACTCTCCACCAATAGAAAACCTTGAATATATCGAAGTAGTCAAAGGATCTGGCCAAGTTCTTTATGGTCCACAAACTATTGGCGGTATGATTAACTTTGTTACTACACCTGTACCAACATCAGGTGTAACAGGTAACATAAATGTTGAATTAGGCACTAATGGATTTCAAAACATTTATGCCCGTGCAGGTGTAGGTAATGAAAAGGGTGGAATACTGATCAGTGCAACAGATAAAAGTGGTGATGGTATTCGCGAAAATCATCAGCTTGATATCAGTGAGCTATCCTTCAAAGGACAGTGGAATATCAATAATAGCCACACTATCACCGCGAAGTACGCACAATTCAAAGAAGACTCTAACATTTCAGAAACTGGGCTATCTGAAGCAGAATATGCCACAAACCCTTTTCAAGCACCAACGGGTAAAGTTGATGGCTTTATTCAGCAACGTGACACTCTGCATTTAATTCATGATTATGAAATCAATAATGATGTAGTGCTATCGAGCCAGTTTTATCATGTTGATAATGACCGTGCCTCTTTTCGACAAATTAATGGCCCCGGTGAAGCGATAGAATATTGCCCAACCGTTGATGACTTTTCTGATGTTCCCGGTGCGCGCCGAGCGTTGCCAGCAACAGAAGATAACTCACAAATTTGTGGTGGTCGTTGGCGCCCACGTTATTATAACTATTGGGGCATAGAGCCACGTCTCACCTTTAATCACCAATGGTTAGGGTCAGACAGTGAAGCAATTATTGGTGTTCGTTATCACCGTGAAGATATTCAACGCCATCAATTTAGAGGGTATGATTCTCGCTTTCAATCGCTTGATTTTGCCAAAACCTACACGGATGTTGATCAAGACGATAACCGTGCAGGCTGGCACCAAGAGCATATTCAAATTGATGTAACAGCACGCTCATATTATATAAAAAATGCTTTTAAAACGGGTGCATGGACAATTACTCCTGGTTTACGTTTAGAAGATATCACCGCAACCACCGACTATATAAGAACCGAAGGTGCAGCCCCTAAAAATCCAGAAAAAAGATATACCCAAAGCCATAGTGAATTACTACCAGGTATTGGTGCAACATATGAAATAAACAATAACACCACAGTTTTTGCAGGAGTTCACCAAGGTTTTTCACCTGCAAGACCCAATCGAGATATTGAAGACGAAAATCCTGATGCTTCATACTTAGCGACTAAACCAGAGCAAAGTACTAATTATGAGTTCGGCTTTAGGAGCACTGAAATAACCACAATAAGCCTAGATACCACTTTGTTTTTAACTGACTTTGATGAAATTGTTGTTCAAGCAACCAGTGGCCGCTACGTCAATGCGGGCGAATCTCGTCAAGCAGGTTTAGAAGTTGCTGGACAACTCAATTTTGCTGATCTTTATAAAACCCCATACAACGTTTACCTGCAAGGTAATTACACAAACTTATTTTTAGCTGAATTCAACAGCTTAAAAGAAATACGAGACGACAGTGGTGCAAACATTATCGAAAGCGCATCATTTGAAGCCGGAAATCGCCTGCCGTATGCACCTAAACACATGGCCTCATTAACACTAGGGTTCGAAAGCGCACAGAGTACTGTTGATGCCCGTATTGGACTCAATTATGTTAGTGAGCAGTTTGTAGATGGAGCAAATACCACTATTTCCTCTGAAAGTGGCGAAGAAGGCATAATTCCTTCACATACTATATTCAGCTTAACCGTTAATTATCGACCAACAGAGCAACTAACCCTTTATATTAATGGTCAAAACATTACTGATGAGCTTTATTTAGTTAGTCGTGTTGATGGCATGGTTGCAGGTCGAGAGCAACAGTTCTCTGCTGGTGTGAATTATCAATTTTAAATTGAATACACAATTTAAATCACTGTAAGGCTAATCAAAAAATAAACCGTTAAATTCATTAATCAAATCATAATATTCAATGCTGATCATTTAATAGAGCTTTCGGCTTTAAAGCTAGCAAACGAGTTTGATAGTAATATGAAAATTTACCTGCATTGATATTTTTATGATCTATAGTTGTAAGTATTCTGAAAAATAGTGAACAACGCGATACTATTCTTTTTGTGTATTTCAGTTCATCTCATAAAGTGCACAAATTACTGGTAGTTAAATATCAAGTAATAGGAATACTAAAGGGGTTATATGGATATATTGTTAGTAGATGATGATCAAGTTGATAGAGCCGCCATTGTTCGTACCTTAAAAAAAAGTAACTTAAACGTTAATATTGTCGAGGCAGTAACTGTTGATCAAGGACTAGAATTATATTCAAAACACTCTTTTGATATTATTTTGCTGGACTATAAAATGCCAGCACGCGATGGTATTGAAATGATTTTAGACATTAGAAATGAATTTAAAGGCTCAGGGACTGCTATCGTAATGATGAGCACCGTTGAAGATGAGAATATTGCTTTAGAATGCATTAAAGCGGGTGCTCAGGATTTTCTAACAAAATCAGATGTTTCTGTAAAAAAACTACGAAGAGCAATACTCCACTCAACAACACGACATGAACTAGAAAAACAGCTATTTCAAACATATCAACAAGTTAAGCAACTCGCGGAAACTGATTCGTTAACTGGCTTACCCAACCGCTACTTCTTTGATGAGTCGTTAAAATTAGCGATAACCAATAATCGACGAAATAATCATACACTCGCATTACTATTACTCGACATTGATAACTTTAAATTAATAAATGACAACTTTGGTCATGATGTTGGTGACTGCTTACTTAATAAGACAGTTTCTAAAATTAAAGGGTGCTTGAGAGGAAATGAACTTTTCTCACGGTTAGGCGGTGATGAATTTGCAATAACGCTTAGCAATCTCGAAAGCAATGAACAAGCTTTACTTGTAGCTCAGCGCATCATCAGTGCAATGCAAGAATCAATTGAGATTTCTACTTCTACGATAAACTCTACCGTCAGTATTGGCGTTGCTTTTCATCCCTGTAATGGCAGGACTAGTGAAGAATTATTTAAGTATGCCGATATCGCAATGTATCGTGCTAAAAAACTAGGTCGTAATCAGATTTGTTGTTTTGAAGATGAAATGCAGCAAAAATTTCATCAGCGATTAAAAGTTGAGTTAGAACTACGAGAAGCTATTAATAAGCAGCAGTTTAAATTATTTTATCAACCAGTAATTGACCCCATCAATGAAAGTTTGACCGGATTTGAAGCGCTCATTCGTTGGCAAATTAATGATGTTATTCGTACGCCCGATGAATTCATTGAAATCGCAGAAGAAACACAGCAAATTTCAGCTATAGGCCTGTGGGTCATCGAAGAGGCGATATCCACCTTATCAAAATGGAACCAAGGACGACGAAAACCCTTAACGATGGCAATTAACGTTTCTGCCGTACAACTAGGTGATTTTACCGTTGTCGAAGCCATTAGCGAATGCTTATTAAAATATAATGTACCCGCACACTTAATTGAAATTGAGTTAACCGAAACCACTTTACTCAAAGATTCCATGACTTCGCGTCAAATACTTGCCAGCATAACTGAAGGCGGTTGTCATTTGTCATTAGATGACTTTGGTACTGGCTATTCCTCTATTGCCCATTTAAGTAACCACCCCATTGATATTGTCAAAATTGATAAAAGCTTGATGCCTATTAATAGTCAAGACATCAGAAATATTGCCCTAGTTAAAGGACTTGTTTCTATGGCAAGTATATTAGGCATGAGGGTAATTGCTGAAGGTGTTGAAACAAAACAACACTCACTATTTTGCCAAGAGCTCAATATTGGTCGTGCCCAAGGTTATTATTATTCTCGCCCTAAAAGCCAGCATGATATTGAAAAAGAGTATCTGTAAATATCCATCAACATGCTAAAAAACATTAAAGGATATATCCATTGACTGAAGAACTTGATAAACCGAACAAGTTGTTACACTGGTATCATTGGTTAGTATTATCCGCTTCACTCTTACTTACCCTGATTGCTTGGAAGGTTTCTGATAATCAAATTCAGGAAAAGCGACTAGAATTATTTAAAGTAGAAACAAAGCAACTACTAGATCAAATATCCGAAAGAATGTCTTACTATGAAGTCGCTTTAAAAGCTGGGGCGGCTACTATCAAAAATATTCCCGAAAATGAGCTAATAACCGATTGGAAGACATTTTCTGAACAATTGAACCTCACAGAGACCTATCCTGGCATTAATGGTATTGGTGTTATTTATTACTTACCTCAAAGCAAAGTTGAGCACTTTATCGCACAGCAACGTATAGATAGAGCCAACTTCAATATTCATCCTCAACATACTAAACAAGAGTATTGGCCGATTACTCATATAGAACCCTTGCAGGATAATGACAAAGCCGTAGGATTAGATATTACTTTTGAAGAACACCGTCTAGCCGCTGCAATAAAAGCAAGGGATACAGCTACCACGCAAATTACCGCGCCCATAGTGCTGGTGCAAGATACCGAAAAATCACCTGGATTTTTGCAGTTTATTCCATTTTATAATGCCACCGATCTTACAACACAGGAACAGCGTAAAAAACATTTTGTCGGTCATATATATGCCCCTTTTATCATGAAAAAACTAATGGAGGCGACACTTAAACAAAAAAATAGGCATATAGTATTTAGTTTATTTGACGGTAATCAGAGCTTTTATAATGAATTAATTACAGACAATAACAATTATGATGGCAACCCCCTCTTTCAGAAAAAAATCACCATGGAAATGTATGGTCGACCATGGACATTCAACATGCAAACTGCGCTTTCTTTTAAAAAAGCCACACATTCAAGCCAACCTCTTATTATTTTAGGTAGTGGTATTATTATTAATAGCTTGTTGTTACTTGTTTTTATTACCTTGATACGATCTCAACAAAAAGCGAATAGTATTGCTAAAACACTCGCAATAAGTGAAAAGCATTATAAGCATATAATCGAATCAGCTCCTTGTGGAATGATTATTACCAATAAGCAGGGGGAAATAGAAAAAATAAACCCACAAACAGAATTATTATTTGGTTATAAAAGTCATGAATTAATTAATCAAAAAATTGATATGCTGATCCCAAAGCGATTTCAACAACAACACCCTAAGCTTCGTGAAGGTTTTAATAAGAACCCGTCGAATAGGCAAATGGGGTTAAACAGAGAAGTCTTTGGCTTAACAAAAAGAGGAGAGGAGTTCCCTGCTGAAATTGGTTTAGCACAATTCAAAGAGGGTGATAACTTTAAAATACTCGCTACCGTTATTGATATAAGCGAGCATGTTCAAATTACTGATGAGTTAAAACGTAGTAACAAAGAGCTAAACGATTTTGCATATGTTGCCTCACATGATTTAAAAGCACCACTTAGAGGTATAATGCAGCTTGCCTCTTGGATTGAAGAAGATACTGCTGATTTTGCGACACAAGACACTAAAAATAACTTAGCATTATTAATGAACAGAACCTCTCGTTTAGAGAAATTATTAGAAGACTTATTAACATACGCTCGTATCAGTCGCAACCTAGGCGATATTCAAACGGTTAATATTAACGATTTGGTTTTATCTATATTTGATTTACAAAGCCCTCCTCAAGGTATTTCAATTACTTACCAAGGTTCATTAGAAGATATATCTACAGATTTACTACCATTAGAAATTATCCTTCGTAACTTAATTAGTAATGCTATTAAGCATAGAGATAGCGACCAACTCTGTATCAACATTACAGCTCAAGAATACCCCACTTATTATCAGTTTTCAGTTGAAGATGATGGCTTAGGTATTCCTGAAAAACATCACGAGAAGATTTTTGACTTGTTCAAAACACTAAGACCTAGAGATGAAGTAGAAGGTAGTGGCATGGGTCTTTCTATCATTAAAAAATTGCTCGACTATAAGAAGTGTGCAATAAAGGTGACTTCTGATGGAGAAAGTGGCAGTTGCTTTACTTTTACTTGGCCTAAATAACCTAACTAGAGATAATAAACCCACCTCTAGTTATTGGATAAAAGAATAACTGTGTTTAGGCGCATAAACCTCTCTCTATTAGTTGCCTTTATTAATGCGAATACATCATGGAGTAACAATGAGTGATAATAATTATAAACCTGCCACAATATTGCTAGTAGAAGATGATGATATAGATGCAATGAGTGTAGAAAGAGCATTTAAGAAGCTTAAAATTGGTAACCCTATCATACGTGCTAAAGATGGTGTTATAGCCTTAGAGTTGTTAAAAAATGGCTCTATTGATAAACCTTATATAATGCTATTAGATCTTAATATGCCAAGAATGGGCGGATTAGAATTATTAGCCGAACTACGTAATGATAAAAACCTAAAAAATAGCGTTGTTTTTGTCTTAACAACCAGTAAAGATGATGAGGACAAACTTGCTGCTTACGATAAAAATATTGCAGGTTATATTGTTAAGGAAAAATTACAGCACGGTTTTGATGAACTGGTTAAGCTATTAGATCACTACTGGAGAATAGTAGAGCTTCCTGATAACTAAATAATTGAAATTAAATAACTGTGATCAAAAACGGCGCTTATCTTACGATAAGCGCCGTTTTAAAATCTATAACCACTAAAACAAGTGTTTAGCCTTTCTTGCTAGTTGCTTGAATAACACGTAATTGTGCTTCAGCGCGAGCTAATTCAGCAGCAACTGCCGCATAGTCTACATCAATGCCTTTAGCACTCATGTTTTCTTCTGCACGTTGCTTAGCTTCAAGAGCAGCTTGTTCGTTCAAATCATCGGCACGTGTAGCAACATCAGCTAACACAATAACGTTATTTGGTTGAACTTCTAGCATACCACCTGAAAGATAGATAACTTCTTCAGTACCATCTTCCTTAGTGATTAATGCCATACCTGGTTTTAGTGAGGTCAATAAAGGTGCATGACCAGGCATAATACCTAGCTCACCTTCACTACCTGTGATCTGTAATGATTTAATGCTACCAGAAAATAAGCTTTCCTCTGCACTAACAACATTTAGATTTACAGTAAATAATGCCATTTGACTCGACCTCAATTAGCGTAAGTATCTAAACAGCGGTTTAGATACTTACTAGATGATTACATCTTGTTCGCTTTCTCTACGGCTTCTTCAATAGAACCAACCATGTAGAACGCTTGCTCAGGCATATCATCATAATCACCTGCTAAAATGCCTTTAAAGCCAGCAATGGTGTCTTTTAATGATACATATTTACCTGGAGAACCAGTAAATACTTCAGCAACGAAGAACGGTTGAGATAAGTAACGTTGTATCTTACGTGCGCGAGATACTGTTAGCTTATCTTCTTCAGATAACTCATCCATACCTAAGATGGCGATGATATCTTTAAGTTCTTTGTAACGTTGTAGTGTTGATTTAACACTTTGTGCCGTTTCGTAGTGCTCAGCACCAACAACTAACGGATCTAATTGACGAGAAGTAGAGTCAAGTGGATCGATAGCTGGGTAAATACCTTGTGAAGCAATATCACGACTTAGTACAACAGTTGCATCTAAGTGAGCAAAGGTTGTTGCTGGGCTAGGGTCAGTTAAATCATCCGCAGGTACGTATACCGCTTGGATTGAAGTGATTGAACCTTTATTAGTTGAAGTAATACGCTCTTGTAATATACCCATTTCTTCAGCAAGTGTTGGTTGGTAACCAACCGCTGATGGCATACGACCAAGTAGAGCTGATACTTCAGTACCCGCAAGAGTATAACGGTAAATGTTATCTACGAAGAATAATACGTCACGACCTTCGTCACGGAATTTTTCTGCCATAGTTAAACCAGTCATGGCAACACGTAAACGGTTTCCTGGAGGCTCGTTCATTTGACCGTAAACTAACGATACTTTATCAAGTACGTTAGAGTCGTTCATTTCGTGATAGAAATCGTTACCTTCACGTGTACGCTCACCAACACCAGCAAATACTGAGTAACCACTGTGCTCGATTGCGATGTTACGGATAAGTTCCATCATGTTTACTGTTTTACCAACACCAGCACCACCGAAAAGACCAACTTTACCACCCTTAGCGAATGGACAAACTAAATCGATTACTTTGATACCTGTTTCTAACAATTCGTTAGACATTGATTGTTCAGCGTAGGCTGGAGCTTCACGGTGAATAGACCAACGGTCTTTTTCGCCAATTGGGCCAGCTTCATCAATAGGCTCACCTAATACGTTCATGATGCGACCTAATGTCTCAACACCAACTGGTACTTGGATCCCTTGACCTGTATTAACTACATTCAGACCACGACGCAAACCGTCAGAGGTACCCATTGCGATAGTACGTACAACGCCGCCACCTAGCTGCTGTTGAACTTCAAGTACTAAACCTTCAAGGTTACCTTCGGTTACATTTAATGCGTCATATACCTGAGGTACGGCATCTTGTGGAAATTCAACATCCACAACTGCGCCAATGATTTGGACGACTTTACCTGTACTCATGTTTATTCCTCTTAATTTAAGTTTAGCTGGGCTATGCTCAGCTAACTTGTCGTTAAATTACGAAACTTTCGTTATCTACATTTTATTAAAATGTAGCGTTACCCTACTGCAGCAGCACCTGCAACAATTTCACCCAATTCTTGAGTGATTGCCGCTTGACGCGCTTTGTTGTATACCAACTGAAGGTCTTTGATTAACTCACCCGCGTTATCTGTTGCGGCTTTCATCGCAACCATACGAGCAGCTTGCTCACAAGCTATGTTTTCAACAACACCCTGATATACTTGAGATTCAATATAACGAACTAATAATTGATCTAACAAAGCGTTAGCGTCAGGTTCGTAAATGTAATCCCAACGATGACTAATTTCTTCGTCATCTGATTTAGGTAGAGGTAACAATTGATCCATTGTCGCTTCTTGCGTCATAGTATTAACAAATTTGTTATACACAACGTATAGCTTATCAATTTCACCGTCATCATAAGCTTTAAGCATAACCTGAACACTACCAACTAAGTCGGTTAGTGAAGGGCTATCACCTAAGCCTGAAATTTGTGCGGTTACTTTAGCGCCCATGTTGTTGAAAAATGATGTGGCTTTTGCGCCAACAACACCAAATTCAACTTCAGCACCTGATGCTTGCTTTTTAGCAGCATCAGCAAGTACTTTCTTAAATAAGTTAATATTTAAGCCACCACACAAACCACGGTCGGTTGAGACGACAATATAGCCAACACGCTTAATTTCACGTTCTTCCATATAAGGATGACGATACTCTAAGTTACCAAGCGCGATATGACCGATCACATTTCGTATATTTGTCGCATATGGACGTGATGCTGCCATGCTATCTTGCGCTTTACGCATTTTACTAGCAGCTACCATTTCCATAGCGTTTGTGATCTTTTGAGTGTTTTTAACACTCGAAATCTTGGTTTTTATTTCTTTACCAACGGCCATGACTCTTCTCCGAAAAGGTTACTTTATTGAGACTCGATTACCAGCTTTGCGTAGACTTGAAAGTTTCAAGTGCTTTAGTCAAACCAGCTTCGATATCTTTATTGTAGTCACCGCTTTCGTTGATAGTAGCCATCAACTCAGCTTGCTCATTGCTCATGTATGCATGTAAAGCAGCTTCACAATCAACAACTTTGTTTATCGCAACGTCGTTTAAGAAACCTTTTTCAGCAGCAAATAATGAAACTGCTGTTTCTGCAATTGATAATGGGCTGTATTGCTTTTGCTTCATCAATTCAGTAACACGTTGACCATGCTCTAACTGAGCACGAGTCGCGTCATCTAAATCTGATGCGAACTGAGCAAATGCTGCTAATTCAGCATATTGAGCTAGTGCTAGACGAATACCGCCACCAAGTTTCTTGATGATTTTCGTTTGTGCAGCACCACCAACACGAGATACAGAAATACCAGCGTTAACAGCAGGACGAATACCTGAGTTAAACAAGTTAGATTCTAAGAAAATCTGACCATCAGTAATTGAGATTACGTTAGTTGGTACGAAAGCAGATACATCACCCGCTTGCGTTTCAATAATTGGTAAAGCAGTTAATGAACCTGTTTGACCTTTAACTTCACCGTTTGTGAATTTTTCAACGTATGCTTCGTTTACACGAGCAGCACGTTCTAATAAACGACTGTGAAGATAGAAAACGTCACCTGGGTATGCTTCACGACCTGGCGGACGACGTAAAAGTAATGAAATTTGACGGTAAGCAACAGCTTGCTTAGACAAATCATCATATACGATTAGTGAGTCTTCACCGCGATCACGGAAGTATTCACCCATAGAACAACCAGAGTATGGTGCTAAGTATTGTAATGCAGCCGCTTCAGACGCTGATGCAACAACAACAATAGTGTTTGATAACGCGCCGTGCTCTTCTAAGCTACGAACTAAGTTCGCTACAGTAGAAGCTTTTTGGCCAATCGCTACGTATACACACTTAATACCTGTGTTCTTTTGGTTAATAATCGCGTCAAGTGCAATCGCTGATTTACCGATTTGACGGTCACCAATGATTAATTCACGTTGTCCACGACCAATTGGAATCATAGAGTCAATAGACTTAATACCAGTTTGTACTGGTTGGTCTACTGATTTACGGTCGATAACACCTGGTGCAACAACTTCTACTGGAGAGAAGCCATCATTTTCAATTGGGCCTTTGCCATCAATTGGTTCACCTAATGTGTTAACTACGCGGCCTAATAAGCCACGACCTACTGGTACTTCTAAAATACGACCAGTACCTTTAACTTTTTGGCCTTCCGCTAAATCAGCGTAAGGACCCATTACTACCGCACCTACCGAATCACGGTCAAGGTTTAACGCGATAGCAAAACGGCTACCAGGAAGTTCGATCATTTCACCTTGCATTACATCGGCAAGGCCATGGATACGAATAATACCATCTGTTACAGAAACGATAGTACCTTCGTTACGAGCTTCGCTGACAACGTTAAACTGTTCAATTCTATTCTTGATCAGTTCAGCGATTTCAGTGGAATTCAGTTGCATGCTCTGTTCCCTTATCTAAGATTGTAATGTTGTTGCTAAACGGCTCAGTTTACCTTTGATAGAGCCATCGATTACCATGTCACCAGCTTTAATAATTAAGCCAGAAACAATACCCGCATCAACAAAACAATTAAGCTTAACTTTACGTGCCAAGCGCTTTTCAAGCGCGGCGCTTAATGTTGTTTTTTGCTCTGCTGTAACATCTACAGCTGAGGTTACATCCACAGTGACTTCTTGTTCAAATTCAGCTTTAAGCGCTAAAAATTGCTCAAGAATTTGTGGTAGCACCAACAAACGTTCGTTTTCGGCCAATAACTTTAAAAAGTTTTGACCTTGGCTGTCTACTTGCTCACCACAAACATTTAAAAATAACGTTTGTGCTAGCTCAACTGAAGTACCACCAGATAAATAACCTTTAACAGTATCATCTTTAGCAACTTCAGCAGCAAAAGTTAGCTGGTCAACCCAGCTATCAAGTGCTTTAGCTTCAACAGCAAAATCGAACGCTGCTTTAGCATAAGGACGAGCGACAGTTGTCAATTCAGACATAGCTCTTTCCTCTTAAAGTTCAGCGACGAGTTTGTCTAAGATGTCGCTATGTGCAGCGGCATCAATTGAACGCTCAAGAATTTTCTCGGCACCGGCAACAGCAAGAAGTGCAACTTGTGCGCGCAGTTCTTCTTTAGCTCGGTTACGTTCAGTTTCAATTTCTGCGTGACCAGTAGCTAAGATACGATCTTTCTCTACTTGTGCTTTGCCTGCAGCTTCTTCAATTACTTTAGCTTCATGTTTCTTAGCGGCTTCTACAATAGAGGCAGCTTGAACTTTAGCTTCTTTTAATTGAGCTTTCGCTTTCTCTTGAGCAAGCGCAAGATCTTTAGCAGCACGGTCTGAAGCAGCAAGTCCATCAGCAATAGTTGCTTGACGAGCTTCAATGGCACCAATAATCGGTGGCCAGACATACTTCATACAGAATATTACAAATACGACAAATGCAATCAATTCACCAAAAAGGGTCATGTTAATATTCATTTGTGTACCTCCTATTAAAATTCGCGATTAAACAATGGACTTAAAAAATTAAGCACCAACTGCGAATAATAGGTATAAGCCAATCGCAACACCGATCATCGCGATAGCATCGATAAGACCCGCTACGATGAACATTTTTACTTGAAGTTGTGGGGCTAATTCTGGTTGACGAGCAGCAGATTCTAAGAACTTGCCACCTAAAAGACCAAAACCAATCGCAGTACCAAGTGCACCTAGACCGATAAGTAACGCAACAGCGATATATAACATATTTATCTCCGATTATTTAAAGTTATAAAGTTAAAAATTTAAGGTTAAAAAAACTAGTGATCTTCGTGAGCTAGACTCAAATATAGAATCGTTAGCATCATGAAAATAAACGCCTGTAATGGGATAACCAACAAGTGGAATGCAGCCCATAAGAAATGTACTGGCAACTGGAACAAACCAATTGTTGCTATCAGTAAGAAAATTAACTCACCCGCATATAAGTTACCGAACAAACGTAGGGCAAGTGATAATGGGCGTGCTAATAAGGTAACCATCTCAAGAATAAAGTTTACTGGGTATAATGACCAGTGACCAAATGGCTGTGTAGTAAGCTCTTTAATGAAGCCACCAATGCCTTTCACTTTAATTGAATAGTAAATAATTAAGATAAATACACCTAATGCTAAAGCAAAGGTCATATTTGGATCGGTTGTTGGTACAGCTTTCATGTACTCAACGCCAAACCAGCTAAATATTGTTGGTATTAAATCTACAGGAACCCAGTCCATTGCATTCATTAATAAAACCCATACAAAAATGGTTAACGCTAATGGCGCAATAACCGGGTTTTTACCATGGAAAGTGCTTTTAACACTGTCATCTACAAATTCAACAATCATTTCAACTGCACATTGCCACTTACCGGGAACACCCGTAGTCGCCTTTTTTGCTACCGAACGAAATGATAAAAGAAAAACTAAGCCCAAAAATATAGACCAGCCTAAAGTATCTATGTGGAGAGCCCAAAAGCCCTCGCCCACAGTTAGATTCTGAAGGTGATGTTTAATATATTCTTGGCTTGTTAATTCAGCACCTGAAGCCATATTAATTATCCCAATGATTAAAGTTTAAAAAAAATTCTTAAATTACGACTCATGCTTAATAACAAACGGAGTTACTAACGGCATCGCCATAACTAAACAAAACATTGCAAAAAATGGTAACGGTACGATCACTAAAAATTTAAATGCTAGTGCAAACAGAAAAGCCGTTAAAGCCATTTTTAATTTTACGCCGCTAAAAAAAGATTCTACAACCTTTTTTGACGACTTAGCCCCAGCGTATTTAAACGCTTTATAGGCAAATAATATATTAGGTAAAACACCAATCGCACCACCTACTAACGCAGATATCGCCGTGGTCTTCCCTAGAAAAACATACAATAATAGCGAACAGAGCAATACTAAAATACTGATAAGAGCACATTGTTTATAGGCAAAAATTCGCCCTGGCCCTGTTAGTTTATTATTCATAGTAATTGCATTAAATCATTACGAAAAACATCGTATGACTTACAGTTTATTTAAAGTAAAAACTTTAACGCTAAAAAGTTTGCGCAAGTATACTTAACTTGTCTTTTTTTGCAAGATATTACACAGCCTAAAGCCCTTTATTTAAGTCAATAACCCATATTCATAATAAAAATATATCAACAGATAATAGTCTATATAACATTTAAAAATAAGCGCTCTACAAGCAAATTCAAGGGCTAAAAATGTTATTAAATAGTTATCTACTCTAAAATTTTTAGATTATCTTAAAATGCGCTACACAGAAGATCTTAAATAACAATTTATTACATTTAACAAAAGGGAAACGAGACTAAATATTGACCTCCCCCTCTACACTGAACATATAAAAGACCTTTCTATAATTAGGTAAATCATATCAGCTAATAAGACCTACTTGATAATATAAAGGGTTCTATGAGAGTCAAAGCGTAATTTTTAGTAAAACTACTACCATGATGTGCAGGGTGTACTAATGCCGTAAAACATTTTGATTTAAAAACTACAAAGCAAAAAGCCCGACT
>NZ_JAHKPW010000077.1 GCF_018860755.1 Colwellia sp. D2M02 | reverse complement strand
AGGCTTCTTTTTGGCTGAAGCCCTTGGAACTGGAGCGCATTGTAGAGATTTTTGATTATAGGTCAATACTTTTTTTTATTTTTTTGAAACTATTTTTATAGTCGGTCAATACACGTTCAATCCGGCCATATATCATTCGATATTGACTGATTATTTGTGTGCTTAGGTTATCTGTATTACTGTTTAGTTTACTTTTTCAATAATATTCAATTTATTAGATAGGAATAACTAATGTCACATACCAATATCCGCCCTTATAAAGGCATGGTCCCTATTACAGGCGCTAACAACTATATTGATAACTCTGCTGTTCTCGTTGGTGATATTACTTTAGCCGAAGATGTTAGTATTTGGCCTTTAGTTGCTGCCCGTGGTGACGTAAATACGATTACTATTGGCATGCGAACCAATGTTCAAGACGGCTCAGTATTGCACGTTACTAGAAAAAGCTCGCATAACCCAGCAGGAAACCCATTGATTATTGGTGATGATGTCACTATTGGTCATAAATGTATGTTGCATGGTTGCACACTAGGCAACCGCATATTAGTCGGTATGGGCGCTATAATTATGGATGGAGTTGTTGTAGAAGATGATGTATTTATTGGTGCGGGTAGCTTGGTACCACCAAATAAACGATTAGAAAGTGGTTTTTTGTATGTTGGTAACCCAATAAAGCAAGTAAGACCGCTTAAAGAAAGTGAATCTGCCTTCCTTAAGCAGTCTGCTATTAATTATGTTGAATTAAAAAATGACTATTTGGGTGAAGTAAATTAGGGCTATTTCATATTAATATGTATGACATCGCCTTCAAGCTCGTTTTTCTCTAGCCATAATTCGGTTATTTCTTCTAAATCATACTTAGTGCAGCTATTAATTTCTTTTAGCTGCTTTAACTCTATTGAATGAAAGTAGATAGTTACCTTCTGTCCTGATATAAGCCCTGTAAAGCACCAAGCGTCTTGAGCCTCATTAAAAATAAGATCGTCATTAAACAATATTGATTGATTCATTATATTCGCCTTTATGATTCAGACTTAAGTGACTGTCTTAATTCATTTATAACTGGGTCAACTTCAGGTTTAGTGCTGTGCCAAAGCTGAAAGCTTTCTGCTGCTTGCCCAACTAACATACCTAAACCGTCGAGTTTTTTATTGGCGCTATGTTTTTCAGCCCAAAGTATAAAAGGCGTTTTAGCTTTACCATAAACCATATCGTAGCAAGCTGTATGTGAGGCAATAATAGAAGACGATAATGTAAACGTTTGACCCGACAAGCTGGCAGAGGTTGCATTAATAATAATATCAAATGGTTGCGCTGAGTCTTCTGTAAGTTCACATGAAAATAATTTATCATTATTAAATTGCTGACATAATTCACTTGCTTTGCTTAATGTGCGATTAGCAATAGTGATACTCTTAGGACTCTGACTTAATAATGGGAGTATAACGCCTTTCGCTGCACCACCTGCACCTAATAGCAATATCCGACTATTTTCCAATATAATATTATTACGAATAAGATCCTGAACTAACCCTTCGCCATCAGTATTATCACCGTAAATTTTACCATCTTTGATTGTTAAGGTGTTGACTGCGCCAGCTAAACGAGCACGTTCAGTTAAGTGGTCAGCAATACGTAGCGCTTCTTCTTTAAAAGGCGCGGTAACATTAGCGCCCTTTCCACCCTCTTTAATAAATGTTTGAATGGCTGAAGTAAACTCACCTAGCTCTACAAATTTAGCTTGGTAGCTAATTTTCTTATTAGTAGCGACAGCAAAAGCATGGTGAATAAAAGGCGAGCGAGATTGTGCAATAGGGTTACCAAAAACACAGTATTTATCTAAATTTGACGGTTCCATAAGCATTTATATCGATTTATTAAGAGCTACAGCCTAACTGAATCACTATCTTATAGAAACAAAAAAGCAGTAATAACTTACTGCTTTTAATTAATTAGATGTAATAAAAAGCTCTATTAAAATTTATAGCCAAGCATTACTGAGTAAACCATTGGGTCAATATCAACAGAAGCGCTACCAATACTATCTCCGCCAACATCAAAGGTGGCTTTAGTATTGATATCAATATATCGAGCAGAAGCGTTAATAGACCAGTTATCAGTTAGCTCATAATCTGCGCCAATTTGTACTGATAAACCAAACGAACTATCTAACTGTAAATTTGATAAGCCTAAAGTTTTAGGTGCAGCTTCAAACTCTTCTTTAAAGAAGTGAGTATAGTTAACCCCTAAACCGAGGTAGGGCTTAAATGCTGAACCGGTATCGAAATAGTATAATGCGCTTAACGTTGGTGGTAAGTGAGTTACTTCTGCTAATTTGGCGCCGTCAACACCTAGGGCATTATTTGGATCATGAATAGTAATGTCGTGAGTAAAAGGAGTTGCCGCCAGTAGCTCTACCGCCCAGTTGTTATCAACAAAATAAACGAAGTTCAGACCTAACTGAGTATTGTCATCTACTGACAAAGATAAGCCAGCAGCATCACTACCAGCTAAATATATAGGTGTTTTACCGCTATCAGGAGCAACCATAGTTGCGCCACCACGAATCAGAATATCGCCAGCTTGATGTGCAAAGGCAGCTGTAGAAATGCTTGATAATAATGTTAATGCTAATAATGTTTTTTTCATGATGAATGTCCTTAATTAATTTAAGGACATCATAGTACTCACCGCAAAAGGGACGTTGATCCAGCGCAAGTTTTATCAGTGCAATTGAGTAATTAAGGTTTATTATTTGATTTCGATCAACAATAGGTTTATTGAGTTGAACTTTTATTAAATAGTAAAGGCACTAACCTCTATATACTTGCCCTGTAATGCCATCAATAATAGTTGAAGCGCTGGTTCTACCTAAAGTATTTGTTTTAATCAAACCATCAAGCTCTGTAGGGAATTGCTCCAGTACTTGCTGCCAGGTTAATGCTGATGGTTGACCTGAAAGGTTGGCGCTGGTTGAAACAATGGCTTTATTAGTTTGCTTGCACAATGCAATAACATCAGGGTGTTGGGTGATACGCACAGCAATAGTACTGAACACACCTTTTAATAAGGTTGGCACACTTTCTTTTGCAGGAAGCACTTGAGTTATGGCATTAGGCCAGCGCGACAAAATAATAGTCATTTGTTCTGAAGTGATAACGGATTCATCAATGTATTTTTGTACTTGGCTATAGTCCCCTGCTAGCAAGATGAGCCCTTTATCTATAGAGCGTTGTTTCAACTTTAATACTTTCTCAACCGCTACGCTATTGTCAGGGTCGCAGCCTAAACCGAAAACGCCTTCAGTAGGGTAAGCAATAACCCCTCCCTGAAGAAGAGCTTCAGAGGCCTCTAATATTGATGGCGATAGTGAAGTAACTGACATGTTGGTGACTCTATAGAGCGAAAAATTATCTAATTATATCGCTTTTACTTTATAGGTACATTTTTTTTGCGGACAACTTAACACTTCTCCACTAGCCATAGTACGCTTGATTAAGACAGGCCATTGGCACTCTGGGCATGTTTGCGCTACCGGCTCATTATTCAGTACGTACTTACATTTTGGGTAGTTATCACAAGAATAAAACGTTTTACCAAAACGGTTGGTTTTTTCTTTTAATTTACCTGATAGCTTTTTACTCGCGCACGATGGACAATCGACATCAATATCTTCATGAGTTTGGCTGTCTTCAATATGATGGCATTGCGGATAATTAGTACAACCAATAAACATACCATAGCGACCTTGCTTAACCGCTAACTGAGATTGACATAGTGGACATTCGCTACCAGGAAGTACTTTATCTTCTACACGCTCATGTTCAACGACAGCACGCGTAAATTGACAGGTAGGATAATTTGAACACCCCAAAAAAGCGCCTGATTTACCATTTTTTATAGTAAGTTCAGAGCCACACTCAGGACAAACCTGGTATGCTTTTTCTAAAGCATGTTCATGGTGGGTAAATAAAGGCTTATCAGCTTTAGTCATTAGGCTAAAATAGTGCGAACTATGGTTAATAAATAATGCCTTATTATGCCACAGCTATTCGATAAAAAATATCACCACTACCGTTAGCCTAAAACTAATATGGTAGTGGCATTAATACAACCTAATAGTAAAGTTTAGTGTAAAGGACCTTCCGGCTCTTCGAAGACTAAGTTTTCCATTTGTGAGTATGCACTTTCATGGCCTGGAACATTAAACAATA
Organism: Colwellia sp. D2M02; assembly: GCF_018860755.1. Taxonomy (GTDB): domain Bacteria; phylum Pseudomonadota; class Gammaproteobacteria; order Enterobacterales; family Alteromonadaceae; genus Colwellia; species Colwellia asteriadis. Next base: position 13,438 of record NZ_JAHKPW010000077.1, on the reverse strand, counting down.
CCATTAAAATAACCCATTTAAGGTCGTCCATCGTGAAGTACTTAGTATCTAGCTCCATCACTCTATCGATAACCATTTCACGGGTAATAAAGTCGAGTACGTTAACCTGCTCTAAAAACAGAATAAAGCCTCGACTTTGCGTATCAAGTAGTTGCATTTCTTCATCGGTATAAATACGAACGGAGTTTCTCGCTACACGCGTAATATACGGATAAGCGTCTGTATCTTGCAAGGCAGCAAGCTTTTCTAACCAAGTTAATGCTTTGTATATTTCATCTTGATGGAAGCCGGCTCGTACCAGTTCATCGGTGAGTAAGTCATGGTCAACCATGGTTTCAGATTCACTCTGAATATACGTTTCAAAAAGATACATTAATATATCAAACATAATTGCCCCCTTTACTTACTTATTACACTCTTATATAGCCACCTGGCACTGCAGTTATCAGGCCACTAAGCTCAAGCATTGTTAGTCGTGTAATAACTTCCTCTACGGGAAGTTCGCTACGTGAAACTACTTTATCTATTGGTGTAATTTCATATCCCACACTAGCCAACAAATTATCATTGCACAAGTCTTTTGATGGACTTTTTTCATTAGATTTTTTGCTTGCGATCACTACTTTCGGTTGCTTTGTATTAACGTAAGTTGAGTTACTCTCTTTAGAGTATAGACTAGACTCCGTCATCTCCATTAGTTCATCTGTTATATCGGCAGAATTTTCAACTAACTTAGCACCTTGTTTAATTAACCAATGACAACCTTTAGCTTGTGGGTTGTCGATAGAGTTCGGTACTGCAAAAACTTCACGGTTTTGCTCTAGTGCGCATCTTGCTGTAATTAACGAGCCGCTTTTTAATTCGGCTTCAACGACAACAACGCCCTCACTTAAACCACTAATTAATCTATTTCGTTTAGGAAAGTGCCCTGCTCTAGGTTGAGTTGCAGGATAAAACTCACTAACAATAAGCCCATCGTTTTGCAGTATTTCGCTCGCTAAATCGCGATGCCTTGTTGGATAAACAATATCTACACCAGTCGCGACAACCGCTATAGTTTTTCCTTGTATGGCTAAAACACCTTGATGGGCAGCAGCATCAATACCAATAGCTAACCCACTGGTTACAATATAATTTTTCTTAGTTAGTTGCTGCGCAAAGTCAAAGGCGGTTTCACGCCCTTTAATGGTTGAAAAACGACTACCCACTATGGCAACTTGTTGTAAATTTAATAAACTAGTATTGCCTTTGGTGAAGAGCACTAATGGTGGATCATAAATTTGTTTTAATTGTGCGGGATAGTAAGCATCATCAAATGAAATAATATCAGCATTAGCGTTACCGCTCTGCTCAATAATTTCATTAACTTTAGACCAATTAGGGTAATTGAAAGCACTAAGGTGTGTGGCCGATAAGCCATGAGCGCTTGTTAAGGGCGACGATTTACTCGATGAAGCAAATAACGACTGTAAACCGTAGTCATTAACCAAGGTTAGTTTTTTGTGAGTTGCTAACCTTGGTACTAATTTTAATGCTAACCAATAGTGCGTTGTTGTTTTAGTCACTTGTCTTCTCCCTAAGAACAAGTTTACGCAGAACTATAAGCGCTTATGCTTTTATTATTTTATGATTCTGGTGAGGTAATAATATCCTGTAACCTTGCTGGCTTAGTCGTTTGTAAAATAAGCGCTAGGCTGGCTTTTTCATACACTCTGAATATCATCATTTTTCCTAAATCTTCTTCAGGCATTATATAGTCAGGATCAGAGTTGAGCACTTTATTAAAGCTTGATGCTTCAATTTCGTAAACAGGACCATTTGACGTTTTTAATACTTGTGGGCTAGCACGCTTAATTGATAATACATCACCCATTTTAGCTTGTTTTTCACTACCTAAGTTAACCATAACCACTTCAAACTGACCAAATTCACGATTATCACTGACGGCTTTAATGATTGAACCTTTAAGTGATACATCACCCGCTTGCATTGAAAAATTTGCTGGTAACAGCTGCCCTTCATTCACAGGTAAAACCACATCTCCAGCATGTATTTCGCGTTTAACAGCATTTACTTTTAACGTTGCAGGTGTTTTTTGACTCATATTACCAGTAGTAATCGCTTGCGCAGTACCTACAATATGCATGTAGTAACCAACAGGCTCTTCTGTTTCAGGGTCAATTAACTCTTCACCTTGACTGTAGATGGCATAGGTTTTAGCAAGATCAAGATCTTTATTTACATAAACTTTAAAACCATCCGTAGACATACGATAACCTTCATCGCTACCTATAACATGTGGAGCAGTTTCAATTTGCTCCTCTGAAAGTAATGAGTCATAGACAATATAAGGTGCAACAACTTGTAGCGGTAACATCTTAATTGAGTCATCGTTTTTAAGTTCTGTACGAATTGTAGGTGTCCACTTAAATGCCGGCTTTTGTGCAGTCCCTGCTTCTTTAGTCGTTGAGGCAACCACTAACATCGGTTCGCCTTGCTCATCAAGTACGAGGTTTAAAACATCACCAGGATAAATTAAATGAGGATTATTAATTTCAGGGTTTAATCGCCATAATTTAGGCCATAACCAAGGTTGCTGTAAAAAAACACTGGAGATATCCCATAAGGTATCACCCTTTTCAACAATATAGCTTTTAGGCGCATTATCATTAATTTTAAGTTGATCAGCCAAAGAAACTAAAGGAGGAGTAAATAGAATCAGTGAAAGTAGTAATTTTTTTAGCATAAAGCTTGTTCCTTTTTAAGGCTTTTATGGTAAAGCACTATGATTAATGTAATTAAATGGCTAAAATTAAAACATAACACTCTAGATGAATTATCGCTAACTCTTTTATCAATTATGACTATATTAACCGTTTTACGTTTTCCTGATCCACGCTTACGCACAAAAGCGAAACAAGTTACTGAAATTAATGACAGTATCACCACTATCATCGATAACATGATTGCCACTATGTACGATGAAAAAGGTGTTGGTCTTGCTGCAACGCAAGTTGATATTCACCAACGTATTGTTGTTATGGATACTTCTGAAGATCAAAATGAGCCTATTGTACTCATCAACCCTGAAATAATCACACACAGCGACAGTACCTCTATTAATGAAGAAGGCTGCCTCTCTGTACCGGGTTGTTATGCAAAAGTTGACCGACACGATACTTGTACGGTTAAAGCATTAGATCGTCACGGCAAAGAATTTACACTTGATGCGACTGATTTACAAAGTATTTGTGTGCAACATGAGCTTGATCACCTTAATGGCATTTTATTTGTTGATTACCTATCACCACTAAAACGTCAACGCATTCAAAAGAAATTAGAGAAAGAAGCTAAATTAGCCCAATAAAATAACATTCACTTAACTATTGAATATTATTATCTAAATACATGACCCACAGGATACTCTTTTGTCGAAACCTTTAAATATTATTTTTGCTGGCACACCTCACTTTGCTGCAGAACACTTAGCGGCGTTACTGGCGTCTGAACACAATGTTGTTGCCGTATACTGTCCGCCAGATAAACCTGCTGGGCGCGGGAAAAAAATGACAGCTTGCGCAACAAAGCAGCTAGCACTTGAAAATAACATCACCGTTGAACAACCCGTAAACTTTAAAGAAACGCACGAACAAGCCATACTAGCGCAATACAATGCTGATTTAATGGTTGTGGTTGCCTACGGTTTATTATTACCTGAAGTGATTTTAAATACACCGCGTCTAGGGTGTATTAATGTACATGGCTCTTTATTACCACTATGGCGTGGGGCTGCCCCTATTCAGCGCTCATTAGAAGCTGGTGATGAAAAAACTGGTGTCACTATCATGCAAATGGACAAAGGTTTAGATACCGGTGATATGATTTTAAAAGCTGAGTGCCCAATAGAGATAACGGATACTAGCGCTAGTTTATATGAAAAACTTGCCCAAATAGGACCGAGTGCATTAATTGAAACTATTGCCATCATGGCACAATCATCTTATCTGGCAAGCGAACATAATATCCCACAAGATGAAAACCTAGCAACATATGCGAAAAAGCTCGAAAAAACAGAATCTGAACTGAATTGGCAGTTAAGTGCCACTGAACTACACCGAAAAATTCGTGCTTATAACTCTTGGCCTGTAGCACAGTTCACTGTAGAAGAGTCTGACACTAAACAACATAGTATTCGAGTATGGCAAGCTTCAGTAAAAGCATTACAAAGCAGCCAAATAGCTGGAACTATTATCTCAACAAGTAAAGACGGTATTGTTATTGCGACGGGCGACGGTGCATTATGTTTAGAGGTATTGCAACTACCCGGTAAAAAAGCACTGCCCGTACAAGACATTCTCAATGGCCGCAGTGACTGGTTTGTCGTTGGCAGCAATATTAATAAATTAGGCTAAGATTATGACCTTAAATATCCGCGCACTTGCTGCCAAATGCTGTTATGCCGTCATTGACCAAGGTCGCAGCCTTAATGATGAACTACCAAAACAACAAGATAAACTTATCGGTAAAGACAAAGGTTTATTACAAGAAATTTGTTATGGTGTTTTACGCTACTTACCTGAATTAGAAAATGATGTTCGCGGTTTAATGCAAAAGCCTTTAACAGGTAAGCAACGTGTATTTCATTTTTTATTACTGGTTGGTGTTTATCAAATTAAATATATGCGTATTCCTGATCATGCAGCGGTTAGCGAAACAGTTGCCGCCACTAAAGTACTTAAAAATAACCACATGAAAGCATTGGTTAATGCCGTATTGCGTAACTTTGTACGTGCCCGCGATGAAAGTGCAGAACAAGCAGAAACTCAGCAGCCTGATCCAATAAAATTTAATCATCCTGGTTGGTTTATTAAAAAACTACAAGCAGGCTACCCCGAACAGTGGCAAAATATTTTAACCGCTAATCAGCAACGACCACCAATGTGGTTACGCGTAAACGCACAACATCACACCAGTGAAAGCTATCAAGCTTTATTAGCGCAAGCAGATATTGACATTGCTGCTGTAGACCCGCTCTCGCGAGCAATTACGTTGAGTAAAGCAATAGATGTCAATAAACTGCCCGGTTTTGAACAAGGCTGGGTTTCTATTCAAGACGCGGCAGCACAACAAGCGGCGCGCTTACTTGACTGTCAGCCCGGCGATAATGTTTTAGACTGTTGTGCTGCCCCAGGTGGAAAAACCTGTCATATTCTAGAGCAAACTCCTGATATTAAAGCTATGACTGCTATTGATATAGAGGCTAGCCGCTTAACTCGTGTTGAAGATAACCTTGCTCGTTTAAACTTATCGGCACAAGTAATAGCCGCCGACGCAGCAAAAACAGACTGGTGGTCTGGTGAGTTATTCGATCGTATTCTATTAGATGCACCTTGCTCTGGTACTGGTGTTATACGTCGTCATCCTGATATCAAATGGTTAAGAAAAGCCAGTGACATTGATAACTTAGTACTTTTACAACAACAAATATTAGCTAACATTTGGTCTTTGTTAAAACCTGGAGGTACGTTACTGTATGCAACTTGTAGTGTTTTACCACAAGAGAATGCTGAACAAATAAAGCAGTTTGTTGCGCAAACAGCAGATGCCAAACTTGTTTCAATCAGTGAACCTCAAGCAAGCGCTGAAAGTATCGGCTGGCAAATATTGCCAGATGAAAAGAATATGGATGGTTTTTATTACGCTAAATTAGTTAAAACACACTAAATTACCTGAATCGACCAAGTTAAATAAAATAATAACGAGTGAGAGTTATATAGCACATGAAAATAATTATAGTAGGTGCTGGACAAGTTGGAGGAACCTTAGCGGCAAACCTTGTTGGCGAAAACAATGAGATTTCCGTTGTTGATATCAACGGTGAAAAATTACGTGAGTTACAGGATAAAATGGATTTAAAAGTAGTCGTTGGTCAAGGCTGCTATCCTGAAGTTTTAAAAAATGCCGGCGCTGAAGATGCAGATATGGTTATTGCCGTAACTAGTGATGATGCTACTAATATGATCACCTGCCAAATATGCTCTTCGCTTTTTAATACCCATAAAAAAATCGCTCGTATTCGCTCCAATCAAATTTTAAAGTATTCAGAGCAACTGTTTCACAAAAAGCATGTTCCGGTAGATCATGTTATTGCTCCCGAAGAGCTTGTAACCCGTGATATCGCTCGTTTAATTGACTACCCTGGCGCATTGCAAGTACTCGAGTTTGCAGACGGAAAAGTCAGCTTAGTCGCAGTTAAAGCCTACTATGGTGGTTTATTAGTTGGCCATGCTCTATCAACCTTGCGCGATCATATTCCTAATGTGGATACTCGTGTTGCGGCCATTTATCGTAACGGTAAACCGATAAGACCATTAGGTACTACGGTTATTGAAGCTGATGATGAAGTATTTTTTATTGCAGCCAGTGTGCATATTCGCGCGGTAATGAATGAGTTACAAAAACTCGAATCTGCTTACAAGCGCATTATGATTGCGGGCGGTGGTAATATCGGCGCAGGTTTAGCGCGTATATTAGAGAAAAACCATCAAGTTAAACTGATTGAACGCTCGGCTCAACGGGCTGAAGAGTTAACTTCAGAACTTAATGATACCTTAGTTTTTCAAGGAGACTCTTCTGATCAAGAATTATTGACTGAAGAAAATATCGACCAGTTTGATGTTTTTATTGCCGTAACCAATGATGATGAAGCAAATATTATGTCGTCATTGCTAGCAAAACGCTTAGGCGTACGTAAAACCATGGTATTAATTCAGCGTGATGCTTATATTGATTTAGTGCACGGTAGTACTATTGATATTGCAATATCACCTCAGCAAGCAACTATTTCAGCACTATTAACCCATGTAAGGCGCGGTACCATTGATAATGTGTATAGTTTGCGTGGTGGGGCTGCTGAGGCGATTGAAATTGTCGCCAAAGGTGATGAAAAATCCTCTAAAGTTGTCGGGCGTGCGGTTAAATCAATTAAGTTACCGCCAGGTACAACCATAGGCGCAATTGTACGTGGTAATGAAGTACTTATTGCCCACTCTAATACGCTTATTCACGAAGAAGATCATGTTATTTTATTCTTAGTGAATAAAAAATACATCAGCGATGTTGAAAAACTATTTCAAGTTAGCGTTATTTATTTTTAATTATTTTAAATACTTACTAAACATGTATATACAATAAGATGTATTGTATATACATGTTTATAAAAGGCTATTAAGCCTTCCAAAATGCCGGCGTGAAGAGTACTAATAAAGTAAATATCTCTAAACGACCAAACAACATAGCAACAATCAATACCCACTTACTCATATCATTAATACTCGCGAAATTAGCAGCAACCTCACCTAAGCCTGGACCTAAATTATTAATACACGCAGCAACCGCTGTAAAGGCGGTTATATCGTCCATACCAGCGGCTAATAGTAATAACATACATATAACAAATACCGCTGCGTAGGCAGAGAAAAAACCCCAAACAGCTTCAACAACGCGATCAGGTAATACTTTACGACCTAACTTAATACTAAAAATAGCTTTAGGGTGTACTAGCTTGTTCAGCTCTCGTAACCCTTGAAGATAAAGCAAAGTAACACGCACCACTTTCATACCACCACCAGTACTCCCCGCACAACCACCAATAAAGCTAGCAAAAATAAGTAGCATAGGTAACAGCGTTGGCCAGTCTGCAAAAGATGTTGTGGTAAAGCCTGCGGTAGTGCTAATAGAAACTGCTTGGAATAATGCTTGGTCTAACGCTTGATCGGCATCTTGATAAACACCAGCACTCATTAATACAATAAAACAAATCAGGGTCAAAATTACCTGAATAGCAATAAATACTTTAAATTCAGGATCATATATATAACTTTTTAAGGAGCGACTTTGCACTGCCGCATAATGTAGTGCAAAATTAATACCCGCAATAATCAAGAAAAACACACAAACCAAATTGATTACAGGACTGTTAAAGTAACCCATGCTAGCGTCATAAGTTGAAAAGCCACCAATAGCTACGGTTGAAAAGGAATGACACACCGCATCAAAAATCGACATACCTGCCAGCCAATATGCAACGGCACAAGCAACGGTCAACCCTAAATAGATATACCATAAATGTTTTGCGGTATCGGCTATACGTGGCGTCATTTTTGAGTCTTTAACTGGCCCAGGGGTTTCGGCTCTATAGAGCTGCATACCACCAATACCTAACATAGGTAATACCGCAACAGCTAACACAATAATACCCATACCACCGAGCCATTGTAATTGCTGGCGATACCAAAGTACCGCGTGAGGTAAACCTTCTATATTTTGTAAAACGGTAGCACCGGTTGTAGTTAACCCTGAAAAAGATTCAAAAAAAGCGTCGGTGGTAGATAAACTCGGTTGCTCGAGCAGAATGAGCGGAATAGCTGAAAAGCTTGCTAATACTATCCAAAATAAAACAACGATTAAAAACCCTTCTCGAGCCCGTAAATCTGTTTTTTCATGACGATTAGGGTACCAAGCTAAGAACCCTGTAAAAATACAACCTAAAAATGCCATTAAAAAAGGTACACCGCCGCCATCACGATACACTAACGAAATTAATGCTGGCGGTAACATGGTGACACTTAACAGTGCAACCAGTAAACCAATAATTCGAATAATATTTTTATATTGCACTGATTTATATTCTTTTTATGTAATGTTGTTATAGGGTTAGGTTATCGTGTTATTTTCCGATATAAGCACTAACTGCCCCGCTGACATAGTTTGTAACTGAGTTTGCATTAATAATAAATTATCTGCTGGGATCGCTAAACGAAAAAATACTTGCTGCTGATAATCTTGAGCTAATATTTCTCCGTTAAACTGCTTTAGTACATGCAAAACATCATCAACCTGACTATATTGACATGCTAAGGTTTTATGCACCATGGCTATTTTTATTTTTGACTGCAAAAAAGTTAACGCTTGTCGAACACTGCCGCCATAAGCACGCTGTAAACCACCGGTTCCCAGTTTAGTGCCGCCAAAATAACGCACAACAACCGCACAAACTTCGCCTATGCCACCACCTTGTAGCACAGATAGCATAGGTTTTCCCGCGGTACCGCTAGGTTCGCCGTCATCTGAAAAGCCATAACCTTGGCTATTATCCGCGGCTTTGGTTAAAAAGGCATGACAATGATGACTAGCTTGTGGGTGTAACTGCTGTAGCTCTTTAAGCATAGACTTTGCTTGGGCTATGGAAGTACAAGGACGTAAATAACAAATAAAACGACTGCGACTAACAATGAGTTCGTCTTCAACATCATTAGTCGCAATAAGGTAGGACTTGGTCACAATAAAAAATAGACCTTATTCAATAAACGTATGGGCTCAGTTTACTTTAAACAAAACCCATACTCGATAATTAATACTTTGAATTGTATAAGATTAGTTAAGATCTAAATCTCGGGTCATATTTTCATTATGCGATTGATGCACAATAATATTATCTTCAATGCGAATACCACCGAATGGACGCATTTCATCAACTTTTTGCCAGTTAATTTGATCAGCATTTTTAGAGGCTTTTAAATCCCCTAGCAATGAGTCAATAAAGTATAAACCGGGTTCAATGGTAAACACTTGACCACTTTCAATAACACGTGATGTTCTTAAAAATGGATGTGCTTCAGGGCTGCTCACGTGAGTGCCTCGTTCATCAGCCATAAAACCACCAACATCATGTACTTGTAAGCCTAAGTGATGCCCTAAACCATGCGGGAAGAAGGTAGAAATAATACCCGACTCTACCGCAGTATTTGCATCAACATTAATTAAGCCAAACTCATTTAATACACCGCCAATAGCACGGTGAGTATCTATATGTAAATCAGCATAGCTAACGCCAGGCTTTAAGCCATCAACAGCATTGAGCATCAGCTTATCCATGCGAGCAATTAATTCAGCAAACTGGTCTTGTTTGAATGAATACGTACGTGTAATGTCAGCGGCATAGCCATTAAAATTAGCACCCGCATCAATTAAAAAAGAACGATGGGCTGGCGGTGCAACTTTATCTAAAGTCATATAGTGCAAAATAGAACAGTTTTCATTTAACGCAACTATGTTGCCGTATGGCGTATCATTAGTGCTATAACCGATAGAAGTTAAATAAGCCTGTTGAATTTCAAACTCACTTTTACCTTGTAAAAAAGCATCGCGTGCTGCTTTATGCGCGGTTACCGCTAATATATTAGACTGGCGTAAACACTCGTGCTCATAACTACTTTTGTATGCTCTATGGTAATGAAAAAAGTTTAAAAGTGGCTCTGGATTAATCGTTTCAAAACCGAGCGCTTTAGCAACTTCAATATGACTACCAATATAAGCAAAACCTTTTTTATCGTAAGGTAGTAGCTTATCTACTTCACTCGCTTTGGTGAGTATTTTAATGGTAAAAAATTCATTCCAATAATCATCGGTTAATGGCGTTACTTTATGCCAAAAATCAACTGGTTGGTAATAAATAAGAGTTGGCTTGTCTTCACCATTAATAATTAACCAAGAGTTAGGAATATCTAATAACGGTAGCCAATATTTAAAATGTGGGTTCACTCTAAATGGGTAGCTATTATCATCAAGAAACGCTTTAATTTCTTGGCCTGAATGAATAACTACCCCTTCTAAATTTTCACGAGTTAATGCGGCTTTACTGGTTTTTTGTAATTGCGCAATATGAGCTGGGTAATGAGTCGCTAGGTTAGCGTGTAATGTTGTCATTTAACGTAGTCTCCAAGAATCTAGTCTTAAGATATTTGCCATATCATAGCATATACCAATAAACTCTCGCCATTTCTGCTGGTTACAGTAAGCGAGAGAATAACTATTTTGTGCATAAAACTTTGCGATAATAACCCTCAACTCTACCTAGCTTTTTAATCTCCAATACTCATATTAATGACCTCATCAAAAATCAAACTGATCTGACCGGGTTTATGTTGGTATATTTCCTGATAAGCCAATACACTTTTCACATAATTACGTGTTTCGTGAAAGGGAATTGCTTCAATCCAAATATCAGCTGGTAATGGTTCACTATTAGCTAACCAGCGCTTCACGCGATATGGGCCGGCGTTATATGCAGCCGTTGCTAAAATATGATTACCTTTATTCTGCTCTAATAAAATACGTAAATATTTAGTCCCTAATTTAATATTATTTTCGGCATTAAATAAGTACTTGCGACTAACACTACCCCGCTTAAGCTGCTTCGCGGTGCCCGGCATTAGTTGCATAAGCCCCCTTGCCCCAACTGACGATTGTGCATCAGACATAAACGAGCTTTCTCTACGCGTAATGGCTTGCGCCCAAGCTGGGTTTATTTTTTGCTTTAAGGCTTGCTCACTAATTTCTTCACCAAAAGCTTTAGGAAATCGCAAAGCGACATCATCCATATAGCCTACTCTAGATAAAGTGAATATTGCGCGATCAAACCATTGATTTTCATTGGCAACTTTGGCGGCAACTAACTTTTCTCTATCGGTTAACTTAGCAAGCCAAAAATTCCATTCTCGACGAGCTTGGTGGTAGCGTTTTAAGTGAAAAAACTCAAACGCACGTTTAGCTGCGGGATAATTTATCACCTTGAGCTTTTCTTCTTTCGTAATAGCTAACGGCTTATTTTGTAAATTTACCGACGCCTTAGCATGACTCGCGGCTAAAAAACCATAATAGTGTCTTTGCTGAGCCAAGCTATTCATCATAGTATGACCTTGAGCGGTTTGTTCGGTTTCAATTAACGCGCGTGCATACCAATATTGCCACTGTAAATTACTATGATGACTTTTGGGCAGTTGTTTAAGCACCTCAACAACACGTTGCCAGTCTTGTTGCTTAAGTAAATCTGTTAACTGCCATTGAAATAATTTGTCATCTAAACGTTGTGGATCAACTAAGGCTAACCACTCACTCGCTGCTTCATGATTTTTACTGGCTAATGCTAGAGCAAACTTTTGAATAACTTGTTGCTGCTGCGCTTCGCTAAAGTTAAATAGCGGCAATGCTTTTTGATAAGCGTTAATTGCTCTATTTTGATCTTTCCAAATAAAGCGCTTAATACCGTAAAGGTAAATTTGTTGCTCTTTCGCTGATTTTTTAGGGAAGTTTTTAAGTCGTGTAACTAATGAGGGGTCGCGTCGTACTTTATGCCATAGCTTACCCAAGTACTGTTCTTGTTTAGGTAATAGGCCTGTTAAATAAGGTAATAATGTATGCTTACCGCCATCAGCTGCTAAAGCGATACGTTGCCAAACAATATCATCGGTTCTGTAACCAGCGGCTTGCCAACGTTCAAATAAGGGGTCGCATGCATCGTCTTGCGACTTACCGACTAGCCACAATTTAGTAACTTTGGGTAAAATGTCTTTTTCAGGCGTGCCAGCAGCTAATGAAAATTTGTAATTTTGACAGGTTAATTCGGCATTAGAGGTTGGTTTAAAAAACTGTAAAAAAAGCGCACCTTGCTGTTTTTTCGCCAAATATTGCAGCCAACGTTTTCTTAACGACCAATCCAATGGTGAGCCTTCGTACTTATTTAAAAAATCGTCTATGGCTTTAGCATCACTCAAACGCATGTTATTTAATAAACGTCTTTGATCTAAATACGGCTGTAACGGGTAATAATGTAATTGGTTATACAGTTTTTTATATTGTGGACTACTACTTTTTGACGTTAACTTTTCTGCTTTAATAAAAAGCTTTTGTTGTTCCCTGTCGGTCGATATTTTTAACTGCTCACTGGCTTGAGCGACAGCTGAGCTTAGTAAACAACTTACTAAAACCCCTTGCCAAGCTAGTTTTTTCACAATAAATTTCACTTAAACTCCATTCTTTGATTAACTCTCGCTACTTAATTAAATTCACTAGCTTACTGAGTATAGCGATTTGCTTAACTAATCTATAGTGAATAGTAGTATTACCCAACTGCTTTTAGCGATAATTTAAAAATAATTTAGGTATAATTAACACTATCACTTATTTACTTTACTCTTTTTATTTCTATGTATGCTGCAATTTTTGAAAATACCGACCATGTTTTAGACGCCCTTGGCTTACGTTGCCCTGAGCCCGTAATGATGGTTCGTATGCACATTAGAAAAATCGCCAGTGGTGAAACCTTATTAGTACAATGTGATGACCCTTCAACCACACGTGATATTCCAAGCTTTTGTCTTTTTATGGAACATGAACTTGTTGCTAAACAAGTTGAAACCTTACCTTATTTATACGTAATAAAGAAAAACTAACCCAGGGGCTGTTGATCTTTCGAGATTATTTTTGCAGCTTTTTGTTAGGTATTTATACAAGGCAGAGCCTTTGTAATGTAGTTATTCTACCTGAAAAGGCGATAACGCAGTAAAAATGACCAGCAAACGCTGTCAGAAGGATTCGG
>NZ_JAHKPW010000014.1:17499-24584 GCF_018860755.1 Colwellia sp. D2M02 | reverse complement strand
TAATTAACCTGAACTCGGTTTAAGAGATATTTAACAAATTGAAATATCAGCAAAAATTACTTTTCTGAATCGCTAGCTTGATAGTTTTTCTTAATTCAAGGCAAATTTCGCGTCAATAGCTGGCCTATTGCAAGTAGATTTAATGAAGAAGTTAGGAAAAATAGCTGCTAGGTAAACATTTTTAAGCCAAGCTCAGGTTAATTACAAGTTATTAAATCTTAGTCTAAACTAAATTCAACGCTATACGCTAATCAAGCACCGTTAGTGTTATCACAAAAATAGCAATAAATTCAATATAAAGGGTTGTATAGATGTTTAATTTAGATAATAAAAAAATGGAATCCGTTGTTTCTAGCTTTCAAATCCCCGTTAAACCGCAAATACTAACCGATATTCAACGACTTTTAAGTGATGTTGAACCCGACATAGATAGTATTGCGATTTTAATCGCTAATGATGTCGGGCTTTCCTCAGCCATTTTAAAAATCATTAACTCCCCTTTTTATGGCATGAATAGGAAAATTTCGGAGATTAAACAAGCCGTTATGATGCTAGGTTTAAAAACAGTTAATGGCCTAGTAACAGCATTACTTCTTAAGTCATCATTTCAAGGTAAGTCTTGCATTTCCTTAGAGCGCTTTTGGGATGATTCTCTAGATGTTGCTAATGCCATGGCTTTTATTGGCAATAAAGTAAAAAATGAAATTCCTGTGGATATGCTCTATACCATTGGTTTATTTCAAAATTGTGGAATTCCGTTACTCGCACTGAAATTTGATGACTATAAAGAACTATTAATTGAACCAAATAGCTCGGGGGTTAATTCTATTGTACTAGAAGAAGATAGGTATCAGACAAATCATGCCATTTTAGGCTATTACGTAGCATCTTCTTGGAATTTACCTAAAGAGCTCTGCTTATTAATTTTACAACATCATGATATTGACTACCTGTCGGATATTTTAGGCAATCAAGAACAACTAACCTTTGCCGCTTTAAAAGCAGCAGAACACATAGTGGAACGAGTAAAACGACATAATATTTCCCCCGACTGGGCTGAAATAAAAGATGCTGCTTTAGATGTTTTAGGGATCACATCGATGGATTATGATGATTTAGAAGAAGACTTCGCTGAACTGCTTTATGCTTAATCACAGTAATTTATCTGTATGAGGTGTTAACATTAAGCTGACTCAGTTAGCACCGATACTTAAATGGCAACTACCATGAGCCATGCTATGCAACCTATTTTCTAACGAGCCCACTATTTTACTGTCTGGGTATAAAACTCTGAGATATATTGGCCGCCTTTAATATTAGCAATAAAACGCAGTTTATAGCTTTCGCCTTTGTTGCTAATTAATTCTCCCAATGGCGTACTGCTGTACCAGTAATACGGGCTTTTCTTCATACCTAACGGGTAAGGTGTCATTTTATCGTTTTTATCAACCAAAAAAAGCGTTGCGGTGTCTAGAGGAAAAGTTGAATTCACTTCAATAACGCCATCTTTATCAGCAAAGCTTACTTGAAATTCACCTGATGAAAGTATGCAACTTTGATTAATAACATCGCAATGCCCCTCTGGAGATAGTTGAACTATTTTCTCATCATTAGCCTTTGCTTCTTCATAAAAATCAGCACCAATAAAACCAAAAATGGCGAGGAAAGGGGCAACCATAAAAGCAAGTTTTGTATGTTTATTCATAAGGCTATCTTCTTAATACGTAATGGAGTTAATCGTCGATTTGTCATCTGTGTGATGAATCATTCAAGTGACATAACTTGACTTAGTGCGTAGAGTTTAACAGAAAAGGCTAGGCGACTTTTTAAATATACTGTCGACTAGCCTTTTTATTTTTTACTTAGAGGTTACATGAGCTCTCTAGTGATCGTGTGCTGCGCTCACTTCACCTGGAACACGCATGTTATCTACCATATCTTGAATATGAGCTGGTGCTGGACCTGTCACTTTAAGTACGATAAATGCTACTGCAAAGTTAACCAATGCGCCAACTGCACCAAATGCATTAGGTGAAATACCGAAGAACCAATCTGGACCCATATCACCTAAGAATGAAGTACCTGGGATAAACATAATGCCTTTATGTTGGAATACGTAAAGCATAGTTACACCGATACCTGAACACATACCCCAAACGGCTGCTGTACCACTCATTTTCTTAGAGAAAATACCCATCATTAATGCCGGGAAGATACTTGATGCGGCTAAACCAAAGGCTAAGGCAACTGTACCGGCGGCAAATCCAGGCGGATTTAGCCCTAAGTAGCCTGAGATAATAATCGCGATGGTCATTACAATTCGACCGGCTAGCAACTCGTTTTTCTCTGACATGTCAGGGGTTAGTACACCTTTCATTAAATCGTGCGAAATAGAGGACGATATTGCCAACAATAAACCAGCGGCTGTTGACAATGCGGCCGCTAAGCCACCCGCTGCTACGAGAGCAATAACCCAGTTTGGTAAGTTAGCAATTGCAGGGTTAGCTAGTACCATAATATCACGGTCAACTTTCACCATTTCATTAGTTGTAGCATCTGCAGTGTACTGAATTTTACCATCGCCATTTTTATCTTCAAACTGTAATAAACCTGTTTGTTCCCAGTCTTTAAACCACTGTGGACGCTCAGAATACTCAAGATTTTGACCGGCTACAGGTTCAATCGTATTCATTAGGTTTAAACGTGCCATAGCACCAACTGCTGGAGCAACAGTATATAAAAGACCAATAAATACTAAAGCATAACCTGCAGAAGAACGTGCAGCTTGCACTGAAGGAACAGTAAAGAAGCGCATAATTACATGAGGAAGACCCGCTGTACCAATCATCAATGACATAGTATAAGCAAACATGTTTAACGTGCCGCCTAAATTATCTGTCGTGTATTCTTTAAAACCTAAATCAGTTACTACCATATCTAACTTATCAAGCAAGTAAACACCGCTGCCATCAGCTAATGTGCTACCTAAACCTAATTGTGGAATAGGGTTACCAGTAAGTTGTAATGAAATAAATACCGCTGGGATTGTATAAGCAAAAATCATAACAACGTATTGAGCGATTTGCGTATAAGTAATACCTTTCATGCCACCAAGTACTGCATATACCCAAACAACGAACATACCAATATATAAACCAAGCGCGTATTCAACTTCTAAGAAGCGAGAGAATGCAACACCTACGCCTTTCATTTGACCAATGATGTACGTTAATGACGCAATAATTAAACAAGCAACTGCAACAATACGAGCTGTTTTAGAGTAGTAACGGTCAGATATAAATTCAGGTACTGTAAACTTGCCGTGCTTACGCATGTATGGCGCTAACAGCATGGCTAATAATACATAACCACCGGTCCAGCCCATTAAGAATACTGAACCACCGTAACCTAAGAAAGCAATCAAACCTGCCATTGAAATGAATGACGCGGCACTCATCCAGTCAGCGCCAATCGCCATACCGTTTTGTAGTGGTGTAACGCCACCGCCCGCTACGTAGAAGTCACTAGTTGAGCCTGCTCGAGCCCACCAAGCAATAGCAAAATATAAGGCGAACGTGCCAAATACTGCAATATATGTATATAGTTTTAACTCATCCATCTTTTAGTCCTCTGCGTGATATTTTTTATCAAGCTTGTTCATTTTGGCACCGTACCAAAAAATCAAACCTAAAAATGAATAAATAGATCCTTGCTGTGCAAACCAAAAACCAAGTTTGTACCCACCTAGACGAAATTCATTTAATGGCTCAACAAGCAACAAACCTAAACCAAATGAAACTGCGAACCAGATTGCAAGACAGATAAAGATCAAGCGCAGATTTTCCTGCCAATATGCTTCTTTATTTTCTTCCACAATAGTCTCCTAGCGACGTAGCGTTATTATTAGCGTTTTATATTTTTATTTCGCTTTTTTACGCTTAACTTAAAGTTGTAATAATTTTTTAGTGAAAGTATCGCTATAGATTACTGTCACTAATACCTAAATAATTGATCCATATTTTATCGTAAATATAAGTCATCGTTTTAAGTAACAGTGGCAAAAATCCATACTCAACTTTTACTGTTAATTAATCTAACAAGCTTTTTTTTTACGGGGTATTAGCCTTTAGTCTAGTTCGTTAAAAAACAGCAGTTTACCGAAAAAAAATAGAGTAAAAGTTCTATTTATTATCAGTCTCTGTAGTATTATAAAAAATGATAAATAGCATAAGTTAACGTTAGATTTTTCTTGAAATAAAAACAGTGAATCAAACGTCTCACACTTTAGTCTAGGTTTAGGTAATAACACTTGTTTATATGCGCGCAAGGTCATAAATTACCACTAACATCTAAAACAGCTCACTCGCAAGCTAGGTTGGACATCATGGACACTGAACTTTCAGAAATTAGCGCTTTCATTCAAAGCATTCCTCCCTTTGATAGCTTGCCTAAACAAGTATTGGCGCACTTAGTACGCGAGTTAAATATTAACTATGTACGTAAGGGTGACTTTTTACCCCCGAAAGGCATTAATGAACCTAGACTCTATATCCTCAGAAAAGGGGCCGTTAGTTGCTTATCTAGTAATGGTGAATTAATTAACCGCTTGGGTGAAAGTGATTTATGTGATGCTTTTTATCATGCAGAAAAAAACACTAACGTTGATGCACAACAAGTACAAACCGATGAAGACTGTTTAATTTATAGTGTCAATGTTGAAGTACTCACAGCCATTGGTGAACGCTTCCCTAGTATTAGCGATTTTTTCAGCCAAAACTCCGCTCAGCGCTTAAAAACTCAAATGACTAAGGTAAATGAAGAAGCAATTTTATCTTCAACCTTAATGAATACCTCAGTAAGTAATTTTTACCATAGCCCCGTTGCTAGTATTTGTGCGAGTAAGAGCATTCAAGAAACTGCTATTCAAATGAATGAGCAAGGTTACTCATGCTTAGTTGTTGTCAAAGATGGCATACCTGCAGGTATAGTGACTGATAAAGATATTCGCCGACGCTGTGTTGCTAAAGGGCTTGCCATTAGTGAGCCTATCAGTGCAATTATGACTGAGAATATGAGCACGATAGATATTAAAAACAATGCCTACGATGCACTAATGACGATGACAGCTAAACATATTCATCATTTACCCGTTACAAAACAAGGTAACTTAGTGGGAATGGTGACCGTCACTGATTTAATTAATAATGAAGGTCATAATGCGATTAACCTCTCAAGCATAATTCATAAAGCCAATAGCATTGATGAGCTTAAACAAATAAGTTTATTACTCCCTAAGCTACAAATTCGTCTAGCCAAACTAGGCAGTAGTGCAGATCATGTCGGAAAAAGTGTTAGTGCCATTACTATGGCATTTACCAAACGCCTCATTGAAATGGCTGAAAGTAAATATGGCTCAGCACCAGTACCTTATGCATGGCTTGCTGCAGGTTCGCAAGCAAGGCAAGAGCAACTCGCGCATTCAGATCAAGATAATGCCATTATTATTTGCAACAGTATGAAACCATACGACGATGCTTGGTTTGAGCAACTAGCACATTTTGTCTGCGATGGTTTAGCCGAATGTGGCTTTATTTATTGCCCAGGTGATATTATGGCGACCAATCCTAAATGGCGTCAACCACAACAAGTTTGGCATAAATATTTTTCCGCCTGGGTTGATACTCCGAGTCCAAAAGCTCTATTAAACAGTAGCGTTTTTTTTGATTTAGAAACCATTTACGGTGATACCTCTTTATTACGTAGTGTACGTAAACAGCTACTGACAAAAACCCAAAAAAACACCCTATTTATTGCTCACCTTTCTAAAAATGCATTAGCACTACGACCACCACTTGGCTTTTTCCGTGACTTTGTTTTAAAGCAAAGTGGTAAACACCGAGCAACCTTAGACTTAAAACACAACGGCATTGCCCCCGTCGTTGATTTAGCGAGAATTTATGCATTAGCAGAAGGAATTAGCGCGGTAAATACTATAGAACGAATTCAACAAGCAGCAGGAACCCCCTCTTTAACCAAAGCCTCCGCTGAAAATTTAATTGATGCTTACGAGTTTTTAGGGATGTTGCGCGTTGCACACCAAGCCAAAGCACTAGCAAAAGGCGAAAGTGCAGATAACTATTTATCGCCTAAAGAAATATCGAAACTTGAACGCCAACATTTAAAAGACGCATTCAAGGTGATTAAAACATTACAAGATGCACGTCAGTCAAATTACTAATGATAGTACTTACCTCACCTTTTTTAATGAGCAAGCATAATGGTTAATAACCCACTAACCTCTTGGTTACTTGGCTACGAAGCAAGCCGAAAACGGCTATTAAAAAAAGCCCCAAAAGGCGCTCTACGTGATTTTTTATCAGTACCATTACCTGATTTAAATACCCCAATTAATCAGTTACCAATACTTGCTGTTGATTTTGAAACCACCGGCTTAAATGCCAAAGAAGATAAACTGCTTAGTATTGGCTTTATTGAAATAACGCAACAACAAATGGCATTAAAAAGCTGTTTCCATCAAATAATCAGAACTAAACGGCAACTAGAAGAAAGTAACGTTATTATTCATCATATTACTGATAGCCAAAAAGATAAGGGATTAAACAGGAAAATAGTAGTTGAGGCCTTGCTAAAGGCATTAGCAGGTAAAGTAATGTTAGTTCACTTTGCTCGTATTGAAATACAATTTCTCACGCAAGTATGTTTAAAGTATTACGGTATGGCCCCGATATTTCCCGTCATTGATACCTTAGCGATTGCTAAACGGCAACTTGATAAACGCGATGTTGCTTATGACCCATCTGAGCTTAGATTGAGTAACTTACGCCATAAATATCAACTACCTGAGCATCAAGCTCATAATGCCCTTAGTGATGCTATTGCCACAGCGGAGTTATTTATGGCGCAAATGAGCGAACGCAACAGCGATGACAGCCTGCGTTTAAAAGATATTATTTTATAAAAACTTCGCTCGTGAAAAACAAACACTAAAAAATAATTACCGCAAATAAAAATGCCGTATTCAAAGTGCTTTGAATACGGCATTAATCTATTTAACCTGAACTCGG
>NZ_JAHKPW010000014.1:0-17215 GCF_018860755.1 Colwellia sp. D2M02 | reverse complement strand
GCCGAGCTCAGGTTATTTATTTTCGCTAACGAATTATCTTTAAACTCGCTCAAATACGGTCGCGATACCTTGCCCTAGCCCAATACACATAGTTGCTAGACCTAGGTTAACATCTTGCCCTTCCATAAGATTAATTAACGTACCTGAAATACGAGAGCCAGAACAACCCAGCGGGTGCCCAAGTGCAATCGCACCACCATTTAAGTTAATACTATCATCAAGTTTATCTTCCACTTTTAATGCGCGAACACAAGATAGTGCCTGCGCTGCAAATGCTTCATTAAACTCAAATAAATCAATATCGCTAATACTTAAACCAGCGCGCTGTAATGCTTTATTAGTTGCTGGGACAGGGCCATAACCCATAGTTGCAGGATCACAACCCGCAACCGCCATACTCTTTATTTTCACACGTGCGGTTAACCCTAATGCTTTTGCCTTTTCAGCTGACATTACTAGCATTGCTGAGGCACCATCAGATAAAGCTGATGATGTACCTGCCGTTACCGTACCATTAACGGGATCAAACACTGGGCGTAAAGCGGCTAAACCTTCAGCAGTTGTTTCAGGGCGAACCACTTCATCATGTTCAACTAAGGTTAATGCACCTTCTTCATCATGCCCTTGGGTTGCTACAATTTCATTATCCCAACGACCTGCTAACATCGCCTGGTGCGCTTTTTGATGAGAACGAGCGCCAAAGGCGTCTTGCATTTCACGGCTAATGCCATGTTGTTTACCTAGTAACTCAGCGGTAAGTCCCATACTGCCTGAAGCTCTAGCAATATGCTTACTCAACGCTGGGGCAAAGTCGACATCATACATCATAGGTACATGCCCCATGTGTTCAACGCCACCAATTAAGTAAACATCACCTAAGCCTGCCATAATACCCGTAGTAGCATCATGAAGTGCTTGCATTGATGAGCCACATAAACGGTTAACCGTAACCCCCGCTACTGATTTTGGTAAACCAGCAAGTAACGAAGCATTTCTAGCAATATTAAAGCCTTGTTCTTTAGTTTGCTTAACACAGCCCCAAATGACATCCTCAATATCAGCAGGATTCAAAGACGGGTTGCGCTTTAGTAATTGTTCAATAAGATGTGCTGAAAGCTGCTCAGCACGAACATTACGAAATACACCAGCTTTTGAACGTCCCATAGGAGTTCTTATACAGTCAACGATGACAACTTCTTTCATGTTATTCTCCTACAGGTTATTTAGCGTTATGTGCCGAAGCGGTTTTAACGTCGCTATTAAAATAAGACTTGCCTGACGCGGCCATTTCACGAAGCCCGTCAGTTACTTGGTATATTTCACCTAAATGAGCGTATTTATCGGCGGCATTAATAAAGTTATTTAACCCTAATGTTTCAAGGTAACGAATAGCGCCACCTCTAAATGGAGGGAAACCAATACCGTAAATCAAGCCCATATCAGCCTCTGCTGCACTATCAACAACGCCTTCTTCTAAGCAGCGCACCACTTCATTCACCATAGGGATCATTAAGCGTTCAATAATTTGTTCCGCATTAAGTGTGTTATTAGTTGCGAGCTCTGCAAACAGCGCATAAGCTTCAGGTGCTGCAACTTTAGTAGCTTTGCCACGCTTATCCGTATCATGATTATAAAAACCTTGGCTATTTTTTTGTCCCAAACGATTATTTTCAAACAATACACTAACTGGGTCGTTCTCAATTTTCTGCATACGTTGTGGAAACCCTGCCGACATCACACCAGTACAATGATCAGCGGTATCAATACCTACTACATCGAGTAAGTAAGCAGGCCCCATTGGCCAACCGAATTCTTTCTCCATAACTTTATCTATTTTTGCAAAATCAACGCCCTCAAGCACTAATTGACTAAAGCCAGCAAAATAAGGGAAAAGTACACGATTGACATAAAACCCAGGGCAATCGTTAACAACAATTGGCGATTTACCCATTTTCGCAGCATAAGCAACTACCGAAGCAATAGTGGCGTCTGAGGTTTGTTTACCACGAATAATTTCCACAAGTGGCATACGGTTAACGGGGTTAAAGAAGTGCATACCACAGAATTTTTCTGGGCGTTTAACACTTTGTGCTAATAAATCGATAGAAATAGTCGAGGTATTCGAGGTTAAAATAGCCTCATCACTCAGATAACCTTCAACCTCAGCTAACACTGTTGCTTTGACTTTCGGGTTTTCAACAACCGCTTCAACCACAACATCAACATCTTTTACTGCATCATAACTCAAGGTTGCAGTGATATTGGTTAACACGCCAGCCATTTTTGTCGCTGACATTCTTCCGCGTTCAACCTGTTTCGTTAAAATATTAGCGGCAGTAGCTAGCCCTAAAGTTAACGCCTTATCGTTAATATCTTTCATGACAATCGGCGTACCTTTATAAGCCGATTGATAGGCAATCCCGCCACCCATAATACCGGCACCAAGCACTGCAGCCTTATTAACAGGTTTATCAACAAGTTTGGCTGCTTTTTTGGCTTTACCTTTAACCACTTGGTCAGCCATAAACAAACCAATTTGCGCTGTTGCTGAATCAGTTTTAGCTAGTTTAGCAAAGCCTTGGTTTTCTAATGCCATTGCCTCAGTGCGACCTAAATTAGCCGCAGCTTCAACGGTATTGACCATAACCATTGGCGACGGGTAATGTTTACCCGCTTTAGCAGCGATCATGCCTTTGCAAGTGCTAAACGTCATTAACTGCTCAAGCTTACTGAGTTTAAGCGGTTCAAGCTTACATTGACGCTTAGCTCGCCAATCTAATTTACCATCAATGGCTTGTTTCAATATTTTTAATGCTGCGCTACGCAAGATTTCAGGAGCAACCGCACTATCGAGTAAGCCGACGTTTAATGCTTCTTCGGCTTTATAACTTTTACCTGTAGACATCCACTCAATGGCGTTATCGGCACCAATAATGCGTGGTAATCTAACCGTGCCGCCAAAGCCTGGCATAATGCCTAGCTTAACTTCAGGTAAGCCAATATTAATATTGCTATCACCAACACGATAATCACAAGCGAGAGTCATTTCACAACCACCACCTAATGCGACGCCATTAATGGCAGCAACCGTTGGCATATCAAGATCTTCAAAGGCATCAAAAACATCAGAGGCTTTTTTGATCCAAGGAACTAAGGTTGCTTCGTCACGCTTAAAAATATCCAGAAATTCTGTAATATCAGCGCCGACTAAGAAAGTCGATTTTGCTGATGTTACGATGACACCTTTTGCCTCATCACACGCACGAATTGCAGCAATTACCGCAATAAATTCAGCAAATGTTGCTTGATCAAACTTATTAACAGACCCTTGTGCATCGAAACTAAATTCAACAATACCATCTGTTAATAGTTGAGCGCTAAGGCTATTGCCTTGGTATAACATAGCTATTCTCCTCATTGAAACTTACTTAAATATAAATCACTGACCAAGCACTAATACGTTATGTAGACGTTTAAATATCATAGTTACTTTTACTGATTTTGCTTTGAATATTGGTCACTATTTTTGCAATTCTTATTTGTTGCTTTGATAGTAGTTACTTGAGTGTGCCTTGAAAAAAATAGAAAAGCAACTTTTTAAAACGGTTGTTTTAATTATTTGTTTGACTTTAATTTTCAGGTAAATAAAAAGGCATAACATTTTGATAAATAGTAAAATGTTATGCCCTAAATATATAAATAGCGGGGGAATAAATGCTTAAGAGTAGTTAACGATTGTCATGTAAGAACTTAACAAACTCATCCTCAGGCATAGGTTTAGCATAATAAAAGCCTTGTACTTCATCACAGCCTAATTTAATTAAATGATCTTGCTGTTCAATTTCTTCAATACCTTCAGCAATCACTTTTAGGTTCATTTTCTGCCCTAAGTTGATAATTGTTTCGGCAATAACTGACTGACCTTCCTTGTTGATATCAGTAACAAAACTACGATCAACTTTTAGGCGATTTAATGGTAACTTTTGCAAGTAGCTTAATGATGAAAACCCTGTTCCAAAATCATCTAATGCAATACTAACACCTTCTTCTTTTAATCGAGCCAAAGCATCAATAACAATTTGAGGGTCGTCCATTAAAATATTTTCAGTGATCTCTAGCTCTAATCGACTCGGTTTAATATTTTGAGATCTAATCGTATTGATTGTTGTATCAACAAAGTCACCGCGCCTAAACTGAGGAATAGAGACATTGACCGAAATACTAATATGATTGAAATCATCTTCTAGTCGCTTTAATTGCTGACAAGCTTCGGTAACTACCCAGTCTCCAATTTCAATAATTAGGCCTGAATATTCAGCTAATGGAATAAATACACCAGGAGGAATAAATGTACCATCAGCAGTACGCCAACGTAGTAAGGCTTCTGCACCAATGACTTTTTTAGTCGCTAATGAGAATTGAGGTTGATACCACAGCTCCAAACAATTATTAGCAAAGTCGGTACGTAACTGCCTGATAACATTCAAGCGACCAAGCATTTGCTCTTCCATTTCAGGATTATAATAGGCGAAATGTTCTAAACGATTTTTCTTCGCTAAATTTAGTGCAATGTTGATTTGATTAAGTACTTGTACCCCAGTACTTTTAGCGTGCTCCTGAGTACATAAACCAAAACAAGCACTGATAGGAAGGTTTTGCTCCCCTGCCGCAAAAGGCTGGTCAAATAGAGCCATTAAATTCTCTGGCGTTAGGTGCTCTGCAGGACCAATGATACCGAAAACGTCAGCACCAACACGGGAGAATTTACAGCCAGCCCCCATTTTTTGCATACGCTGACCAACAGCATAAAGCAACTGATTGCCGACCTCTTGCCCTAAAGCATCATTAATATCACTAAAGTGATTAATATCAATAAGGGCTGCTACTTCATTTTTATACGAATGTAAGGAGAACTCATCAAGTAAACGCAGAAAATCAAGGCGATTAGGTAAGTTAGTTAACCAATCTTTATATGCCGCATTACTTAACTTTTGAAATAAATGAACATTTTCATAGCCAACTGACGCACCAGTTAAAAATACATTAAGTAGCTGTGTTTGAATATCGGTTAGTGGCCGCGACAACCTAACATGAATCACTGCGCGGTAATCACCTTTCACTAAGTAAAGGTTTAAGGTGTTAGGCGAATATTGATGCTGCTGCTGCATAAAACAACTTTTAACTTCTTTATTAGCCTCTTCATCATCTAACACTTCTAACTTTTGATTAATAAGTTCGTTTGAGTAACCAACTTGCGCGAGAATATAAAAACTTAAATCGTCAACATTTTCGAGAATACCTTGCCCTCTCGCACAAAACACGGCAGAAGCATCATTACCAATTAAGTCTTGTAGCTGTGCAACAACACCTTGACTATAACTACTAAGAGAGTGTTGTGATGATAATTCAGAAGCGCCTGAAAGGATTTTTTCTAAACCTAGTCGGTTTTCGTTAACGGTAGCAATTTGTTGATATGAGCGAATTGCGGCAAAAACAGTTGTGACTAACTTACGTCTCGTTAATTCTGTTTTCGTTTTATAGTCATTAATATCATATTCTTTAATAACGCTTTCTTCTGGCGCATATCCCGGCTGTCCGGTCCTAAGTACAATACGAATATCTTGACGGTGTAAATTTTCACGAATGTGTTTAACAACATTTAAGCCTGCGTCATCAGTTTCCATAACGACATCAAGTAATACTAAAACAATATTAGGGTTTTCTTCGATGAGTTGACATGCATCCTTACCAGAGTAAGCATGTAAATATTCAAGACGGCAACCTAAAACAACTAAGTCGGATAATGCAAGTTGAGTAACTGAATGAATTTCAGGATCGTCATCAACAATTAGCACTTGCCATGTTTCATCGCTACCTTGAGCTAAAACCTCATCTTCATCACTGTCATCAATGAATAAAAAGTCATCGTTAGTATTTTCTGATGCCTGCATACTGCCCTCAAATAACTAGTGTATCCTCGAAAATTAGTATTTCTCAGTAACATAACTAGCTAAGTATTAATTTTATTCTTTTAAACAAGTTTAGCTTAACTATAAACTAATACTACTTTTTTACACCATTAAACAAGATAATAAAAGCCACTTTGACAATATTCAATAAAACCATAGAATAAATCATAATCAAACGCTTAAATCGCTCACAAAGTAATCAGCAAGGGAATCTAAAAATGGAAACAGAAAAAAAAACGGTCATTGTGACCAAAGAAGATTCACCTACCGATGTTATAGAAGCGCCCACAACCCCAAACTCAAATGGTAAAAATAGCGAAACGAGCGCTTCACAACGCTTAACAAAACTCGCAAAGCACTTTGTGATTGACGGTACTTTACAGCCGCTTGAAAAACAAATGCCTATCGAAGATAGAACCTCTAAACGCAATCGCTTAGAGCATTTGCGCAAACAAAAAAATATTGAAGCGATTGTTGAGAAATCACTAGCATATTGTGCAAATAGTGATGTTAAACACAAAGCTGATAACGATTGGTTTAGCCGATATATTACTCTTGCGGAAGAAGTTAGCAACCCAACCATGCAAGATTTATGGGCAAAGATTTTAGCCGGAGAGTTAACTAAACCCGGTTCTTTCTCGTATAAAGCACTAAAAGTTTTTCGTGATATGAGTATTTATGACGCTAAGTTGTTAGCAAAAGCCAGCGCTTTAGCCATTAAAGATCAAAGTAAAAGAAACATCCGTTTAATTTCAGGCTGTTATCAAAAGCCTGGTTTACTGAATTTTTTTTCTAGTCATAGGCTACAACATGTTAATTTAAGCCATTATGGCCTGAATCATGCCGACTTATTGGCGCTCGCTGAGAATCATTTACTCTATACACAAGAAAGTGAATCAAATGCTATGGCCCAAAACGAAGCTATTATCTTTACTTACAATGGCTTGCCTTTAAAAATTAGTGCAAAAAAAGCCAATGTGGTGCTACAGTTTTATAAATTAACGCCTTTAGGCGCAGAGTTAGCACATTTAATTTCGGATAAACCGAATGAAGAGTTTTTTAATTATTTGAAGAAGCAACTCAGTCACCACTTTAACGTAAGTAGTGACTAAGTTGTTTAAAAGAAGCTTACAGAGCCGTTTGAGTCGCGAGTTAAATGCCGTCGCCGTCAGTATGTAAACCACACTCTCGCTGACCGCCACCAAAGCGTGTATCGCTTTCTTCCATACCTAAGGTGAGTGGTCTGGTACTATGTACATCGCCCACTGAAACATAACCTTCATCCCATAATGGATGGTACGGTAAATTATGTTTAGTTAAATACTCATGCACATCTTTATTAGACCAATCAATAATCGGGTGTACTTTAAAGCGGCCACGTAAAATGCTCACCACTGATAAACCTTCACGATGAGATGACTGCTGACGTCGAACCCCCGAAAACCAAGTACCAGCATTAAGCTCTGATAAACCACGCTCAAGCGGTTCAACTTTATTACGGCGATTATAAGCTTTTAATGATTCTTCATCTTTTGCCCACTCTTCACCGTATTTTGCTAGCTGCCAAGCTGCGCTTTCTTCAGCGCTATACACCTTTAAGTTTAGCTTTAAGCGCTCGGTTAGCTCTTCAATAAAGCGGTACGTTTCAGGGAATAAATGTCCAGTATCCGTAAGTAATACCGGAATATTATTATCTACTTGCGTCAACATATGCAACATAACTGCTGACTGAATACCGAAACTTGATGATAGTACAAATTGGCTCGGCAAATTTTCCATTGCCCATTCAACACGGGCAATAGACGACTGCTGCTCAAGTTGCTCATTCCATTGCGCTAACCACGGTTTAGGTAATGACGCTGGAAAGCGGTTATTAATAACCGCTGAGCTAGTGATTGCACTAGGCATGATGAAAGTCCCTAACACTAATTTTCACTTCATCAACAATACCAGCACGAATAACGAAATCACCAAAAGCTTCATTATTATTACGTTCAGCTGACCAACGCGCACTTAAAGCATCAATTTCGGTTAAGACACCTGCTTCATCAACATTTTCTTTATAAAGATTAGGAACACGGGTACCGCCTAAGTCACTCCCTAAATACATATTGTATTTACCTGGACCTTTACCCACTAAACCTATTTCAGCAAGCATGGCGCGACCACAACCATTTGGACAGCCAGTAACACGTAAAATAATGCTTTCGCCTGCTAAATCATTTTTAACCAAAATGGCTTCAACATCATCAACTAAGGTTGGTAAATAGCGCTCTGCTTCAGCCATAGCTAATGGACATGTAGGAAATGCTACACATGCCATAGAACTTTTACGCTGGTTGGAAACACTATCGTTTATCAAGCCATGTTCACGTGCTAATGTTTCAATAGCAGCTTTATCGGCTTCGGCAACACCAGCAACAATTAAGTTTTGGTTAGCGGTTAAACGGAAATCACCTTGGTGAATTTTAGCGATTTCAGCAACACCTGTTTTCAAGCTCTTACCGGCAAAATCAAGTAAACGACCATTTTCAATAAATAGTGTTAAGTGATGCTTACCATCAATACCTGCAACCCAGCCAAAGCTATCGCCACGGTGAGTAAACTCATACGGGCGTGATTCACTAAATTCAACACCAGCACGACGTTCAACTTCCGCTTTAAAAGTATCTGCGCCAACACGATCTAAGGTGTATTTCGTTTTAGCATTTTTACGGTTAACTCGGTTACCCCAGTCGCGCTGCGTAGTAACTACCGCTTCAGCGACAGCTAAAGTGTGCTCTAATGCAATAAAACCAAAATCGTCGGCAGTACGCGGGTAAGTACCGCTATCGCCATGTGTCATTGCTAAACCACCGCCAACAAGTACGTTAAAACCAATTAACTTACCGTTATCGCTAATGGCAACAAAGCTTAAATCATTAGCGTGCACATCAATATCGTTTTGTGGTGGAATAACAACGGTAGTTTTAAACTTACGAGGTAAGTAAGTACTACCTAAAATAGGCTCAACTACCTCAGTTGTTTCAACACGTTCTTCATCTAACCAAATTTCAGCGTAAGCACGTGTTTTTGGTAATAAGTGCTCACTTAATTTAACCGCCCATTCATACGCTTCTTGATGTAACTCTGATTCAACAGGGTTAGAAGTACATAGTACGTTACGGTTAACATCACCAGCTGTCGCAATAGAGTCTAAACCTATGCTATTAAGCGTTTGGTGCATCAACTTAATATTTGGCTTTAATACACCATGAAATTGAAACGTTTGACGCGTTGTTAAACGAATACTACCGTATGAAGTGTAATCATCTGCAAACTTATCAATCGCTAACCATTGTGTTGGTGTGATAATACCGCCTGGTAAACGTGCACGTAACATTACGTTATGTAACGGCTCAAGCTTTTGTTTTTGACGTTCAGCACGAATATCACGGTCATCTTGTTGATACATACCGTGAGTACGAATTAGTTGAAAGTTATCAGCGGTAAAGCCGCCAGTAATGCGATCTTGTAGATCTTCAACAATAGTACCGCGTAAAAAGTCACTTTCTGCTTTTAAGCGTTCGTTATCGGCTAATTTACCTTCAACGATAAGCACTGGATTTTCATTTTTTTCGATATCGTTGCTCATTAGTAAACATCCTTCTGGTAACGCTTATTGCTGCGTAGTGATTTCAAGTAATCTTCTGCTTGCTCGATAGTTAATTTACCGTGCTCGCTAATAATTTCGACTAAAGCTTGGTGTACATCTTTAGCCATACGGTTTGCGTCACCACAAATATATAAATGAGCACCGCGTTCAAGCCACGAAAATACGTCACTTGCTTGCTCTTTTAGACGATCTTGTACGTAGATTTTTTGCGCTTGATCACGAGAAAAAGCTACATCCATACGCGTTAACAGGCCTGATTTTAAATAGTTTTGCCATTCAACTTGATACAAGAAATCTTGAGTAAAAGTTTGGTCGCCAAAGAACATCCAGTTATCACCAGAGGCTTCAACAGCTTCACGTTGTTGCATAAACGCTCTAAATGGCGCAACACCGGTACCTGGGCCAATCATAATAACTGGTGTGTCATTGTTTTCAGGTAAACGGAAGTTATCATTGTGTTCAACAAACACACGTACTTTTTGACCTTCTTCAAGGCGGTTTGCTAAGAAACCTGAAGCGCCACCAATACGCTCTTTACCATTAGCTTCGTAAGCAACTACACCAACAGTTAAATGCACTTCTTCTTCAACTTCAGCCTGTGCTGAAGCAATAGAATATAAACGCGGGGTAATTTTACGTAAGTTATCAACAAAAGTTTGTGGCTCTACTGCCGCTTTAGCTAAAGCAACCACTTCAACAATTTGATGATTACCCGCAAATTCACGTGCGGTATTTTTGTCGCTTGCTACTTCAAGTAATGCTTTGTCGTTACTTAATGCTGCCCAAAACTCAATAAATGCAGGCGCTGTTTGGGTAATTTCTAAATGATTAATTAACGCTTCTTTTAAAGAGATCTCTTGTGTTTCGCCATTAATCTTAAGGCTAACTTTTTCATCACCCGTGGCGTTTAACTCTGCAACTAACTCATTAACAAGGGCTTCATCGTTTTCAAACCAAACACCTAACGCATCACCTACTTGATAAGTTAAGCCTGATTCACCTAAGTCTATTTCAATATGACGAACATCTTTGGCTGAATCACGGCCAGTAATTTTTTGGCTTACTGAAAATTCAGCGGCTAATGGGTTCTGCTTAGTATAAATACTTTCAGCGCCAGCGGTCGCTAAAGCAACAACAGGAGCAAGGCTAACCGCAGTTTGCGTTAACTCATCTTTTAAGCTGGTTACTGTGCTTGAGATCCAAGCTTCACAATCAGTTTCATAGTCAACATCACAGTCTAAACGGGGCGCAACTTGTGTTGCTCCTAACGCCTTTAAACGCTCATCAAAGTCTTTACCTGTTTGACAGAAAAACTCATAGCTACTATCGCCTAATGCCAATACGCTATAACTTAAATTAGGTAATTTAGGCGCTTTTTTACCTAATAAGAATTCATGAAACTCAATGGCATCATCTGGCGGCTCGCCTTCACCATTAGTACTAGCAACAATAAGTACGTGGCTTTCTGTTTTAAGACTTTTCGCTTTATAGTCAGCAATATTTTTTAAGTTAACCGTAATGCCTGCTGCCACTGCGCTTTGCTCAAGCTGCTTCGCAACACCTTTAGCATTACCTGTTTGTGAAGCAAATAAAATAGTCAGAGTTTTTGCTACCGCCGCTTCTGCTGCTGGAGCAATTTGTGCATTTTGACCTTGCTCACTCTTAGCCGCTAAGTAGCCACTTGCCCAAGCAAGTTGCAATGAAGAATAACTTTGCGTGGCTTGTTGTAATAATGCTAATTGATTAGCATCTAAGGCACTGCTATTGTTTGTTGTGTTTTGATTTGTAGAACGCTGCTCTGGCAACATAACGATTTTCACCCATGACAATTGATGGTGCAAGAATAGACAAATTCGAGGCAAAGCAGAAGGAATAGATAGCAATTTTTTATTCCAAAATGGAATAAAGATATTTTTTTAATGACTAACCCAATAAAAAATAACACATTGGATAAAAATAAAGCAGATCACACTGTGACAAACTATCACCGAACCTTTACTCAACGTTGCTTGAGCCTTAGAGTACTTATTTACCTGTGTTGCACCTACAGTGCAACATCGCTAGCTTTAGCCGCTGAAAAAACGGCTATATACACCTATAAGTCAGCAGAGGGAGTGACTTCTTTTTCTGATATTGCGCCCATCAATACGCATTATGAAACCTATCGTGTTGACTGTTATGCCTGCGAAGTAAATTCGCTCATAAATTGGCATCGCGCCAAGCTTTATTTAACCGAACATCAAGAAAAAATTAATAGTGCAGCTCAAGTAAACAGAATAGATCCCGCTTTTGTCCGTGCTATTATTCATGCGGAATCACATTTCAACGAAAAGGCAATTTCAAAGCAAGGCGCGCAAGGGTTAATGCAGTTAATGCCACGTACGGCACAGTCATTAGGGGTTACTAAGCCGCTAGACCCTGAACAAAATATTTATGGTGGTACACGCCATTTAGCACGCTTACTTAAAAAATATCGAGGTAGTCATAGCTTAGCTGCTGCCGCTTATAATGCCGGTGAGAGTGCAGTGAAAAAATATGCAGGCATCCCGCCTTTTCCAGAAACACAAGTCTATGTAAAACGGGTTAATATATTATTAAAGCGCTATATAAAGTCTGCTCCAACACAACTAACAAAAAATTAAATAGCGTATAAAACAAGGCGGTATTATCATGATAATACCGCCTTGTTTATTTTATGGTGATTATATTTTAAAAGTGCACAATAGCGCCGGCAAAAAATCCATCAAACGTTAGGTCACTATAAAAGTCATCTAAATCATTTAGTTCAAGTTTAACCGTGCGGTAACCAAAGGTTAAATCAACATCAACCGCTAAGTTGTCTATTAATTCATAACTAATGCCTGCTTGTGCATCATAAACGGTTTGGTCGTCATAGGTGATGAAGTTCGCTTCAGCAAAAAAGTTAAACCCTGTAAATGGCAAACCAATAACCGTTGAAAGATAAGCCATTGGAATATAACCCGATGCTGATAAGTCACTTGTATATAAAGTAGCAGGCTCTGCCACTTTAATATAGGTATCAAGATCACGGGCAGTTAAACCAAAGTCAAAAACTAATAAGTCATTATCAAATAATTCATAGTAAAGCGTATAATCAATATAGCTTGCTTCTAAAGTGGTATCTAAAGTTGCATTAGAACTATAAGTTTGACCATTAAAATTAAAGCTTTTAGCTACCTGAGTACCACCAATTGTATCTAATGTGGTACTTGATATTTTTGCATTAGGAATTAAAGGAATTGGGTGCTCAAAAGCAACAAAAAAGCTTCCTTGCACTTCGTCATTAAAATCAAATGCTGATTGGTTATTACTACCATCACCAAAACTACCACTTGCTTTACTTGCCCAAGCTTGACCACCAATATACAAACCTAATAGGGTATCGGCCTGTGCACTAGTAGACATCATGGCCGCAAGCCCTAATGCTAAAACTGTTTTTTTCATTAACTTATCCTTTACTTAATAATTCATTTAAATCAATCAAGGCTGCATTAGCGCGTGAAATGTAATTCGCCATCACCAATGAATGGTTAGCTAGCATGCCAAAACCATCACCGTTTAATACCATAGGGCTCCATAAGGTTTCTTGGCTTGCTTCTAATTCACGGATAATTTGCTGTAAGCTAATACGCGCATTTTTATTTGCTAAAACACTATCAAAGTCTATTTCAATCGCTTTTAATAATTGCAGTAACGCCCAAGATGCACCGCGCGCTTCATAAAACACATCATCAATTAACCACCAACTAGTTTTAATTTGTTGCTGCAAATCACCTTGGCTTGATTGCTGTGCTTGTTTATCGCCAGCTAAGTCTGTATTAACTTGTTCACGACCAACACTCGCGCTTAAGCGGTGCGAGTAACTACCTAGACGTTTTTGTACTTCTTCTATATAAGCACGTAAATTATCTGCACGTGCATAAAATTGAGCTTTGTCGTTTGAGTTAGCGCTCACTAAAGCGGCGCGATAAGCATAAAGGTGACTAATTGCCTTGCGATACTCTGACTCAGCACTCGGCATCGCCCAGTTTTTATGATTAATATTGAAACGAGGTTGTGCTTCTTTAAGATGAGTATTAACCAACGATTGAGATTGTGAGCGACTAAAATCTTTGCGCATCACTAGCGCCATATCTCGCACCATCTCTAACACACCAAACTCCCACGCAGGGATATTATCTAAAAATACTGAAGGAGGTAGTGCGTCATTTGATAAATAACCACCAGGCTTGTCTAATAAAGTTTCAGCCACTTTAATCAACGTTGTTGTGGTGGTGTAACCAACTACAGGTGCAACATTTTCAGTTTTTGCCGCCTGTATAACCTCTTGCTTAATATCTAAAAAATCTGGCTCAAAGCTCCAGTAAACACCAACACCATAAAAAAACACACAGACAACGAACCCTATAGCGGTTATTGACTTTGTAGATAAATTGATTTTCATAATCCTCTCCTAGGATAATGCTGAACAACAGTTACTTAAGTGCTTTAACAGGCAGTTGAACAGTTAACTGTTGATCGTTGGAAAAATGTAAGGTGATATCGACTTTGGTTTCAGGCGTTAGTTGTTCCGTTAAATCAAATATCATTAAATGTAAGCCATGTGGTTTCAACACTATGCTGCTATTTGCATTTATGTCAATTTGCACTATTTGTCGCATGCGCATCATACCATCATCCATGCTATGTTGATGCAACTCAATACGTGGCGAAATTTTACTGCTGACCCCAACTAAAGTCACTTTATTTTCGCTGTTATTCGCCAATGTCATATAAGCTGAAGAAATGGCAGTACCGGGAATACTTGCTCGTACATAGCCATCAGTGACGTTAATTGCGTCTATTTCTGCGGCACTACACTTAAACCCGCTCAATAACAATAAAACTATTGCAACAGTAACGCTCATAAATCCGTTAATTTTTTTCATTTTACTATACATCCTTCTTAACAAGCACTAAGGTTTATAATCACATCTTTATGATAACAATGCATTGTAACTAAGCTAGGTGCAAATGAATAATTTAATACTAACAACAGAAAAAAATAAAATTTTCACTATCATCCTTAATAGAAGTGATAAAAAAAATGCTCTCAGTAGCGCTATGTATCATGAATTGTGTCAACACTTTGAGTACGCAAAAAATAATCATAACATTCATTGTTTAGTGATACGCGGTGATGAAAACTGTTTTTGCGCTGGCAATGATTTACAAGATTTTTTGCAATGCTCTCCTGATGATGAACTGGTTGCTTTAGAATTTGTCAAAGTACTCGCTAATTTCACTAAACCTTTAATTGCTGGTGTCGCGGGTGTCGCTGTAGGCATTGGCACCACCTTACTATTACATTGCGACATGGTTATTGCTGCCGACAATGCGCACTTTAAACTTCCCTTTACTCAGCTCGGTTTATGTCCAGAAGCTGGCTCTAGTTTATTACTCACTCGTCTTGTGGGTCAAAATCGTGCATTTGAATTAATGGTGCTGGGCAAAAGCTTTAATGCTGAAAAAGCCTATCAATATGGTTTAGTAAATGAAGTTTGCCAAGCTAATGAACTTATTCAAATAACAGAAGCGACTGCATTGAATATTGCTCAATTACCAAATGATGCGGTGATGACCAGCCGTCGTTTAATTAAACAAGCAACACAATCTGTTGTTAATGACGTCATCAACGATGAAGGTACAGAGTTTGCTCGTTTAATAAATACGCCTGAGTGTAAAACTATTTTAGGTAAATTTTTCCGCTAATGATCAAACAGGTTAGCTATATTGTTCGGGTTGTTTTTCTTTACTGACCAGCCAAATCAGTAACGCGATTAATAATATTGGCCAAAAAATACCAATGGTAACCATCGCGAGAGTACCTACAACCATCACCGCAATAAAAATAAAACTACCAAAAACGCTTAATACAATAGCCAGCCCAACTAAAACAAGTGCCAGCATAACTAATGCAGAAACGCTAATAGCTTGTATGGGCTCAACAAACTCACCATCCATTGTGATATTTACGTCAGCGAATTGTAAAAAACCGGTACCAAATACATAAGTTAAAAATAATGTTGCCACAATAGCCAACAATAAAGATTTTCCAAAACTCATACGATTCTCCTTAACTTATTGATTTAATGGCTAGTAACTAGAACTCGCCTATTAGATGAAGCTTAGTCGTCGTTTATCGACACTAATATGAGCGACTTGACGGTAGCAATACACTTGCAACGACATAAGCTACGCCCGTTGGAACAGGAAAAACAATCAATGATGCTATTGCTGCAATACGTACTCCAAGGCGTGGTAAATCATAATGCTTTGCAATACCTGCACATAGCCCCGTGAGTTTTTTATACTGTTGATCTTTTGATAAACTCTTATGAACATCTTTTGCTCTTGAATATTCTCTATCGTAATTCATAATTTGCCTCTTATTGCTCTGCTACTACTACAATTGTTTAGTGCCACTTCAATACCAACTACCGTGATTCAAGTGGCAAAACTTCTCACATGTTTAACCGATAAATATAACGGTTACGCATTTACCGTTTGCTTTTTCATTGCTGCTAACTCTTGCTCGACCGCATCATTTTGCGCTAACTCATCGATTTGTGCCGAAAGCCCTTTTGATTCAGTTAAGTCATACGCTTCTACTTCTGCTTCAAGGCGATCAATTTTTTGCTGATAGCGCTCAAAACGACCGATTGCTTCATCAATATTATGTACCGCTGCTTTTTCACGAACTTTTAATCTAACCACTGCAGATTCTTCTCTGCGTAATATTGCTTCTTGGCGACGTTTTGCCTCATTAAGCTTATCTTGCAAACGCATAGCGTCGTCTTGTACTGCGGCTAAATATTCATCCAACTGGGTATTAGCTTCATGTAAATGCTCTAACTCGGCTTGTTGCTTATGCTTTTGTGTTAAAGCCGACTTAGCCAAATCTTCTCGGTTTTTTGCTAATGCCAGTTCGGCTTTTTCATGCCAATGATCAACACTGTTTTGAGTAGACTTTATTTGTCGAGCCAGTGTTTTCTGCTCAGCAATGTTTTTAGCCGCGGTGGTTCGTACTTCAATTAACGTTTCTTCCATTTCGGTAATGATCATGCGAATCATTTTTTCTGGGTGTTCGGCTTTATCTAACATACTGTTGATATTTGCATTAACGATATCGGTAAAACGACTGAATAATCCCATAACTTTCTCCTAACTTTATTAATATTTGTGTGCTGTTATTGTTGTGAATGAGTAACTAACCTGAGCTCGGCTTAACAAATGTTTCTCTAGCAGCTACTTTTCCTAACTTCTTCGTTAAATTTACTTGCAATAGGCCAGCTATTGACGCGAAATTTGCCTTGCTTATCATATGAAAAGAAGAAAAACTATCAAGCTAGAGGTTCATAAAAGTAATTTTTACTGATATTTCAATTTGTTAAATATCTCTTAAGCCGAGTTCAGGTTAAATAATAACAGTAATCAGATTTGATGAATTTCGATTTTCATTACGACGCCTATTTTTAAATCACCGATAATGTCACGATAAGTTTTACATTTACTATTTGATTTTTAACGG
>NZ_JAHKPW010000042.1 GCF_018860755.1 Colwellia sp. D2M02 | reverse complement strand
TTTCCTAACTTTTTCGTGAAATTTACTTTGAATAAGCCACAGATTAAATATAAATTTACCTTGTTTATCATATGAAATTAAGAAAAACTATCAAGCTAGAGGTTCATAAAAGTAATTTTTGCTGATATTTCAATTTGTTAAATATCTCTTAAACCGAGTTCAGGTTAGTTAATTTCAAACATAAAAAAAACGAGCGATTAAGCTCGTTTTTTTATGTTTAAAATACCTTAACGATACTGCTAGTAAGTAACCGACGCTTAAGCACTTTTTTGATACAAACGTAAAATAAAATCGGCTTGGCAAGTAAACTCAGACAATTGCTCGAGCTGAGTAATTAACTCGGGCGTTGCTTTAAAGGCAAATGGTGTCATTGCCAGTAAATTTAAAATATCTTTACTATGAGTAAAATGCATAGGATAGTTTAAACGCTGCTCTTTGATTAAGTTGAGTTTTTCAATTGGTTTTTTACTTACATCATGATGATTAGCCTGTCGGTAAATCAATGACTTTAGCTCAAACAAATGTTGCTCTGCTGGGGTTACTGTTAATAGGTAACCATTAGGCTGTAAAATGCGCGTAAATTCGCTTTCTAAAATCGGTGCATAAACGCTGTATAACCAACCAAAGTATTCATCGGTAAAAGGCAAGTCAGCTAAGGTAGCAACACTAAAGTGACAATGCTGATAGCGTTTTGCGGCTATTTTTACTGTTTCTTTAGCAATATCAACACCATAAACAATATTATTATCAGTTTTATGTTGATGAGTATAAAAACCTTCGCCACAACCTGCATCAAAAACGGGCATGGTATAATTAGCGTACTCGTTATAAAGCGCTAACATAGAATCAACAAGTGGTTGATAAAAGCCTTGATCTAAAAAAGCCCGTCTTGCTTGTACCATGGTTTTATTATCGCCAGGCTCTTTAGAGCGCTTAGCTTGTACAGGCAGTAAATTAACATAACCCTGTTTAGCTTGATCAAAGCTATGATTACGCTCACAGCGATAACTATTATTAATAAGTAATAAGCGTTGTTGGCATAAAGGGCAACGATAGTTTGCCGTTGTAGTTGTCATTATTAATCGCGTCTCTATTTGAATGTTGACCAAATAGGGGCATGATCTGACGGTTTTTCAATACCGCGTAATTCATAATCAATATCAGACTCTATACATTGCTCAGCAAGTTTAGAGGTAGCAAGTACTACATCAATTCTTAGCCCGCGGTTACCATCAAATCCGCGTGAGCGGTAATCAAACCAAGAGTAACGTTCAGTCGTTTCAGGGTGGAGTTTACGAAAAGTATCAACAAAACCCCAATCCATTAAGGTGGCTAGCCATTCACGCTCTTCTGGTTGAAAAGAACATTTACCGGTTTTCAACCAACGTTTACGGTTAACTTCACCAATACCAATATCTAAATCTTGTGGAGAAATATTAATGTCTCCCATCACCACAACATTTTCATCATTGCTGTGGTTTTCATTTAAATAACTCATTAAGTCTTTATAGAATTGGCGCTTATATGGGTACTTCGTCTCGTGGCTAATGTTATCGCCTTGTGGGAAATAGCCATTTAAGACCGTAATTTTTTCACCTGCATTGTTCGTGGTGGTTACCATAATCATACGGCGTTGTGCTTCATCATCGTCACTTGGAAAACCTTTTTGAACTATATCAGCCGGTTTTTTACATAACATAGCAACACCGTAATGGGCTTTTTGACCGTGAAAGTATACGTGATAGCCCATTGCTTCTACGTCGGCTAGTGGAAATGCTTCATCATGTACTTTAATTTCTTGTAAACCAATAATATCGGGCTGGTGCTTATCAATAATGGCTTGTAGTTGATGAAGGCGAGCGCGTAGGCCGTTAATATTGAAAGAGATAATTTTCATAGTATTCCTAAGTCGTATTTTCAAATAATATTCTTAATGAACTAGATGAATGCTGTATGCATCTTAAGTTGCAGATGTTAATTAATGGCATGATCTTGCGGGTATATTACCATGCTCGCAAGTGTTTTTTTGTGGTGCTTGTTAAATAATGTAATTTATCAGTAACAAGTGGTAGAGGCTATTGTTTAACAAGCATAAGTTGTTTAAGCTAACTTTCAAATACACAGTTGCTTTGCACTGTATTGTAAACTTATCAATTTATCTTAGCTATATTATGTTATTAGTATTTTGATCAGTAATATCGAGAAATAACTCGCTTAAATAAGGAAATAACTATGCCAGACAGTAATTCTGCAGTAAAAAAAATCTTGTTGGTAGAAGATGATCATCAATTATCAGATCTGGTTACAGATTTTTTAACGAGTGAAGGCTTTCATGTTAAACAAGAGTTTCGCGGTGACACCGTTGCCAAACGCGTTAAATTATTTTCTCCTGATTTAATCGTGTTAGATATTATGCTGCCAGGTAAAGATGGTTTTGCAGTATGTCGAGATTTACGCCCAGACTTTAATGGCCCCATTTTAATGTTGACCGCTAAAAGTACTGACTTTGACCAAGTACTTGGTTTAGAAATTGGTGCTGATGATTATGTCATTAAGCCCGTTGAACCAAGAGTATTATTAGCCCGCATTAATGCACTATTACGCCGTGGTGAATTACCTAATCAATCACAAGAAAAAGGTGAAGTAACTTGCGGTGGCTTGTACATTAATAAAGCCTCAAGAAAAGTAACGTTACATGATGAAAATATTGACTTAACCAGTCAAGAGTTTGATTTACTATGGTTATTAAGTACTAAAGCAGGCGAAGTGCAAAACAGAGATTATATATACAAAGCGGTTATTGGTCGTGAGTACGATGGTTTAGATCGCAGTGTTGATGTACGAATTTCTCGTTTACGTAAAAAACTTCAAGACAGCACTGAAACGCCTTTTAGAATTAAAACTATTTGGGGACAAGGCTACCTATTTGTGCCAGACGCATGGAATTAACCTAGTACTTATCTACTTATATTAAGGCTTTATCGACAACGGTAAAGCCTTTTTTACAGTGATTTTTATATTTTTCACTTAGCTTGTAATAGGGCTAATAAGTGTTTTTATAGATTTAATATTAACCCGTATTTTTAGCTTTATTAGTAAGTTCAGGTTAACTCATTCATCACCAGAGGTTTTAATGAAATTAGGCCGCTCATTTTTTAATTTATATTTTCTTATTATCTCTACGTTTATCATTTTTTCGTGGGCGCTTGATGAAATATGGAACTCTTATTTAGAACAAGATATTGAATCATATACCGGCTATAAAGCGATGATGATAGCGCTCGGTGATTATGTACAAAAACACCCTGAAGAAGAGTGGGAACAGTTAATTGCGAATGCTAACGAACGTTTTAAATTACCATTGCAATTAATGACACTTGCTGAGGTTGAAGCAATAGATCATGCCGACCATAACGCATTAGAAGAAGATAGAACCCATATTTACTACTTCAATAGTAAAGTCGTTTTACATTATTTAATTGAAAATAGTGATTTAGTGATTGCCTTAGGGCCAGCAAAAATGCCAACAAGACCAAGAGTAAAAGCGACCTACCGCGTGATGATCTTAGCGACTTTTGGCATTATTATTTTTATTTGGTTGTGGCCAATGTCACGGGATTTAGAGCAGCTTAAAAAGGCAACCAAAGAGTTTGGTCAAGGTAAATTTGAAGTAAAAGCACCTGCGGCAAAGTCAACTATGATAGCGCCTATGATTTCTTCATTTAATATGATGGCGGCGCGTATTAAGCGCTTAATTGACGCGCATAAAGAACTAACTAATGCAGTTTCTCATGAATTAAGAACACCTTTAGCACGGTCAAAGTTTGCCCTACAAATGTTAGACACGGTAAAAACAGAAGATAAACGCCAAAAATATCAACAGCAAATCGCTCATGACATAAGAGAGTTGGAAGAGCTTATTAATGAAATGCTGGTTTATGCTGCTTTCGATAGTGATAAGCCTGAATTGAATTTTAGTCAAACCAATATGGTGGATTTAGTTAACTTACAAATAGCGAGTCATGATCAGTTTGTTAGTTCAATTGAGTTCATTAATTTCCTTAATAAGCCAACAGTATGTTGTGATGGCTATTTTATTGACCGTGCGCTAAATAACTTTATTAGCAACGCGATAAAATATGGTAAAGGGACTGTACGTATTACCTTATCGCAAGATAACACTCATTGTAGTATTTGTGTTGAAGATAATGGTGACGGTGTTGCCGATGAATTTAAGCAAGTTATTTTTGATGCTTTTTCTCGCGGTGATAACTCCAGAAATAGAGATACGGGCGGTTTTGGCTTAGGTTTGGCTATTGTTGCACGTATTATGGAGTGGCACCAAGGTTATGCTAGTATTGGCGATAGTGAGTTAGGTGGCGCTTCATTCACCTTAACTTGGCCATTAAAACAGCACTAGAAATAAATCCCATAAAAAGTAAATATCGGCTAAACATTTCAGCAGCTTAGCCGATAACTTATTTACTAACGTAAATAAGAGATAATCCTTTGGCTGTTAATACCTCACAAAATTATACAAGTTCAGTAAATGATGCAGCAACGTCACCGTTGTTACATGAATTACAGCTTGGTGAGCAATTAAACGATTGTATTCAACAAACAAGACGTGCCGATTTTTCACTAATGTTAGCGATGCTAGCAGAAGATGTTAGAGAGCATAGTCAGTTTTGTTTACCGCAAGCACAGGCGTTATCGGAAAAAGACACCAGTAATAAAGCTTTGCGTAAACAGTTTCAATTACCTGAAACTGCGCCACTCGCCTTACAAAGCATGAACGAAATTGCATCATTTAATCAAGTTGAAGCGGTATTAGCAAATGACTTAGCAAGCATTCGTTTAGCTAATGCTCTCACACCTAAACCGCTGTCTTTTCGTGATAATAAGCATCATATCGCTAGCGATGTAATCGCCAATACTAGCGTGTATTGTCAAACTAAATTAGCACAAGCGGCACAACAAAACAGACAAACAGTCGCTCAAAAACCAACTACACCTGATGAAAATAGCGAACCATCGCTACTCAATCATGAATTACCTCTTAATGTAGAAGGGTGGTTAAATGGTATTGAAAAGTCTCTCGTGCAAGCGCCACTCGTAAATTAGCTAGCGGGGTTAATTAGCGACGCAGCTAGTTTGCACAGCAGTGTTTATATTTTTTATTTTTCTTTACCGTTATTGAGCTTTCATAATTATTACAAGGGCAAACTTCATTACGTTTCACTTTGGTGATGATATCATTTTTACTGATGTCGCCATCAAGGTAGCGCCAAGCACCTTGCTCAATAACAAAGTTAGAGTGTTCTCGTAATTCACATAATGTATCGTCATGAATATAATAAGCACTAAACTCTACGGTGCTTTTTGTGGTTTGATGCACCTCAAGAGCTAACCATTTACAGGCTTTGGCCCATTGTTTAATGTCTTCTATGGAATTATCTACTTGGCTTTTTGCGGCGTAAGTATTGAAAATATAAGTAGCATTACAAAGTGCATAGGCACTAAAGCGAGAGCGCATTAATTGCTCAGCTGATTCAGGTTTTTTATCGCCATTTATATAAGGTTGACAGCAATCAATCAGTAAAGATTTTGAACCGCAAGGGCATAACATCATAGTGTTTATCATGGGTTATCGTACTTTGCTTTATTTTACCGTATTTATCTCGTTACTGGTCGTTTAGTTTTACACATTTTTGAGTATTTCTATTAGTATGTCACTATGAAGGTCTAGTACTGAGTTCATTAAAGCGTGTATTTGGTATTGCCCTTAACTTTTAATCAGTTTACTTACAAGATAACTTAAAATACAACTTAAAAGACAACCTAAAAGAATAATACTTATGAAACTAAAATTAATTGCAGCGGCGTTGAGCTTATCTTTGGCGGCGTGTACTAGCTCAAGTATTTCTCAAAATACTCAAGCCAATAATATTCCTGAGTTTGTTGAACCAGCGGCAGCAGTTGCTAGCAACTCTACAAATGTGATCACACTAGAGCAAATTATGGCTGACCCTGACTGGTTTGGTCGCGCGCCAGAGTCTTGGTATTGGGGTGATGACAGTGAAACTATTTTTTATAAGCAAAAACAGCTAGGTAACCCATTACGCGATTTATTTGCTACCAGTATCACGGCTAAAAATAACGGTGAAAAAGTTCAACTAGCGCAACATCATGTGGTGTCAGACACTAATGCAGTGCTTAACCGAGCAGGTACACATGAAGTGTACAGCTTTAACGGTAATGTTTTTGTTAAAACCCTTGC
The DNA here is from genome assembly GCF_018860755.1 of Colwellia sp. D2M02. Lineage (GTDB taxonomy): Bacteria > Pseudomonadota > Gammaproteobacteria > Enterobacterales > Alteromonadaceae > Colwellia > Colwellia asteriadis. The sequence goes on along the minus strand of NZ_JAHKPW010000042.1, from coordinate 53,366 downwards.
GACACAAGCGGTAAAACAACTCACTTTTACCTCAAGCAATGAACACAATGCGATGTTTTTAACTAACGGTGATGTTGCATATCGTGTGGGCAATATTTTTTATGCGCATAACCTAACTACAGGGCAATTGGTTGAGTTAGCTAATTTACAAATGAGTGATGCGCCACAAGGTGTACAAGAGCCAAGTAGTTATTTAGCTAAAGAGCAACATAAACTTATTGATTATATTGCCTTAGAGCATCGAAACGCGAAATTAAAGCAAGCGCAAAAAGAGCAATTGGCGTCAGGAAATAACAGCATTAGCGACACTAATTTTTACTTTGGTAAAGATAATCGCGTTGCTCACGCTAGTCTTTCTCCTGCAGGTGATAAATTAGTCGTTAGTATTGCTGCTGCTAAGTCGAGTCGTGACAGTAGCGATATTATGCCGAATTACGTCACTAATGATGGTGTTATTGCCTCAGAGAAAGTACGTGCTCGTGTTGCCAATAATCGTCAATATCAAGAGCAGTTATTTGTGCTTGATTTGAAATCTGGCGCTCAAAAAGCATTAAGTTATGAAACGCTACCAAGCTTTGATAGCGACGTATTAGCGTCAGTAAAGGCTGAAAACTACGCTCGTGAAGGCAAAAAATACAAGTCAGAAAAACAAGCACGTAATATTCATGTGTTGCAAATGTATAACCCAATTAAGTGGTCTAGTGATGGTAAAAATGTTGCTTTAATGCTTGAAGCTTGGGACAACAAAACACGTTGGTTAGCAACAGTAGATTTAACAGAGTCGACTTTAGTCACACAGCATAAATTACATGACGATGCTTGGATTAACTGGAGCTTTAACGAGTTTGGCTGGGTTAATGACAATCAAGACAATAATAGTAGCTTATATTATCTATCAGAAGAAAGCGGTTATTCACACCTTTACCATAAAGGTTTAACAGGTAAAGCAACTCAGTTAACCTCAGGTAAGTTTGAAGTAAGTGATGTTACGCTGACAAAAGATAATAAGCGCTTTATTTTTAAAGCGAATAAAAAACACCCTGGTATTTATGAGGTTTATCAGGTTGATTTTGCTAAAAATATGGCTGCATTAACCGATTTAGGTGGCAAAAATAATTACTCACTAAGCCCTGATGAGTCTAAATTATTGATTGAGCACTCAACGGTTACTATGCCGCCTGAGCTTTATGTTAAAGATTTAGCGAAAAGTACTCCTGCAATGCGTATTACCCATACCGTTTCTGAGCAATTTTTAGCAATGCCATGGAGTGCACCAAGTGTGGTCGCTATTCCATCAAGCAATCAAGCAGAGCCTATTTACTCACGTGTTTATTTTCCTGAGAACTTTGATAAAACCACACAGAAAAATCGTGCGGTTATGTTTACTCATGGGGCAGGTTACTTACAAAACGCGCATTTAGGTTGGTCGGGTTATTTCCGTGAATTTATGTTTCATTCTATGTTAGTACAACAAGGTTATGTTGTGATTGATATGGACTATCGCGCCTCAGCAGGTTACGGACGTGATTGGCGTACCAGTATTTATCGCCATATGGGTAAAGTTGAAGTAGAAGATATGCGTGATGGCGTTGAGTGGTTGGTTGAAAATGCTAACGTTGATGAAAAACGTGTCGGCACTTATGGCGGTTCTTACGGTGGCTTTTTAACGCTAATGTCGTTATTTACCGACCCTGACTTATTCGCTTCAGGCTCAGCTATTCGCTTAGTATCTGACTGGGCTTATTATAACCACGGTTATACTTCAAACATTTTAAATACACCAGCAGATGATGCTATTGCCTACGAGCGTAGTTCGCCAATTTATTTTGCCGAGGGGTTAACTAAACCGTTATTAATTAACGCGCCTATGGTTGATGATAATGTGTTTTTTGAAGATACCGTACGTTTAGTACAGCGCTTGATTGAGCTAGAAAAACAAGACTTTGAAACGGCAATTTATCCAGTAGAGCCACATGGTTTTGTACAGCCTAGTTCTTGGTTAGACGAATACCGCCGCATCTATAAGTTGTTTGAAAATACCTTATAAGTTATTTACTATCATTTATAGCTAACTAATTAAAGCCGCTTGTGTGAATAATACAAGCGGCTTTTTTATATCTGTTTTCATAGCTTTTTTATATTTTTTCTTCTATTGATGGCCAATAAATCTGAGATGTAACCGTTAACTATCTTGAATTTGAGTTAGTAGTTAATCATATGTAATTATTTTAACTGAGAAGATGGTGTTGATAATTTGGTGGTAGAAAAGAGGACAGGATATAAAATAAAGAATATTAACCCTGCTATAGCTCCCCATAAGTGGGCATTTATCGCAACACTCGCGTTAATGAGTTCACTTAATTCGTTATTAGCGCCATAGTATTGCTCATGCAGTATTTTCACCATAACACCGCTAAGTAATAAGTAGCCCGTTTTATCACCGTGGCGAACATCCATTAATGCCCCCCAAGCAAAAACACCATGTAGCACGCCCGACAAACCGACATATTGAATCAAACTAGGCTCAAATAAGTATAGTGCTAAGCTACAAAACACAGCACAAAATAAAAACAGCAAGCTATAACGTTTGATGGTGTAAAACTTACTATGTAGTAACGATAGTAATAATAACGCCATGATATTAAGTAAAAGGTGATAGCCGTTGGTATGAAAAAAGTGTCCGCTGAGCAAGCGCCACACTTCACCTTGGCTAATAAGCTGGCGCTGATAAACAAAGTACTCACTTAATAGTGAATCAACAGTAAAAGCTAACAACGCGACTATAGCGATAAACAAAGGTACTGCGAAGCTTTGCCAAGTGCATTTTATTTGTTTAAAAAAGGATAAAAAATACGTCATTCTTACGAGTTTTTCAGGGCTATGTGTTTATAAAAGAGTAATAAAGTATACAATGCCTTTTCATTTGAAAGTTTTTTATTTTGGTTCTTCATGACAAGAATACTTTGCAGCCAATGTCAGCGGCCTCCAATTGCATGTATTTGTGCATTCATTAGCGCAGTTGATAATACGATTGATGTTGTTGTTCTTCAACACCCTAATGAGGTGACACACAGTAAAGGAACGGTCGCTTTATTGTCAAAGTCGTTACAATCATGCCAGGTGATTGTCGGTGAGGACTTTACTGATAATGAGCACTTTCAAAAAGTATTGGTTAATTACCAACCATTACTACTTTACCCCAGTGAACAAGCACAAATACTTGGTCAAGCGCCATTAAATTCACCATCTCATGTATCGTTAAGTAATAAGCCCTATTGTTTGGTAATCCTTGATGGTACCTGGAAAAAAGCCTATCGAATGTTAATGTTGTGCGAACAATTACAGCAATTACCTCAAGTATGCCTGCCAGACCACTTAGCGCAAGCAGGGCAATACCACATTAGAAAAGTGGCTAAACATAATGCATTATCGAGTTTAGAAGCCTGTTGTTATGCCTTAGCATTACTGGAGAAACCAAACGACTCAACACATAGCATAACCCCAGATAATACGGGAAAATACCAACCGATTATCAATAACTTTTTAGCCTTTAATAAATTTCAATTATCATTTAGACCCACTGATACTTAGACTCAAAGAACAGCAATAAACTTAGTTATGGTTTAAATAAGGAATAGCATGAAAACTCCAATGTTCGTAAAATTTAGCGCGTTAACTTTTTTGATAAGCCAAACATTTTTCACCCTCGCGGCTTCTGCACAAGTAAGAGAAGTTAGGGAGCCTGAAGGCGCAACGGGCTTTTTCGCTAAAAAAGCTGTTTATGGTAAAAAACACATGGTTGCCAGTGCCAATGAATACGCAAGTAAAGCGGCTTTTTCCATGTTAGAAAATGGCGGGAGCGCTGTTGATGCTGCTATTGCTGCGCAGTTAGTGTTAACGCTGGTTGAGCCTCAGTCGTCTGGGATTGGCGGTGGCGCGTTTATGTTGCATTGGCATAAAAAGTCACAACAACTAACAACCTTTGACGGTAGAGAAACTGCGCCTAAGTTAGCAACGAGTGAGTTATTTTTAGATAAACATGGCAAGCCGCTACCTTGGATGAAAGCCGTGGTTGGTGGTAAGTCGGTTGGCGTTCCCGGTTTACTTGCCGCTTTGAAAAAAGCACATGTTCAACAAGGTAATTTACCTTGGGCTGATTTATTTACTCCCGCTATTGAGCTTGCTGAACAAGGCTTTGTGGTTTCGCCACGCTTAGAAAAATTATTAGGTATGGATATGAATCCAGGTTTACATCAGTTACCTGAAATTAATCAGTACTTTTTTCCTAATGGCGTGAAAATTAAAGCAGGGGATATTTTAAAAAATCCAGATTTAGCTAAAGCGTATCGCAGTATTGCCAAAGAGGGGATTGAGGTTTTTTATCGAGGCTGGATCGCTAAAAAAATTGTTGAAAAAGTACAAAACTCCGCTATTTCTCCTGGAACATTATCTGAGCAAGATATGGCAGCTTATCAGGCCATAGAAAGGTCGCCAGTTTGCGGTCCTTATCATCAATACAATGTATGTGGCATGGCACCGCCTAGCTCTGGTGGCATTGCGGTTATTCAAATATTAGCGCAGTTACAATCGTTCGACTTAGCCAAACTCACCCCTAATTCTTTACCTGCGGTGCACCTGATTAGTCAAAGTGCTCGTTTAGCTTTTGCTGACCGTAATAAGTACATTGCCGATAGCGACTTTGTTAGTGTGCCAGTTACGGGGTTACTGGATAAAGATTATTTAGCGAGTCGAGCAACGCTTATTAATGAAAGTAAAGATATGGGGGTAGCAGTTGCTGGTGATCCCAAAAAATCTCAACATTTAGCGCTAGATAACGCGATTGAACGACCTTCAACTAGTCACTTGTCGATAGTTGATCAATTTGGTAATGCGGTTTCAATGACCAGTAGTATTGAGAACGGCTTTGGCTCAGCATTGATGGTACAAGGCTTCATTTTGAATAATCAATTAACAGACTTTTCATTAGCACCCCAAGTTAACGGTAAGTTGGTTGCAAATCGCGTTGAACCGTTAAAAAGGCCGCGTAGCTCAATGGCACCGATGATGGTATTTGACCAAAATAAGTCATTAAAGCTTATTGTTGGCTCACCTGGCGGCAGTCGCATTATTAATTACGTGGCACAAACTATTGTCGGGGTTTTAGATTGGCAGCTAAACATTCAAGAAGCGATTAACCTCCCTAAATTTACAAATCGCAATAAAGTTACTACATTAGAAGTCGATACATCAATTAGTGAATTAAAATTAGCGCTCGAAGAAAAAGGTCATAAAGTTAGAGTGAGTGCGTTAAATAGTGGCGTACAAGGAATAGAAATAAAAGCAGGGGAGCTAATTGGTGGTGCTGACCCTCGTAGAGAGGGACTTGTTTTAGGACAATAGCGCTATCTAAGTTATTGTTTTAAAAAATTTAAGTGGCTACGCCTGTTTTTTTATACTAATATTTCAATTAAATATTCACTTTTAGTTGTAGTGTTTTGCTAGTAAAATTAAATTGAGTAGTTATTATTAAATTTAGACTAAAAAAATTAAGGTAGTACGTATGAATTTACGAGCAAAGATTTTAACGTTTGTAGTGGTGTTATTTTTGTCACTAATTAGTGTTGCTGTATTAGGTTTACAGGTTTTAAATCAAGCAAGTCAAAGTGATAATATTGCTCGCATAAACCAGCTAATGAAGTCGACTGTGAATATTGTACAACAGTTCGAGTTATTGGTTAGCCAAGGCGAGCTAACGGAAACACAAGCGAAGACCTTTGCTACTCAAATGCTTAGAGAAAATAAATATCATGACTCTGAGTATGTTTATGTGGTTGATGATAATCTTGATTTTGTAGCCACGCCTCATGATCCTCAATTACACGGTACTAGTTTTAATGATTTTAAAGATGCTCAAGGGCAGAGTATCGGGCAAATGGTTGCTGGTTTAGTGGGTAATAAAACCAATCAAATCATTACTTATCACTGGAATTCAGAACGTGATGGGCAAGTGGTTGATCTTACCTCGGTTGTTGAAAAAACGCCTAAATGGGGCTGGTATATCGGTACAGGTATTAGCGAAGCTGAAAGTGATGCGCGTTATTGGTCAACCGCTAAATGGTTATTTTCGCTATCAGTCATTATTGCGGTAATATTATCTGCTGCCTTAGCACGTTTTGGTTTTGCGCTAAATAATGCTTTAGGTGCTGAAATTGATGACGTACATAAACTTGTACTTAAAGTTTCTCGTGGTGATTTAAAACAAGAAGCTCGTTTTAGCGATGCCAGTAATGAAAGTGTTGTTGGGGCAATTAATTACATGCAAGCATCCTTACAACAAGTAGTACAAGGCATTAAGCATGTTACAGACCACTTAAAGTCGCAAACACATGATTCTGAAAGCCGTGCCACAGAGTTAGATAAATTAACTCGTGCAATGAGTGATGAAACTCAAATGGTTGCTTCGGCAATTACCGAATTAACAGCCTCGGCCAGTGCCGTCGCTGAAAACGCGCAACAAACGGCAAGTTCAGTTGTTGAAGCTGAAGAGCAAGGTGAAACGGCGAATGTTCTTACCCAAGAAGCGTCTAAAACGATTAACTTATTAGAAACGCAAATAGAAAGTGCTGGCGCTAATATTCAGATATTAGATGATGAAGTTAATAGCATTGCTAATGTATTAACGGTTATTCAAAGTATTGCAGAGCAAACCAACTTACTGGCATTAAACGCGGCAATTGAAGCGGCTAGAGCTGGTGACCAAGGGCGAGGCTTTGCGGTTGTTGCTGATGAAGTACGTCAATTAGCACAACGTACTCAAAGTAGCACTGAAGAAATTCATCAAATGATTACTAAACTGCAAAATGCAGCGAAAGATGCTAAATCATCAGTCAGTCAAAGTATTGAAACCAGCGAACAAACAGTTGAAAAATCACAGCAAGTATCAGAGCAATTACAAAAAATTGCCAACTCATTGGGTGAAATATCACAAATGAGTCATCAAATATCGACTGCGGCAACTGAGCAATTAGAAGCTGGTGAAGATACGGCAAGACGTATCGTTAATATTTCAGATACGGCTGAAAATACCTCAAGTGTATCGCATCAAGCACAAACAGCAGCACATGAAACACAACAGCTAAGTGTTAATTTAGAGACAGAAATCAATAAATTCTCTATGTAGTTTTTAACGTTAAGTAGTAATGAATTACCATTCATTACTACTTTTTTGTGCTAATGATAACAGTAGTACATTCTTTTAATTTCAGTAGCCATTACTATTCACAAATTAACTTTTTCAGCGCAAGCGTTATCGAAATTGTCACAGTAAAACGACAAAAATGTGAAAAATCCAATGGAATGTTTAACATTAGCTAATCTTTTGGTTGAATCCTACAGTTATTCTTGCTCAAATGGCGCCCCATATAAGTAATAATTTTAATTGGCTATTATTGCTGCGTTATTGATAACGGTGTTATCGATGATTTTGTTCACGTTTTTAATGTTTTAACATGAGAAACAAGCTTAGATGTGAACAACAGTTGTGATTATCACGATATTGTCTAACAGTGAAAGTGACGTTATCGCATTAAATAGATAGCAGTTAAGCAATACAAACCATAAATAAGTAAAAATCATATAGATGAAATATTCCCGCGTTTTTATAAATAGTTTAGCTTACGAATTAGCTCCTGAAATTGTTAGTAGTTCAGCGTTAGAATCCCGTTTAACGCCGTTATATCAAAAATATCGTATTCCTATGGGACAACTTTCTGCTTTAACAGGTATTGTTGAACGTCGTTGGTGGCCTAAGGAGCATGTGTTATCTGATGGTGCTATTGTTGCGGCACAAAAAGCTATTGCTGAAACAAATATTGACGTTGCTGACTTAGGTGCTGTGGTTTATACCGGTGTTTGTCGTGATCAACACGAGCCTGCTACGGCTTGTCGTATAGCGGCAAAACTTGGTGTTTTAAAAGATACTGCGATTTACGATATTAGTAACGCTTGTTTAGGGGTTTTATCAGGTATTTTAGACATCGCTAATCGTATCGAGCTTGGGCAAATAAAAGCTGGCTTAGTGGTTTCTTGTGAATCGGCTCGTCATATTGTCGATGTTACCATTGAAGATATGCTTGCTGATCCAACCATGCAAAATTATGCACGCTCGTTAGCAACGCTAACTGGAGGCTCAGGTGCTGTCGCGGTATTAATTACTGATGGTACACTGGCACTAACTTCTGATCGCAGTCACCAGCTATTAAGTGCTAGCCATTTATCAGCACCAGAACATAATAATTTATGTCAGTGGGGCTTGAAAGAAGTGGGACCACAGCTATTTCGTGAATTTATGCGCACCGACGCGGTAAGTTTATTGAAAGAAGGTGTGATGTTAGCAAAGGACACTTGGGAGCACTTTTTACAACAACAGCAGTGGGTTGTTGAACAAGTTGATAAAGTTATTTGCCACCAAGTTGGTGCTGCCAATCAAAAACAAGTGTTAACGGCACTGAATATTCCCGCAGAGAAAGAATTTCCTACTTTTCAAAAATTAGGCAATATGGGCACGGTATCTTTACCGGTGACTGCCGCGATGGCTCATGATCAAGGTTTTCTACAAAAAGGCGATAATGTCAGCTTTTTAGGCATAGGCAGTGGTTTAAATTGTATGATGTTAGGGCTGAAATGGTAATGATAGATAAAGCACTTTTTCCCTTTAAAGAAAACTTTATTACCCGTAACGGTCAGCAATACCATTATTTGAATGAAGGTCAAGGCTCACCAGTTGTTATGGTGCATGGCAATCCAAGTTGGTCTTTTTATTACCGAAACTTAGTGAGTGCATTACGCACTAACCACCAATGTATTGTACCTGATCATATTGGTTGTGGTTTATCAGATAAACCTGATGATGCCGATTATGATTACACCTTAAAAAACCGTATTGATGATCTTGAAGCATTACTTGACCACTTAAATGTTAAAGATAATATTACCTTAGTGGTACATGATTGGGGCGGTATGATAGGTTTAGGATACGCAGCACGCCATCCCGAACGTATTAAACGCTTAGTCGTTTTAAATACGGGCGCTTTTCATTTACCTGCGAGTAAAAAACTGCCTGCCGCTTTATGGTTAGGCCGTAATACTACCCTTGGAACAATTTTAGTGCGTGGCTTTAATGCCTTTTCAGGTATAGCATCATTTATTGGTGTTAAGCGAAAGCCTATGAAAAAATCAGTGCGTCAAGCCTATGTTGCGCCTTTTAATTCATGGAAAAACCGTATTTCTACGTTACGTTTTATTCAAGATATTCCCTTAAAGCCCCATGATAGAAACTACGCGTTAGTGTCTGAAATTGCTCAAAGCCTGAGCCAGTTCAAAACGCTACCAACTATTATTTGTTGGGGGCTAAAAGACTTTGTTTTTGACAAGCACTTTCTCAATGAATGGCAACAACGTTTTCCCAATGCACAAGTACACGCCTTTGATGATTGCGGACATTATATTTTAGAAGATGCTAGTGATGAAGTTGTACCACTAATTAGTGATTTTATTGCTAAAACTGAAAGTACCTTACTATAACAAACAGTAAAATTAGTGCTAAACGAGCCATGCCATGGATAACCTAAATAACGATAATAACCAGGCTAAAATAGATGTTTCTAACGTCACTTCATCTAGCGCTATTTTGTCTGATGCCAATTTATGTCGGCACTTAGCGAGTGCTGCTAAACTTACCCCCAACAATTTAGCTGTTTCAGTACAGCGCTATCGTGGTTTCAATCGTAACGCTTTAAACGCTAACGTTAATAAGCTTTTTTACGACGAGTTAAGTTTTGCACAACTGCATCAGCAAAGTGATGCTATTGCTCATGCGTTACTCGCTTATGGCATTAAACGTGGTATGAAAGCGGTGCTAATGGTTACGCCAAGTATTGATTTTTTTTCGTTAACCTTTGCTCTTTTTAAAGCTGGCATTGTTCCAATTTTAGTTGACCCCGGCATGGGAGTTAAAAACTTAAAGCAATGTTTTGCTGAATCAGCTCCCGATGTTTTTATTGGTATACCTAAAGCACATATTGCACGTAAACTTTTTGGTTGGGGAAAAAATAGCGTTAAGCTACTGCTAACCGTTGGAGGCTCTAATACTTTAGCGACTATAATAGGTGGTTTAACGCTTAATCGTTTATTGAAAAAACACCCAAGTGTTGAGCCCTTTCCAATGGCGACGCTTAGTGATGATGAAATATCAGCAATTTTATTTACCAGTGGTAGTACCGGTACGCCAAAAGGGGTGGTTTATAGCCATAAAATGTTTGAAGCACAAATTAGCGCTTTAAAAAACGACTATGGTATTGTTGCTGGCGAGCGTGATTTAGCAACATTTCCGTTATTTTCACTTTTCGGTCCTGCATTGGGTATGGCGTCAATTATACCCGACATGGATGCCAGTAAACCGATTAAAGCCAATCCTGCGTTTATTTTTGCTGCGATTGAAAAATATCAATGTACTAACTTGTTCGCTAATCCGGCACTGATTGAAGTACTCGGACAGGCAGGTAGCAAGGCTAATGGTCAACCACATCAACTATTAAGTTTAAAGCGCGTTATTTCCGCGGGAGCGCCCGCTACTTTGAGTTCGATTAAACGCTTTATTCCGTTATTAAGTTCTCATGTAGAAGTGCTTACATCATATGGCGCAACAGAGTCATTGCCATTAACCCAAATAGGAAGCAATGAGCTATTAACCACTACCGACATTACCGATAATGGTGGTGGTATCTGTGTTGGCCGTGCTATTGATGGTGTAGAAATTAGCATCATTGCCATTACCGATGATGTTATTGATACATGGCATGACGATTTAGCGTTACCCAAAAACACCATAGGTGAAATTGTTGTGAGTGGAGACATGGTCAGTCATAGTTATTACCAGCGCGATACTGCAACAGAACAAGCGAAAATTTATAGTCATGTAGCTGGCACAAATAAGCAAGAGCATCATAAAACTACCGTTCGTCACCGTATGGGCGATTTAGGTTATCAAGACAGCCAAGGGCGCTTGTGGATGTGTGGACGAAAAGCACATCGAGTTGATACACCAAATAAGCAATACTTTTCTATTCCGTGTGAGCGGATATTTAATACCCATGATGATGTAAAGCGTACCGCGTTAGTTTCAGTGACATTACTTGGCGCGAAAACGCCATTACTGTGTATAGAGTTAACCTCGAAAGGCAAAAAAATATCAGCTCAAGCACAACAACAATTATTTAGTGATTTGTTTGCTATAGCGTTAAAGCATCCGCAAACTAAAGGCATTAAGCACTTTTTGATACATCCCGATTTTCCTGTTGATATTCGTCATAATGCGAAAATATTTCGAGAAAAATTAGCGCTCTGGGCACAAACTCATTATGAATAAAGCAAAAAACCTTATTGCGGATGATTTCGCTGATTTGCCTAACGCGCTTCAACAAGCGCTTTCTCAGTTATCAAGTCGCGTTAATCATGCTTTTGTTACTGGCGCAGGTGGCTTTTTAGGTCGTAAAATTTGTCATTTTTTAGTTGCCGCAGGCATTAACGTCACAGGCTTTGCCCGCGGTAAGTATCCTGGTCTTGAACAAGCTGGCGTTAATATGGTTCAAGGTGATATTAGTGACTTAAAAGCGTTATCTCAGGCCATGAAAGGTTGTGATGTTGTTTTTCATGTTGCCGCCAAAGCTGGCGTTTGGGGAAGTAAGCAAGCATACTTTTCAGCGAATGTAGAGGGCGCTAAAAATATCATTGAGAGTTGTCATCAGCATAATATCGCTAACTTAGTTTATACCAGCACGCCCAGTGTTACGTTTGCCGGCGTTGATGAAGCAGGCGTTGATGAATCACAGCCTTATGCTGGCAGTTATTTAAACTATTATGCTCAATCAAAAGCGCTGGCTGAGCAGTTAGTGTTGGCTTCATCGGCTATCACAACTGCCGATACGGCTAACACTACGGCATTAAAAACTGTTGCGTTGCGCCCACACTTAATTTGGGGGCCGAATGATCCGCATTTAGTGCCAAGAGTGCTCGATCGAGCAGCAGCAGGGCGGTTAAAACTGGTTGGAAAAAAAGATAAACTAGTTGATACCATTTATGTCGACAATGCCGCTTATGCGCACATTCTAGCGGCACTAGAGCTAACCCAAGCTAAACCGCGCTGTTTAGGTAAAGCGTATTATATTAGTAATGATGAGCCCATTACGATGGCGATTATGCTCAATAAAATACTTGCTTGTCGAAACTTACCGCCAGTTAGCCAGCGTGTTCCAAGCAGTGTTGCCTACGTTGTTGGTGCTATGCTTGAATGGCTTTATTTAGCTTTAGGGAAAAAGCAAGAACCAGTCATGACACGCTTTGTTGCTAAACAGTTATCAACGGCGCATTACTTTGATATTAGCGCCGCGAAAAAAGAATTAAATTATCAGCCCTTGTTCAGTATTGAGCAAGGCATGGATCGCTTACGTACCTCTTTATCTTAAACAACAAATAACGTTAACGAGCTTCACGTTGAGAAAGCGCTTATATCGTATCAGGAAATATTGTGACTAAAGTTTTTCATCATCCCGTACAAATTTATTATGAAGACACCGACCATTCTGGTGTGGTGTATCACCCTAACTTTTTAAAATACTTTGAACGTGCCCGTGAACATGTAATTGACAGTGACAAACTCGCCAAACTATGGAACGAGCAAGGGCTTGGTTTTGCAGTATATAAAGCGAATATGATTTTTCAAGACGGTGTTGAGTTTGCTGAAATTTGTGATATTCGTACCCGTTATAGTTTTGATGGCAAATACAAAACACTATGGCGTCAAGAAGTATGGCGACCTAATGGCACCAAAGCGGCCGTAATAGCAGATATAGAAATGGTCTGTTTAGATAAAGACAAACGTTTACAACCAATACCCGCTGAAGTATTAGCAAGTTTGAGCTAAAGCTTGCCACCGTAAGGGGTATATAATTCAGCTAACAGACAATTACAATAAAATGCACAAACACGTTAATAAGGATATTTTATGAAAACGTTAATGTTATTACCTTTAGTATTAATGATAGGTTGCTCATCTAAGTCAACAGCACCAATATCAACGGAAGAAAATCCAAAGCCAGAGCCAAAAAAAACCGAGATAAAAAATAATAAGCAGGCGACAGCCCCTACAACCGTAAAAACTCAACATACCATAGTGACGGTACCTAAAACTTACGCGCCACATTTATGGTCAGGGCACAAGGCGCTACCTGAGTCGGTTGAGTTATGCGCACAGAAAAGCCAAAGTATTCTCAATTCACTCGGTTTTAAATCCGTGGTACAAAATGGCAATTATACGTATGGTAACTTTAACGATAATAGAGCGGCGCTAAAGTGTTTTACACAAAGCGAGCAAACCATAGTGTATTATGCCGTAGCCGGCCCGCAAGTGACCTTAGTCGAAAAACTCAGAAATGAAATTGCTTGGAAGTTTTAGCCTTACATTAAACGGTTTTTACTTTGATTTAGTCTCTTCTGTTCTAAGAGCGGCTCTTCAATATTTGAAGTTAGATTTATATGGATAGCCGTAAATCCACCAAAGCTGTTGTTGGAAGCAGTAAATTGAACGTTAACCTAATCAAAGGGTACGGAATGGATAGCCAAATAAAGAATTATTTTAGAAACAAAAAATTTGCAAGTTTAGAATACCTATCCAACGAAAAAGTTTGGGCTGAGGATAGTATTAATCTAGGCCTTTACTTTTTCTTACTTGATTTGAAAGGTAAAGATACCATTGAAGTTTTCAAAAAAATTTTACAAGAAAAGGGGAGCTATGCTTCCTCGTACAGCTATTTGGGAGACATTGCTCGTAAGCTTTTTTATTATCCTAATGAGCGTGAGATTGCGACATATTATTTCAATGAATCACTAAAGTATGACGATAAAAATGCGCATACACTGTGGAACCTCTTCGATCTAACTAAAGATAGCTCTTATTTTTTAGCAACAATCAAAATCAATTATGAAGCGAATTTGTTCGAACTAGTTTCACACAACCTCCTCAAAGTATATGCGCCTCATATCATCGATACAAATTTTAATAAATCAGATTGGCGGAAATTAAAAGAAATATGTCTTGATGATAAAGTGGATCATTATCATGACTTGCTCATGATTTGCTGCTTTCATCTAGAGGAATTCGAATATGGTATTAGAGTCATTAATGAAAAAGAGTGGGTTAGTAAAAGCATTCTCGATTTGTACCTTGATAAACAATGTATTGATTACGAATACGCTGTTAAAAAATCTAACTACTTTGAACGCGTTAAATATTTAGAGGGGAACTATAAGCGTATTTACGAAGAAGTGAAGGTTGAAGCAAAAAAAGGAAAAGTAAACCCAACTAAAGATGCAATCATAAAAAGTGCATTTGAAGCTGAAGAATATAATGATGTTATCTCCTTAGTAGAAGAAATTGATGAACCAAGAGATATTAATAACCAACAACGGTTATACCACATAATTTCATCGCTATATTTAGGCTATGAAGTAAATGAAGAGTATGAAGTAGTCGTCAATAAACAGAATTTTTTTAGAAAATCTACTTGCAACCCATTATATCTGGCCTATTTGATATTAAGAAATATAAAGGCATCACAAGCTTATTTTGTTGATAAACAAGAGCTCCATCCAATTGAAAATTGGGAGTTATTTCGAGAGGCTGAGGAATACCTCAGTCATGACAGCTTGTTAACTCATTATATGCATGACTTATTAGTAGAAAGGCTTAAATTACTAAAGGACGAATGGGACTTACACCTCACCAATACCGAAATATTAAAGTTGAATGCCGCTGAAGATCCTTTAAATGAAAAAGATAAAACTAGGTTGGCATATTATTTAATTGAAATTAACAAGTACGAGGAAGCAAGGTCGTTATTAATAGAATTGGAACCTTCTATTTCCGTGTCTAATATGCTTGCAGTATGTTTTGAAAAACAAGGGGATGCTAATATTGCATTAGCACATTATACATCGGCACTCGATTTAATGAAGTCCACTGGTGAACTAAACGATGTGATTATAGCCAATTATCTATCTTGCTTAAATCGCTCGAAGCAGCCTATAACAGAGTCCCTGTACAATGAATATATAGATGATTTTAATACTTCTATAGCTAGTTATTTTAGATATGACTTATTTACAGCAGAGAACGGGCGTTCACTGTATAAATATTATCCATTCAATCAGTTTACTTTGGACGCCTTAGTCAATAAATATTTTTATTTGGCGTCTTCTGAACAACTCAATGACCCAATAGAACTGCCATTCAGCAGCTTGACCGCAGAGAGGGAACACTCATATTTGAAGCCAGAATTCAGACTTGCTTCTTTTTCAAATAATGAAAATTCGATGCTAATGTGGTCGCATTATGCAGAAAATCACACAGGTCTAATGGTGGAATACTGTTTTGAAGGTGAATTACCTGATGGTGCAGGGATTGATAAAGTGAATTACTCAAATACCACTAAGAGATATAAAGAAAAAGAACACTACTTATTCAACCAATATATGCTTACTAAAAATAAAGATTGGTCATATGAGAAGGAGGTTAGGCTTTTTGCATATAAGAGGGATAAAATTTATTATCAAAAAGCCAGTTATCCAAACAAAAACGTTAATAAAGCTAGTGTTTACATCAAAAGTATTACGGTAGGTTATAAGTTCCCAGAAAGTACAATAAAGTTGATACAAAGCATCATTACAGAGCTTAATGATAATCTAACAACGATAGAATTAAGAAGAGCTAAGTTATCAGAAAAGAACTTTTTCGATTTGGAATATGAGGTTATAAATTAAAGGACTAGTTTCATACAAAACTTGGGGGCACCCAGCTCAGAAAGAGAAAATATCCCACATTTACATTAGATGTTTTTTTCTACTTAATGTCGCAAAATGACATTCGTTATCATTACGCCAGTTAACCTAAAGTAGTAGCGTAGCCACACAGCATAACGATTTACTAAATATCTCTTAAACCTAGTTCAGGTTAAATAGTCACGCTTTATAACGTCTCTACCGGTTATTTAAAGACGTGGCCATCAAAGTCTGTCATAAATTTGTCAAGTAAATGTCAAATATAAGCCATATAGCTTGATTACAGTGGAACTTAACTTGAAAAGTTATCCACTTGTGGAGAAAGCAATATGTTCAATGTTGACCAAGTCGTTACTGAGAAACTCCCTAAGATGAATCACCAGTCATTGGTGAGCAAAAGCGTGAAAACTATTTTACGTTATTTATTACACGAACAAGCGTTAGTTGAAATTGAGCGAAAATACCCACACGCTAAAGGGGTCGATTTTGCTGAAACCATTCTTGACCATTTTGATTTTGGTTACTGCATCAGTGATAAAGATAGAGAAAAAATACCAGCCAATGGTCGTGTTGTTATTATTGCCAATCACCCCATTGGCACCTTAGATGGCGCTGCGTTAATTAAAATGGTTAGTGAAATACGCTCAGATTTTAAAGTGATTGCCAATGACTTACTGATGAATGTTAAACCGCTGCGCAATATTTTATTGCCGGTGAATAATATGGCGGGTAATACTGCGAAACAAAACCTCGATGCGATTTATCAGCACCTCAATAATGAGGGGGCTGTTATTATTTTTCCTGCGGGAGAAGTATCACGCATTAGCCCCGCTGGCATTAGAGACGGTAGTTGGCATAAAGGCTTTTTACATTTTGCTAGCGCAACGAATTCCCCTATTTTACCGGTTTACATTGATGCGAGAAACTCAGCATTATTTTATGCGGTATCAAGTATTTATAAGCCGTTATCTACCTTGTTTTTAATCAAAGAAATGTTTAAACAAGCACACAAACGTATGAATATTAAAATTGGCAATGTTATTCCGTTTGAACATTACGATGCGCTAAAAATTCCGTTGGCGAGTAAGGCTAAACTTTTTAAAAAGCACTTGTATAATATTGGTTATAACAAGGCCGAAATATTAAAAACTGAAAAAGCTATTGCTCACCCCGAAAATCGCGCAGAGCTTAGAATGGCGATTAATGAATGTGAGCAGCTCGGTAAAACTGCCGACGGCAAAACCATTTTACTTTATCGACATGAAAGCAGCTCACCCATTATGCGTGAAATAGGTCGCTTGCGTGAAGTGTCGTTTCGTTTAGTTGGTGAGGGCAGTGGACAACGACGCGATATTGATTGTTATGATCAACATTACCTGCATTTAATTTTATGGGATGATGACGATTTAGAGATTGCTGGCGCTTATCGCTTTGGTGAAAGTCAAAAATTAATTGATGATCCCGAGTCTTACGGCTTGTATACCAAAACGTTATTTGATTATCAGCCACATATGAATGCCATTTTTGCCCAAGGATTAGAGTTAGGACGTAGCTTTGTCCAGCCTAAATACTGGGGCAAGCGCAGCTTAGATTATTTATGGGTAGGAATTGGGGCTTTTGTCGCTAGAAACCCACAATATCGCTTTTTATTTGGTCCTGTTAGTATCAGTAATACTTTACCAAATACTGCGAAAAATTTACTCATTCACTATTATCAACACTACTTTAAAAGTGAGCAGCAATTAGCTAAGGCGAAAATACCTTTTCAATTGAGTGAAGTAGTGCAAGAGCAATGGCTGTCAAGCTTTGACGGTAACGATAAAGAGAAAGATTTTATCACAATGAAGCACTTGTTAGCTAACTTAGGCGTTAGCGTACCAACGCTTTATAAGCAATATTCAGCATTGTGTGAAGATGATGGTGTGAGCTTTTCAGCGTTTAATATCGACCCTGACTTTAATGATTGTGTTGATGGTTTAGTCGTCGTTGATCTTGATAAGTTATTGCGTAAAAAGCGTGCTCGCTACATTGAAAGTCATCAGTAAACAATGGCAACTATAATTATTTTTAGCTGTTTTCATTAACATTGCTCATTGCTGTAGCAGAGTATTGAACTAGCGTTAGCAGCTAAAAACTTATCTTGTTGTTATTCATTTTGGCAAATTATTAAATTGTTCGCTTACAACGTTAGAAAATGACCTTTAATTTAGCGTAAAGCGTTGTAATGGACTATCAACAACACGACATTTAATTAAAGGTATTATTCACTATTGGTAAATATAAATTCATAAAAGCGTGAAAAATATCATTAACAAGGTGAATTTATTCGTTTTTAGAGTAAAAATTCAGTTTTAGCGTGATATACTCGAGCTACTGTCCTGTTTTAATTTTTACCTTATGCTTCCATATATTAGTCATCAAGAACACTTACCGCCGTTATACCAAAATTTTGTTAACGACTTGAATAAAAACAACTTTAGTGGTGATGTTAATGCGAGTTATAGCGCTCGCTTGGCAGTGGCAACAGACAATAGTATTTATCAGCAATTACCGCAATTGGTTATTCATCCGCGCAGTAAACAAGATATTGTCATTTTAACGTTATTAACTCATAACGATGAATATCGTGAGATTAAATTTAGTGCTCGTGGCGGCGGTACAGGTACTAATGGTCAAAGTTTAACGCCAGGTGTGATAGTTGATTTATCTAAATACATGAATAAAGTATTAGAAATCAACGTCGCTGAAAAGTGGGTGAGGGTTGAAGCAGGTGTGGTTAAAGACCAGTTAAATGATTATTTGCGTCCTCATGGCTTTTTCTTCGCACCTGATTTATCAACGTCAAATCGCGCGACAATTGGCGGCATGATTAACACCGATGCTTCAGGGCAAGGCTCGTTAGTCTATGGTAAAACCTCAAATCATGTGTTGGCATTGGACTCTGTTTTAGCTAATGGTGAGCTACTTAGTACTGCGCCAATGAGCTTGACTGAGGCGCAACAAATCGCTGAGCAAGGCTCCACTTTAGGTCAAATTACCAAACAAGTATTAGCTTCATGCTTAGATAACCGAGCACTCATTTTAGAAAAATTTCCACGCTTGAACCGTTTTTTAACGGGCTATGATCTTGAAAACGTGTTGCAAACAGCTAAAGGTGATACTAATGGCGAGCTAGCAATATTTGATTTATCGCGCTTGATCACAGGGTCTGAAGGCTCGCTGGCGTTTGTTTGTGAGGCCAAATTAAATATTAATCCAATTCGTGTCGCTAAAACCTTAATCAATATTAAGTACGATAGCTTTGACTCGGCGTTACGTCACTCTCCAGCCTTAGTTGAAGCAAAAGCTACGTCAGTTGAAACTATTGACTCAAGGGTATTAAATTTAGCGAAGCAAGATATTGTTTGGCATAGTGTTAGTGATTTAATTGCTGATGTACCAGATAAAGTCATGGATGGCCTCAACGTTGTTGAATATAACGGTGATAGTATTGAAGGTTTAGCAGCGCAAGTTGCTGAATTAACCACGCAGCTTGACGAATTAATTGCTGGTGACAGCGCGCAAAGTGGCGGTGTTATTGGTTATCAAGTTACTTCAGATCTCGCTAGTATTAACAAGCTTTATGCAATGCGTAAAAAAGCGGTTGGCTTATTAGGTAAAACTGAGGGCAGCCAAAAACCATTGGCCTTTGCAGAAGATACTGCTGTTCCACCAGAGAACCTAGCCGATTTTATTGCAGAGTTTAGAGCTTTACTTGACGGTCATCAACTTAATTACGGTATGTTTGGTCATGTAGATGCGGGCGTATTACATGTTAGGCCTGCGCTTGATATGTGTGATGAAGCGCAAGAAAAGTTACTTCGTGTGATTTCAGATCAAGTCGTGAAGCTGACCGCAAAATATGGCGGCTTAATGTGGGGCGAGCACGGTAAAGGTTATCGCTCTGAATATGGTCCTGAGTTTTTCGGCGAGCAATTATTTACTGAGCTCAGAAAAATAAAAACCGCTTTTGACCCGTTTAATAAAATGAACCCAGGTAAAATCTGTACGCCAATTGATTCAGCTGAACAGTTGGTGAGCGTTGATGATACTAAACGAGGCTATTTTGATAGGCAAATTCCAATACAAGTGAAAGAGTCTTTCACTGCAGCGATGGATTGTAACGGTAATGGTTTATGTTTTAACTATGACGCAGATAGCCCGATGTGTCCGTCGAGTAAAATTACTCGTGATCGACGTCATTCTCCGAAAGGACGCGCAGGGCTTATGCGTGAATGGCTGCGGTTATTGGAAAAGCAGGGCGTAGATATTTTAGCCCTTGAAACGCAAGTTAATCACTGGTCAGTGAAAAAGCTACTTGATGGCACTATTGGCAAATTAAAAACGGGACTGTTTAAAAAAGAAGAGAACCAAGACGATTTTTCTCATGAAGTGATGGAAGCGATGCAAGGATGTTTAGCTTGTAAAGCATGCGCAAGTCAATGTCCGATAAAAGTTGACGTGCCCGACTTTAGATCGCGCTTTATCAATATTTACCACTCTCGCTATCCGCGTCCGATGAAAGATCACTTAGTAGCGAACGTAGAAATACTCGCGCCGCTAATGGCTAAAGCGCCAAAATTAGTGAACAGCGTACTTAACACTAAAGCTTATGAAAAAATTTCAGAAAAAACTATTGGTTATGTTAATACACCAATATTGAGTGTACCGACCTTAAAAAAACAAGTAAAAAATGCAGGCTTTTGTGGTTTTGACTTAGATAAACTACGTAATCTGACCGAAGATCAGCGCAAAGGTTATGTATTAATTGTACAAGACCCGTTTACGTCGTTTTATGATGCTAAAACGGTTGAAAGCATGATGACACTCATTAAAAACTTAGGGCTAGAGCCAATATTATTACCATTTAAGCCTAATGGTAAAGCGCAACACGTTAAAGGATTTTTAGCGCGCTTCGCTAAAACGGCAAAATCAACCAGTGATTTTTTAAATCAGCTTGCCGTGTTGAATATTCCTATGCTGGGCATGGATGCTTCTATGGTGCTCTGTTATCGTGACGAGTATCGTAAAACCCTGGGGGAGCAACGAGGTGATTTTAACGTATTGTTGGCGCACGAATGGCTACTAACCTTTATTCAAAATGATGAAAAATTTAAAGCAAAATCTACGCTAAAAAATGTTCCTGACTTTAAGTTGTTTGCGCATTGTACTGAAAAAACTGCGCTAGTGAACAGTGAGAATGAATGGCAACAAATATTTTCGTATTTTGGTCTTAACTTAGAAAAAGTTAGCGTTGGTTGTTGTGGTATGGCAGGAACTTACGGTCATGAAAAAAATAACCTAGCGAATTCAAAAGGCTTATTTGAGTTAAGTTGGCAAGGAAAAATTGAAGCATTATCAGCAGAGCAAATACTAGCAACAGGATTTTCTTGCCGTTCGCAAGTTAAACGCTTTAGCGAATTAAATGCTCGTCACCCTGTTGAAGCATTATTGAGCATAGTTAACGCTGAAAATAAAAGTGTCACTGTGTAATAATCACGCTAGATTAAATAAGGATAGATCATGAATAAAGCTGTTTTTTTAGCGTAGTTAGCATTACAGCAAGCACTTTTTCACCGCTTTGTAGCGCATTAGAGCTCTATAAAGATGAAAAAATCACGGCCGACTTTAATGGTAATTTGTCAGCATACTATTTAAAAGCCGATGATATTAGCCAAGTTGCAGATGGTTTTTCACGCGTTTATTTTGATCTATCACATCACATAAAACATAACTGGCAAGCTATTGCTAAGTTAGAATGGGGTGTTCAACTTTCTACTACTGATGATAGTATTATTGTCAATCACAATGGTTTAACCAGTACCGGGCCTAGTAGTGATACTTTATGGTTAAGATAAGGTTTTGTTGGTGTAGAGCACCAAGATTACGGACGTTTCACTTTAGGTAAACAGTGGGGTGTTTCTTACGATATTGGTGGTGTAACTGACTGGTTTTAAGTATTTGGTGCTGAAGCTTCAGGTACCTATAATTTTGGTACCGATGGTGGATTTTCAGGTACTGGGCGCGCCGAACAAGCGTTGCAATATAAACTCAACTATCATCAGTTTTCTTTTGGCGTTCAGTATTTAGCTTCTGATGAAAATTTACATATGGTTGGAGAAGGAGTTAAAGATTTATCTGCGGTGCTTAATTTTGAAAACTCTTATGGATTTTCAGTTATTTACCAAGCACCATTTGAGCTAGGCCTTGGTTTAGCGTACAACGTTGCTAAAGTCAGCTTGGCCGCTAATGGTTTAAAAACAGAAACGGTTGATGATGAATTGATCTCCGCTCATTTAACCTATCGCCCTTATGGGAGTCTTGGTCTTCACGTCGCGCTGGTTGTCACTGAAATGAAAAATCATGATATTAATGATTTAGGTCAAGTGATGGCAAAATCAAGCGGTATAGAATTATTCAGTGCCTATCGTTTTGAAAATGAAATTTCTTTAATTATTGGTTATAACTCATTAAAAGATAATTCATCATTTTCAAGTGCTCATCCTGATTTAGGCGCTGATGGCAGTTATCACAAAGAGTATTTTATTTTAAGTGCAAAATATCATTGGGATGAAGATTTTTATCTGTATATCGAAAGTAAACGTGATCGATCTAAGCTGGCAGCCCAAACACAAAGCTTAGCTGAAAATGCTACTGGTATTGGCATGATGTTTACTTTTTAGCGCGAAATATTAATTTCATATTAATATTTCGTAATTTCAAGTGAGGTCGCCATGAATGAAGATACGCTGATTAAACTATTAAAAACGTCAATTGGTATTGGTTTGTGTTTATTGCTTTTAGGAATATATTTACACAACTTCAGTGAAACCATGGAAGCGATGGGCGTAACAGGGATTATTATTAGCGCTGTATGTATTGCCTTGGGTTTAGTGTTTTCCTTACCGACAAAAATGTATCTCACCTTTATTCTTGTTAAGCGTGAAACAGATAATGCAGTTACAGCTAAGCATGAAAAAACAATAACCAACAGAAAAAAAACATAAAATTCACTTGTTGCTTTTTGCTGCCATGGTATGGCGTTGACCACAGAGAGCGCCGCTAGTTTAATGCCTATTGCGATACTGAACGCAGCAGGCTTATAAATATCTTATCTATTACAGGTCATACTTTTCTATAAATAGCGCTATACCATCAAAAAATCCGCTATTTACTCTACATAATCATCACTTTTCGTGTAAAATCTATTCCATTTTTACTATTTGACTTAATCTCTTTGTAAACAGCAGGTTCAACTTTTTACTGTTGCTGTTTATTTACCCTGGATTTAGAGGAAATCATGAGTTTAGACACCACCACTATAGATGGCATTGTAGCCCAGGCAGAAACTGCCATTAAAGACGCTACAGATCCTAATGCGCTTGATCAAGTGCGCGTTAATTTTTTAGGTAAAAAAGGATTATTTACCGAGCAAATGAAAGGCTTAGGTCAATTATCAAAAGAAGATAAACCTAAAATGGGCCAAGTAATTAATATTGCTAAACAAGCAGTACAAAAATTACTGAACGAGCGTGGTGAGTTGTTACGCGCAGAAGAAATTAAGCAAAAGTTAGCCGCAGAGTCAATTGATGTAACTTTGCCTGGTCGTGGAACTCAAATTGGTGGTTTACATCCAGTAACACGTACTATTGCCCGTATAGAGAGCTTTTTTGGTGATTTAGGCTTTGAAGTAAAAGATGGCCCTGAAGTTGAAGATGACTATCACAACTTTGATGCGTTAAATATTCCTGAGCATCATCCTGCTCGTCAAGATCATGATACTTTTTATTTCAACCCTAAGTTAGTGCTACGTACACAAACTTCAGGTGTGCAAATTCGTACTATGGAAGTTGAAAAACCGCCATTACGTATTATTTCTCCTGGTAAAGTTTACCGTAACGATTACGACCAAACACATACACCAATGTTTCATCAGGTTGAAGGTTTAATGGTTGATAAAGATGTTAGCTTTACTCACCTTAAAGGTATTTTACACGACTTCTTACATCACTTTTTTGAAGAAGAAGTGGAAATTCGCTTCCGCCCGTCATACTTCCCGTTTACCGAGCCTTCAGCTGAAGTTGATATTATGGGTAAAAATGGTAAATGGTTAGAAGTATTAGGCTGTGGCATGGTTCACCCTAATGTATTACGTAGTGTTGGCATTGACCCTGAAGTGTATACCGGCTTTGCGTTTGGTATGGGGGTAGAGCGTTTAACTATGCTGCGTTATGGCGTAAATGATTTACGCGCATTCTTCGAAAACGATCTTCGCTTCTTAAAACAGTTCAAGTAGGAAACCCATAATGAAATTTAGTGAATCTTGGTTACGTGAGTGGGTAAACCCTGCGCTTTCTTCTGATGAATTAGCTCATCAAATTACTATGGCTGGTTTAGAAGTTGACGGTGTTGATCCGGTTGCTGGTCAATTTAGTGGTGTGGTTATTGGTGAAGTGGTTGAATGTGGTCCTCACCCTGACGCAGACAAATTACAAGTAACGAAAATTAGCTTAGGTGACTACAGCTCAGATACTGTAGTAAAAGGCGAATTAGTTGATATCGTTTGTGGCGCTAAAAATTGCCGCTTAGGCTTAAAAGTTGCGGTAGCAACGGTTGGTGCTGTATTACCGGGTGATTTTAAAATTAAAAAAGCTAAGCTACGTGGCGTACCATCATTTGGTATGTTATGTAGTGAGTCTGAAATTGGTTTAGCAGAAAGCTCAGACGGTATTATGGAGCTAGCAAATGATGCTCCGCTTGGTACTTGTGTCCGTGAATATTTAGACTTAGATGATGTAACTATTGATGTCGACTTAACCGCTAACCGTGGTGACTGTTTAGGTATTAAAGGGTTAGCACGTGAAGTAGGTGTACTTAACTCACTTGAAGTGACTGAACCAGAAATTACAGCCGTAACGCCGGTTATTGACGATGTATTAGCAATTAACATTGAAGCTACTGAAGCCTGTCCTCGTTATTTAGGGCGTGTTATTAAAGGTATTAACCCGACAGCAACAACCCCATTATGGATGGTTGAAAAGCTGCGCAGAAGCGGTACACGCTCAATTGACCCTGTAGTAGACGTAACTAACTATGTGTTATTAGAGCTAGGTCATCCAATGCATGCGTTTGATTTAGCAAAAATTGATGGCAGCATTAATGTACGTTTTGCTAAAGCCGAAGAAAAATTAACATTACTCGATGAAAATGAAGTGACGTTAAAAGAAAAAACCTTAGTGATTGCTGACGATAAGAAAGCCTTAGCTATGGCTGGTATTTTTGGTGGTCTTGAGTCTGGCGTAACATCAAGTACTACCGATATTTTCTTAGAAAGTGCTTTCTTTGCACCACTAGCAATTTTAGGTAAAGCACGTCAATACGGTTTACACACTGACTCTTCACATCGTTATGAGCGTGGTATTGATCCAACGTTACAACATGACGCAATAGAACGAGCGACTGAGCTACTTATTAGCATTGTTGGTGGTCAAGCAGGACCCGTTGTTGAAGCGCAATCAGAAGCCGATATTCCAGAAACTAAAGCGGTAAGTTTACGTCGCGTAAAACTAGATAGCCGTATTGGTCATCATATTGAAGATGCACAAGTAACTGAAATTTTAACGCGCTTAGGTTTTGCTGTAGCGCAAACTGGTGAAAGTGTTGAAAAAGTATGGCAAGTTGTTGTTCCTGCATACCGCTTTGATATTAAAATTGAAGTTGATTTAATTGAAGAAGTTGCGCGCATTTTTGGTTATAACAATATTCCTAATATTGCGCCTAGCGCGACATTAAGAATGCGTGCGCAAAAAGAAGCTAAGCTATCGGTTGCCAAATTAAAACAAACCTTAGTTAATCGTGATTATCAAGAAGCGATCACTTATAGCTTTGTTGACCCTAAGGTACAAAGTTTACTTCACCCTAACGAAGCAGTAATGACATTACCGCACCCAATTTCATCAGAAATGTCAGTAATGCGCTTAAGTTTATGGACAGGGTTATTGCAATCTATGGCGTATAACCAGAACCGTCAGCAAGGCCGTGTACGCTTATTTGAAAGTGGCTTACGTTTTGTACCTGATGCAAGTGCAGAAAATGGTGTACGTCAACAAAACATGCTCAGCGGTGTTATTAGCGGTCAACGTGTTGATGAACATTGGAGCATGGAAAAAGCCGCAACAGACTTTTTTGATATTAAAGGTGATGTTGAAGCGCTACTTGCACTGACGAGTGATGCCAATGCTTATGAATTTTCAAAAGCTGAAGTTGCCGCATTACACCCAGGTCAAACGGCTAAAATTACTAAAAATGGTAACTTAGTGGGTTATGTTGCTGCCTTACATCCTGAATTAGAAAGAAAATTAGGATTAAATGGTCGTACCTTAGTTTTTGAGCTATTGTTATCAGAAGTGTTAGTACAAAAAATACCCGCAGCCGCTGATATCTCTCGTTTTCCTGCTAACCGTCGTGATTTAGCGATAGTAGTAAAAGATGATGTAGATGCAAAAAAAGTTTTACAACTTGTTGAAAAGGTTGGCGGAAGTTATTTAATTGATCTAAACTTGTTCGATGTATACACAGGACAAGGCGTTGAAGAAGGCTTTAAGAGCTTAGCTATCGCCTTAGTACTACAAGATACCAATAAAACTCTAGAAGAAAAAGACATCACTGATGTTATCGATAGAGTGGTTGATACCTTAAAAACCGAGTTAAATGCATCACTGAGGGACTAAGCAATGGCGCTTACCAAAGCAGAAGTAGCAGAACATTTATTTGAAGAAGTTGGGCTGAGCAAGCGCGACGCAAAAGCAATGGTTGAGATCTTTTTTGAAGAGATTCGTGAAACTTTAGAAAGTGGTGAACAAGTGAAGCTTTCTGGTTTTGGTAACTTCGACCTACGTCAAAAAAGCGAACGTCCTGGTCGTAACCCTAAAACCGGTGAAGATATTCCAATTTCAGCCCGTAAGGTAGTTACATTCAGACCGGGGCAAAAGTTGAAGAGTCGTGTTGAAGAAGGTAATGGCGACGAGTCGTAATACTCGTATTGGCACTTTACCCTTTAACCAATCATTCGGTTACTACAGTACAATATCGTTATTACGGTGATGTAATTGCGGTTAGACAACCAAAAAAACCATACTAGCTAAGCTAGTATGGTTTTTTTATTTAAACCTTAAGGTTTAGCGCCTTAAGATATATAAACACAGTTCCTGTTAGTGCTCTGTATAGCTCATACCATTTTTAACACTCGCTCTTATTGTTTCACAATGAAGCAAATAAAAAAGCAACGCCTTTAGAAAATTTAGATTATGGCTTATTATAGGTGTTTCTTCTCAAGCAAAGTACGCCATGCGCCGCTCTAGTTATCCAGAACATGAAGTAAACACTATAAACTGGCAAGCCTTTAAACTTATTCTGCCGTATCTTTTTGAATATAAAAAGCGCATTGCTGTAGCGATGCTTTGCTTAGTACTCACCAAAGTTGCGAGTGTTTATCTGCCATTCATTCTTAAAGATATTGTTGATACCTTGGATGCCAATGACAATAAAGATCTTGCTAGTTCAGCCTTAGCCATTGTGCCATTGGGTTTAGTGCTTGCTTATGGTTTAGTACGTTTGTCTATTGTGGTGCTTGCCGAAATTCGCGATACCTTATTTGGCCGCGTTACTGAACGTGCTATTCGCCGTATTGGTTTGAAAGTGTTTAGGCATTTGCACCAACTCGACTTAGACTTTCATTTAAATCGGCAAACTGGTGGTTTATCACGAGATATTGATCGAGGCACTTCAGGCATTAACTTTTTAATGCGCTTTATGGTGTTTAATATTGTGCCAACCTTGCTTGAGATTGTCATGGTAGTCACCATTTTATTTGTTAATTATGGCATTTGGTTTGCTCTGATAACCTTAGGCTCTATTTTAACTTATATTGCGTACTCGGTTTATGCGACTGAACTTAGAACTCGTTATGTTAGGGAAGCGAATAAAGCTGACTCGTCTAGCAATACCCGCGCGATTGACAGCTTACTTAATTATGAAACCGTTAAATACTTTACTAACGAAGAATATGAAGCCCAAGCTTATGATCAGCAACTTGCTAGTTGGGAGCAAGCCAAAATAAAAAACCGCCTATCTTTATTTGCGCTTAATGGTGGTCAGGCTCTGATTATTGCTATCGCAATGACTTCAATGCTTGCACTCGCTGCGGTAAAAGTGAGCGAAGGGAAAATGAGTTTAGGTGACTTTGTATTAATTAACGCCTTTATGATGCAATTATTTATGCCACTAAACTTTTTAGGTTTTGTTTATCGTGAAATTAAAGGCTCCTTAGCGAATATTGAAAACTTATTTTCATTGTTAGGGCAAACGGCAAAAATTAGCGATCGCGACAATGCTAGCGAACTATTACTCAACCAATCCGGCACTAATCATGACGCTAGCCAAGCAACTATTTGTTTCGATAACGTCTCATTTTCATATGAGGTAAAGCGGCCAATTATTAACGAGCTGTCATTTATGATCAAAGCCGGGCAAAAAGTAGCCATTGTTGGTCAAAGTGGCTCAGGGAAGTCGACCTTAGTTAAACTGCTTTTTCGCTTTTATGAGGTTACCGGTGGTGAGATTCGTATTAATGAGCAAAATATCAGTGATGTGTCGCAGCACTCTTTACGAAAGCAGATAGGTATCGTCCCTCAAGATACGGTACTTTTTAACGATACTTTGTTTAATAATGTTCAATATGGTTGCATAACAGCAACTAAAGAGCAGGTATTAAAAGCGATAGAAATGGCTCACTTAGCTGACTTTGTGGCGAGTTTACCTGATGGGCTTGAAACTAAAGTAGGTGAGCGTGGTTTAAAATTGTCAGGTGGTGAAAAACAACGTGTGGCGATTGCGCGTACTATTTTGAAAAATCCACAAATATTAGTGTTTGATGAAGCCACTTCATCACTTGATAGCCATTCAGAGCAGGCAATACTTAAAGCCATTAATGATGTAGCTAAAAATCGTACTAGTGTAGTGATTGCACATCGGCTTTCAACCATTGTTGATAGTGATAATATTTTAGTTATGGCTAAAGGTGCTATTGTTGAGCAAGGTACACACCAGCAACTATTAGCAATGCAGGGGCAATATAGTAAAATGTGGCGCTTACAACAATCTGAAACATAACAACGTATAAAGCGAAATAAGCATGACAAGTAAAAACAACTATTCACCTGCTATTGATGCAACTAAAGCATGGTTAGCTGAAATTATTATCGGCTTAAACTTTTGTCCCTTTGCTAAAAAAGAGTTTGTTAATAACACTATTTATTACCATCAATCAGCTACATCTCAAGTGAAACCAGCATTGCATGAGTTTATTGAACAGTGTCATTATTTACAAAAGCATGATGAAATTGAAACAACACTGATTGTTTATAATGATGGTTTCAGACACTTTGAACGCTACTTAGACTTAGTTGACTATGCTAATGATTTATTGATTGAATCGGGTTTTGAAGGGATATTTCAGTTAGCCACTATGCACCCCGAGTATTGCTTTGCCGGTGAAGATTTTAATGAACCGAGTAATTTCACTAACCGTTCACCTTACCCTATGCTGCATATTATTCGAGAAGCCAGTATGGAAAAAGTATTGTCGGTTTATAAAGAACCTGAAAAAATACCTGAAAATAATATTGCTTTAGCTGAGAAAAAAGGTAGCGATTATTTTGAGCAAGTCTTGCAAATGATTCATCAAAAACACCCGCAAAATTAGCACGAGCCTACATATTATCGATAACGATTTTGCACATTCAAATAACACTTTAGTTAAGTATGAATTTTTATTTTTCATACAATAGTTGCTCAAATCATGTTTGTAGAGGTGTTGAGATGAAAGCAAGCTATTGTGGGAAAACCTATCAATTTGATTCATTTGATGAAACGTGGCGTTTTTATCGTCAAATACTTAACGCGTTAAAGCAAGTAAATAACCCTAAGGTAACTCATGAAGAGAGTCGTGCATCTGACCCTGTTCATTTGTGATTTATTATTATTTTTATGATGCGCAAAAAGAATTAAATAAAATGATAAGTTGTAATTTTAAAGATTAATTACGTCTTTATTGGCTTCTCAGGTAGAATACCCTTTTATTTTTAGCCTATTTTTGAGTGACGGGGTGTATGGGGTATTTTGAACAATTTTTAGTTATTGTTGTTGTGCATTTTCTTGCTGTAGCCAGCCCAGGTCCTGACTTTGCTATTGTGCTAAAACAAAGCATTCGTTATAACCGTAAAGTTGCCATGTATACCAGTTTAGGTATTGCTGCAGGTATTATTTTACATGTGACTTATTCATTAGTCGGTATTGGGTTACTTATTGCGAGTGATGAGCGCTTATTTACGGCATTAAAGTATATAGCTGCTGCTTATTTTTGTTATATCGCTTGGCATTGTATTCGTGCTGAAAAACCAGCAGAAGTAATGCAAGAAGATAAGTTAACTCAAACAGAGCTAACGCATCCAGCGGATGTAGAGCAACCGCCATCCGCTAAAAAGGCTTTCTTTACTGGCTTTTTAATTAACGGTTTAAATGTTAAGGCAACGTTGTTTTTTGTTAGTTTATTCTCAGTGGTTATTGCGCCTGACACACCATTAGGTATCAAATTAATTTATGGGCTTTATTTGGTGATCGCTACGGGTAGCTGGTTTTGCTTTTTGTCGTATTTATTAACACAAGATAAAGTGAGAAAGTTACTTGCTCGTAAAGGCTATTTATTCGATAGACTGATGGGGGTAGTGCTTTTTATACTTGCCATACAGTTAGTGTTAAGTGATTTAAGTTAGTACAATGTACTTAGTGTGTATGTATGATAGATATTGATATTATTGAATAAAGCTTACGCGCATATACAATATGTTGCTGGTAAAATGTGTTTTATTAATCATAGGCACGTTGCTAGCGCTGTTTTTGTTAAGCTGTTTTAGTTAAATAAGGTTAGTTACATTGTCAGAAAAAAATAGTAAAGAGTTAGAATGCTCCCTGTTGAAAAATGCATTAACGGGTAATTATATCGTTGATGTTAATGCGATATTTAAAGAAGCATGGCAGAAAACATTACAGAGTAGAATGTCGATTAATATCGGTCTATGTTTTATTTTATTACTTGGTACGCTAGTTTCGTTAACTGCTAGTAATTTGATGGGCGGCATTGAAGCGGTATTAAAAGATCAAAACGCGATGAGTATTCTAAATATCGTAGTTACCATTGTTATTTGGCCATTTCTTGCTGGTGTTGAAATGATGGGGGTTTTGCATGCTCGCGGACAAGAAACACGCGCTATTATGGTGTTTTCTTTCTTGCAACGTGGTAGCTGGGTTGCTTTATGCGCATTGTTAACATCGATATTAGTTGGCTTAGGTTTTCAATTATATATGGTGCCCGGTATCATTTTAGCCGTGCTTTTATCATTAACGATTCCATTGGTTGTTGATAAAAAACTATCGCCATTAGCAGCAATAAAAGTGTCTGTTTTGTCATTGCGTTTCAAGTTCTTTCAAATATTTAGATTGTATTTATTTTTGTTTATAGCATTACTTGTTTTGGCTATGCCAGTGGCATTGTTGGCTGATTCGGCGATTGGACCTGTTGCTATTATGTTATTTTTGTTTGGTATGACGTTTTTAGCACCGTTGTATTATAACGTTAAAGGTATACTCTACCGTGAGATATTTGCGGTAAAGACTAAAGATAGAGAAGATAATGTTAACTCAAGGGAGTTAAACTCTTCTACACCAGAGTCAACTAAAGCTTCTGATTCGGATGACTCAAACGGCTCAAACGGTACGTTTTCAGCTTAAAAATATTTAAAGGAGTTTATATTGATTAAGTTATTTTTGTGGTTAAGCTTTTTGGCCTTTTTGGTGGTAACACTGTTAGCACCTTTCACTTTTTTAGTGCCGGATAATGCTGAAAGTAGTTTAGCAAAAAGGCTTATAGCAGAGCAGCAAAGTCAAGACAAAGAACGACAAAAAAGTCGTGAAAATAAAAAAACAGTTAAAAAAGTGGTAGAGCAACCGTTACATAATGTCGATTTACCAGACTTTGCTGCCATTGCAGATGTCTCAACTAAAAAGGCACAATTCTTTGACTTTATTACCCCTGCGATTGTTGCTCAAAATGAGCGTATTTTAGCAACCCGCACTAAGCTAGAGTATTGGCTTGAACAAATGACCTTAGAATTAGGGTTAACAGAGCAAGAAGAGGCTGAGTTACAAATATTAGCGAAGCGTTATCGATTAAAAAAGTCACGCTCAAATTTGCAAAAAGTAAATGAGTTATTAGTACGTGTTGATATTATTCCTTTACCACTGGTTTTGGTGCAAGCGGCAAATGAGTCGGCATGGGGCACTTCTCGTTTTTCTCGAATTGGATTAAACTTTTTTGGTATTTGGTGTTACGAGCCAGATTGTGGCATGGTGCCTAATGGGCGTAACAAAGGAGCAAAGCATGAGGTTGCAGCATTTGATAGTGTAGATGATGCAGTAAGAGGATATTTTAGAAATATAAATACCCACAATGCTTATCAAGTATTTAGAACGATTAGAGCGCAGTTAAGAGCGAATAACGAGCCTATTGCACCTGAAATATTAGCGACAGGGTTGTTACCTTACTCGGAGCGAGGTGCAGACTATGTGTTAGATATTACTGACATGTTGCGTCACAATCAGCGCTTTTTTGAAGATGAAACAACTTACTTTGATAATACAACGAGTTATAGTGAATAACAGATAAAAGTATGAGCTTAACCCAATATTGATTAAATAAAGGGTTAGGCTTTTTTTATAGCTGTTATTGCACTTCAATAATAGTTAATTGCTCGGTTTTATTCGTGGGCATTTTAGTCTCTTTAGCGCTTCCATTAAAGTTCAATTCAGGCTCGTCAAAAGCAGTATCACCACCATTAATTACTCCCGAATTACTGTTAATATCACTAAAGTTAAATAGCTCATTGTCACATAAATGTGATGGTACAACGTTTTGCATTGCGGTAAACATTGACTCAATACGGCCCGGAAACTCTTGGTGCCAATCGTTAAGCATTTTCTTAATATTCTGACGCTGCATATTCGGTTGCGACCCACATAAATTACAAGGAATGATAGGGAAGTGTTTTAATGCCGCATATTGAATTAGCTCACTTTCTTTACAAAAGGCTAATGGTCTAATAACAACATGCTCACCATTATCAGACACTAATTTAGCTGGCATCGCTTTCATTTTACCGCCGTAAAACATGTTAAGCATTAAGGTTTCAATCATATCGTCACGATGATGCCCTAATGCAACCTTAGTCGCGCCAATATTTTTCGCTACTTTATATAATATTGCGCGTCGTAAACGAGAGCAAAGACTACAGGTTGTTTTCCCTTCAGGAACTTTCTCTTTAACAATACCGTAAGTGTCTTCTTCAACAATATGGTACTCAATACCTAGCTCGTTGAGATATTGAGGTAATATATGCTCAGGAAACCCAGGTTGCTTTTGATCAAGGTTAACCGCAACAATATCAAAGTGAATAGGCGCAGATACTTTAAGTAACATCAGAATACTTAACATTGCATAGCTGTCTTTACCCCCAGATAAACACACCATGACCTTATCACCGTCTTCAATCATATTGTATTGGGATATGGCTTGACCCACATGGCGTCGAAGCTTTTTTTCTAGCTTCATTAATTGTGTTTTTTGCAAGGCAGATAAAGGCGTATTAGACATGGGGATCAGTATTAATTCTACAAGTTGTTAATTGCCGCGCATTATACGCTTTATCGTAAAAAAGTAAAAAGTTGATCGTTTCAGATTTATGTTAATGAAGATGAAGCTATTACATGATGAGCTTTTTAGGTGAAAATGTGTCATTTATCACTATTGCTAACTTCATATTTATGGAGCCAATAAAGGTGTGATAATGTAACACAATATTTACGGGGTAGGTTACCGTGATTTATTTTTATACATAATTAGGTGATCGCCTAAGCGTTAATTTGTACAGACAATTTATAGTTTGAAAATCACCTCAAAGTTATATTTTATATTTTTTGGTTTGTTTGTTTTTATTATCAGTCGGTTACGGTTCGATTTGGATTGCTGTTATTTCTTTTTTCTCTCTTTATAAGTTTTATGTAAATAATAATTAGTTCTATTTACAGTTGGGTATTATACTAGAGCCTTATTAATGTTAATTTAATGTTAAATAAAGTATTGGTATATATCAGTAATAAAATAAATTTTTTTGTTATATAAGGTGGATCCTAAGTTAAAACCTAATGCGTTAATTTCAATACTTTCAACATGCATTTTTAGAAGTCACTATGGGTAGTAAACATGAAGTTGTTGTTAAATAAATTGACAGTTAAGTATAAGTTGTTGCTTTTAACTTTAGTTACATTATTAAGTTTGGGCACAGTAGTATGGGTATCAATACAAACCTTAGATGAGAACTTAGTCGAGGATCGGTATATTAAAACCGCTCATTTGACTGAGGCTGCATCAAATACCATTAAGTATTTCTATCAACAGTATCAGTTAGGGAGTTTTAGCGAGGAAGATGCAAAAAAACATGCATTGGCAGCCATAGCTACTATGAAGTATGACGAGCAAGAGTATTTTTGGGTTAATAGTCTTGATTACATTATGCTAGCTCACCCATCGGAAAAGCTATTAAACACTAACATCAAATATATTAGTGATGCCAATGGTGTATATTTATTTACAGACATGGTTAATTTAGTGACTGCTCAAGGGGCAGGCTACGTTGACTATTATTGGGTAAAGCCGAATAAAACCACTCCAACACATAAAGTTTCATACGTGAGCTTATTTGAGCCTTGGGGGTGGGTTGTTGGTACGGGAATATACCTCGATGATGTAGATGAAATCTTTTGGGATAGTGCTATTCGTTTAGTTATTTTTTCGGCTCTTTTTCTCGTATTGACTTTGTGGTTATCTCATCAAATTAGTCAAAACATCTATAAACCTCTGAATAAAATTCGTAATGTGATGGTGGATGTTAACCAAACACATGATTTAACTGTGTTGTTAAAAGCGCAAGGTAGTGATGAAATTGCAGATATTGGACGTGCGTTTAATAGCATGTTGAGCGAGTTTAGAGCGGTGTTGCTAGGAATATCTAACTCATCTAGTAGCTTAGCAACTCAAGCAGAAGAGCTTTCAGCGGTAACTGAGCAAATTAATCAAGGTATGTCATCGCAACGTAGCGATATTAGCAGTGTTAATAATGCTGCCGATGGGATGGTGTTAGCTATCAAAGAGGTCTCTGAAACGACGCAAATAGCGTTAGTCGCTACTTGTAAGGCAACAGATGAAACTAATGATTGTGCTCGAGTACTAAATGATAATGTTGCGTCAATTAATAATTTAGGCGATCGAGTTGAATACTCCGCTGGACAAATGCTTGAGTTGAAAAAGGCGAGTAATGACATTGGTGAGATTGTTTCAGTGATCCAAGGTATTGCGGAACAAACAAATTTGCTCGCTTTAAATGCTGCTATTGAAGCTGCCCGTGCTGGAGAGCAAGGCCGTGGCTTTGCAGTTGTCGCTGCTGAAGTAAGAACGCTAGCAAGCCGCACTCAAGAGTCAACAGGAAACATTACCTCGGTTATTGAGTCAATTCAGCAAGGAGTTGAAGCGGCGGTAATGAATATGACGCAATGTCAGAAGCAGGCTGATGAAAGTGTCGAGTTAGCTAAAAAAGCAGGACAATTAGTTCAGCGTATGCAACAGGGAATGGTTGAAGTAACGGAGTTAAATAGTGTTATTAGTACGGCAACAGAAGAGCAAAGTGCAACTACTGAACAATTAAGGGAGTTGATTAAGCAAATTAACATTATGGCTGAAGAAACAACTTATAGTGCTTCACATACGGCACAATCAAGTGAGAGCTTAGCAAGTTTTGCTATTGAACTTAATGAGATGGTGATTAGCTTTAAAGTATAGTCATTAATATATAATTTGAAGGCCGCTTTAAGTGTTCCGTTCAACCTTCAATAACAAAGAAAAGCAGCCTAGTTTATATTAAGCTGCTTGATTTATAGGTATTTTTGCTTCGGTTGGTTTATTTACATTTATTTAATGCTAGTTAGCCAGCGGAGAAATATAACCGTCAGGTTTTAACGCTAATACATCACAGTTTAACTGATCAATCACATGTTCAGCGGTATTACCAATCAACGCTGCTGATATGCCAGTACGACCAATGGTTCCTAAAACAACTAATTCAGCATCTAGTTTTCGGGCAAACTCTTCAATAACCGTTTCTGGTAAGCCTTCACCAATATGAGTGTTTGTTAATTCAACACCAAATTGTTCAGCATGTGTGTTCATGGCTTCTTGGTGATGCTTTAGCATGACTGCATTGTATTCGGTGGCATCAAACTCAGGAACTTCAATAGCGATATTAATTGGGGTGCCAGGGTAAGAGTTGACTAAGTGTAAATTACCGTCAACCACACCTGTTAGTTGTTTAGCTTGCTTTGTTATTTTGCTATTGAGCGAGCTATGTTCGCTCTCATCACTACCAATATTAAGAGCTGCTAGAATATTACCATTTTTTGGCCACTCGTGATCTTTGACTAACAATACCGGGCATGGACACTTTCTCAGGATATGCCAATCAGTAGGTGTAAAGACTACTGATTTAAATTTATCATGTTGATGAGTTCCTTTAATAACCAGATCAAAGTTGTGCTCAATTACTTGATTGATAATGGCTTCGTAAGGCCTGTTATGCCATACGACTTTGCTAGTTACTTGCGTATTAGGCGCTATTTCGGCAATAATTTCATCTAACCATTTTTGTTTCTCATCGATAACCATTTGACGCATAGAGTCGCGTTCGTTATGAGATAGTATTGTTGTCATCTCATAGGAAAAATCAAAAATGCTGAAAAAAGCAGTAATATTAATGGCTGTATTGTTATTTTTATGAATACGTGAGGCTAGATCTACAGCTCGCTTTAAGGCTTTTTGCTCATCAGTTGTTGGGTCGATAATAACCAGTATATTTTGATACATTTCCATGGTAAACCTCTCGTTAATAAAAGTAATTCATAACTACTTTATAGCAAAATTGAGGAGTGAATGCTTGATTTAAATTAAGATATTATGAATTGATTTCATTAAACACCGAGATAAACGGAGCTATCTCGGTGGAGGAGGAAAAGCTATAACTAATTAAATTTCTGCGACGTCAGACAAGGCGTCAATATCTACAATAGTAATTAATTTACCGTCTACTTTGATTAAGTTACTTTTATGAAAACGATTAAGTAAACGACTAATCGTTTCAACAGTTAAGCCAATATAATTACCAATATCGCTACGAGTCATGGTTAACCTAAATTCAGTTGCTGATAATCCTCGCGAATGATAGCGCTCACTTAAGGTCACTAAAAAAGTAGCTACACGTTGCTCAGCGTTTTTTCTATTAAGTAAGGTTAACATTGCCTGATCGGTTTTAATTTCATTACTCATTAGACGTAATACCTGCTTTTTCAACTTAGGCATAGTGTTAGAGAGCTGATCAAGGTTATTATAAGGGATTTCACAGACCATCGAAGTTTCAAGCGCCTGAGCAAAGCTAGGGTGACAGCTTTCTGCAATGGCATCAAAACCCAGTAAATCTCCTGCTAAATGAAAACCTGTTATTTGTTCTTCGCCTTGCTCATTAACCGTAAATGTTTTGAAAGTCCCTGAACGAATAGCAAATAAGGCGTGTAATTGTTGTCCGTCATGAAAAATTTTATCGCCTTTATGAATAGGACGTTTTCTATCGATAATGTCATCAAGGCTATTTAACTCTTGCTCATTCAGTGAAAAAGGTAAACATAATTCACTAATACTGCAGTTTTGACACTTAATGTGTTGTATACCGGGGCAATTTTTACTTGGCATAATAGATAATAACTCTTAATTTAAAGGACTGTAATATCGACCGTGCTGATAGGGTATTAGAACATTAATTGATATGCAACAGTTAAACTATAGCAGCCATATAATATTAGAGAAATTGCCATTGTTTTCTTGAAGTTAGCATTAAGCAAAAGGCTTTTAAAGCTATTAATACCTAGAGACAGTGCTATGAGCGCAGGCAAAGTACCTAAACCAAAAAATAACATTATTCCTGCTCCTGTTAGGCTACTTCCGCTCGCTAATGACCAGGTGAGGGTTGAATAAACTAGCCCACAAGGTAACCAACCCCATAAAGCCCCTAAACCTAAAGCTTTTTTGGTGCTATTAACGGGAATGACATACTTAGCTAATGGTGACAAATAACGCCATAAATACTTCCCAAGCGCTTCTACTCTGTTTAACCACATTAACCATTGACCTAAATATAAGCCGAGTAGAATTAAAAATATGGCAGCAACCATGCGCAAGCCCCCAAGGGGAACACCGATACTTTTTGCAGCTAATGAGCCACTAAAGCCGACAATCGCGCCAATCAAGGTATAGCTGGCAATACGGCCAATATGATATGAAAATATTAAAGACGTGTTATTGCTTGATTTTGTCGGGTAGGTCTGCTGTTCAGTGATCGCAATATCACCTTGTTGCTGAGGTTTTTCAGTAGCCGACGTTAGCATGGTAGTAATACCCCCACACATGGCTAAACAGTGACCTGAGCCTAGTAAACCAACAATAAAAGCTGATAGTAAATCGGTTAGCATTACTTCTTTACGTCAGCGCTTGAATTATTGGTGGGGTTTGTAGCTAGAGGTGCAGCGTTAGCTTTTGCTGCTATATTGCTATCACTCGGCGCTGATTTTTCTTGATCTTTTTGCTGGCTATCATCATTAAACAAGATACTCATACCTTGTTTTTCTAAATCATCAAATTGCTCTGTTTTAACTGCCCAGAAAAAAAGATAAATCCCTAATGCGGTTAAAATCGCCGCAACTGGAATTAAAATATACATTATACTCATCACTAAACCCTCGGTGTTTACTAATTACTTTTTCAACAAGCGAAGTGAATTAGTTATGACTAAAATAGAGCTGGTTGACATACCAATGACTGCCATGTAGGGCGTGATATAACCCGCTACGGCCAATGGTAGTACAATAGCATTATATCCAAACGCCCATAAGTAGTTTTGAATAATAATTCGACGGGTTTTATGACCCACCTTTATTAGCGTATTGATGCTACTTAATTTATTGTTAAGTAAAATAACATCAGCACCACTTTTAGTAATATCGGCGCCACAACCCATCGCAATAGATACATGCGCTGCGCCAAATACAGGTGAGTCGTTAACGCCATCACCGGTCATGGCAACATTAAGTTTTTCATTTTGCTGAGCTTGCTGAATTTTATGCATTTTATCTTGAGCACTAAGCGAGCCTTCAACAGAACTTAGCGGTAACACCGTTGCTAACTTATCACAGGCTTGTTGACTATCACCAGATAGCAGCATAGTACGGCCGGTTTTATTAAGCGCTTCAATAACAGCATTCGCATCGTCACGAATTTGATCGACCAAATAAAATGAGGCGATAACTTGGTTGTTTTTAATTAATGTACAATTTGCATCTTGATGATTGCTTATCGCTTGTTGTGCATTTTCATCTAATTGTGAAATAGCCCAACCACTTTTACCAATAGTGTAATGATCAGCATCAATATCACCGCTAACCCCTTTACCTGAGTGCACAGTAATATTTTGAGCTTGAATTGAGAAGTCACGATGGGCGGTAAATGGCTTCGCAATGGGATGCTCAGAGTGTGCCTCTAATGCCGCAGCAATAGCAAGCACATTCTCTTTAGTATATTCGCCATTAACTTCCACGCGGTTTATTTGAAACTCGCCTGTGGTTAAAGTCCCTGTTTTATCAAAAGCAAAGCAATTTAATTGTGGTACGGCTTCCATTACATGCCCACCTTTGATCATAATGCCGTCTTTATTAAGACGTGTTGTTGCACAAGTTAATCCTGTAGGTGTTGCTAAGGAAAGGGCGCAAGGGCAGGTTGCCACTAATACTGATAAGGTAATCCAAAACGCTTCTTCTGGTAGATGTTGATGCCAATATAGCGCGGTACAAATAGAGGTGATTAAAATCAGCGCAACAAAAAACTGAGCTATTTTATCTGACAGTTGCGCCAGTTTAGGTTTATGCGCTTGGGATTGCTCACTTAATCGAATCAATTGGCTTAAAAACGAATGGCTGGTAGGCTGTTTGACTTGCACGGTAATATTGCCATCACCATTAATGGTGCCGGCAAAAACGTTATCAGTGACGGATTTACTAATTGGTAATTGCTCACCGGAGAGCATGGCTTCATTAAGCTGGCTTGAGCCTGAAACAATAACGCCATCAGCAGGAACCACTTCGCCTGGTTTGATTAATACATGATCATCAACGACTAA
The DNA here is from genome assembly GCF_018860755.1 of Colwellia sp. D2M02. Classification (GTDB taxonomy): domain Bacteria; phylum Pseudomonadota; class Gammaproteobacteria; order Enterobacterales; family Alteromonadaceae; genus Colwellia; species Colwellia asteriadis. The sequence goes on along the minus strand of NZ_JAHKPW010000042.1, from coordinate 12,999 downwards.
TTGTTTCGCTGCAATAAGTTCTTCTTCATAGGTGTTATGACCTGCTGGTGAAGTGATAGTCGTTAGTTTTGTCGCAGTCATTGGCATTAGTTTTAATAAGTTGGCAGATACTTGCGCTGCGCGTGATCGGGCTCTAAATTCGAGAAACTTACCAATGAGCAGTAAAAAGGTAAACATACTGACAGATTCAAAGTAAACTTCACCTTGTCTGGTAATAGTCGCCCATGCGCTGGCGGTAAAGGCGAGTATTATAGCAATGGAAACGGGGACATCCATTGAGAGCCGTTTCATTTTTATGGCGTTAAACGCACCCGTATAAAATGGAAAGGCGCCATAAATTATAATTGGTGTGGTTAATATAAAGCAAACCCAGCGGAAATAGTGTTTATGATCTTCTGACATGTCAGAAAATGCACCAAAATATAAACCCGTGGCAATCATCATCACCTGCATCATTAAAATGCCACTGATGCCTAAGCGTTTAATAAAGGCTTTGCTTTGTTTTTTATTACGTAACTCGGCTTCATTCGCTTTAAAAGGGAGAGCGTGGTAACCAATGTTTTCAATAGCGGTTAAAATATCGCTTAAGTTGAGTTCTGCATGACGCCATTTAACAGTAGCACGCTGTGTAGTCGCATTCACACTAATACTGACCAAGCCTGACAATTTATCAAGTTGCATTTCAATTAACCAAGCACAAGCTGCACAGCTAATACCATCAATGGTTAAAATAGCTTCTTTGGTGTCATTATCTTGATAAATAAACTCGTTTTGTAATGCCGCTTCATCAAGTAGTTTATTTTTTTGTAATTGTTCAGGAATGAGCGATTGTCCCTTATTGGCAGGCTCAGTTCGTACTGAATAATATTGAGTTAAGCCATTATCAACAATGGTTTGCGCTACTGCTTGGCAACCAATACAACACATTGGCTGTTCGGTGTTATTAATAGTAACCAAAAGGCTTATACCCGAAGGTACAGCCTCGTTACAATGAAAACATTTTAGAGTCATGGCTTAAAATCTATTAAAATAAAACACTAGCGGGATGTATAAATAATGGTAGTAATTGTTACTGCACTTTTGTTGGATCAGGAATCAATTCAATAAACTCACTTTGTGGTAAGCCAATAGTGTCTTGAATTTTCCATTTATTCTCAAATGAACTGAGTGTGATTTTCCACTTACCATCAATAGGCTCTTCAAAATAGTGTCTGAAATTACCATTAGCATCAGGTGTTAATGTGAGTTTGAAGTCACGTGCTTCTAATGTTGGGTGAACAAAGTCAATGTTTAATAGCGGGAAAGTTTTTTCAATACCCGTTGGTTTGATAATTAAATTATTACCCTCGGTTCTTAGCGCAAAACGCATACCAAGCTTTTGCGCAAGTTTAACTTTAGATACTTGAAAGTTAATCGCTTTACCTTTTTTATAATAATCACCGACAACTACCGTATCAGGATTACTATTTGCGATAATATAAAATGTTGTTCCTGAAATTAAAGAAACAAACGGTAGGCCAAAAACTAACCACGCCCAAGGCTCACGATACCAAGAAGTTTTCATTTGATTTGCTTATTTTAAGAGTGTGTAAAGTGGCGATATTATAACTTTTTTATTGCTGAACAGCTAGGATATGATAGATAAATACATATAAAAAAAGCCCTTGTTTACAATTAGTAACAAGGGCTTTTTATGTTAATTAATTACTGATTTATAAGAAATTAATTAAACTGTTAGTCTTGAGAAAGGCTATACACATATGCACTGATCACGTGAACTTTCTCTTCGCCAAGAATATCTTTCCATGGCGGCATTATACCAGCACGACCATTGCGAATTGATTCTTCAACGGCACGTTTAGAGCCACCATATAACCAAATGTTGTCAGATAAGTTTGGTGCGCCCATTGGTGTACCCATAGCTAAGCTACCTTCACCATTAGGGCCATGACATGCTGCACACATCGCAAACTTAGCTTTACCAGCTTTGGCTAATTCAGGGTCAATTGAGCGACCACTTAAACTAATGACATAAGCAGCAACTTCTTTAACGCCTTGGTCGCCACCTAGTGCGCTTTCCCAAGCCATCATGCCTGTTGCAATACGACCTTCCATTACCGTATGTTTGATCGCTTCTGGTGTTCCACCATATAACCAGTCTTTATCCGCTAAGTTAGGGAAACCAGTGGTACCGTGAGCATCAGAGCCGTGACATTGTGCACAGTTTTGAATAAATAAACGTTGACCTACTTTAAGGGCTTCTTTTGCTTGTAACAAATCACTTTGTTCAGCCGTTAATTCACCTTTAGTGTCAAAGTCTATTTCAACATTTTTAGCACTGGCTAAATCTTCAATACTACGTTGTGCGTAAGCGGCAAAGATAGGACCATATTTAGCTTCAGCAGCTGCCATTTCACGGTCATATTGCACTAATACGCCAGAGTCTTTTTCTAAATACTCTAATGTTTTTGCTTTTGATTCAGCAATATTTAAAATACCTTGGTTAGAGCTTTTCCAACCTAAAAGGCCAGTCCAGTTACCTAAACCGTATAGTGCAATATAGCCAAATGCCCAAACAATAGTAAGTAAGAAAAACGTACTCCACCACTTAGGTAGCGGGTTGTTTAACTCTTCAATGCCATCAAAGGTATGTCCCATAGACTCACCTTCTTCAACACCTGCAAAGTTCTTTAAGCACATACGTAGTAAGAAAAAACACCCTACTAATGTGCCAAGGCTAAGAACCCAAACCCATATATTCCAGAAGCTAGACATTATTATTAGTCTCCTGTTTGCTATCTTTATCAAGATGGCTTTGTTTAGTTACTTTTGCATTTTTATCTTCTTCAAAAATAGAATTCGCTATATCGTCAAACGATTCTTTACGTTTTTTTGAATAAGACCAAACCACAATAATAATAAATAACGCCAATATAAGGAGGGCAATTAACCCTCTAAGAGTACCGTAATCCATTGTTTTTTCCTTTTCTAAAGGCTTAACTCATGGCTACTTCAATGCATGACCTAGTGATTGCAAATAAGCAACCAAGGCTTCCATTTCAGTTTTACCCTTTACTGCTTCAGCAGCGCCATCAATTTCAGCTTGGCTGTATAATGGAATAGGGTTGCCATTTTCATCTTTATGACTACGGTTGCGCGTTAACCAGTTAAACGTTTCTAATTTTTTAGCGGTTAGCTCACCATCTAAGGTGTTTTCAGCTAGCCATTTGAAACCAGGCATGTTTGATTCTGGCACAACAGAACGCGGGTCAATTAAATGGGCAATATGCCAATCGTCACTATAACGACCACCAACACGTGCTAAGTCAGGACCCGTACGTTTTGAACCCCATAAGAATGGATGTTCCCATACGTGCTCACCTGCAACACTGTAGTGACCATAGCGCTCAGTTTCTGCACGTAATGGACGAATCATTTGGCTGTGACAATTGTTACAGCCTTCACGAATATAAATATCACGACCTTCCATTTGTAATGCAGTATAAGGTTTTAAGTTATCTACTGGCGTCGTGGTTTCTTTTTGAAAGAATAATGGCGTAATTTCAACTAATCCACCGATGCTGATCGCAAAAGCTGTGAATAGGAAGAACAAGCCAACATTTTTTTCTACTTTTTCATGTGAGTTTTTCATGTTGGTCTCCTAAGCTACTTCAACAGGCTTTAGACTGTTGTCTTTTGCGCCAATTGTTTTGAACATGTTGTAAGCCATTAATATGAAACCAGCTACAACTAATACACCACCTAAGAAGCGCATGAAGTAGAACGGGTAAGATGCAGTTAAGCTTTCAACGAAGCTGTACGTTAACGTACCGTCGCTGTTTACCGCACGCCACATTAAACCTTGCATTACACCTGAAATCCACATAGCAACTATGTATAAGACAATACCCGCAGTGTGCATCCAGAAGTGAATGTTGATAAGGCGAATGCTATACATACGACCTTGATTAAATAGCACTGGAATTAAGTGGTACATTGCACCAATTGAAACCATAGCAACCCAACCTAACGCACCTGAATGTACGTGACCTACGGTCCAGTCAGTGTAGTGTGATAATGCGTTTACAGACTTGATAGCCATCATTGGGCCTTCAAATGTAGACATACCGTAGAAAGAAAGAGAAACAATTAAGAAACGTAAAATTGGGTCATGGCGAAGTTTATGCCACGCACCAGAAAGCGTCATAATACCATTGATCATACCACCCCATGAAGGAAGGAATAACACAATAGACATAACCATACCAACTGATTGAGCCCAGTCAGGAAGTGCTGTGTAATGTAAGTGATGCGGACCCGCCCAAATATATAGTGATACTAGTGCCCAAAAGTGAACAATAGATAAACGGTAAGAGTAAACAGGGCGTTCAGCTTGTTTTGGTACGAAGTAATACATCATACCTAAGAAACCAGCTGTTAATAAGAAGCCAACGGCATTATGTCCATACCACCACTGCATCATTGCATCAATTGCACCAGGGTAAATAGAGTAAGCTTTCATGCCGGATACAGGGATAGCCATACTGTTACCAAGGTGTAATACCGCAACGGTAACAATGAAACCACCAAAGAACCAGTTAGCAACGTAAATGTGAGAGACCTTACGTTTAATTAAGGTACCAAAGAATACGATAGCGTACGAAACCCAAACAATAGTAATAAGAATATCAATTGGCCACTCAAGCTCTGCATATTCTTTTGAGCTTGTGTAACCTAATGGAAGCGATATGATTGCAGCAACAATAACTGCTTGCCATCCCCAAAAAGTAAATGCAGCTAACTTACCGCCAAACAATCTCGCTTGACAGGTACGTTGCACAACGTAATAAGAGGTAGCAAATAAAGCACTAGTACCAAAGGCAAAAATCACCGCATTTGTATGTAGTGGGCGAAGACGGGAGTAGGTCAACCAAGGTGTATCAAAGTTTAACGCAGGCCAAATTAATTGAGCCGCGATAAGTACACCTACAAGTGTACCAACGATTCCCCAGATTACAGTCATCACAGTAAATTGACGTACAACATCGAAGTTGTAGTCTACTGCTGACGTATTACTTTGAGTCATGTTATGGATTCCGCAGTGTTATTATTAATCAGAGATAGTTAAATTGCTATTTACTTACTTTGACACATAAGTATTGGACACAATTCATACTATTTCTATGTATTCGCTCGAGGAGCATTGATATTTTTCATACCTGTGTAACTAAATATGTCAAATTCCAAGTAATTTTACCTCTTGGCTAGCGTATAAATCAACAGGAGTTAGGGTTTATATTTGATATAGATCAATTTAAAAACAAAATTGCCCTTAATAAACATAAGGATTAGCTAATCCGTTACAACTTTATACTTTTTCAGACTTAATTAGCTATTGAATGTATAAAAATAGTCACTCGCGCCATTATTTTCAAGTTGTATGTTTTTAGTACAAATGTTGCCTGGAATGATTGAAGGGAGAGAGGAGAGTAATTAATTTAGTGGAAGCTTTATGATGAAAATATATTAATGACTTGAAAAAAGAATACCAACGACAGCATTGTGTGTTGATATTCCTTTTATCAAACTAGGGGATTAAATATTATTAGTGACATCAACCGAAAGCTTTAGTCGTTGTCCAGGTTGTAAGTATTTATTCCTGTTAAGGTTATTCCAACGTTCAATATCTCTAATACTGACATTAAACTTATCGGCAATTCGCGCAAAAGAGTCACCTTGACGCACTTTATAGGTGATATTACGCATAATCGCGTTTTGGCTGTTGTTACTGCGAAGTGAAGCGGTGTTATTTGTCTTTTTTTGCCAGATAACGAGCTTTTGTCCTAGCTTTAAGGTGTCTCTTGGCGCAAAGCCATTCCATTTGGCAATACTCTTACTATTCACTTTATATTTTCGGCCCAAATCCCAAAGATTATCACCAGAAACAACCGTGTGAATAATTTTATGACCTTGTTGTGGTTTGTTTTGCTTTTTAACAATACGTTGTTGTTGTGAAAAAACATAATTATCAAGAGACGTTGCTGCGACAGGAATTAATAAGTGCTTTCCAGCACGAATTTTACCTTGCTTAATATTATTGACTTCTTCGATTAAACTGATACTTGTATTAAACTTTTTAGAAATAGCACCTAAATTATCGCCTTGTTTAATACGATAACGTTGCCAAGCTAACCGCTCTTTTTTGGTTAATTTCCCTAGGCCTTGCTCAAACTTATTGACGGTATGTATTGGTAATAATAATTGGTGTGGACCATCAGGGTCAGTTGCCCAACGGTTAAAGCCTGGGTTAAGTCGTTGTAATTCTGCTAACGATAAGCCCGAGAGCTCTGCTGCTTTGGCTAAGTCGATCTGCGATTTGATGTCAACTTGCGTTAATACTGCTTCATTAACAATAGGGTACAATGTTAAGTTGAAGTCTTGTGGACGTTTAATTATATCAGCCAGTGCTAGTAGTTTAGGTACGTAAGCTCTGGTTTCTTTGGGCAAGTCTAACGACCAAAAGTCAGTTGGTTTATTCTTCGCTTTATTATTTTTAACTGCACGTCTTACACGACCTTCACCAGAATTATAAGCAGCAAGAGCAAGGAGCCAATCGCCATCAAAATAACCATGTAAGTATTGTAAATATTTAATCGCGCCTTGAGTTGATGCAACGACATCACGTCTGCCGTCATACCACCAATTTTGCTTCATACCAAAACGCTTGCCAGTACCTGGTACAAATTGCCACATGCCAGAAGCTCTACCGTGAGAGTATGCGAAGGGATCAAAAGCACTTTCTACAACCGGTAATAATGCCATTTCTATTGGCATATTATTTTTTTCTAATTCTTCTACAATGTAATAAAGAAATGGCTCGGCACGCTTGGCAACTCGCTTTAAATAAGCAGGGTGTCTAACATACCAATTACGCTGTGCAATTAAGCGTTTATTTTCAGGGATTGCAAAGCTTAATTGCTGTTGAATACGCGGCCAAATATTATCATGAGTAATGGTCACGTCTTCTTTAAGTGTAAACTCTACGTCAGCGACTGGGTGAATAACATCAATACTTTCATCGGCTAATAGTGCTTGATTAATATCAACAGAATCAGCGATATACTCATTGTCGATACTTGTTTTTTCGTTAGAAGAAATAGTGCTTTGGCAACCACTTAGTATAACAAGGGCAGGTAATAGCGCAGGAATTAAGAAATTTTTCATGTACAACCGTAAGTCTTTATTTCATTTTTAGCCGATTAGATTATCATACCTCCAAAGAGGCTTCACTGACTAATTTTTCACTAGTTGTAAGTAAATGTGCGTTAAAAATTATCTTTCCAAGCTCTTATTGCTGCGAATACACTAATTTCGTCACTCATGCATTGAGGGTTATAGTGTTTAGCTGATGCTATAACTTCATTACTGTTACTGCGTAAAAAAGGGTTTATGGCTTTTTCGATGCCGATGGTTGTTGGTATAGTTGCTTGGCTTTGTTGTCGTAATGCGAGCACTTTCTCGCGATATTGTTGCAGCATAATGTTATTTGGCTCAACCGTTGCTGCAAACTCTAAATTAGCCTGAGTATATTCATGAGCACAGTAAACCAAAGTGTGTTCAGGTAACGCAGTCAGCTTAGCAAGAGAATGATGCATTTGTGCTGGCGTACCTTCAAATAATCGACCGCAGCCTCCAGAAAATAAGGTGTCACCACAAAAAACCATGTCGTCATGAATATAAGCAATATGGTCTAAAGTATGTCCAGGTAATTCCGTAATTGAAAACTGGCATTGTAACTCTGGTAAAGTCACGATATCACCTTGGTTGACTTTATGAGTTAACCCAATAATTTTGCTATTATTTGGCCCAGAAACATTAACTGTACTATTTTGAGTGTATTTCACTAACGCTTCAATACCGCCAGTATGATCATGATGATGATGAGTGATTAATATATGAGTTAGGTTTAAGTTATATTTTTCGATAAAGGTAATACAAACATTCGCATCACCAGGGTCGACCAGTGTTAAACTATTATTACGTGGTGAGGTTATCGCCCAAATATAATTATCGTTAAAAGCTTTGATAGCTGTCACTGTAAGAGCTGTTGAAGTATTTGTCATCGCCATAGAGGTTATTTCTTAAAGTTAACTATAAGTATATACTTCATTATAAACATTTTTATTCTACCCAAGCCAATAAGTTAAAGGTTATGTTTATATGAGTTGGCTTGCATTGATTTAACGTTAGCAAGCAAGTGATTAATATATTATGAAACCCGCATTAGCCTTTTCATTACCAGATAGTCCAAAGTCTTGGGATGACTTACCAAATGGTGACATTGTGTTGTCGGCAATAGAGCATGAGCTTGCTCCTTGGTGGCAACGTTTTTTTGGCTATCATCTACTTAAGTTAGGAACGTTAAGCGCTAAAATAACGACCAGTAACTGTACTATTCAAAATCAATTTAGTATTACACCTAAAGATGAACTGGGTAATATTATTGCCGATATTGATGACTTACCATTGCTTGAGCATAGTATTGATGTTTGTTTACTTAGCCATGCGTTAGAGTTTTCACTTGATCCCCACCATATTATTCGAGAAGCTAATCGCGTATTAATCCCTAACGGTTACCTCGTTATTACGGGTTTTAATCCTATGAGTTTAGCGGGGCTTAATCGTTTAACACCATATCGACGTAAACAATCACCATGGACAGGGCATTTCTTTTCGCCTTTGAGAATTAAAGATTGGTTACAATTAATGGGCTATGAAATTTTGGCAGATCAACGTTGTTTACATACGAACTTAATGGGAAACATTAGCGCTAATCGCTTAACATCTACATGGCAACAATTTGCTCAGCAATATTTAAAACCTTTTGGCTCTGTATATGTTATTGTCGCTAAAAAAAGAGTATTGCCGTTAACACCAATTAAACCTAAATGGCAATTGAGAACAGGTTTTCAGCCGGTTAAAGTAAGTACTATGCATACACCAAAAAACCAAATAAAAAGCTATCACCAAAATAAAAAATAGTGTTAATAACTTACCTCGAATCGGTTTGATAAATTTTTAAAAAATTGAAAGTTAACACTTAATTTTCATATTTAACTATAGAATTATTTGTTAAGCCGAGCTGGGTTGACTAACTTATCCACCTAATTACCATCAGTTGATAAAATAAAATTATGATACTAACCAAAGATTTAGAAGCTTACTTAACAGAGCTTTTAGCACCAGAGAAAATTAAAGACTTCACGCCAAATGGTTTACAAATTCAGGGTAGTGAAACAATAACGAAAATTGTAACGGGCGTGACTGCATCACAAGCATTAATTGAACGTGCCATTGAAGAAAAGGCACAAGCTATTTTAGTACATCATGGCTACTTTTGGAAAAATGAGTCTTATGTAATCCGAGGTATGAAGCATAAACGTATTAAGTCACTATTAATGAATGATATTAACTTATTCGCTTATCACTTACCTTTAGATATTCACCCAACACTAGGAAATAACGCGCAATTAGCCGCCATGTTTAATATTGAGCAAGTTGCTCCGTTAGAGCTTGGTAACTCGATGAGCGTGGCAATGCAAGGCAGTTTTTCAAGTGCAATCAATGGTAGTGGTTTTGCTACACAATTGAGTCAGCAGCTTAACCGACAGTGCTTACATATTACTCCGCCGAGTAATAAAAAAATTACAACCATTGCTTGGTGTTCGGGTGGCGGCCAAGGTTATATTGAAATAGCTGCAGAGCAGGGAATTGATGCTTTTCTTACTGGAGAAGTATCAGAGCAAACCACGCATATTGCGCACGAAATGGATATTCATTTTTTTGCTGCAGGACATCACGCTACTGAGCGCTATGGTATTAAAGCCCTAGGCGAACATATTGCTAAAACGCATAATGTTGAAGTGATTTTTATTGATATTGATAATCCGGTATAACAGCAGACTTAGCTTGATTTTAGACTAAACAAGCAAGGTTTTTTAACACGATCCTTGTTGGTTTAGTCATTAATATTTCCTCCCAAAGAGACTGCAATTATAGATGAATATTTTTAATAAGCAGTCATGCGAAATGTTTAAAAAATAGATTTAAACCACTGCACTAACTTGCCTAAACTTTCATACCAAGCAATAGTGGTTTGCTCTAGTTTTTTACTGTTAGGTACATAATAGCCCCAGTTTTTGTCGCCATCTAAATCTTTAACCCAATAGCCAGTGGGGGCTGCAATAGGTGAAACCCCTTGTGCTTCAAAATAGCCCATCGCTCTTGGCATGTGATCCGCGTTAGTAACTAAGACCACTTCCGTTCCTTGTATTCTTGGGGAAATAAGCTGAGCTTCTTCTTCTGTATCTTTAGGGAAGTTTTCGGTAATAATTTTTTGTGCCGGTACGCCTAATAAAACAAGTGCTTGTTTAACTTTTTGTGCGTTACTCTCTTTGTTTTTACCACCAAAGCCTGACGTGATAACTCTCGCTTCAGGGTGTAAATTAAATATACGCAGCGCTTCAACCATGCGTTCTAATGAACAATCTCCTAGTTGACTAGTAACTGGCAGTGCTGGGTTGCTGGTATGGCGACAACCTAAAACAACAATATAATCAATAGGTACACTGGCTTTAGTAAACGGTGGGTAATCGTCTTCAAGTTGCGTCATTAAGCGATCTGAAATAGGGGGAAAACTGCTAAGTAATAAAATAACGGTTGCAGCAATTAAGCAACGGATACTTGCTTTTGGTTTTTTCCAGTGAAAAATTACGGCAATAATGAGTAATAGCAATACGACATTAATTGGCATTATTAATACCGTGGCAATTTTTTTAAGTAGAAATAAATCCATAATGAATAATTTAATTTAGTAGCAATTAATAATATTTTAGTCACTATATCAATTATTTCCGTAAAAGTATGAATATTCTAATTTTGCCATAAGTTTACTTAGTTATTTATTTTTATTGGCAGGTGAATGACATGATTTTTTCAGTGCAAAGTCATCTATAAAATAACTTTTGTCGACAATAGTATTGTTCAGGCAAGCCTTTTCTATAGCTCAGTTCAATTAATTTTCTTCTATGGCCAATAGAATAAATATCATCAGAATGATGAGACTGTATTAGTTTAGTCATTAAATAATAAACTTTCTTAATTTAATTGTATTGTCGACAATTTTTGTCTTGAGGCTTGTTATTTACTTATTTTAAGTTAGTATGGAAGGTAATTGTTTTTATTGTCGACAATTTGGGTGTGTGTGAATGGTTTATCGACATGCCTAAAGATTATCGCAATGTTTATTTAACGAATACGGATTATGCTTTTACAAAACCCAACAAAACAAACGGTTGTCACCACTGCCGATAAAGTCTTTGAGCAAATGCAACAAGCCATTGTAGAAGGTGATATTGCTTCAGGTAGTAAAATTAGTGAGCCTGAGTTAGCAAAACGCTACCAAGTGAGTCGCTCAACGTTACGTGAGGCGCTGAACCGCTTAGAGAAATGTCATTTAGTTGAACGCAAAGCTAATGTTGGCTCACGAGTGGTTGATTGTACTATTGAAGGATTATTGGAGCTGTATATTACCCGAGAGGCGCTTGAAGGTATGGCTTGTCGTCAAGCGGCAATGAATATGAGTGATGATGAAATTAAGCACATGCAGAATATGCTAAGCGAGCATGCTAATAAAGAGCAGCTTAAAGCGGGCGTTGCTTATTATCAAGAAGAAGGCGACTTAGACTTTCATTACAAAGTTATTTTAGGTAGCCACAATCAACAATTAATTAATCTTATTTGCGGACAGCTTTATCATTTAGTGCGTATGTATCGTTGTCAATTTGGCATGCACAGCCCTAGAGCCAGTAAAGCTTTTTCTGAACATGCTCATATTATTCAGGCTATTAGTGATAGAGACGGCGAACTTGCTGAATTGTTAATGCGCCGACACATTGCAGCCTCTAGAAAAAACATTGAGAACAAAATAGCGCAGCAGCAATTAGAAGCTGCCAGTAATTAGACATTAACCACGAATACCGTCGAGTTTATTAACGAGGGAATATTTATGAAAACAGATAGCCATTTGCACCATTCTCCAGGAAAAAAGTTTCGTCAGGCACTAGTGGCTAATCAGCCATTACAAGTTGTCGGAACGATTAATGCGTACTGTGCCATGATGGCTGAGCAATTAGGGCATCAGGCTATTTACCTTTCAGGTGGCGGTGTCGCAAATGCTTCTTATGGATTACCTGATTTAGGAATGACCTCATTAAATGATGTTATTGCTGATGTTCAGCGTATTACTTCAGCGTCGAGCTTACCTTTATTGGTTGATATTGATACGGGCTGGGGCGGAGCATTTAATATTGCGAAAACAATTCAAGATATGGAAAAAGCAGGGGCTGCTGCGGTACATATTGAAGATCAGGTAGCGCAAAAGCGCTGTGGACATCGCCCAAATAAAGCGATTGTTTCAACGCAGGAAATGGTTGACCGTATTAAATCTGCTGTTGATGCACGCCTTGATGAAGACTTTTTTATTATGGCAAGAACCGATGCTTTTGCTCAAGAAGGGTTAGAAGCTGCTATTGCTCGCGCACAAGCTTATGTTGATGCGGGAGCCGATGGTATTTTTGCAGAAGCCATTCAAACGGAGCAGCACTACCGTGCTTTTACTGAGGCATTAAATGTTCCTGTATTGGCTAATATTACAGAATTTGGCCAAACTGAGTTATGGAATAAAAAACAATTGGGCGAGTGGGGCTGTGCCATGGTGCTTTACCCTTTATCGGCATTTCGTGCGATGAATAAAGCGGCGGAGTCAGTGTACAAAACCTTGCTGGATGACGGCGATCAAAAAGCTGAAATAGACAATATGCAAACGCGTATGGAGCTTTATGATTACTTAGGCTACCACGAATATGAGCAAAAACTAGACGCACTTTTTAATAAAGAAAGTTAATAAACACTAGGGGCTGTTGATCTTTCGAGATTGTT
>NZ_JAHKPW010000049.1 GCF_018860755.1 Colwellia sp. D2M02 | reverse complement strand
GAGCCTGTAATTAATTTTGTGTAACTGCCTATCACAACATACTCTAGTCAGAGTTAAGGATAGGCAGATGCAAATGAACAAAAAAGAGTTAGAAGCTTTCGCCAAGGAAGCGGCCAAAGGCATTAAAACACCGCAAGATCTTAATGAATTCAGCCAAATGCTAAAGAAGATCACTGTTGAAGCAGCACTAAATGCCGAGATGGATGAGCATTTAGGTTATGAGAAGCACGCCAAATCGGTGATGCAAAATAGCCGCAACGGCAAAACCAGTAAGCGTATCAAAACGGAAGATGGTGAGTTTGAACTGGACACTCCTCGTGACAGAGACGGGTTGTTTGAGCCTAAGCTGATTAAGAAACACCAATCTCGATTTACCTCAATGGACGAGAAGATATTATGGCTATATGCGCAAGGGATGAGCACCCGAGAAATCGTTAAAGCCTTTGACGAATGGTACGGTGCAGATATATCGCCAACGCTAATATCACGAGTCACTAATGCCGTTATTGACCAAGTTATCGAATGGCAATCACGCCCCCTTGACCCGATTTACCCTATTATTTATCTCGATTGCTTAGTCGTTAAAATTCGCCAAGACAAACGTGTTATCAACAAATCTATATTCCTAGCCTTGGGTATCAACACCGAGGGGCACAAGGAGCTTCTGGGCATGTGGATAGCCGAAAATGAAGGCGCGAAATTCTGGCTGAACGTGCTAACTGAATTGCAGCATCGTGGTGTAGAAGATATTTTAATTGCCTGTGTGGATGGCCTCAAGGGCTTTCCTGATGCGATTAACTCAGTGTATCCCCAGGCCCAAATTCAGCTGTGTATTGTGCATATGGTACGTAATTCATTGAAGTACGTTTCATGGAAAGATTACAAGGCTGTCACCACTGATTTGAAGCAGGTTTACCGCTCATCCACTGAGGAAGAAGCGCTGCTTGAACTTGAGCGATTCGGTGAAAAGTGGGACGACCAATATCCGCAGATCAGCAAGTCGTGGCGTACCCACTGGCAGAATCTCAATACTTTATTTAATTATCCTGAGGACATCCGTAAAGCTATTTACACGACCAATGCCATTGAATCACTCAACAGCGTTATTCGTAAGGCTATCAAGAAGCGCAAGATATTCCCAAGTGATGACTCAGCTAGGAAAATGGTTTACTTAGCCATTACAGAGGCATCTAAAAAATGGTCGATGCCGATCCACAACTGGCGTCAAGCAATGGTTCGTTTTATTATTGAGTTCGGGGAACGCCTCGAAAAGCACATTAACTAAATGGCAGTTACACAGAATCTGTTACAGGCTCAAGCAGATTCGTTCTGCTTCATTATCGTCGTTCTATTGCTGTTTTATCGGTAGCTCTGTTGTATTTTTGACCTGCTTTAACGCAAACGTAGAGCTGAGATGATCTACTAAGGGTAAGTGAGTTAATTTCGCTTTAAGTAAATGTTCGTATTCTTCAATACTTTCAACAATCACTTTTAGTAAGTAATCTTTGTCGCCACTCGTGGTA
>NZ_JAHKPW010000015.1 GCF_018860755.1 Colwellia sp. D2M02 | reverse complement strand
GAGCTCAGGTTAACTAATCAAAAACGAGAAAAACTATGCCCTACTGTAATGAATTAGCAGTATTTGATGTGCCGCCAGCCAATCAAGCAAAAATAATTTCATTAAGTTTATCGTTATTTAAAGAGATGAATGCTGAGCAAGAGTTATTAATTTCACATCAAATATTACGAAAAACTGATAACCCAACACAGTTATGTTGGTATTTAGTATGGAAAGATGAAGCCGCTGTCGCCCAATCTAAAGCGAAATGGTCAAATTACCCCAGTGCAAAACCAATCGAGGCCTTGGTAACTGCGAAAGTATTTTATGGGCACTTTATGGATGTAAATACGAATGTCGATGTCGATAACAGTGTAGCTAGTAATATAAATAGCAATGTAGCGAGTGACTAAATACAATAATCGTTTTTCTATTCCCTAATAAGCAAAAAGCAAGTGCTTAGTCACTTGCTTTTTTAAAGTTAAGGCTTAATTAGACTACATTTAACTTGCTAACGAGTGCCAAAATACTAATGCAATTGCCGTAGGGCAAACAAACTTAGTGTACCAAGGCCAAATTTTCCAAAAAACACTGTGCTCTACTTCCGCATTACCTTGCTTTATTTCAGCGAGAATACCGCTACGCTGCCAAACCCAGCCAGCAAAAATACAACATAACATAGCAATAATTGGCTGGCCGTATTGTGTTGATAAAATCGCAACAAAATCTAACATCCAATCTAAGTTAACAACAATGATCGTACTTAAAAGTAAAATACCTAGCCCAATCATAGTAGTTGCTTTTTCACGCGGTATATCATGGCGCTCAACAGCAAATGATACAGGCCCTTCAAGCATTGAAATACTAGAGGTTAATGCAGCTATCGACATTAAAACAAAGAAGCCAAAAGCGACAAACAATCCCACATAGCCCATACCTGAAAATAACGCGGGTAGTACCGTAAACACTAAGTTAGAGCCTGATATTAAGCTACCATCTTCAGCGAATATAGCAACGCCTTGAGCTTGAGCAACATACATTGCAGGAATAATCAGTAAGCCTGCTAAAAAGGCTATAGACACATCAATAAGTGTTACTTGTGCCCCTAACGTGACTAAATTCTCTTTTTTCGCGATATAAGAGCCATAAATAATCATGACACTCGTGCCCAGTGATAATGAAAAAAATGCCTGCCCTAAGGCACTAATTAATAAATCAGGCTCTAATACTCGAGAAATATCGGGGTTTAAATAGGCTTCAAAGCCTGCTCTAGAACCATCTAAAGTGAAAACGTAAATAATTAATAAAATCAACAAACCAATGAGCATTGGCATTAAACGTTTCGACCACTTTTCGATCCCCTGTTCAACACCACGACGAATAATAAAAATGGTTAACGCCATAAAGCATGTTGTGAAAAGAATATTACGTGTCAATGAATGATTGGTGAGCCAATTCGCCGATTCGTTAAAACCAGCTAACAAAGCCAGAGGCTCTACCGCATAGGAAATCATCCAACCAGCAATAATGCCATAAAAACTTAAAATAAGTGCCGCACAAATAATTCCGCCAAAACCGACGACAAAACCAAAACGTTTTTCTCTAGTATTGCGCGCTATTTTTTGCATTGAGGTCACCGCGTTAGCTTGACCGTAACGACCAATAAGTAACTCCGCCATAAATGCTGGGTAAGCTAAACAAAATGCTAACACTAAATAAACCAATACAAATGCGGCACCACCATTACTAGCAGTTTGAGTTGGAAAGCCCCAAATATTACCTAACCCTACCGCAGAGCCTGCAGCGGCCATAATAAAGCCTAATCGCGAGCTAAAGCCGCCTCTTGAAACACCCATTTACTTCCCCATTTTTTGCGTTTTATTGCCTATAACTTATTGAGTTATTTTTATAATAAGGTCTCAAGTACAAGGCTATTTTTATCATGGTTACTGTTTTAAGTGACCATACTTTTATTAGCGCACTAATTTACGCAATTACGCTCAAGAAAAATAGCTTTAACTGTTAAAAAAAGTAAAAAGCACTGTGTATCACTCTGTGTACAGCGCTTTAAACAAAGTATCACTTACAAGTTATTAACATATTAAACCTGTTCCATTAGCGCTTTCTCCCTTAACAAGTTGTTATTTATATTTTTTATCAATGAACTTTATTTAGAGTTAAAGCCCTAAATACGACTTTACATGATAATCATTATCATTTAGGATCTAGTTTCTTTTTTACCTACTCCTGTTATGGGATATATTTTTGTAGGAACAACATGAAAAAAAAATATTTATCTTTTGTTATCGCTTCATTTCTAAGCGCTCAAACCTTAGCGGCTGAAGCACAACGTTTAGCTGAAACTAAAGTTACAGATGATGCAATAAGTACTAACACCGAAGTTAGCGCGAAAGATCTCGAAAACATTCAAGCTAACGATATAAAAAGTGCCTTAAAAAAAGTTGCTGGTGTAAGTGTTGCCAATGGCGTTAGATATAGTCAAAAAGTGTATGTGCGTGGCGTTGAAGAACATTCTGCCAATGTGACTATTGATGGCGCTCGCCAAGATGGTCAGCTGTTTCACCACTCAGGTAACCAAATGGTTGATACTAATATGCTTAAACGCGTAGAGGTTCTGCTTGGCGCATCATCAGTGCTAAGCGGTTATGGCGCCAATGTAGGTGCAATTAAGTATGAAACTAAAGACCCTGCTGATTTATTATTACCTGAGCAAAAGTTTGGTTTTACCGCTGGAGCTAGCGCAGATACAGCAACTGAATTTAGACAGCTTAACCTTGCGTTATACGGCAGAGCAACCGAGAAATTAAGTCTGTTAGCCATGGCTAATATGAATGAGTCTGGTGATATAGAAACACCAGATAATGACCCTATTGTTAGTAAGCATAGTGAATTGACAAGTGGTTTGATTAAAGTCGTTTACGACTTTGATGAAACACAACAGTTTGATTTTAGTGCTCAGCGCTATGATGACGGTGGTAATCGTAACTTTTCAGGTGAAAAGCCCGGTGCAAAAACATTAGAAGAGCACTTAGGCTATAACGGTTATATCCGCGATACTTATACACTAAATTATTATAACGTAAGTGAAAATCCACTACTCGATTTAAACATTAATGTTTATTACAACGATAAGCAAATGGAGCGTGAAGGAGCAACAGGTGATAATTGGTACCGAGACTCGCAAGGTAAATGGCACAAAGACGGAACATCTACGACTCCTAAGCGCATGTACCATTATAAAACATCAGGTTTAAATATTCGTAATACTTCAATCATTTCAGATATCGCATGGACCTATGGTATTGAGAGTTTTAAATCTGAACAGAGTATTTCAGCAAAAGGGTTAGCTCATTATACGCTAAGCGATGGTAGCCAATTTAGCGAGCATATTTCTTTTGAAGACGGCCCGACCGCAACCTTAATGAGTGGTTATGTACAAGCTGAGCTTAATTTCGGTAGTGTACAACTTATCCCAGGACTGCGTTACGATGACTACAGTTTAGGTGGAACCTACGATACTAGTTTTAGCGAAGCGTCGCCTAAGTTTATCGCTAATTGGCAGGCTAATGATGATTTAAAATTAGGCTTGTCATACGGTCGTATTTTTAAAGGTCCTGGTTTACCTGAAACTCTAATGATTCAAGAAGGTATGGAAGAGTCGCCTGATGTTGAACCAGAAACAGGTAACCATTACGAATTCAATGTACTTTATGATCTACAATCATTAACAAATATTGATTCCTTTAATATTTTTGCCAATGTCTATCAATATAATATTGATCACTTTTATCACCCAACTAAAAATACTAGCTTAAATAAAACCCACGATTTAGAAATGCAAGGTATGGAAGCTGGTGTTAGCCTCTCATATCAGGGCTTAAATGCTTCTATAAAGTATAGCTACAACACAGGAGATAAAGATTACCAAAGCTATGTAACCGACGCTTTAACTGCTGGCACACAACGTGTAAATTTAAGTTTTGATTATGCCCTAGGTGATAGTTTAGTTATCGGTTGGGATACATTTTTAGCTGATAATGCAGAGTTAACCGATACTTATTTCAACCGCCAAGGTGACCTAGTGCATGACAATGTATTAAAAGCTGGCTACGGTGTAAGTAATGCTTGGTTAAATTATAGCCCAGTAGAAGTCGCGGGATTATCGGTGCAATTTGGTGTCGATAATATCTTTGATAAAGCTTATCAAGATCATAATAGTTTTGGTATGTACTGGGGTAATGAAAAGTACAACGATAATGAAGTTGGTCGAAACTTTAAGCTAACGTTGAATTATCAATATTAATTAGCGAGCAAAATACTATGCGAGCTGCATTAGCATTAACCTAGCTCAAGTTATAATAAAGCCTCGTGTATCGCTTTTTTTATGGCGCTTTACACGAGGCTTTATCTTTCTGAACGCCTACTGCTAGCATTATTTTTACTGTTCCTATTGTAACTACTCAGGCTATCATTTGGTGATTCAATAAAGCTCAAGGAAACATATTGAAAAAAATAAATGTTCTAACTGGTATTGGTTTAACTACGCTTCTATTAGCAACGTCTAATCAATTATTAGCAAAAGATGTCAATATATTATGTGATGCTTGCTCTGTTAAAGAGATGGAGGTTAAAGCCAAACAAAAGTTAGCCAATAGTCTTCCCTCAGAGATGAAATAAGGGTCATACAATCGATTGAAATCATCCTATTTTATATTCACTTAGATACGAAACCGGACATTAGCATTTTTTATCTAACAAAAAGTTATCCGGCAAGGCTGACATAAACATCAGTCATTACAATGTTAATCTCGGCCTAATAAATTCAATAAATGCAGTAACCCTTTCTGCAACCACTGAAGATTTATAGTAAACAGCATTTACTAACTCACGATCAGTACCAAATAGCCTATATGGCTCCAGAAGCGATATTAGCCGACCTGATGCAATATCGGTATTAACCATAAAACCAGATAAACAAGTGATACCGCTTCCAGATAAAGCTAGCTGGCGAATGGTTTCTCCATTACTCGCTGTCATAGTCGGATTTACGTTATTCAAGCCTTTTACAGGCCATTGGTTGAGTGATTTGATATTTGAGAAACCGATTAATTTATGACTTTTAAGGTCATCAGGCGTTTTTGGTAAACCATTTTGTGCAATATATTCAGGTGATGCGACAATAAAAAGCGGGCTTTTTCCTAAGGCGCTAGCATGTAGAGTTGAATCTTCTAGTTTGCCAATTCTTATTGCTACATCAGTGCGTTTTTCAATTAAATCAACGATCCCTTCGTTAGAGTTCAGTTCAACCTCTATTTCAGGGTAAGCCTTAGTAAACGCACTCATATGGGGTGTTAATTGGTGAAATATAAAAGGACTCACAGCATCGACACGCAATTTACCTTGTGGTACTTTCCCTTTAACAATAAGGTCTGATTCCGCACTTTGGATTTGTTGTAAACCTATGCTCACCGCATCGATAAATTTTTTCCCTTCATCTGTCAGCATCACTCGCCTAGTTGTTCTAATTAAAATAGCTGTGTTAAGTGCTTTTTCAATTTTAGTCACTGAGCGGGATATGCGAGCTACTTGAATATTAAGTGCATCAGCTGCGGCAGAGAAGCCACCAAATTCAATGACAGCTAATAAAAGCTCTAAGTCATCAGATCGTGTTTTTAAACTCAAATTAACCTCGTTTATTACAAAAGTAATTTGCAAATAGTATTGTTTATCACAAAAGTTTATCAGTTAATAATGGCGTCAACAAATAAAGGAAGCGATTTAATTTAACGCCTTACTTTATATCTATTAAATAAACTTATTTGGAGATCATCATGCCACTCGCATTGATAGCATTAGCGCTTAGCGCCTTTGCTATAGGAACAACAGAATTCGTAATTGTTGGGTTATTGCCAACAATGGCACAAGACCTTAATGTATCAATACCGTCAGCGGGTTTATTGGTAAGTCTTTATGCTTTAGGCGTAGCTATTGGCGCACCTGTGTTAACAGCGCTAACCAGTAGATGGAACAGAAAACATGTGTTGCTATCGGTTATGGGCTTGTTTGTTATTGGCAACTTAGTGGCTTGGCAAGCACCAAGTTTTGAAGCGCTGATAATAGCCCGAATTCTAACAGGGTTAGCACATGGTGTTTTCTTTTCAATAGGCTCGACTATTGCGACAGGTTTAGTGCCTAAAGAAAAGGGCGCAAGTGCTATTGCCATTATGTTTACAGGATTAACGGTAGCTTTAGTCACAGGAGTTCCTCTAGGCACTTATATCGGTCAAGTTTTTGGTTGGGAAGCGACTTTTTTAACCGTATCTATTTTAGGTTTATTAGCCATGATTGGTAGTGCGATATTAGTGCCTAATAATTTAAAACAAGCTAAGCCGACTAAGATTACAGCACAGTTAAAAGTATTAACTCATCCTCGATTACTATTAGTTTATGCCATTACGGCTATTGGTTACGGTGGAACTTTCATCGCATTTACTTACTTAACCCCGATTCTAAATGAAGTGAGTGGTTTTGATTCAAGTTCTGTTGCTTTGATACTTTTAGTTTATGGTGTGTCAGTTGCTGTCGGCAATATCTGGGGCGGTAAAATGGCTGATAATTATGGCCCAATTAAAGCCTTAACAATCATTTTTGCAGGTCTTGCAGGCATATTATTTATGCTGAGCTTTACCGCTTACAACCCAATTACAGCTGTGGTTACTATTTTGGTTTGGGGAGCATTTGCTTTTGGAAACGTACCCGGCTTACAGGTATACGTAGTTAAGTTAGCCGAAACGCACACGCCAGATGCCGTAGATGTAGCATCAGGGTTAAATATCGCCGCTTTTAATGTTGGTATTGCAATTGGTGCATGGGGAGGAGGCAATATTGTTGCTGAACATGGCTTAATGAATACACCTTGGGTAGGCGCAATTGTTGTTTTAGTTGCACTTGTATTAACACGTTATAGCGGAATGCTTGATAGAAAAGTGAGGGATTTAAATTTAGTTAAAATTTAAATCTATCCCCGCTTTCCGTCTAGGTAAGTAACAACGGAGGTTATAAAAGCAGGCTTAATGAAAAATTAGGTCTGCTTTTGACTTTGAGTTGCCGCTAGTAACTCAAAACTAATGTCAGCTATTGGCTATTACTTGACCTAAAGAATAACCAGTAGTTAACATCATCTTAGCGTACTAAATGGTTAGTTTAAGTAAAGTCCTACTTTTGAACTTATAACTAATTCAATTTTTAGTGTACAAAAGCATCGTATTCAAACATTAACGGAGATGTTGGCATTTTTTGATAAGCACCTAAAATAATTAAAACCTTTAAGGCACTTTTCTAAAACTAAAAAGCCAAACATATGTTTGGCTTTTTATTACGTGTCGCTTGAGAAAGAAAGTTCAGGGTAACTAAACCCCCTTTCTAAACGATTTATTCAGCTTCAGGTCGCATGTGCGGGAATAAAATAACGTCTTTAATACTTGGTGAATCAGTAAATAGCATCACTAAACGGTCAATACCAATACCTTCACCTGCAGTTGGTGGTAAACCGTATTCAAGTGCGTTGATGTAATCTGCATCGTAATGCATGGCTTCATCATCACCCGCATCTTTTTCGGTTACTTGTTTTTGAAAACGCTCAGCTTGGTCTTCTGCATCATTAAGCTCAGAGAAACCATTCGCTAATTCACGGCCACCAACAAAGAATTCAAAACGGTCAGTAATGAATGGGTTTTCATCGTTACGACGCGCAAGTGGTGAAACTTCCCATGGATATTCTGTAATGAACGTTGGTTGGTCTAGTAAATGCTCTGCCACTTCTTCAAAAATTTCACAGATGTATTTACCCGGACCCCATACCTTAGATGCATCACTTTCTTTTACGCCAACCGCTTTTGCCATGGCTTTAATTGCATCAAAGTTGTTTTCTGGATCACGTAATGCCGCTTCATCAAAGCTTGCAGCGCCACGATGATCTTTACCGTATTGTAAAATAGCATCAACCATTGATAAACGTGCAAACGGCTTACCTAAGTCATAGAATTTTTCTTCTACAACTTCACCATCGCTATTTTTAACGGTATTACGAATAGTGGTAGTACCTAATACGTCTTGGGCAATAGTACGTAACATTTCTTCGGTAGTGTTCATTAAGTCATGATAATCAGCATAGGCTTGGTAGAATTCAATCATAGTGAATTCTGGGTTATGGCGTGTTGAAATACCTTCGTTACGAAAGCTTCGGTTGATTTCAAATACACGATCAAAACCACCTACCACTAAACGCTTTAGGTTTAGTTCAGGCGCAATACGTAAATACATATCAAGATCAAAGGTGTTGTGGTGCGTCATAAATGGCTTAGCGGTTGCGCCACCAGGAATGATTTGCAACATTGGCGTTTCAACTTCCATAAAATCACGTTGTGTTAAAAAGTTACGAATACCCGCAACAATTTTTGAACGGATTTTAAAGGTGTTACGCGTGTCTTCATTGATAATTAAATCAACGTAACGCTGACGATACTTCATTTCTTGATCAGACAAGCCGTGGAATTTTTCTGGTAACGGACGCAGTGATTTAGTTAGTAATGAATATTCGTCCATATTAACGTAAAGGTCGCCTTTACCTGACTTATGTAAAATACCTTTAATACCAACGATATCGCCAATATCTAACGAGCCCCACTTTTCACGAATTTCTTTTTGTACGGTTTTTTCAGCGTAACCTTGAATACGACCCGATGAGTCTTGAATTACTAAAAATGGTCCACGTTTAGCCATAATACGACCAGCAATAGCATAAGTGAGTTGCAGTGTTTCAAGCTCTTCTTTGGTTTTTTCACCATGTTCCGCTTGAATGTCTGCCGCTAAATGTTCGCGATTGAAATCATTAGGAAAACCATTCGCCGTAGAGTTTGAGCGAATTTTCTCAAGTTTTACGCGGCGCTCAGCAATTAGCTTGTTTTCATCTTGCGCTGCGGATGCATTATTTTCTTGGCTGGTTTTATTGGCTTTATCTGTCATTTTATTTCCAAAGTTATCTGTAATTTGTTCAATAAGTTCAAAGGTAATTCAGTAATTTTACAAGCCAGACTTTAAACTCGCTTCAATAAATTTATCTAAATCACCGTCAAGTACGGCTTGAGTGTTTCTGTTTTCAACACCCGTTCTTAAATCTTTAATACGGCTATCATCAAGTACGTAAGAGCGAATTTGGCTGCCCCAACCAATATCTGATTTTCCATCTTCTAATTCTTGCTTGCCTTCGTTTTGCTTTTGTATTTCCATTTCATAGAGCTTGGCTTTAAGCAACTTCATCGCAGTCGCGCGGTTTTTATGTTGTGATCTGTCAGCCTGACAAGCAACCACAGCGCCCGTTGGAATATGGGTAATACGAATTGCTGAGTCTGTTTTGTTAACATGCTGACCACCAGCACCTGAAGCACGGAAAGTATCGGTACGTAAATCAGCTGGGTTAATGTCAATATCAATATTGTCATCTATTTCAGGGTAAATAAACGCGGAAGCAAATGAGGTATGACGACGACCAGATGAGTCAAACGGTGATTTACGAACCAAACGGTGAACCCCTGTTTCAGTACGTAACCAGCCATAAGCAAATTCACCGGTGTATTTTATCGTACAACCTTTAATGCCAGCAACATCGCCATCAGTAACTTCAATGGCTTCGGTTTTATAACCATGTGCTTCACCCCAGCGTAAATACATACGCATCAGCATTTCTGCCCAGTCTTGCGCTTCGGTACCGCCTGATCCTGATTGAATATCTAAATAACAGTTGTTGGCGTCTTGCTCACCAGAAAACATACGACGAAACTCTAATTTTTCCAAAATGGCATCAAGCGCTTCGGCTTCAGCTGTTGCATCGTCAAAAGTATCTTGATCAGATTCTTCAACAGCAAGTTCCACTAAGCCTTCAATATCTTCACAGCCTGTTTCAAGCTCAACAATAGTTTTTACGACTTCTTCAAGCGCGCTACGCTCTTTTCCTAGCGCTTGCGCTCTTTCTGGTTCATTCCAAACATCGGGTAATTCTAATTCGCGGGTAACTTCAATTAAGCGCTCGGCTTTAACATCGTAGTCAAAGGTACCCCCTAAGCAGGTTTGCACGTTCGCGAATTTCTTTTAACTTACTTAATACTGGGTTAGTTTCGAACATAAGCCTTCTGAATACTTTAAATTATTGTAATTATATCAATTTATTACATAGACGTTTTGAAAAAATATCCGCTAACATTCCTAATAGTTATGGCATGTTAGCGATTGTTGCTAGCGCGTGGCCAACGCTAATTTAATAACGCCATTGACTGACTTAAATTACCACGCAAAAAATACGGCAAGCGACAAAACGCAAATAGTCGCGCATTGTAACGTAAATATGGGGGTAAATAAACGGCTATAAATTGAATAGCTGCTGCCATGTAAACGATGGTAATGTTTTGCTTTTACGATCGTTTAATTGCCACTGCAGTACGTAGTTTTCCACCGCCAAACATAGACATTTTGTCGAAGTCATCACGTGATATTGGTAAATATTGGCAATCAATAGGTAGCTGCTGTTTATCGTCTAAGTCTGGATCGTTAACATAAAAGCATAATTCATCAAAACCGGTCACGGTAACCCAGTGCGGTGCTTTTTTTCCATCTAAGCGGTAGGTGCTAATTAATAAAATAACCGCATAGCCATCACTAAGTAGTTTCGCCAGTTGGTGCTGATTAATATCATCAAACCTCACATCAACCGCCAGCGCTTGAGCGTCTTCAATAAATTGTTTATGGACACTTTGCATAATGTGCTTTTTATGAGGGGCTCTTACTCCATCGACAAATAAAGGTGTTTGCTGGTTAATAAAAACTTTAGCGTCAAAACCTCGCTTTTTAGCAGCATTACCTAAGCCAACAGGATGACAACCACCATGACCTGAGGTCATAAAAATGCTGGTTGCTTCACGCCACAAGTCTAACTCTAAACGCTGCGTCATCACTATTGGAGCATGTAAACTGTGCATTGCCATCATTAATGAGGCTGGACCACAGGTAAACTCAGTGGTTTGTTGGTACCAAGGTGTTATGGTTTGAAAATCTGATGGTGTTTTTCGTAATAGCTGTTTTTGCATACGATAAGCATCACTGTGATCTTCATAATAATCACTGTATTCACCAAAAACACGATAACCTAAACCCTGGTATAACTTAATGGCTGCGCCATTGTTTTTAGCCACTTCTAAGCGTAAAAAATAATGGTTACGTATTAGCGTTTCTTGTTCAAGTTGCGCTAAAAGACCGCTGGCAATATGCTGCCCTCGACACGCTGGCGCTACCGCTAAAGAATATAAACGTGCTAAACGCGTACCTTTATGACACCAAACTAAGCCATAACCAATAAGCTGTTGAAGCTCAGAGCTAGCGTCAATATAACGCTCGGCGATTAATAAAATACCGTGATGCGCTTTGATCCAATGCTGTAAACTACGCTTACTTAATTTATCTTGCTCGAAACAGTTATTCTCTAGAGCGACTAAAGCATTTAAATCGCTACTTTGTGCGATACGGTAATGCACATCGCCCCGTGTGTTAGTCATTATTATCGACCACGCTCTTCTAAGCGACGATTAAACTCTGCCATAACTTGCATGTATAATTCATCTTTTAGGTAGGCATCTTCAACTTTGTAATCTATGCTCGGGTTATCATTTACTTCAAGTACATAGGCTTTATTATCAACAGCCTTAATATCTACGCCATAAAGCCCTGTGCCAACGACACTTGCTGCGCGTAATGCTGAATCTAAAACATATTTAGGCACTTCAAACGTTGGCAGCGTTTCAAAATCACCTGAGAAAAATCGTTTAGCGCTATGGTTATAAATTTGCCAATGTCCGCGCGCCATTAAATATTTACAAGCATAAATAGCTCTACCGTTTAATACGCCAATGCGCCAATCAAACTCGGTATATAAGTATTCTTGTACTAATACCAATGCACTCACTTTTAATAGCTCGTCTAATTTAGCTGACAGCTCTTCCCTATTTTTCGCTTTAAATACGCCATTAGAGAAAGATCCTTCAGGCAATTTCAATACCACAGGGTAAGTAAACGCTTGCTCTAGTGCTGTAATGGTTTCTACACTTTGGTTGTTCACCACTTCAGTTTTTAAACTACGTACCTTTTTATAATTAAAAGCATCGTGTAAATACACCTTATTACAACAGCGTAAAATAGAGGTTGAGTCGTCTATTACAACTAACCCTAAATCTTCCGCTTTTCGTGCTAAACGATAAGTATGGTGATCTATCGCAGTGGTTTCTCGAATAAATAAAGCATCGTAATGAGCGATATTATCAATTTGATCAATACTTACCACGTTGGCGTTAATACCAAACTTAGCCGCGGCTTTTACAAAACGTGAAATAGCTTCTTTATTACTTGGCGGCACTTTATCTTGATGGTCGACTAATATAGCCATATCCCAACGATAGTTTTTACGACTGTTATTAATTCGCCATAAGGTTTTATTAAAGCCTTCAAGTTGTGTTAAAAAGCACTGCTTTTTCGTTTCATCAAGATCACAAAATGACATACGGGTAATGGTAATATTTGCTTGACCATTAAGCTGTTGCACCGATAAGTTTAATAACGGGGCTGGGTATAATGCAAAAATTTTTGCTGTTAATTTATCTAACTCACTGCTATCACTTTTACCAAAAAACACATGTTTATTAGTAACCGTATTAAGACCAATAGTTAAATGTGATAACACCGCAAAGTTATCGCTATCATGCGCTAAATTACGTAAACCATTAATAGTTTTTACGCTAGGTAACACAATATGGTTGCGCGCCTCTGCCAATAGTGAGCAATAGTAACCTTTGCTTAAGTATTGTTCAGTGTCACATAAATTAATAATACGTGTTTTCGGCTCATTTAGTTTTGGGTACTCACGTAAATACTTTTCAAAACTGATCACATCGCTGCGATCTTTATCCAATGCAACGTATTCATCATCCACTACAATAAGTGTTTTATACACGTTTGATATTCCTTAAAAAAATTAGACCAAAGTTATTATCGCGATACGCAGTCTTTAGGATTTTTTCAGTTGATGTAGGACGGATTTTGAGTTCGTGATAATCGATGAAAGTATCGTGATTTGCAGAATGTAGCACCTTTTATTCTGCAAGAATATAATTTTTATACTACTGAACAAAAATAAAAATAAACCGTTAAAAATCAAATAGTAAATGTAAAACTTATCGTGACATTATCGGTGATTTAAAAATAGGCGTCGTAATGAAAATCGAAATTCATCAAATCTGATTACTGTTATTATTTAACCTGAACTCGGCTTAAGAGATATTTAACAAATTGAAATATCGGTAAAAATTACTTTTATGA
>NZ_JAHKPW010000037.1 GCF_018860755.1 Colwellia sp. D2M02 | reverse complement strand
CCGTGAATTTTGAGCCACTGAATTACAGTGACTTTTATAACCGCCCTGTTTTGGCGAAAAACTGTTTAACCAAAAGCTGAAACAGCGTTATTACGCGTAAGTTACCAAGGTAAAGAAAAGGCAACAAATACAGAATTTTTAGTGAAACACCAAACCTAGCAAATAAATTTAATCGAATTCGCATCTGACGCATAACGCCCCACTAAGAGGCAAATAATAGTTGGCTATAATAGAGAGCGAAGCGAACAAAGCCAACTGTTATTTGTCCTGCTTGAGTGGCTTGTTATGTGAATTTACTATTTAATAGCATTCAGCTTTTTGAACTTTCTTACTTTGCCACGCATATTCGCCATTGGTGATGATGTATTAAATTGAATCATTTTCCCCAAAGTATATTTCTCGAACCAAGCTTCACCATAAAGTTTTTGATTATCTAAAGATTCAACCAATACTAAAATACGATCTGTCGTAGCCGTGAACTCCTTAATGAGATTGTCATAAGACCAATCATGGTATTCCGAGTGAAAGTGTTGAGCTAATTTACCTAGTTCACTCCATTTATATCCAGTCTCAGGAAAATCAACAGGTTGGTTTTTAGATTTTAAATCGTACCATTTTAAAACTAGTTTACCCCAACCAATTAGATAAGAAATAGTATCACTAACACTAATCTCAGTTCCTTTAACATTTCCAATAACACCTATCTCACGTGAAACCTTAGAAGGAATTGTTGCATAATCGGCTAATATTTTTTGGAAAGCTACGCTTATTGATTTCTGTAACTCTGCTTTATTTTTAGGTACAGATGACAATTAAAACTCCATTCACATAACGCCTCGTTAAGAGGCAAATAATATGTTGGCTAAAATAAGCGACGCAGGAGCAAAAGCCAACTGTTATTTGTCCTGCTTTAACGACTTGTTATATTTTTTTGACAACTGAATTGCCATAACACTGAGAATGATACTTAACGGTAACCAAATAGTGTAATAGCCGCCATAAATAATAATTATTGTAACCAACGGATAGCCAAACACTAACAAACCAAATAAAGCACCAATTACAGACAATATGAGCATTTGATGCTTATTTATTTGCTTAAATTTACCTTTAGCAAATAACCAATAAACTAATAAAAATGAGCCCCCCAGAATTAATGTACAAATTATTATCGGTGTTATTAAACAACTTAACGAGCAAAGGCATTTAAACTTTGGCTCACAACCAACATCTAACAAGTTAGTTCTCAGGGTAGCAACATTTACAGAGGTAAGAAGAAAACTGAGTAAAAATGTTAAAGTGAATTTAAGTGATATAGGCATCAACTTTCCGATAAAAATATAACGCCTCACTAAGAGGCAAAAAATTGTTGGCTAAACTTAGCGACGAAGGAGCAAAAAGCCAACTGTTTTTTGTCCTGCTTGAGTGCCTTGTTAGCAGTATTTACACTTTAACATCTTGTTTTTTGAAGTACCAAATAGCGATAGGTATTTCGATTGCTCCGTAAGTTACTAGAGTAAACCAAAACCAATTTACATTAAAAGTGAGCAAACTAAATTCATGTCCACTGCCCCAATAATTTAAACCTACTACCAATAATGCAAAACCTGAAGTGAACATGTCATAAAATGAAATTTTATTAAAACTATTTCCAGCTAACTTAGGGTAAACAGAAAGGTACGCAACTAAAACTATTACTAGATTTAATAATAGGATTGATAACTCTGGTGAATCCATTTAGAACAACACTCCTGATACTGCTAACGCCGCAATAAGCGGCTTGTGATAGTTGGCTAGAATAAGTGAGGCACGAACGGAAAGCCAACTGTTACAAGTCCGTTTGATTGCCTTGTTAGCAATCGCACCCTATTTAGTCACTTTTTCTTTAAAATAGTAACCAATTATAAAGCCTAAAGGTGTTCCGAAGCTATTGAATATAAGGCTAAAAATTGAGTCGAAAGAAAGAAATTTTAGCGATGCTGTGTCTAAATCAATATTACTTTCTTTAAGCTTTAAGCTAATAGCTAAAACATTTTCATTGTAATAAACCACATAGAATCCGGCTAATATTATTAATATAAAGAGACCGAGAATGAATGTCGTAGTTAACCAGCTTCTTGCACTATGTTCTTTCTCTTTAAATTTTTTCTCTATTTCGTTTTCTAAATTACTTACTTCTGAGGAGTTTTCATTTAGTGGGTTGTTATGGGGTCTGGTTTTTTGTTTAATTTCCTTCCAGCTTAAAGTAGCCATTTAATCAATCTCCTTAATTTCTTTAAGAAGCGTTTTATATTTATTAAGGCTCTTTTTGTACTCTTTCTGTAAGGAGTCACTTTCAATGACATCGAATATATCGGATAAAAAACTAAATAGATTTTTATCAAACTCATCATATTTTTCAGAGTCTAACTCATCATATTTACTTTTCATGGAGTCACAATTAATAAAACCTTCGAATTTATCAACTATGTCATCACGCTCTTTTAATGAGGTGTCGTATAAGCTATCAATACTTTCTTTATAGCTCTTAACTGAGGTGTAAATATCTTTATTTGCCATTGTTTTTTCAGTTTATGAATTGGATGCCTAGATTATAACAAGTATGAGTGCTGCATGGATAGACAAGATTGCTAACGCCTCGCTAAGAGGCAAAAATTAGTTGGTTAAAATAGGCGACGCAGGAGCAAAAACCAACTGTTTTTTGTCCTTTTGAGTGCCTTGTTAGCAGTTTATTGCACAGGCTTGCTTTTGGTCTTAATTAAATATCTTGCCAGAATTGTACCTAAATAAAATAACACCGCAAAAACGCCTAGATCTATGAGTAATTTTTGAATATCAAATGCATCAGAAAATACAGAGTACTCAAAAGAAAAATAGTAAAAGATACCTTTTGACCCCAAGTACGCAACTAAAAATGGAATTAGAAAGTTTAATACAGGTTTATTTGATTGGTTTTCATCCATGATTGAATCTCCATTATTATTTTAAAATACTTAACTTAGAAAAACTGCTAACGTTTTGCTAAGAGGCTAAAATAGTTGGCTGGCTTTTTTGCGTTACTTTGCAAAAAACGAGCAAACTGTTTTAGTCCTTTTAAGCACCTTGTTATGCGACTGGTAGCAATAACCACAAGCCGCACAACTTATATAAGATTTCATGGCAGCAAAAGCCGAAGTACAAAACACCTCAGTGCAACCCACAAAACCGTGAATTTTGAGCCACTCAATTACCGTGACTTTTATAACAGCCCTATTTTGGCGAAAAACTGTTTAACCAAAAACTGAAACAGAATTATTGCTCGTAAGTTACCAAGTTAAAGAAAAGGCAACAACGACAAAACTATTGGTAAAACGTCAAATCTAGCAAATAAATTTAATCTAATTCGCATCTGACGCATAACGCCCCACTAAGAGGCAAAAAATTGTTGGCTAAAATTAGCGACGAAGGAGCAAAAAGCCAACTGTTTTTTGTCCTTTTGAGTGGCTTGTTAGTTGCTGGTAGTTAAAAGCACCAACTTTACAACAAGTTACCATGTTTACGGGATGGCAGAAAGAGCCAATAAACGCCTCCGCAATAAACATCTAAACGTGAACTTTGAGCCTTAACAACTAAAGCAATTTAATCACTAAACTACGCAAGGCGAAAACTGATTGGCAAAAAGGAAGTAAATATTAAAAGGCACTTCCATTGCCAAACCAAAGAATTGAACCAAGCGCAAAAGCTTATGTTATGCACTAAACGACAAATAATTTTACTCGAATTAGTGCGGGCAACTAACGCCTTACTAAGCGGCGCTAAATTGTTGGCTAAAATTGCGAGGAACGAGCGCTAGCCAACAATTTAGCGTCCGTTTGAGTAACTTGTTAACTGGCTTTTATCTATAATCAGGTAAAGGCCAAACCTCCCCTTTAGGGAATGAACTCATATCCGTTGATAAATCACTTACATCTTGAGAGTAATGTATTGCTCCTAAACACCCGTTAGAGAACCTACGCGCAATATGGTCTTTCAAGTCTTTTGAGTAATCTCCACAATTCGTTATCCAAACGGTATTTAAGAACAAAACATTTAGAGTTATAAAATTTCTTTTAACAGTGCTACTCTCGTATGAAATTGATAGCGCTAATGAATTTCCGTAAGAGATTTTTAAATCTAACACCTTTTTATTTATTTTGAGTCTAAAGTTTCCTAATAAAAAGATGATGCAAAAGATAAAGTCTCTAAATGGTAAATCATTTTTATCTTTGATATTAAAGCTTAAATTCACTTTTTTAAAAATGTTATTAAGGTTAGTTTGGATATCCTCTAGAACACGAATTCCACTTGGCCGTTCAATATTTATATCGATGCCGCTCATAACTGACTCTGTATTGTCATCAAAAAAATCAGCTATCGGTTGAAAGCTATCGATCACTAGCCCTTTAGTTTTTTTGTCTGGATGCGCAAGGAAATCCCCTAGCTCTCTAAAGACAGTGTTTTTGGGCGTATAATCTCGAATCAAAACTATAAATAACGCGACGTCATCTTGACAAAAACTTCGTTCATTATATTTTTGAAAAAACCTCTGAATGTGATGCTTGGTGTATAGATTCAATTAGCCTCCAAGCCAGTTAACGCCGCAATAAGCGGACTAAAATGGTGGGTTATGATGTGTAGCGAAGCGAAACTTAACCCACTGTTTTAGTTCCGTTTAATTGCCTTGTTAGCCGTCTTCTATAACACCCAATGCATTTCTAAAGCCACCATCGCAGAATTCATGGTTATGTGCTAAAGCGTAAAGTAATGATGAACGCCAATCATTAAGTCCCATCGTAGAATTGAACTTCCCTTCAGCAGCTAATAAAAGGTTTTTTATCATATTAGGTTCAGATGTAACTTCATAAAGTGGCTCCATAGATACATAAAATGGTGTTAAGAAGAGATTGATTTCTTTTAAAAGCCTATCGTTTAGATTAACTCTCGTTGATTGAAACGTCATCATTTCATATAAGTCATCATCCAAAGATTCTATATTTTCTATTTCAAATGAAACTTTTAACTTACCATCGACTAATTCAACATTTGCTTTTACAAACCTATCCTCAGTAGGGATCTGATCATAATATATATGAAGAAAACTATTTGAAGGTTCTGTACCTGCGGCTGTCCTTTTTTTGTTATTACACTTGTGACACATAGGAACAAGATTACTAGAATATAGAGCTAATGATTTGTATATTGATCTAGGCAAATGATGGTCTAATTCGTCAGCAGCGCTAATGCTACAGCAAGGACAGCGTTCAGCTGATAATAGTAATGCTGAACGATAATCTGTTAAACGTTTATTTTCTTGCACTTCACTGTAACCATCATGAATTGCTTGTTTTGTTTCATCAGATAAAGTATTTGCAAGTAAATCATCATGAACTTTTCCATTGAGTTCTTCATATCGATCATATGTGGAAATTAACGTTTCATATTCTTCTTCTTCTAGTTGATATTTAGGATCACCATTTTTATACGTTAACGCTGTGGTTATGATTTCTCTACTATTTTCATTATCAGGTAATGGCAGTGACCACATATTACTTCTCCTTGAACAAGGCTGACATAACATAAGCTCTAGCCTGCATGCTCATTCCGTCATCAAATAGCTTTTCTACCTTACTTATTAGTTCAGAATTATCTGGAACTATAAACCCTGTCCTAAGTTCTGTTATTACATTGTCTAATTCATAGTGAAAATCTGTTACCTCACTTGATAGACTAAAGACATGAGATGTGATGGACGCAAGATTTTCGCCGAATGTTTGTATTTCAGGTGATATAATTTTCGTAACATCATCACGCCTTCTAATAATGTTTACATGTCTACTTAATGTTTCTTGAACAACAACAGGGGAATGGGTAGCAACTATAGCAAAAGCGTCCAGTTGTTCTAATACATACCGGATTGAGCTCATTAAGACAGCTAATAGAGGTGGGTGAAGATGTGTCTCTGGTTCATCAAATAAAACCAAACTACGCTTATCAGCATGAGAAATAATATTAACTATTGAATGTATGACGAACTTATGGCCTGTTGAAGAATTACTAAACACATCTGATAAGCTGCTAGATAAATTATCAAAATCTATACTTTTAAATAGATCATAAAAAGAACTTTCTTTTGATAAGATCTTGAATACCGCGAATAAAATATCTACCCTTTTCAAATCAGTAATTTTATCAACCAAACCTTCAACTTCAGACAGTAGAATCTCTATTGATTTAAGGTTTGTGAATGATTGGCGATCTTTTAAAATTTCATCTTTAGTGAGTTTTCCTCGCGTATCTCGCTCAAAGTTCTCAATTGAAGTATCTAGCTCTTTACATATATCTCTTATACCGCAAAATATATATCTTCCTTGACCATTATCCATATCTTTTAGTATTTGTTCTTTTTCATGGATATATATTCCAGGCACCTGAAAGCTATCAAATGCACTATATGAAATGTTAATTATTTTAGGGAAACCCAATCCAACAGGTTCAAACTCCCCAACTTCGCGAAGTACAGGGTCTCTTCGGTCCGCTCCAGAAGCAAAAGCTACTCGCGAAATCTTTGACAGTAGTGTACTTTTACCTGAGCCATTCCTTCCTACTAACACAATAACTCTACTAGGTAACTTACTACGGTGAGAATATTCTGGTGAGTCGAAGTTAAACTCTATCGGAGAGATTAATGACTCATTGCTAAATTTAAAGCTTAAATCAATACTAGGTAATTTTTGATAATCTTTACTGATCATCATCGGCGGTAATATAAAGAGATCATCACTTTCATCGATATACCTCATTACAGAAGTACCCCAACCTTCTTCCTTAGCAAAAGGCTCTTTTAATTTTGGTTCTATAACTACATCATTCAACGCAGAAAATATGTAATCTCTTAAAGCAGAGTCAATATTAGCTAAGCGTTCATAATAATCTAAAGACTGGCCTAAAGAACAAAATTCTGAGCCAAGACTATCTATATCTCCAACGACAAGCGCATGAGAGTCGCTAGACTCTTGACCTTTTTTAAGGATTTTGACATCTCCAATAGAAACGGGCTCTCCATCTGAGCTAAATGCACCAGATAAAAATAATTGATACTGCGTTTGGAAGCTATGATCATTCCAATTATCTTGTCGCAAGTAGAACTTGATACTTTTTTCTTTCTTGTTATTTGTGGAGGATGGAGAAATAACTCGGATCAAAATAAACCCCTTGATTACGGTAAATGCTGGAGACGGCTAACGTTTTGCTAAGAGGCTAAAATAGTTGGCTGGCTTTTTTGCGTTGCTTTGCAAAAAACGAGCAAACTGTTTTAGTCCTTTTAAGCACCTTGTTATGCGACTGGTAGCAATAACCACAAACCGCACAACGTATATAAAATTTCGTGGCAGCAAAAGCAGTAGTAAAAAACACCTCAGTGCAACCCACAAAACCATGAATTTTGAGCCACTGAATTACAGTGACTTTTATAACTGCCCTATTTTGGCGAAAAACTGTTTAACTAAAAGCTGAAACAGAATTATTGCGCGTAAGTTACCAAGGTAAAGAAAAGGCAACAAACGCAGAATTTTTAGTAAAATGCCAAACCTAACAAATAATTTTATTCGAATTCGCATCTGACGCATAACGCCCCAATAAGGGGCTAAAAATTGTTTGCTAAAATGTGTAGCGAAGCGAAACCGAGCAAACTGTTTTTAGTCCCGCTTAATTGGCTTGTTATATTGCCGTGTAAACTGCTCATATTCAAGTGCTTGTAAATTCATGACATTCTCGACAATGTAGCTTTTTGAACCATAAGTAATTTCAACTTGCATAATACGTTTAGAGTGCTTCTCTAGCACTAAATCTAAACGCTTCCATGGTGCAACTTCAAAGTTTCTAATTTGCGCAGGAAATGTAGTTATACGTTCCCCCGACTCACTAAGGGTTACAATGATTTCTGTTAACTTTTGGCCATCGTTTGCTTGGTGCGGGTATACCAAAACAATCCAATTACTTTGGTTTCCTGAAACAAGTCTATTTATACCAAAATTGCTAGCTTCACTTTGCGTTAATACTTTCGTAGAAATAGATACAGAATTGGCAAAAGCTAAAAAAGGCAACATGATTAGAACTAGCAGATAGTGCATAATTCTCCGGCAATATAACGCCACATTAAGCGGCTTGTAATAGTTTGCTAAAATGTGAAGCGAAGCGGAACTGAGCAAACTGTTACAAGTCCGACTTTAATGCCTTGTTAGCTTTACTTGTGGAGCTTAGCCCCTTTAAGGCCTAAGTCTAATTTGCCTCTCTCTTCAATAAAGTCATCGAGCTCTGTTACCATTTGAATAGAATGAACATTCCATTTTTTATCTGCTTTATAGAATTCTATGTGTAAAAGTACGGGTTGACGTTGAAATTTCAAAAGGTACCACCGAGCTATAAAAGTTCCTTCTATTCCTTGTTCGTGAAGTATTTCAGAACTAAAGAATTCTCCCATTATTTTGAAATTACCTTCAAACTGACTGTCAGTTTGATCCATGTCTGATTTACTTATGTAATCAGAAACAGAGCTTTTTGATAAAGCTGTTGAAGCAATTTTACTCAATTCTCCTTTTTCAAATAGCTCAATTACAGGATTGGCTAAATTATCGATATCTGATTTATCATCGGCATACGAGATAAAAGAAAAAGAAAGTAAAATTGGAAGTAACAAATGTTTCAAAGTTTTCTCCTGTAAAGCTAACGCCTTGCTAAGCGGCGTGGAACAGTTGGCTAAACTTGCGAGGTACGAGCGTGAGCCAACTGTTACACGTCCGTTTAAGCAACTTGTTATAAGCCGTTTACGAATTGGAGATACGAATTTGTACCTATGCCAATTTGTGCCCAAACGGCCTTTTTGTAATTACCAATATGATCGTATTGCGAATCTAAATCCCATAAAGTAACTATTTGCTCAGGAAACATATACTCAGATGCATTTAATGTATGACTTCCTGTTTCATTTGAAGCTATTAAACGAAATAGTTCACTCCCATCAGTTTTAAAAACATCAATATTTTCATATATAACATTGTAAAAGTTACTTTGTGATATACCGATGAAATTAGCTAATTCATTTTCAAATTCAATTTGAAGACTGTTTTCAAAATAATAATCAATAGAACCTTCTGAAGATACGAAATATTTGGAAAGCAACTCTTTAACTTGCTTTCTAAGCATTCCAAGTTTTATGGGGCCAATTCCATCATTCGGCTTGATTACAAAATCCATTTTACTCCTGGCTTATAACAGTTTATTAGGAGGAAAAATGCGCCCTTTTCCAGTTGCGCTCTTTCCCCGTAAAAATTAATTGTTAACAACTTTATACGAGTAATCACACCGAATCAATAAGTTAAGTTCACCTTAGTGCATAATCATTAAGTTGCGTAGAAAGCGTGCATTTTGCTCTATTTCTTGCGTAAAATTAAAACACGACTAATCTGTATATAAAAACAGTAATTAATTGGGATTCATAATGTCATCGCCATTTTTAACCATCGTTATAGAGCAAATGCGTATGCAACGTTATGCTAAGCGCACTATTGAATCTTATATTTACTGGATAAAAGCCTATATCAATTTTACTCATAAGCAACCCCCTATCCAAACCCATGATGCTGAAGTTGAAATGTTTTTATCATATTTGGTCAACAATAAAAATGTCGCGCCCCGTACGCAATCGTTAGCACTTAACGCCTTAGTTTATCTGTACGAACATGTGCTTAAATCCCCATTAACATTATCGTTAAACTTCAATAAGAGTCATTTAAGCCCGAAGCTGCCCTGTGTTTTAACACCCGATGAAGTGTCCAATTTATTAAAGAACATAAGTGACAAATACATGCTACCTTGCAAACTAATGTATGGCAGTGGTTTACGTTTAATGGAGGCGGTTCGCTTACGTATTAACGATATCGACTTTGATTATCACGCTGTACAAGTGTGGTATGGTAAAGGCGGTAAACATCGTAGAGTTACGTTAGCTAAAGAGTTACACGATGGGTTAAAAAAACAAATAGCCTTAGCCAAAAGCTATTATGAGATTGATAGTGCTAAACATAACTACGGAGGAGTTTGGCTCCCATTTGCATTAACGCGAAAATTTCCACAAGCAAGCCAAGAGCTTGGTTGGCATTATTTGTTCCCTTCTACTCGCTTAAGTATTGATCCTGAAAGTGAACTAACAAGACGACACCATATTAATGAAACCGTACTGCGTAAAGCGGTAAAAATAGCAACTAAACAAGCAGGTATTGAAAAAAATGTCACCTGCCACACACTAAGACACTCTTTCGCAACACATTTATTACAGCGCGGAGCAGACATTAGAACAGTGCAAGAGCAACTAGGGCATACCGATATTCGCACCACGCAAATTTATACCCATGTTATTGAGCATGGCGGTCATGGTGTCCGCAGTCCGTTATCAGATCTGCTATAGCATTTGTCAGCTACTAATCTTCAATCTTCAATCTTCAATCTTCATTAAAAAAGATAATAATATCGATATATGAATCAATATTATTATCGTAAAAATAGTCATTTAACATAGCAATTGTAAGCGTATAGCGTTGACTAATGAGCTTAACTTAAATCAATTTATCTGTTGTATCGCTTATATTTAATCACAGATTTTCTATTGCTTTGTTTTTCCAGCTAGGTAAAGCCATGTTGGGATCACGGTATCAGGATTTAGCGATAAACTTTCTATGCCTTGCGTTAATAGCCATGCTGCAAAGTCTTCATGATCAGAGGGCCCTTGTCCACATATTCCCACGTATTTCCCTCGATCTTTACAGGCTTTAATTGCCATTGACAGTAAAGCTTTAATCGCGGGGTTTCGTTCATCAAATAAGTGGGCGACTAGACCTGAGTCTCTATCTAAACCTAAAGTCAATTGTGTTAAATCATTTGAGCCGATAGAAAAGCCATCAAACAAGTTTAAAAATTCATCGGCGAGTAAGGCGTTACTTGGTAACTCGCACATCATAATTACGCGCAAGCCATTTATGCCACGTTGCAAGCCATTTTGTTCAAGTATTGCGATAACTTGCGCCCCCTCATCAACCGTTCTAACAAAAGGAATCATCACCTCTACATTGGTAAAACCCATCTCATCTCTAACACGTTTCATTGCTTGGCATTCTAAAGCAAAGCAGCCTTTAAAGTCTGGAGATACATAACGGGCGGCCCCACGATAACCTATCATAGGGTTTTCTTCTTCAGGCTCATAATATTCTCCGCCCACTAAATTAGCGTATTCGTTTGATTTGAAGTCTGACATTCGCACTATGACTTTTTCGGGATAAAAAGCGGCTGCTAACGTCGCAATACCTTCTGTTAACTTTGCAATATAAAATT
Organism: Colwellia sp. D2M02; assembly: GCF_018860755.1. Lineage (GTDB taxonomy): Bacteria > Pseudomonadota > Gammaproteobacteria > Enterobacterales > Alteromonadaceae > Colwellia > Colwellia asteriadis. The sequence continues at coordinate 37,039 of NZ_JAHKPW010000037.1, read as the reverse complement.
CTACTGGGCTGTTATAACCAACAATAATATCGTTAATATCTGCTTGTAATTCTGGCGCTTGCTCATCAAAATTAAGTAAGGCCTTTGGGTGAATACCAATCATTTTATTAATAATAAACTCAAGTCTCGCTAAACCAACCCCATGGTGAGGTAGTTTAGCAAACCCAAAAGCGCGATCGGGGTTACCAACATTCATCATAATTTTTACTGGTATATCAGGCATTGTCTCAATTTGTGAAGTATTTATTTCATAGCTAATGTTACCTTGATAAATAAAGCCAGTATCTCCTTGAGCACACGATACCGTAACTTCATCATTGGTATGAATTAAACTTGTTGCATTGCCACAACCTACCACCGCAGGAATACCCATTTCTCGAGCTATTATGGCAGCATGACATGTACGCCCGCCTCTGTTAGTTACAATGGCCGAGGCGCGTTTCATAATAGGCTCCCAGTCAGGGTCAGTCATATCTGTGACTAAAACATCTCCTGGTAGTATTTTATCCATTTCAGCCAGTGACGATAAAACCTTAGCTGTGCCCGCCCCTATTTTGTGACCAATTGAGCGCCCTTCACAAACCACCGTAAGCTGCTCTTTACTGTTGAGTTGAAACTCTTCCATTACATTACTATTTTCTCGACTTTTTACCGTTTCAGGCCGAGCTTGTACTATATATAACTTGCCATCGACACCATCTTTTGCCCATTCAATATCCATTGGTCTCTGATAATGCTTTTCTATCGTTACCGCTTGTATTGCCAACTGTGTGATTTCTTCATCCGTTAAGGAAAATGCATTAGCTTCATTTGGGTTAACATTTAATGTTTCAACTTGCTCACCATGAACTTGCGAATCGGTAAACACCATTTTAATTGCCTTGCTACCAATATTGCGACGTACTATAGCGGGCTTGCCTTTGGCTAAGGTGGGTTTATGTACATAAAATTCATCGGGGTTTACTGCACCTTGCACAACGGTTTCGCCTAAGCCTAAACTAGAGGTAATAAAAACAACATCATCAAAGCCCGACTCAGTGTCTAAGGTAAACATAACACCCGCACAGGCAATATCACTGCGTACCATACGTTGAATACCTGCCGACAAGGCAACACCACGGTGATCATAGCCTTGGTGAACACGGTATGAAATAGCTCTATCATTAAACAGTGACGAAAATACATGCTTGATGGCAATCATTACCGACTCAAAACCACGTACATTTAAAAAAGTTTCTTGTTGTCCTGCAAAAGAGGCATCTGGCATATCTTCTGCAGTTGCCGATGAGCGAACCGCAAAAGAGGCATCACTAGCATAGCCATCAGCCAAAGTGGCGTAGGCCGCTTCAATATCGTGCTGCATTGCAGGTAAAAAAGGGGTGTCAATAATCCATTGTCTAATGGTTTTTCCGCACTGGCTTAGCGCATTAACATCGTCAACATCAAGGCCATCAAGCAATTGGTATATTTTTTCATTAATGCCGCTTTGCTCTAAAAATTCATTAAACGCAAAAGCTGTCGTTGCAAAGCCATCAGGTACTTGTACACCGGCGCTGCTTAAGTTTGAGATCATTTCACCTAACGAAGCATTTTTACCGCCAACACACTCCACATCATTCATGCCTAAGTCTCTATACCAACGAATATTCTCTTGCATAATAAATCTCCATTTTTTGACGATATTGCTATCATTAATGCTGTACGGTTTTTTGTGAGTAAACGCATGTTAAGAATAGAACATAAATACAAGCTCACCATACTTTAAGGATTAAATAATGCGCACCGTTTTTTATATTTCTGATGGTACAGCCATTACTTCAGAAGTTTTTGGTCATGCTTTACTCTCGTTATTTCCAATGCAATTTCAACATCGCACTATTTCGTTTGTTGAAACAGTTGAAAAAGCACAAGCCACTAAAGCGCTTATTAATAAGGTTTGTAACCAAAATGGTGAGCCAGCATTAGTGTTTCATACCTTTGTTAACCCTGAAGTACGTGAAATTATTGATAGTTGCGATGGCGTTATTTATAACTTTTTAGAACACTTTGTAAAACCACTCGAGCAAGAGTTACAAATAACAGCTTGTCCCAAAGCACACCGCACACACAGTATTAATAAGAATAGCTACGATAACCGAATTGATGCGGTTAATTACGCGCTGGCAAATGATGATGGCAGTAGTATTACCAATTTTGAACAGGCCGATGTTATTTTAATTGGTGTTTCACGATCTGGAAAAACCCCAAGCTCACTTTATTTGGCAATGCAATACGGAGTAAAAGTAGCTAACTACCCTTTTACTGATGATGATATGGAAAACTTATCTTTACCTGCTTTTTTAAAAGAACATAAAAAAAAGCTCTTTGGTTTAACCATCGACCCACAGCGGTTAATTGACATCCGAGAAGGTAGACTGGCGCATAGCCAATATGCGTCAGCAAGGCAGTGCCGTATGGAAGTACGAGAAGTTGAAAAACTTTATAAACAAGAGAAAATTCCTTTTATCAATACCACCAAACTATCGGTTGAAGAAATTGCCGCCAAAGTGCTTAGTCAAACAGGTTTACAACGATATAAATACTAATTTGTGCTAACTAATAGCAAGGGAGTATCGGAGCACTGGTACTTTTATTGGTTTTTTATCAGTAAAACGGTTCACATTAGTAGTGAATTTAGCTATGTTAGCGCGATAAAATACTTTATACGTTGTTTTTAGCGTATATAAACGCACCAATTTAAAAAATTTAAACTACATGACCATTAAAACTGATGAATTACGTACTACGCTAATTGAAAATTTAGCCTCGCCTGCTGAGCTTGCTGAGCAAATTCCATTAAGTGCAGCCACTGCTGACTTTATTATGCAAAGCCGTAAAGAAATTGAAGCGGTGATCAGCGGTGAAGACAAGCGCTTATTGGTTGTTATTGGCCCTTGTTCAATTCACGACACCGCCGCAGCAATTGACTACGCTAAAAAGTTAACCGTATTACGTGACAAATACAAAAACGAATTATTGATTGTTATGCGCGTCTACTTTGAAAAGCCACGCACAACAGTTGGCTGGAAAGGGTTAATTAGTGATCCTGATTTAGATAAATCATTTCATGTTGCTAAGGGCTTAAAGTTAGCACGTAATTTATTGGTTGAAATAAATGAGCTAGGTTTACCTGCTGGTACTGAATTTTTAGACATGGTTACCGGTCAATATATTTCTGATTTGATCAGTTGGGGCGCTATTGGTGCTCGAACGACTGAAAGCCAAGTTCATCGTGAATTAGCCTCAGCGTTATCTTGTCCTGTTGGCTTTAAAAACGGTACTGACGGTAACGTTAAAATAGCACTCGATGCTATTCAAGCGGCAAGCGTACCGCATGTGCTGTATTCTCCTGATAAAAGCGGTCAAATGTGTATTTATCAAACTCATGGTAATCCATACTCGCATGTTATTTTACGTGGCGGTAAAGTGCCTAATTACCACGCTGAAGATATTAAAGATACTTGCACTAAGCTTGAGCAAGCCTCGTTGTCGCAAAGTATTATGATTGATTGTAGCCACGGTAATAGCTACAAAGATCACAACAAACAAATTGATGTTGCTCGCTCTTTAGCTGAGCAAATCACTCATGGTGAAAAGAGCATTTTTGGCGTTATGATTGAAAGCTTTATAGTGCCAGGAAATCAAGCTGTAAAAGCAGGTACACCGCTAACTTATGGACAAAGTATTACCGATGCCTGTGTTGATTTAACCGTTAGTGAAGAAATTCTTGAGCTACTCGCTAATGCAGTAAAAACACGCTAACCACCTATTTTATCACCCAAAAATTCATTAAAAAAGGAAGTCATGGCTTCCTTTTTTAATGCTAATAATTTTTAAGCTAGCAACCCTAAACAACTTCAACTAGTCGCTAATTTTTGCGAGTACAGCATCACTACCGGCCTCAACTAAATCAAGTACATAATCAAAGCCTTTTGCTCCACCGTAATAAGGATCTGGCACTTGCATTTCTTCTAACTCAGTCGCAAAAGCGAGTAACAAATGAATTTTATGGTGAAACGCTACGGGTGATAATTTATAAAGCTCGGCCAAGTTGCTCTCATCCATTGCTAATACTAAATCAAAATCAACAAAGTCTTGCACAACCACTTTACGAGCTTTAATGCCATCAAATGAGTAACCACGAGCAGCACCTGCTTTAATAGAGCGATGATCAGGTTTTTCTCGCGCATGTGCACCAACGGTTCCTGCAGAATCTATTTTAAGAGATATGCCACGTTCCATGGCCTTATGACGTAATACTGCCTCGGCACTTGGCGAGCGACAAATATTGCCCATACACACCAGTAAAATAGACTTGATGCCTTTAAATTCATTATTATCAATCACCTAAACAATCCTTGCTTAACAATAGGTCAGAACCTGTAAATAACCATTTTTCAATATATTACATTTAAATCTTGATGAGACTTTGAAAAGTTTTTGAAAAATTAAGAGCTGGTATCATTACAAATAAACAGCATAAATTAAACTGTTTAATAACATTTTAAAGGATTATTATCTTGGTATAGGTATAAGCGTGACTTAAATAGCTGTAGTGTGACTTCAATTGTGAAACATAAGTAGCGAGGAAAACTCATTAAATTTAGCGAAGCAGTTCGAAAAATAGCCGCTAGCCAGAAATTTAATCAACAAGAAAACTCAGTAAACCTTTGGCTGGGAGTGGCTTGCTAAAGTAATAACCCTGTACCAAATTACAATTTAATTTATCGAGTAAACTAAGCTGTTCAGCGGTTTCAACTCCTTCAGCAACAACCATTAACCCTAAGCTATGTGCCATTGCAATAATGGTATTAACTAACTCGCAGTCTTCTTTACTTGCAGGAATGCCATTAATAAAAGACCGATCTATTTTCAGGACATCAAAAGCATATTGTCTTAAATAGCTTAATGATGAATAGCCCGTACCAAAGTCATCCATAGATAGCTTTATACCCATGTTGCTAATTTCAATTAAGGCATCATGAATATGAGATTGGCCACTCATTAATACGCCTTCGGTTATTTCTAGCTCTAAATATTCGGCGCTAACACCGGCTATGCTGAGTGATTTTTTAATAAAGCTAAGCAATTCAGCATCTCTGAATTGACGAGGAGATAAATTTACCGCCATCGTCAGCTTTTTATGATGGATATGTTGCAGCTCATACAAAAAGCTTAGTGCTTGTTGTAATACAAACCGCCCAATAGGAATAATTAATCCGGTGTGCTCGGCAATTGGAATAAACTCATCGGGTGTAACATTACCTAGCTCAATATTATGCCAACGTAATAGTGCTTCAACGCCAATAATTTTTTGGCTTTTAACATCAAATTGCGGTTGGTAATATAATTCAAGTTCGTTACGCTCTAAAGCACCATGCATTTGCTCTTCAATTTTAAAGCGGCGCAACATTTTGGCATTCATTTCTTTAGAGAAAAAAGAGTAGGTATTTCGCCCTAACCTTTTAGCTTGGTACATAGCACTATCAGCATTACGCAGTAAATCTGCTGCGTTACTGCCATTTTCAGGGAACGTTGCTACACCAATACTTAAGGTCATCATTAGCTCACGGTTATCAATAACAAAGGGGGTTCTAAAGTTAGTGAGTAAATTTTCAGTAATTGATAAAACATCACTCTGCTCAGTGGTAGCACGTAGTAATATAATAAATTCGTCGCCCCCTAAGCGCCCTACAGTATCTCCCTCTCCTAAGCATTCGGTTAACCTACTTGCGGATTGTACTAACACTTTATCGCCAGTTTCATGGCCTAACGAGTCATTTATTTTTTTGAAATCATCTAAATTAAGAAACAATACTGCTATTTTTTCCTGATTACGCTCAGCTTCGCTTAACATTTGTGATAAACGATCAAGTGCTAAAAAGCGATTAGGTAAGCCAGTTAACTTATCAAAATAGGCTTGGTTTCTAATTATTTCTGCTGATTTGTATTGTTCACTAATATCTCGAATAATAGCGACAATTTGATGGGATTCAGGTAAGTAGCTAACTCTTGCTTCAAAGTAGACTATGCCATGTGACATATTAAGCTCATATTCAAAGCTTATCATGCCCTCTTGGTTGATTATTTTATCAATATGACTTTGAAATTTATTAACAACGGCACTGGGTAATAGCTCAACTAAGCGTTTACCAATAAATTGCTCGGGTGCAAAGTATAGGTTTTTTTGATCAGAGCCATGATAATCAATAATTGTTCCATCAACTTCCATTAAAAAGAACAAATCGGGTATTGCTTCAATAATGGTTTTCACCATTCTTTCTTTTAACTGTGCTTGAGATTGTGCCTGTTTAACATCAGCTAAGTTAACATCAAGACAGTACATTTGTTTTTTATTATATTGATTAGTAAAGAGAACATGACTTGAAAAGACATTAATGTCTTGCCCATACTTATCTTGTAATGTAATTTCTGCCGCGGGAATTTCAACGCCCTTGGTTATCCACTCACGATGTGCTGCAATAACAAATTCGCACATAGCTTCAGGAATAATTAACTCTTCTATTTTTTTACCTAAGGCTTCAGCTTTGCTATATCCGTACAGTAATTCACTGCCAACATTCCAATAAATAACCCGACGGTCTTCATCGTATCCTTGTACTGAAACAACATTCACCGCGTCAAACAATTGATGAAGTGAATCATTAATAACATACTGTTGTGTCAGTGCATTGTTAACGCTGTGTGATTTCATGCTTTACTGAGCCCTCTCATTCCTTTATTTTATAATAGACCTCAACACTAAATTAGCCACCTAAATGTAAAAATGAATAACATAATATAAACAATGTTATAGGATGTTATTCATTAATTTTATCGAAGTTTACGGTAAATTAACCTGCTTGTGGCTTCAAAATGTTTATCTCGCGGCTATTTTTCTAACTTCTTCGTTAACAATATCTCTTAAATCGAGTTCGGGTTAAGTTAGTTGTCTACTCGGTAACTTGCTAAGTCTGTCGTTAAACTAACCCCTTGCAATTTAAGTTGATTTATACGCTGTAAGTAAGCTGCCCCTTTAAGCATATGTAAGGCAACATCAACCGCACCTCGACGTGTGTAATCTTCTAAATAAGTGCCTTTTACCCAACTATTAAATGCCCCTAAACTAGGACCTGCCCAAATTTGGTAATCCATTTCTCTGCCTTTTTCTCCAATATTAGACCAGCGAGAACTTAAGCCTAAATACCATCTGAAAATTAAGGCCATTTTACGTTTAGGGCTACTTTGTGCACGGGCAAGCATTTCAGGGTCGCGCTCTGTAAAAAAGGCCTCGGTACCTGCCCAAACTTCATCTAGGTTTGCTCTAAATATTTGTTTCTCTATTTTTTCACGCTCAGCACTAGGAATATCTTCAATTGAGTCGTGGGTAACATAAAGCTCATAGAGTTTTTTCGCGCGCATCGCAAACATAGAGCCCCGTTTAACCACTTGCAATTTAACTCCCATTTCAAACATATCCGCTGCAGGAGCCATAGTAACATCAGCCATTTCAACACTGGCTAATAACTTACGCGTATATTCAGAAGCGCCAGCTTCAACGCACGCTTGATTAACTGAACCAAGTACAATATAGGCAGCGCCCATATTAAAGGCGGCAAGTGCCGCTTCAGGCGTACCAATACCCCCCCCTGCGCCAACACGTAGTGCTGGAGAAAAGTTATAATTGGCCTGCACTTCATCACGTAGTGCAATAATGGTTGGTAGTAAGGTTAAAAACGGGCGGTTGTCGGTGTGTCCGCCTGAATCCGCTTCTGCGGTAATGTCGTCAGCCATAGGAACACGTAGCGCAAGCTTTGCTTGTAGTGGTGTTATTTTTCCTTGGACCAGTAATTTATCGAGTAGCTTTTGTGGTGCTGGCTCCATAAAGCGACGACCTACTTCTGTGCGTGAAACTTTCGCAATAACCTTATGGGCAATATTAACACTGCCATCGCTATTCTCACTTAAACCAGCAACACGATACCAAACAATATGCTCGGTTAGTCCTAAGTAGGCTGACGCTTCTACCGTTTTAACGCCTAATTTAATAAAACGCTCAACAGCACCGCGCTCTAAAGCTTCTTCTGCTGGCGCATGAATTAAATTAACCGCATATGGGCCATTAGGTAATTCGGCTTGAATGCGTTTAATAGCATCTTCTACTGCATCAGGTACTAAACCAGCGGCACCAAAAGAACATAAAAGCCCTGCTTTACCTAACGCAACTACCAATTCAACAGAGGCAATACCATTAGCCATAGCGCCGCCATGATAAGCGTATTTCACCCCATGCTGCGCTTTAAAGTCGGCATCTCCTAAATTTTCAGGATTAAGTTGCTGTGCAAATGCCAGTACCTCAGTACTAGTAGACGTTTCACTCGCGTTTTTGTTTTGCGTTACGGCAAATTCATTACCCTTTTTGGCAATATACACGGGCATATCAACATTTAATAATGCGGCTTTAATTGCGCTATCGTCAGTGCTCAATACTTCGCTATCAACATGCCATGCCCAATCAGTGGTATTGCGTTGTGTAAATCCTATGTTTGACATTTTCATTCCTATACTTAAATTTTTCATTTTCGTTGCGACGTAATGGCTTGCTCAAAACTAGATCAATACTAGCTCGCTGCTTTAGTTTGTCGGTTTTGTGAGTTTGACTCCGCTTTACCGCACCACCACTGTGCTCGACATCGTTTTAAATGATGCTTAACTTTTCGTTTGATATTTTTTTTCACGCTATTTAACTTATCTTTATAAATACTTTGATAAGCGCTAAGAGTGCTTTCTTAAGCTTCAACTAACGCCAACACTATGTCTTTTACTTCATAAATACGTAAGCCGTCTTTAGACAAGTTAGCATCTCCAACTAAACGCACTTCTGTTGCGGTTTTTACAATGTCGGTAATATGCACATCTAACGTCATTTGCTTATTTAGTGGCGTAATTTGCCCACGATACTTCCATTTAACCTGTGTTGTTGGTGCAATAAAGCGTGGATTAGTAAACTGTGCGCCTAAATCGTTTTTCAATGCGTAGGTTTGCATCAGCTCAATAATAGCTTCAACACCTAAAGAGCCAGGCATGACTGGGTCTTGATGAAAATGATAACGGAAGAACCAGTCGGTGGCGTCAATAGCGCGTTGGCCATGCACATAAGCAATATCGGCTTTACCGCCACCTTCCACGATAGATACAGTGTCAATAAAGTTCATTTGACCACCAGCTAATTTATAATGCGGCTTAGCCTCTGGCGCTTGATATAAGCTTAATGATTTATTGCTAAGATCAAAAATTTCAATATTACTCGCAGGGGTTTTATGATCAACAAACCAAGGGTGAGTTACTTTACCGTTATCAATGCCTAATTGGTTAGATAATGCATCTGCGCCAAAATAACCAAATACGGCAGTACCTTGATAAAACAGCTCGTGTGCATCAATGTCTTGTGCCACTGTTGTTTCATTTTTCACGTAAAGTTCAAAAGTGAAACTTTGTACTATCATACCGCCAGCCATGGTTGTACTTAATAGCACTGATTTATTGACGATAGTTTTGTTACGTAAATCTACCTGCTTAACTAAATCGCCACTGCCATCAAGATTACGGAAAAATAAATCTTTTTCAGGGTACTTTAAGGTAGTGCCCATGTAGCCAGAAATAAAGCCGTTAGGTTGCAGTGCAATCTCCATAATCAATGAATATGGCATCCAGTTGTTATGACTATTTTTACTAAAGTACCAAGCATCTGCTGGAACAAAATATTCTGCAATACAGCTTGCTGGGTTTTTAAGATCTAAGCGCTCACCAGTAACTTCAACAACTTGCGTAACCACTTGTAAGTCACCACAAGGCGTACGCGGTGGAATGCGATTTTGATAAACATCAAAATCAGGGCCAAAACAGTTAGAAATATTGCCGGTGGCAAATTCAAACATATGCCACGGGGTAAAAGGTGCAGTATTAGGCACACGGTTTTGCCCTGCAACGAACGGCGCTTCAAAATGCTGAATGGGTGTTACGCCTTTATTTTTAGGTGCAAGGTGATCAGACATTACTTTCATTAATGGACGCTGTGCATTTTTAAATGGCACTATGCCACGTTCATCAACGCCTTGTTTATCACTATTACTTTCAGCAAATTCACTAACCCTTGTATCGGTTGTATCGATAGCCGTTTGCGAATTAACGAGCACCGTATTATCAGGTAATGTTACAGGATAAGGCGACTCATCAGTTTGCTCGGTGATCATCACTGACAAGTTTTTAAAATCAACTACCGCTTTGCCATCAAGAATAATTTCAATATTGGCTTTTAAGTACGGATAAGGCTGCATGCCCATTTCAGTTACTTCCATACGGTAAGTTAAGGTATTGTACTGCGGAATAACCTGACCACGACAACGCACCGTTTGTGACTCTCCAGGCATAGGCTGGAAACGTGCGTTATTAACATTGGCATGCATGCCCAATTTTAGCATAAAGAACATTGCCATTTGCCCACAGCCTTCGCTCATCAATGAACCAGCCATGACTTGATCACCTTTAAAGTGACACGGAAAATACCAGTGCTCTGGGTCGAGATCTTTTTGTCCTTCAAGTAAACCTAAGCCCCAATGTCCACCATGAGCATCAATTTTGGTAATACGCTCAATCATTAAAAATTTCTTTGATGAAAATTTCAATGACGGATTGCGCCCTTGTTGGTTGTATTCTTCACCAAAACAGCCTGCAACATCGCCATCAACTAGCTTCATCATATCGTTATAATCGAAGTGTTGTTTCGCCTGCTTGGCTGAATCTTTATTAGTGATTAATGGCGTAAAGCGACTTTTAACCGCATTAGCAAGTTGTGCTTTATCTTTATCATTTAAAATAACACCTTTACCGTCAGCTAATTCTTCATCCGTGAAAAAACCAGCACAACCATTACGCATGATCAGTACTTTTTTATCGCCAACGTAGCAATCGTAGTGAAAGAAAAATAACAGCTGTTCACCATTTTTGGCGTACGAGTCAATATGAATTTCATAACGCAGGGTTTCTCCGCCAAAGGCCATTTCTTCTAAAAAGGTTAGTTCGCAATCAAGTAAGCGATAAACTCGTTCACCTTTCGCCTGAAAATCAATGCCAATATAAGAGATTAATAACAAATCACACTGACCTGATTCAACCGAAACTGACCAAGGAATTTGACCATCAATTAAAAAAGGCGCATCGACCGGAATGTCATACTCAGTGCACATGTAAGACTTTTTATACTCATGTACTCTGGCATCTAATTCGGTAACGCGTGACACTAATAAGTAGTCTGTGGTAGGTAATCTAACGCGGCGTGAGTAGTTATCGATAATGGCATATTCTTCACCAAACACTTTTGCAATATCACCTTCGGCAAACTCTACTAAATCGGCGGTATCCCAAATAAGATGATCGGGTTGATTAAAGCGCTCTTGTAATTGCAAAGGTGGATAGTGATAACCAGCAGGCCCTTTAATGGCAAACCCTAAACCTTGAGATTCACTGTCCAATTTCATCGCTGGACTGTCTTGTATATGTGCATTGTCGCCAGAGTTTATAACATCAACACCTTGAGACACATCGGCTTGTAAGCTAATTAACTGGGCAATATGCTGTTGCGCTAATTGACGGCTAGTTAAAAACGACTGATGAGTTGCCGTTGCTTGGGCAATGGTTTTGCTGACGGTTGTCTCAACATGGTGCGTATTATTTGCCACGACTTGATGCTGACTTAGGTGCTTACTTTGATAATTGGCATGAGAGTTATCTTGACTATTATTTTTCACAGGTACTCCAATAACAGTCGCGATATTTGCGGCGCTGTTTGTTGATAAGTTTGCTAATACTGGCTTTGAAGTGCTTTTCGCAACGCTTTTAAGTAAACGCTGCGGCACTAAATTAGCTAACGCAATAGGCGCGCTAATGCCGTGCTTCGCATTAACATGGCTATATGCCTGTTTAATTTCGGCTATATGCTCGTTATGACTTTGTTGATGTATTAATTGACGAATACTATCGCCGCCCAAGGTAATTGTTTTAATGAGCTCTGGACGCTTTTTCGTTATTTGACTTGGCGCACTTTGGTGCTGATCTCCACTTGACGATAAAATCAAATGTGCACAGCTTTCATCTTTACCTAAGCCATTAATCGCAATATAAGTTTTATTATTTTTATTGGACTGAGCATTTAATCGCAACGCAGATTTAATAATACTGGCCATGCCTGATGCATTAAAAGTGTGCCCGATAGTATTTTTTACCGAGCTAATTTTTTGCTGCTGACTCACTGACGGGTAAATACTTGGTAAAGCGTGTTGTTCGGCAATATCTTCATCAATAAAACCACTGCCATGCGCTTCTACTTCGCTCACTTGCTCAGCACTAATACCTGCGCTATTTAACGCTTTTTTCGCCGCAGTGTTAATAACATCAGCGCTGACTTTACCCTGATAATTAGCAAAGCAGTTACTGTCAATTTGTGCATAAACACTGTGCTCGCCCATGGCACTACAGCTAACTTTTGAGTGAGGAACAACAACTAAGGCACCCGCACCTTCACCAACTTTCCATTGATGGCTATCAGTATTGCCATCAGCGCTCAACGAAACCTCTGCGTAATGTTGACGTAAGGTAATATTTTCAACTGAGCCTGCTAAATCGACCGCAGCAATAATAACAGCTTCAACATCACTGGTTTGAAATAAGCTTTGCGCCAACTCAACACAACGGTACACCGAGTTTTCTTCTGCTGAGAGCGTAATTGCTGGCCCTGAAAAATCCCATAACGCCGAGATACGCGACGCCATAATATTGCCAATAAAACTGGTGTATTGATTTAACTGTGCAGCTGAAGCAACGCCATCTTTAGCAATATTGATTAAGGTATTACGTTGTTTGTCAGTTAACGTGACGCCTTGCTCAAGCAAGCTAGTTTCAATTTGAGTCGCCAAATTAACGCGACCGCGATATTGATGCAGCTCAAGCTCAATACCCATAGCGACTAAAACCGCAACATTGCTACCCTCTTTTAGGCCAGCATCTTTAGCAGCATTATCAGCCACTTTCATCATCATTAATTGCTGTGGAATCAAACAGTCTTGCTCGTTTGGCGGCACTTTAAAGCGTAAAAAATCAATATCAAACTGCTCCACATAGCCACCTTTGGGTGCATGTGCTAACCCTAATGCATTCATCACACTGCTATCTTGCTCAATGCCTTTCCAGCGCTTAACGGGTAGCTTTGTAAAGGTATTACCTTGATTGGAGAGTAACTGCAAAAAAGCACTTAAGTTTTCAGCATGGCCAAAATGAGCATCCATTCCGATGATAGCCAATGGCTCTTGAGCATTCACCTGGTTTTGAGTGCTAGCTGCATTATCAAGCGTATCACTCTGCTCTTGTAATACAATATGTGCATTAGCGCCGCCAAAACCAAAAACACTAACGCCAGCAATACGTGGTTTAGTTGCACTGGCAGCGCTATTGGCAACGGGCCAATTAACGGTTTGTGTTGGCATTTGCGCTGCCGTTAAATATTCCTGCTTAGAGCGAATAGGATCGGTTAAATTAATGGTCGGCGGAATAATTTTTTCATTTAAGGCGCGGATCGCTTTAGTCATCCCCGGCATACCTGCGGCGGTAAGTAAGTGACCTAAGTTTGATTTAACAGAGCCTAACAGCGGTTTGTTGTGATAACGACTAAAAAAGGTTTCCATCGAGCCAAGCTCAACTTTATCCCCTTTAGGGGTACCCGTGGCATGGCACTCAATGTAGTCAACATCGGCAGGGTTAACGTCTGCATTTTCATAAGCACGTTCGTAAACGAGTACTTGTCCCTTAGTATTAGGGCTTAACACAAACTCGCCTTTACCATCGTTAGATAACGCACCACCTTTAATGATAGCGTGAATTTTATCACCGTCTCGCACCGCATCACTATGACGTTTTAGCACCATCATACCAGCGCCTTCACCGGCAAAAAGCCCTTGTGAATTTTTATCAAATGGCGCGTGCACGTTGTTTTCAGGGTATGCTTGGAATATTGAAAATCCCATATTCACAAACATAGGATCGGCGCCCGACACTGCACCTGCGAGCATCATGTCAGCCTTACCAGTATGCAAATAATCACATGCCAGTTTTACCGAGTAACAACTGGATGCACAAGCCGCATCAAGTGCAAAATGTGCTCCGCCTAAACCAGCAGCTTTCGCAAGTAGCGCCGCAGGATAACCAGCTACCAGTGCATTATCAGCATGTGGAGCCTGATTTAAACTGGTATTAACATTGGCAGTATCGGTTGAAAATGTTGATAACTGTAAGTCTTGATTGATGATTTCTTTAAGACTATTTTCAACCACTTGATGGTATAAAGGGAGAAACAAATGGTTTGATGATTTAGTTGGAAACGATAAATTACCTAAAATCACCCCACAGTTTTCTAGTGCCGTTGAGCGCCAATATCCTGCATCACTAAGAGCTTGCTCAGTAACATATAATGCCCATTGATTTAAATCATCTAGTTGCGTTAAATACTCAGCAGTTAAACCATTACTTAACGCTTTGCCCTGTGCATCAGTTACAAAAGCTGTGGCATTAAAGTTAAAGTCTCGAATATAACCGCCATGCACACAATAAAACTTATCGGTGTCTCCTTTTTTACCGGTATATTTATCAGGATCAACGCCCATTTGAGCATGACTCGCTTTTGAGCGACAGTCTTGCTTGTTAAGTAATTGTTGCCAAAATTCATCGGGCTGTGATGATCCGGGAAATAAATTTGCGATACCGACAACGGCAATGTTTTCCATGAATTCTCTCTTTAACATAGGTTAATTTTTATGTTTTTAATCAATCAGTTATTTAATTACATTCAATTTTGGTGTGGGTTTTTATGATTAATGATCATTGAACCATTAAAAACACTCTCAAGATCAACACTAACGCCATGGCTAAGTAATTTCGCTAATGCTCTAAAATAGGTGACTTCATCACGGGTTCCTTTGGCGTTAACAGGAACGGATAAATGCGGATGACTACCATGAGGTAAAATTTTATCGACCCAACTCGATAATGATCGCCCTGGCCCCATTTCAATAAATACTCTGCTGCCTTGTTCATACAAGGTATTCACTAAGCGTGGAAAGTCGACCTGCTCACATAAACATTTGGCAATTGAGTTAGCAATGCTGCCACTAAATTGCGGTACTGGTAAATAACATGAGCTCGAGTACATTCTGGTGGCAATACGTGGATTAACCGCCATAGTATAGAGTTCAACCATGGCATCATATTCGGCTTTTGCTGGGGCACTATGAATAGCATTTGCCATGGTTAATGGCATGGCTCTAACACCCAAATTTTTAATCACCCGTAAGCAATCTTGCGGAAAGCCGCCAACCAGTAAACTATCAGGAGTATTCACTATGGTGCAGTAAACTCGCTTTTCGCCGACATTCGCTTGCTCAAACTCAGCTAAAGTCGCTTTTATAGTGTAAGTTTCCCATAAGGGTTGCTGGGCTATTTCATCATTTGATAAATCCCAACATTCACGTAACGTTGATAATTCACCACAAAGTTTATGATTGAAAGTGCTTGATTGTGCTAAGCGCGCACTCATTAAACCAGGTTGCTGCCAACAGCCTAACGCAGCATACATACTAACTTCACCCATAGAATAGCCGGTAGCAAAATCAGCCTTGACCTTAAAAACGCGCTCAAATATTTGGGTGAATACACAAGCAAAACCAACACCAGCCTCAGCAATATCCGCTAAACTGCCACGTAATTGAATATCAAGCTGTTTTAATTCATTAAATGTTGGCCGAATAATCGTTCGAGGATTAAGTAATCTATCTTTTAAACTACTACTAATATCATCGGCTAGTGCGGCAACGCTTTGGTATATTTCAGGAAACAAGTGAAATAAATCACGTCCTAAACCGACATACGTTGCGCCAATGCCAGGGTAAATAAAGGCAATATTATTGCCTACCTGACTAGTATCACCTTTACGGTTATTTGCTCCCAAAGGCACAGTACTATTTACGCGGCTATGTTGAGTAGGTGACTGAATAACAGACTGAGTAACCGGCTGAGCGCTAAAATAACTGCCTTTAGGTGTTTTCCAATCAATACCACTTTCAAAAGCATTTTCAATACCTAATTGCGCTAAGCTAAGCTCTTTTTGTAACTCAGGTATAGACTCACAAAGTAACGCTATCGTGAATACTTTATTTTGCTCTGCTGCGTTACATTGTAAAAAATACTGGTATTGCTGTTTAGCTAATAAAGTGAGTTCAGCGCTTGGTGAGAACGTTAACGAGGCCTTGGCTAAATTAGCAACTTGCGTTGTTACCTGCTGTAAATTTTGGGTTAATACCTGTTGGCTCTCACCACAAACCAAAATTAATTTCATTGGGCTGCTGGCGATAAAACCATTTTTTCTCACGTCGGCTAATGGGAACTTATCAGCGACGACATCAACTGCAACATCGGCTTCGAATGCAAGGCTATGTTCCGTTAAAATAAGATGACAATAACTGTGCTCGGTTAAACAACTGTATGCCGCACTATGGCAATCTCCATTAACATTAGGGTACCAAGGGCGCGCCTCAGTTGCTAAATAAAAGCTAGATTGCTCAAACCATGGTAATTGCGTATCAAGTGGTGATTGCCAATCACTAATAGCGGGAATATAACGTTGTTGCAATGCAATAACGGTGCGGACTAAACCCAGCACTTGTGAAAAACCAGCCCCTTCCCCAACAATACTTCGCGCAGAAGTCATTGCAGTAGAGAATACAGTAGACAATGCGTTTTGGTCATCACCACCACAATAAAGCTGACACAAGCCTTGTAACTCTGCATTTCTTAAATCTTGCTGGGCTAAAGCTGAGCTTTCAAGTAAGCCAATATTGCTTGTTGTTACCCCTGATTGCTTTAACGCTTGCTCAGCTATTTGATTAATATCATTTGCGGATACAGCCTTACTGATAAGGCTTTTAATACCATTTATCCAACTATAAATCGCGAACTTTTCCGTTATTGCTAATCTTTCACTACAAAGTAAAACTGCTGCTAAACCACTCGTTGTTTGATATCCGTTAAAGTGGCTATCGAAACTGACCGTATTAGTTGATATTTTTTCGTTAATGGTTTGATTAACATTAACATTAAAATTAATACCAACTAAGGCCACTATTTTACCTTGCTCAATTAAGGTTGCACTTAAGGTTAATGCTTGAGCAAGCTCACTAACAACGGATATAGAGTTTGCCGTTGCTGCTTTTTCGGTAAAGCTGTTTAAACGCTGAGCTGTAATACATTCATCAACAGCAGTTTCACAAGCAGGGCTTTCACAAACAACAATGGTGACTAATTGCTCTTCAATATTAGCAACGTTATTTGCAGGAAAGTGACAAGGCGCAATCATACGTTCAACTGACTTTGCAACGTACTTAGCAAGGTTATGCTCACCAAGATTAAAAGCGGTATGATTCTGCTCTGTGGTGTTTTCCACTTTCGCTAAATAAAGTGCTCGCGCCACTTGATCAATATTTTCATACTGACCAAAGTGGCTGTCGATGCCAATAATGGCGAGTCTGTTATCTATCATTAAAATTATCTATCATTACACTAGTTCAGCTTTATCTTTTGCTGTTCCCTTTGCGCTCTCTTGTGCACTTTCTTGTACATTCTCTTGTGCATGTTCTTTGAGACTTGAGCTAGCTTGTACCTTTGTTGTCGCTTGGCTTTTACTTAACGTATTTTCAGGTAAAAATACGTTATTTAAAGTTGCACTTGCGGTAACTTTTGCTGATTTAACGTCAGCCAGTAATTGGTAATCTTCGCTGAACAATTGAATATCGGCCACCAAAGAGCCACGTTTACTGGCAGCTTTACTAGTAGATTTACTACCTGTGGCTTTAACAACATTGAGTAGTAAATAAAAACGCTCATTTAATGCAACTTGACGATAAACCGTCCACTGCTGCGTACTTGATGGCAAACTGCCTAAACCTAACTGCTGTTTTACCCAAACTAGCATCGCTTGATAAACCAAATCATTGGCAAAAACATTATGCACGTCACTGTCTTTATTTGCGCTTAATGGAAAATCACCTTGTTTAACCTGAGCTAATTCAGCAACCTGACAAGCAAGTAATAAGCTAGTGTCATCACAATGCAATATCGCACGAATGCCTTGTAAGCTTTCTCCGTGAAATAAAGTACCATTGTTATACAAGGCTTGTGCTTGGTCAGTTGCGTTAGTCGCTGCAACTGTTTGCTTAGCTGCATCACTATTTAGTTCATCAACTAAAAGGCGCTGCTGATCAGTAAGCGTCATTTCAGTAATTGCTTGCTTTACTTGGCTAGCTGGCGCTAAGTGAATTTTTGCGCCGTAATGATAAATCGTTTTTTCATTGTCCTGCTCATCAATAACCTTACTCGATATCGTGACCTCTACCTGTAAGTGGTTATTATTTTGCTCTTGAGCGTTCATCTCAATAATAAAATCAACAGCCTGAGCAAGCGCAATTGTCGCCTCATCAAAGGTAACGCCTTTAAAAAGCTTATAATCACTACTGCCTTGATAGTAATAACCTTGGTAACTTGCCTGACAGGCTTCACTCATCCACGCTAAGGCACACACGGTGGGTAGTACTTGATCATTTCCTATGGTGTGATCGACTAAAAAAGCATTGTTAGTCACTTGTAGTGTTTTAATAACACGGTTTGATAAGCGACTAACTTGCGGCTTTTTTACCTGCGCACCTTGCTCATTTTCAGTCGTTTTAGTGCTATCTTTAGAAAGGTCGTTACCAACTAAAATTTGCGGACAACGATTACTATTAGCGCCTAATTCACTCACTAATAGCTGCGCGCCAGCATCTAGTGGAATAATATAAACACCACGGTCATTAAACATGCGCTTTAACTCTGAGGTAACCATACCACCATCCCAAGGTCCCCAGTTAAAGCTTAATACTTGGCTTTGAGGGTGTAATGCTTTAAAACGGTACGCGGTTTTATTCAAAATTTCATTAGCAATGGCGTAGTCAGACTGTCCTGGGTTTCCGTAAAAACCAGCAGCCGATGAAAACAGTACTAAATGTTTAAGTTGACGTTGATCAACACACGATAGTAACGACAGTAAACCATCAATTTTAGTACGGTAAACACGGTTAAATTCACTTAAGGTTTTTTGTTCAATAAACTTATCGGCTAAAACCCCTGCTCCGTGAATAATACCGCTAATGTCACCCAAGGTTTTTACTAGAGGCGCAACGGCATTATTAACGCTTTTGGCATTAGTTACATCAGCCGCAACATAATGTGCTTTGCCGCCAGCAGCAGTAATAGCATCAAGTGTTTGAGCAATTTCACGATTAGCTAATACCGCGCTAGTAAGTTGACTCACTTTCACTGGCGTTGGCTTTTCACCTTGAGCAATTAGCGCTTGCATCGCTGACTTTTTCAGCTCAGCTTCATCGTTAACCCCTTGCGCCCAGGTTGCTTCGCTCGTTTCATAAGCAGATCGCCCAAGTAAAATAAAGCTCGCTTGATATTGCTTAGCTAATTCAATGACACAATGCGCAGTAACACCTTTGGCGCCACCACTCACTAAAAAAACGGCGTTGTTATCAATACGATTACCCGCTTCAAGATTATAGCTATTAGTGGTTTGTGCCACTAATGTCACGCGATTAATACTGGTTGATAATGTGCTGTTATAGCCTACTTCAATCAACGAGGCATCTGCATCTAAAAACTCATCGTAAATATAACTTGCTGCTTTCGCTGCACTAACTTTTGTTGATGAGGCACTTACTAGAGGTAAATCAATAAGACGACAGAAAACCGTTGGCCATTCATGGGACAAGGTTTTTACTAAACCATTTAACCCCGCTTGTACTAAATCACTTTGTTCATGAGCTTTAAAGTCATCATTTGAAAAACCTAAGCTTCCTCCTTGATGTGTTACCACAACAAAACTAGCACGGGTGGTAGTCGCTCCCTTTACATGACAAAGCTTCGCCAAAACAAAAGCAAGCATTAAGCCCTGTTTTGCACTTTGCGGGTATTCAATTGCGGTAATTTCGGTATTAGCATGCAGATAAAATACCGCGTCAATATTACCTTGCGCTGTTTGTATGTTTTCCAGAGCTTGTTTAACGCCCGTCTCATCAATTTCTACGTTGTCGTCTGAAGCATTAACAAGTTCAACAACATTGACTTGGTTGTTAAAAGGTTTGTTTGTTTGTGATTTTATCCACGCTGGTTGCAGCACATTCACCTTAAAACCGTCTGCGATTAATTGCTCACTTAGTGGTATCGCTACGCCACTACCATCATCAACAATTAAAGCGTTACCACCAACGGCGGGAACAATTTTAGTCACTGAAGGAAGTGATTTTATCGCCACTATGGCACTTGGCGCCTGTTCAATAGCACTTAATGACTTATTACTTGTAGGTGGCGTCGGCTCTGTCGGCGGCGGATTATTGTTGGTAACGCGTGACTGTATATAACTAACAATTTCACCTAGAGTACGAAGCTGCGCTAAGTCTTCTGGATTTAACTCAGGTAAGTCGGTAATTTCATCTTGTACCGCCCCTAGAATTTCAACACGCTTGATAGAGTCAATACCTAAATCCGCTTCCATATCCATCGCTAACTCTAGCATTTCAGTAGGATAACCAGTCTTATCTGCAACAACAGTCATCATCACCGCTTGAATATGATCTAAGTCGATTGCGGGTGTTGAGTTAGCTGTTAATGATGAGGTACTAGCTATTGAGGTACTGGCAGGCGCTGCAACACTCACTTTTGATTGCATGTAACTAACAATTTCACCTAGAGTACGAAGCTGCGCTAAGTCTTCTGGATTTAACTCAGGTAAGTCGGTAATTTCATCTTGTACTGCCCCTAAAATTTCCACACGCTTGATAGAGTCAATACCTAAATCCGCTTCCATATCCATGCCTAGCTCTAGCATTTCAGTGGGATAACCAGTCTTATCTGCAACAACAGTCATCATTACTGATTGAATATGATCTAAGTCGATTGCTGGTGCCAAGTTGGCTGTTGATGTTGCTGTACTAGCTATTGGGGTACTATCTATTGAAGTATTGGCTATTGAGGTACTGTCAGGCGCTGCAACACTCACTTTTGATTGCATATAACTAACAATTTCGCCTAAGGTACGTAATTGCGCTAAGTCTTCTGGGTTAAGCTCAGGTAAGTCGGTAATTTCATCTTGTACCGCCCCTAAAATTTCCACACGCTTAATAGAGTCGATACCTAAATCCGCTTCCATATCCATCGCTAACTCTAGCATTTCAGTAGGATAACCAGTCTTATCTGCAACAACCGTCATCATCACCGCTTGAATATGAGCTAAGTCTATTGCTGGTGCCAAGTTAGCTGCTAATGTTGAGGTACTAGCTATTGGGGTACTATCTATTGAAGTATTGGCTATTGAGGTACTGACTATTGAGGTACTGGCAGGCGCAGCAACGGATACTTTTGATTGCATGTAACTAACAATTTCACCTAAGGTGCGCAGCTGTGCTAAGTCTTCTGGGTTAAGCTCAGGTAAATCGGTAATTTCATCTTGTACCGCCCCTAAAATTTCAACACGTTTAATTGAATCAATACCTAAATCCGCTTCCATATCCATACCTAGTTCTAGCATTTCAGTGGGATAACCAGTCTTATCTGCAACAACCGTCATCATTACTGATTGAATATGATCTAAGTCGATTGCGGGTGCCAAGTTGGCTGTTGATGTTGCGGTACTAGCTATTGGGGTACTGGCAGGCGCTGCAACGGATACTTTTGATTGCATGTAACTAACAATTTCACCTAAGGTGCGCAGCTGTGCTAAGTCTTCTGGGTTAAGCTCAGGTAAGTCAGTAATTTCATCTTGTACCGCCCCTAAAATTTCAACACGTTTAATTGAATCAATACCTAAATCCGCTTCCATATCCATGCCTAGCTCTAGCATTTCAGTGGGGTAGCCAGTCTTATCAGCAACAACAGCCATCATTACCGATTGAATATGATCTAGGTTAAGAGTAGTAGCAACGCTATGCGTAGCTTCTGCTGATGTTTCGACTAAATGCAAAGTAGTGCTTTGCGGCTGCGCTGCAACACTCACTTTTGATTGCATATAATCAACAATTTCACCTAAAGTACGAAGCTGTGCTAAGTCTTCTGGGTTAAGCTCAGGCAAGTCGTTAATTTCATCTTGTACTGCCCCTAAAATTTCAACACGCTTGATAGAGTCAATACCTAAATCGGCTTCCATATCCATGCCTAACTCTAGCATTTCAGTGGGATAACCGGTTTTATCTGCAACAACCGTTAACATCACGTTGTTAATCAACTCAAGATCAAGTGAAGGCTCAACAACAGTTTGTGGCGCTAATGCTGCTGCAACTTGAGTTTGAGTATTAGCTGGCGCGCTAACACTTGTTGACATAGTAGCTACCGCATTAACGGCTGAAACACTGGCAGCTACACTTTTCGGCGCTATATTTTGAGGGGCTATACTTTCAGGCGCTATGCTTGCAGGTGCTTTACTTTCAGGTACAGTCTTTTGCGATATTGCCGATGTATTTGAGCTAGCTAGCCCGGTATTAGCTGCGCTACTACTTTCAGTAGTTGACGTTGCCACATTTGAGCTTGCAGAGGCATTATTTAACAGTAATGCCATTGTATCGTTTTGACTATTTAGGTATTGCTCATGCACACGTAGCGTTTCAGATTGAAATTGATGATACATACCTAAAGTACGATCTAAACTTTCAGATAATTGACTCTCACCTTCAGATTGCGCTACTGCGCTAAGTACTTTATCAACTGTTTGTGCGTATTCTTTTGGTCCTTGCATGTATTGTTCATGCACTGACAATAACTGTTGTTGATGTTCAACAAACTGAGCAACACTGCGCTCAATACTTACCGCTAAGTCTGTAGCGTCAACAGCTTTATTTACACTGTGGCTATTAGCTGAGTGAGTGTTAGTTGACTGTTTATCAATCTGACTTTCATCAATAATATTGCCGTTCACATCAACGTATACAATTTTTTCAACCACTTTTTCTACGATTTTTTCGACTTCTTTGGTTACTACTTTTTCAACAGGCTTTTCAATCGGTGTTGCTATCGCTTGCTTAATCGTTCGTCCATCAGATAGCGCGTCGCTAAATTGCTTTTTCGTTTTTTCACTCACATAAGATGCGCCATTAAGCTTCATTGCCAACGCTGACATTTTAGGCGGGGTTAATGGGCGTTTAACCGCTGAATACGGGTCAATTTCATTTAACGACAGACCTAAAACGCATAGCTGTACTGCTGCTTGGCGTAATTGTAAATCGGCTGACTTTTTGGCATTGCCATTAACCGCAATAGCCACCACATCGTCTTTATCGCTGAGAATATTTTCAACTAATTTAGTCAACACATTTTTAGGACCAAATTCAATAAATATTCGACCACCTGCATCATAGAGGTTATCTATTTCTTTATTAAAATGTACTGACTCTAAAATATGATTTTTAAGAGCCTTTTTGATATCAGCGGCCTTATTTGAATGCGCTTTACCCGTGCCATTTGCAAATACAGGCATAGTTGGCTTGTTGAATTTAGCGCTATCTATTGCCTTGGCAAAAGGTTTTTGAGCATGACCGACTAACGGTGTGTGAAATGCAGCCGAAACCGGTAATGGCACCACTTTATAACCTTTATCTTTTAATATCGTTGAGGCTAACGCGATTTGCGCACTAACGCCGGCAACAACCACTTGATTATTTGAGTTGTAGTTAGCAATAGATACATCAGCAATATCTTTAATGTCATTAGCAACTGCATCAGGATTACCCACAACGGCAACCATAGTACCAGCATCAAAATCTTTGGCGTTATCACCAACAGGCGCAGCCATTGCTTGTCCACGACTACGTGCTAACATCATATAATCTTTATCGTTAACAACCCCAGCAGCCCACAAGGCAGTTAATTCACCAAAGCTATGCCCTGCAGTAAAGTCTGCCTTAAAGCCAGCATTAGTAAACGTTTTATATAATCCTACACTGAAGCAACCAATGGCCGGTTGTGCATATTGTGTTAAACGTAATGCCTCCTCTTGTGCTTTACGAGCATCATTCGTAAACGCAGGAATCGGGTAAGTTACCGGTGATAATTGGCTTAATTGTGCCGCGGTGAATTCATTATCCATATCACTAGCCGCTTGCATCACACTTGGGAAATTACACGCCAGTTCACGACCCATATTTACATATTGCGAGCCTTGCCCAGAAAATAGCGCGACAACTTTATCATTGGCAGTAATTGCCGATTTGCGGTAATAAATACCATGCGGTAATGACCATTGCTCACTACCCGCTTGCTTATCGAGCTGTGTTAACGCTGCTGAAATCATCGCTAAAGCTTCTGTAGCGTTTTTAGCAGTAAAACCACAACGAGCATAATCGTTTGCTGGTGTTGTTAGCGTATTTTGCGTCACTAACGCATTAAACATATATGGCTGTTCATCCACGTTAACGGTTAGTTTTTCTTGCCATTGGCGTAAATGATCTTTAAGCGAGCTTTCATCATTACCAACCATAACAATAGTTTGTGCAACATTAGTTAAACGATACTGGCCTTGTGCTGTTGGCTGATATTCTTCTAATACCATATGGTAATTAGTACCACCAAAACCAAACGAACTAATACCAGCACGGCGCGGTAAACCATCGGCTCTAGGCATCCATGGACGAGTTTCACTGTTTAAATACAGTGGGCTGTTTTCAATATCAAGTGCAGGATTAGGTTGATCAATATGTAATGTTGGCGGCAACACTTTATGATGCAGCGCTAATACTGCTTTAATCATACCAGCAGCACCAGCGGCTGCTTTAGTGTGACCAATTTGCGATTTAACCGAGCCTAAAGCAATATGCTGCTTGCCGTCGTTATTTTGAGAAAAATGCTTCATCAAACCACTAAATTCAGCGGCATCACCCGCTTTAGTGCCTGTGCCATGAGCTTCAATTAAACCACAACTTTTCGGCTCAAAACCTGCGTCTTCATAGGCACGCTTTAACGCTTTTGCTTGTCCGTCAGGACGCGGCGCATAAATTGATTTAAAACGACCATCAGATGAAGTACCAATACCTTTTAGTACCGCATAAATTTTATCGCCATCACGCTCAGCATCCTCTAAGCGCTTAAACGCCATCATGCCAATACCTTCACCTATCATCATACCTTTTGAGTCAACATCAAACGGACGAATATCATTATTTGTGGTAAAGGCTGGTGTTTTCGAAAATGACATATACATAAATGGCGAGTTATCACAACAAACGCCACCTGAAATCATCACTTCTGAGCGATATTCTAATAAGTCTGAAATAGCTAACTTAATTGCCGCTAATGAGCCAGCACAAGCAGCATCAACCACACAGTTAGTGCCACCAAAATCAAAGCGGTTAGCAATACGCCCTGCGATAACATTGCCTAACATGCCTGGAAATGAGTTTTCTTCCCAGCTAATATAGGCTTTTTGGAATTTTTCGATGATCATCGCGCGATCGTCACTATCAACCCCTGAGGCTTTTAATACTTTTTCAAGTACTGGCCCTTGTAATCGAGAAGTTAATGGCGAGATTTGCTTTTGACCGCCGCCGACACCTAAGGTGATACCTACTTTATCGCGATCGTAACCAGAGCCGTCACCAATGCCGGCATCGTTCAATACTTCACGAGCCACCACTAAAGAAAGCAACTGTGCAATATCAGTTAACTCTAAAATGTTCGGTGGTAAACCAAACTCCATTGGGTCAAAGTCAATATCAGGTAAAAAACCACCACGTTTACAATAGGTTTTATCGGCAACTTTAGGGTCGCTATTATAGTAATCTTCAATGGCCCATCGATCACTTGGAACATCTTTAATCGCATCAACCGACTCAAAAATATTATCCCAGTATTCGTCTAAATTTTTCGCATCAGCAAACATTGATGCCATACCAACAACAGCGATGGGACACTCTTGAAGACGAGAGTTTAACTGTGCGTGTTGCTCGTCATTATGTTCTTGTGCGTTTTCGTGGGAAGTATTCTTGTTAGCCATTGGCTTCTCCGATTAAGACTTGCGTGCATTTTCGTTCTGCTTATGATGTTCAGTGCTAGCATCTTGCTTATCAGCACTGTCATTTAATAAACGAAAACGACTTAAAAATTCACTATAATTACCCGCCAAAATTCGACGAATATGAAATGGGGCTTTGGTGAGCACATAGCTCATGTAACGACTGGCGGCTTCAGACTCATTGCTATCATAAATATCGACATAAACCCAACCAGATGCAGGATCATTAGCAATAAGTAAGCGACTTGGTTTTGTTTGATTGTTTTGGTTTGTCTGCTGAGTACGGTTTGTAGCTAACTTATCGTTAGAATGCGCTGTTAGCTGCTCGGTTAATTGCTCAGTTAATTGCTCGCTTAATTTCTCAGTAATGTCACTGGTTTTATTGGAAAAATCGGGGAGCGGGGTTACTTTCACTTGTACTACCTGCTCAACACTGAGTTCACGTGAGCGGTTTAAGACTTGATGCATTGCCTGAGGACTAATTTCAGCGAGTAACTCTTGGTTTTCTTGCTTGTCTTCCAGCCTGACTTGAATCGGGCTTTTGTCATTATTATCCGCATCAACCATAGTCCCGCATGCTTGCATGTCAGTGAGTTTTGACACGCCATGACGCTTCAAACAACGTTGCAAGCCAGCACGTGAAACATTGGCATTAATAAACTGTTTACATACCGCAAGTAATTCATCAAGTGATAGTAGTAGCCGTGTTCTCAGTTCAATCACCACGTACTCTTGAGCTTCAGTCAACGTAGTATTTAATTGTTTGGGGACGTGGGAGCCATCAGTAAACGATTCACGTTTACGCCACTTGCGAACGGTTGCTTCAGAAATTTTCAATAAACGTGCTAATACTGCCGTAGGTAAATCTGATTCATGAATAAATGCACGCATCTCGGGAGTTGTGGTTGCATTTGCATGTAACTTAGTCATTTAACATCCGTTTTGCGTCATCATAAATTCATAAAGGATGGCTAATATACACAGCTTTACCACCCAAAACAATCACCCGATACAGGCTGTAACAATTTTAACTTGTCTTATGAACGACAACTGCTCGACCAGTTATTGACTTTTTTACTTAATTTTAAAGGCTTACCTGAGCGAAAATAAAAAACATAATAAAAATATTATGTTAGCTTAAAATAAAAAAATAATTTTGCTTTATAAAAAGTCTAAAAAATCACATATAGTAATCACCTTTATGTTAAAATTTTCTAACCATGTAAAAAGGCTTATCTGCCACTAACCTAACGATACTTTATGACAACCTCTACGCCAAATTTTACAACGCTTAAGTTATGCCAAGAAAAACTTGCTTTAGCGCCAAATGAAATACATTTATGGCTAACAGATCCGAACGACATAACAGCAAATGATGAGTCGCTACTCAGTCAATATCGTACCCTACTCAGTGAGCAAGAAACCATTAAACAACAGCGCTATAAGTTTGCTAAAGACCGACATGACGCTTTAATTACTCGTGCTTTTGTCCGTGATTTATTATCGTACTACGCTGATATTGCCCCTCAAGCATGGCGTTTTGAAAAAGGTGAAAAAGATAAACCTGAACTGGTTAATCCCCCCTTAGCACTGCGTTTTAACATTAGTCACACTAAAGGGCTTATTGCTTGTGCGGTAACCTTGCATGACGATATTGGCTGTGATGTAGAAGATACTAGTCGTAGTAACGATGTATTAGCTATTGCTGAGCGATACTTTTCAAGCCAAGAAACCACAGAGCTTTTTTCCTTACCAAGTGAGCAGCAGCGTAGTCGATTTTTTGATTATTGGACCTTAAAAGAATCCTATATTAAAGCATGGGGTTTAGGGTTAGCAATTCCGTTAGCTGACTTTAGTTTTTTGATAACAGACCAAGAACAATCAACAGTCAGCAACAACCATTTTCAGATTAAAGATAATATTCGGTTAAGCTTCGCTCCACATCGAGTCGATGAACCAAGCATATGGCGTAGCTGGATAATTTATCCGCAAGTTAACGAGCAGCATCGTATTGCCTTATCGTTAAGAAGCGCCAGTAATAAAAACAACCAAGATAGCCAAATTAATTTACGCTTTTTCAAAACCCAGCCTTTACAAGGTTATCAAGAGCTTAGTTAAAGCGAATTCAGGTTATTTAACTTGTTTTAGACCAAACCGCTAATTCATTACCGCTAGGTTCAATAAAGTGAAAACGTTGCCCACCAGGAAAACTAAAAATCTCTTGGCTAATAACCCCGCCAGCCGCAATAACATTCGCTTGGCTACGCTCTAAATCATCTGATAACAAAACGATAAGCGCTCCGCCAGTCGCTATACTCGAGCAAAGTTCAGATTTAAAAAAACCACCATCAAAGCCTTGATTATTAAAAGCGGTATAATCAGGCCCATAATCTTCAAATGTCCAACCAAATGCTTGCGTAAAAAACGCTTTGGTAGCAGAAATGTTGGTTGCTGGAAACTCAATATAATTAATGTGATCTGACATAAAATTACCTATTTAGTGTTTGAGTGCTAACGTTTCAGCTACCAAGAGCCGCGTTAGTAAAAGTAGCACAAATAAAAACGCCGTAGCTACAAAATAACTACGGCGCTTAACCTATTCAATATAACGTAACACTTAAGTGTTGCGCCACTATTTAGTACTAGAATACGTTTCTAAAAGATAACCCAGCTTCAATAACAGGGAAGATCTTATCAAGTACTTCTTTACTTAATGGCTCTCCATCAGCTTTATAGATAGTGACTGACGTTTTTTCATTCTTCTCGTCAAGTGGTGCCAGTACAAATTGGTAATGAGCATCACTCACGTCAATAACAGGTACGTCGTCACCCCAAAGCGAATCCCAAATACTGGTATCTGGTTTAACAAAATCAACATAATAAATACGTTTAGTTTCGTTTAAATCGCTAATAGTAAAGCCATGTTTCTCAAAGAAAATTGGCATATTATCCCAAAGATTATCAATGCCCATTTCAACAACAAAAGCATCTTCGGATACAGGATTTTGACCTAAGGTAACTAATTTTTGATTAGCACGTAATAAGCGGTTTTCACGTTGCTGTACTCGATAATTGTAATCAACCAATGAAATAATTGAGTTAAGCATCGACTTTTCAGCGCGCTGTTTATCAATAGGGTCCATAGTTTTAGAGCCACCACGTTTATCGGTTTGTAAATAATCGACCAACGAAACACGTAATGACACGCTGCGCCCATGTGGTTTAGCTAATAGCTGATAACGAAAACGTAAGCTGGTTGACTGTTCTATATCGGTAAATATCCAGCCATTGTCGACTTCATTATGGTACCAATCAGACTCAATAATTGAAGTTCTCACACCATCACGATCGATTGAAGTTTCTTTTAAGCTTGTTGCTCCTTCAATCACTTTACTTAGCGTAAGCTCGGTATCTTCGTTAATAACGCTATAACTGATGTTATCGTCAGCTAATTTATCTTTAACAACCTTATCAATAAAGTTAAGTAAATCTTGCTCTTCTAATACTTTATCAAACCAAATAATAGCAATACCCGACTCTTCAACAACCCGTGAAGAAGCGGCTATAGGCATAACAAGTGATGGCGCCCTAATGTCCATATTTTGACCAACAGGTCCTTGATGATTGACTTCGTTGGTAACAGCATAGTCATTAGGTTGTTTTGGCTTTGTTAGCCCCTGAGGAATAATAAGCGGTGCTGCTTCTTCCTGCTCAGCATAGTCAAAACCACCCTCTGCTTGTTTATTATTCACTGAGCTACACGCCGTTAGTGATAATGATAAAAGTGAAAAATATAATACTCGACGACTCATTAAAGCTCCTGTGGCTTACCTCTATAATGGTTAAACCCATTTTAAGCACACGTAAAAATACTAAGATTATTATTGCGCCTCATGGTACTTGGCTGTTTTTGCAAACACAAGATATATGACCAATAAACTTACTAAAGTTTCAACTTATTTTCACCTAAACGAAAATAAGTAAAAGGAAATAAATGCTTGGTTTCAATTTTAGCGCCAAACTCGCATTTATTATCGGCTTCGGTATAATAGCTTTTTTTCGATAACTTGGATTTAGTGAATGTCACAATATTTAGTGCTAACAGCGATGGGATCAGACCGTACAGGTTGTGTTAGTGAGTTAACTAAATTAGCAAGTGAATGCGAATGTAATATCTTAGATAGCCGTATGGCTATTTTCGGCTCTGAGTTTACCTTTATTATGTTACTTAATGGTGACGCTAGAGCTATTAATAAAATTGAAGTACGCCTCCCTTCTGTTGCTCACTCTTTAGAGCTTATAACGATGATGAAGCGTACCTCTGGTCACCGAGTATTTGACTTAGTGAAACATTATCAAGCCGAGTATGCTGGTATTGATCAACCGGGTATTTTGAAAGCAATGACCGCTTTTTTTGCTACTCGAAAAATTGACATATCGTCATTAAAGTCAGAAATTGACCCTGTTACTAATGAAATGAGCGCCAATATTTTATTTGCACTAACAGAAAAAATTAGTTTCGATGAATTAGAGCATGACTTTTTAGAACTGTGCCAACAAATCGATGTACAAGGCTGTATTAAAAAAGCAAACGCAAATTTACTTTAATTACTGAGTTTACTCCACTCAATTAACACTAGAAATTAGGAATTAAAATATGCTTGAAGTAGGTAAACCCGCACCAAATTTCACGTTAAGTGATCAAAATAACACACTAGTAGCACTCGACTCCTTTAAAGGGAAAAAAGTATTAGTTTACTTTTACCCTCGTGCTTCTACCCCAGGTTGTACTGTTCAAGCTTGCGCATTAAGAGATAGCAAAGCTGAGCTTGAAGCATTAAATGTTGTGGTATTAGGCATAAGCCCTGACACACCAAAAAAACTAACTAACTTTACCAATAAACAAGCGCTTAACTTCACTTTATTAGCCGATGAAGACCACGCCACATGTGAAGCTTACAATGTATGGCAATTAAAAAAATTCATGGGCCGTGAAAATATGGGTGTGGTTAGAACCTCATTCCTCATTGATGAGCAAGGTAACTTAGAGCACATCTTTAATAAGTTTAAAACCAAAGATCACCATGAAGTCGTGCTTGCTTATTTAAACGACAAATAGACTTACAACGAATAAATTATGACAAAAAAGGGTTAACGTATTAATGCGTTAACCCTTTTTATTTGGCTACTCTACTTGAGATAACTTGACGTTAACCAAGACGTTGTTCAAGGTAGCTCTTATAGTCTGGAATTTCTATTTCACTTTCTTGTTTCATTAAAACAGAATCCATTAAAAAGTTTGCCGTTGATTTATTGGTAGCAACAGGAATATTCCACACAGCTGCTAACCTTAATAAGGCTTTAACATCAGGGTCATGTGGTACAGCATCAAGTGGATCCCAAAAGAAAATCATCACGTCAATTTCCCCCTCAGCAATCAAAGCACCAAGCTGCTGATCGCCACCTAACGGGCCTGAAAATAAACACTTTACTGGTAAACCTGTATGCTTGCTTAACATGTGTCCTGTAGTGCCTGTTGCAAATAAATGATGAAACTTTAAATCATCAACCCTCTGTGTAGACCACTCGATAAGATCTGACTTTTTATTATCATGAGCAACCAATGCCATACGCTTATGTTTAGGCATGATTCTGGTTGTTGAGCCAATATTCATTATTGTTCTCCAAGGTGATATATTTACTACTTGACTGTTACTACTTTACTATCAGTACTTTATAACAACTTAATTTGCTGCAAGCTATAAGTAATTGATGGAAAAGTACTTAAGGTCTATTCCGTAATATTTGCGATTACCGCTTCTTGATTTGAAGACCATGCATTCAATACCGCTTTAACTAACGCAGCTAGCGGTATGGCAAAAAATATTCCCCAAAAACCCCACAAGCCTCCAAAAAATATCACCGCGACAATGATAATTACCGGGTGTAAGTTAACAGCTTCAGAAAATAATAGAGGAACAATAACATTACCATCTATAGCTTGTATAACACCGTAAGCAAGCATTACATAGCCAAACTCACTGCTCACACCAAATTGAAATAATGCCACTAAAAATACAGGAATAGTTACTACCGTCGCCCCTACATAAGGAACTAAAACAGACAGCCCAACCAATACCCCTAATAGCACTGCATAATCTAAGTTCAGCCACATAAAGGCAATAGTTGTTGCAGCGCCAACAATGATAATCTCAATCACTTTACCGCGAATATAATTTAAAATTTGTTGATTCATTTCATGAGCAACTTGTATTGCCATGCGTCGCTCTTTGGGTAAGAAAGACGTAATACTGGTTAAGAGTGCTTTTTTATCTTTTAAAAAAAAGAACACCATTAATGGCACTAAAATAAGGTAGACCATTAAAGCAACAATATCAGAAATAGAACTAAGTGATGCTTTAAGCGCAACTTGCCCCCATTCTAGAAACTTATCGTTAGCGAAGGCAATTAACCCTTGGATTTGAGCTTCATGTACTAACTCAGGATATTTTTCAGGTAAGGTTAATAAGTACCCTTGCCCTTGAGTGATCATTTGCGGTGCTTCTTGCAATAAATTACTACTTTGCTGCCAAATCACCGGCATAAGTCCCAATAAGCCAATTAAAGTAATACTGACAAAAGTAGCAACAACGATAACCGTTGCACTGGTACGAGAGAAAGATATGTGCATCAGCTTGTTCACTGGTAAATCTAAGAGAAAAGCTATCGCGATTGCAACAAATACCGGCATCAACAAATCACTAAATAAGGCAATAAATAATGCAAGGCAAACTAAAATAACGACTAGCGTTACGGCGTGTGGATCGGAAAACTTGCGCGTGTACCATTCAGTAAACAATTTGATCATAACCTGACCTTTACTCCTTTAACTTATTATTTATTGTTATTTCAACAACATCATCTTTATTTTTATGTTGTGTATAGCTGTAACCTAACTTACTTAATAACTTAGGGATATCTTGAATGGAGCCACTATCTTTTAATTGCAACTGACAACAATCCCCTTCCCGCATTTTTTTCAGTAGTAATCGTGTTTGCACTAACGGTATTGGGCATCGCTCACGGGTTCCGTCATATGAATAAATCATGAAAATTGTCTAAACAGCCCTTTTGTTTAATTCGTTAATTTGCGACAATCCATATTGCAAAATTAGCATAATAATTACCTCTAGGCATCATAGCCTACCTGTGTAAACAAGTCTTATAAAATTGTTAAGGTTATTAAGTAAATGAGTTCAACAGTTCAACTATCAACATTAAAAGAAATAAATGCCTATAAAAAAAAGATTAACTGGGGTGATGTACCTGCTATCTACCATATGGTTTCGACATCGCTAGGCGACCTTGAAGGTATTTTAACCCACGGCTTTGATAGTGCCTATAAACGTATGCTAAATACCGAGTCATGGAATATGGCAGCTTTTGCACCGATGAAAGACTTACAAGGCAATGTAACTTATCAGAAAAAACCTCAGATTAGCTTACGTCATGAATATAATGATATGGGTTATGAACTGCACTGCTACCCTGTTATTAATGGCGAAATAATTAGACACAGCATTGAAAACAACCTTGATTGCCCTTTTATTCGTTGGTCACCAGAAAGTATGCAAATGCTCTTTAGAGTCAACAGTTTAGTTGCATTTAGCATTTTTTGTTATCAAAATGGTGACGAAGCAGATATTGCCTTATTAAAGCAGGCCCACCAACGCGTCGAACAATTAGTTACAACTTTATCGAAATATTTCCAAATAACGTCGGTCAAAGGATATAACATTGCTGAGTTTTACCAAGAAATTGCGAGAAAAAATGGTAATATTCTTTTAGCCGAAGATTAAAACTTGCCCCCTACTTAAAAAGCTCACTTATTTGAGGGCTATCAACGACAGGATTGACGATTGCTGAATATAAAACCGTTATTAAGTACACTCACCTTATCCTTAAGTATTGCTTGTGTAACCTCATTTTCCAGCACCATTAAGGCGAGTGAATATAGCAAAAATAAATTGCCCGATATAGGAATATCAGGCTATAGCGTACTATCACTCGATAAAGAGCGACAAATTGGCTTAGCTATGATGCGTCAAATTCGTGCGTCACAGCCATTAATTCAAGATCCGGTGTTAATTGAGTACATAAACCAGTTGGGTAATAAATTAGTTAAGAATGCTGAAAATGTTAGCTACCCTTTTGAATTTTTTTTAGTTAATAATAATGAACTGAATGCATTCGCGTTTTTTGGTGGTCATGTAGGTATACACAGCGGTTTGATTACCGCAGCCGATACTGAAAGTGAATTAGCGTCGGTACTTGCTCATGAGATATCTCACGTAACACAACGCCACTTAGCCAGACGACTAGAGTCACAAAATCAAAGCCAAGGTGTTACTGCCGCCGCAATGATATCAAGTATTGTTATTAGCTTAATAAACCCAGCATTAGGTATGGCGGCATTAAGTACCACGATGGCTGCATCCCAACAGGCTAGCATCAACTATACTCGAGGTAATGAAAAAGAAGCAGACCGTGTCGGTATTGCTCTATTAGCAAGTAGTAATTTTAACCCTCAAGGCGCAGCAAGCTTTTTCCAAAAAATGTCGGAAAAATATCGCTATGCCAGTAAACCTCCAGCAATGTTGCTCACTCACCCTTTACCAGAGAGTCGTATTACTGACGCAAGGCAGCGCGCTCATAATTACCCAGCAAGACCTCTAGCACCTAGTTTAGCTTTTGAACTGGCTAAAGCACGCATTACCGCACGCTACGAGAGCGACCCTAAAACAAATATTGGTTACTACCAACGTTTATTAAATAAAAAGCACTACGCTCTTCAAGAAGGGGCTCAGTATGGCCTAGCCTTGTCATATTTTGAAAACAACGAGTTAGATAAAGCACAAGATTTACTTGAGGCTTTACGCGCTAAAGATAAAAATAATTTATTTTACATAGATGCACTAACCGACGTGTATATTGCTAATAGTAAAGTTTCAGATGCTTTAGCAATGTTAAGTTACTTAAACTTGTTAATGCCAAACAACCAAGTAGTTACTTTAAACTATGCTAATGCGTTATTAAAAGCTAAAGAATATCAAGAGGCTGCACATTTACTACAAGACTTCTTAATTGTTAGCCCTGGTAACTTTATCGCTTATGATTTACTGACCACATTATATCGAGAACAAGGTAATATGGGGCTAATGCATGTTAACAAAGCCGAGTTACTTGCTCTTTTAGGCGGTTACTCTAAGGCAGTAGATGAGTTACAAACCAGTTACAGCTTCTTTGAAGACAAACCGCTACAACAAAAGCGCATCAAAGCACGTATATTACAACTTCAAGAACAAGAAAATCGTTTAAAGCGTTTATAATTAAGCGCCCATATTAGCCATTTAGGAAAGATTATGTTTACTATTTATCACAATACCCGCTGCTCTAAAAGTCGTCAAACTTTAGCGTTACTCGAAGAAAGTGCATCAAAAAACAACCAAGAAGTCACTATTGTAGAGTACTTAAAAACACCGCTCACCCGTGAAACTATTAGCACGTTATTAACGCAACTTAATTGCAACGCTATTGACATGATGCGTATTAAAGAAGCTGAATTTTCCGAGCAAAATTTAAAAGGTGCCGATGAAGAAACACTTATTACCGCAATGGTTAATACACCTAAATTAATTGAACGCCCTATTGTTAGTAATGGTAGCCATGCCATTATCGGACGCCCTCCTGAAAATGTATTAACATTTTTCAACTAAGAGTTACCTAACGACATTATGACAACACAACGAATATCAACTAGCAATTTAAAGAAAATTGCATTAACGGGCTACTTCTCTTTACTCATTTATATGCCTTTGTGGTTACTAGTATTAAGCCCGAGTAAGAGTTTAAATACAGTAACTACCTTAGTTATGTTTACCTTGCCGCTATTATTTCCGCTTAAAGGTATACTCCAAGGTAACCCTTTTACCTATGCATGGTCTAACTTTATTGTATTGATTTATTTCTTACATAGCTTGACTACCCTTTGGGTTGTGCCTGAAGATACGCTTTGGGCGAGTTTAGAATTACTTTTTGCAACTACCATGTTTTTAGGCGCGACTTATTATGCCAAATATCGTGGTCAAGAATTAGGGTTGAGTATTCGTAAGAAAAAAGATACCGACTCTACATCATAAAATAACACTTCTATAAGCTATAACGAGCTTATTATCGTTATAGCTTATTCTCATCAATTTCAACTTTATCGACAATTATAGCCCAAACACTATAGAGGCTTTATTGCCTTTGCACTTTCTCTACTACTTTAAATATTTACCAAATCCTCCCGCTCAACAGAACCTTATCTTCAATAATTTTACTTAGGTATACATACTAGACGTAACCGCAAAAATCCGCGTTATAAAAGCCTACCTACTTCTACAGCTCTTAAATACGACACATAAGTAGCGTTCAACAAACCAGGGTAATTAACTGATGAAGGTAGTTAACTGATGAATAAAGTCAAATAGACTAAGACGATAGGATACTTTTGATGATTTTTAATAAAGAGTCTTATAAAAATTAAATTAAAACACTGTGGTAAAGTATTCACGTAGTTTTATTTTTAAGGTATTTATACTGCAGGATTTTCTATGCTGAAGGGTTTTCGAAATAACAAGGAAGATTATGAAACAAAGTTGGCGGAGTGGACGGGACTCGAACCCGCGACCCCCGGCGTGACAGGCCGGTATTCTAACCAACTGAACTACCACTCCGCGATCTTTTGCTTTGAATAGTTAACGAAATTCC
>NZ_JAHKPW010000056.1 GCF_018860755.1 Colwellia sp. D2M02 | reverse complement strand
TCCATCCCGCGTCCGAATGGTTTAATAATATCTCATTAAGAGATAAATAAACGAGCCTTAAAAGTTTTAATTCATTTTAAAAGAATATCCTCAAAAATCTCTCCCTGAGAACGAGGCGTATACTAAGGATAGCGCACTCATAAAGCAAGTGCTTTTTTAAAAAAAATTACGATAGCTTAAAACTTCAACATAAAGGGGGAATTACGCTCAATTTCGCCGCATAAACTTTAACTTTTGTTTATGTGCACTATGTTTGCGTATATAATCGCAGCATAGTTTACTCTGGAAATACCCCATGAAAGAAAGCACGCAACAATTTTTAGCCTTAACGTCTCCTGGCATTGAAGTTTTACTTAGTGATGAAATAAAAAGCCTAGGCGGTGAAAACGTCATTCAAAAGCCAGAGGGGGTTTATTTCGACGCTTCAATGGCTGTTGGTTATAAAATTTGTTTGTGGACGCGCCTAGCCACAAGAGTAATGTTAAAGCTTGGTGAAGGTGACGCTCTTAACAAAGACAAACTATTTGCCACGGCAAATACGATTAATTGGCCTGATATTTTTACCAGTAATACGACATTTGCTATCGATTTTGTTGGTTACAGTGAAGAAATCCGAAATAGTCAGTTTGGCGCGTTAACTATTAAGGATGCGATTGTTGATCAGTTTAGGGAGCAAGGTTTAGATCGTCCTAATGTTGATAAAAGCGCGCCACAAATTAGTTTTCAAGCACGCTTACTAAAAGACAATATCACATTATTTTTAGACTTTTCGGGACGCGGTTTATTTCAACGCGGTTATCGACAAAATAGTGGTGCTGCACCATTAAAAGAAAACTTAGCCGCAGCATTAATTATTCGTTCGGGTTGGTTAGATGATACGAGTAAGCCACTGGTTGATCCTATGTGTGGCTCAGGCACTATTTTAATTGAAGCTGTTTCAATGGCTGCTAAGCAAGCACCAGGAATTGACCGTAGAACATGGGGCTTTGCAGCTTGGCAGGCACATAATGTTGAGTTATGGGAAGAGGCTCTTAGCGATGCTATTACACAATCAGAACAATCACTTGAACAACTAAAAGTTAAAGTGTTTGGGGTTGATATCGACTCACGCGTTATTAATACCGCACAGCAAAACTCACGTGCTGCTGGCTTACAGCGCTTTATTGAGTTTTCATGTAAAAACACCAATGATATGAATAATACGTTTGGACAAGCGGGCACTATATTATTTAACCCTCCCTATGGTGAACGTATTGGTGAGTTACCAGAGCTTGTTGAAAACTTTGTTTTATTTGGTCAGAAGTTAAAAGCACAATTTTTAGATTGGCGTGTAGCTATTTTTACCGCGAACGTTGAGCTGCTAAGTATGCTCAAGCTTTCCAGTTTTAAACGCTATAAGTTGAAAAATGGTCCGTTAGATTGTCAACTAGCTTTATATAACGTTGATGAAAAACAGCTATCAAAAGATGCAAGTAACCCACAAGCTAACTTTGCCGAACAAGATAGTGCTTTTGCCAATCGTCTCAAGAAAAATGCTAAATCACTTAAAGGCTGGCTTAAATCAAATCAAATAGATTGTTACCGCCTTTATGATGCTGATATCCCAGAGTATAACGTTGCCGTTGATATTTACAGTGAGTATTTAGTGATTCAAGAGTACGCAGCACCTAAGAATATTGAAACAGAAAAAGCGACTAAACGCTTACAAGAAGTCATTTACTGGGCACCTAAAGTGTTAGGTATTCCAACAGATAAAGTTGTACTTAAAACCCGAGCGAAACAAAAGGGTAGTAATCAATATCAGCGTATCGATAAATCAAAGCAGTCAATTACCATTAATGAACATGGCGCTTTATTTAAAATAAACCTTTGGGATTACCTTGATACTGGCTTGTTTTTAGATCATCGAAAAACTCGCCAAATTGTTGCCAAGAAAGCGAAAGGTAAAACACTACTCAATATGTTTGCTTATACTGGTTCAGTGTCTGTGCAAGCGGCGATACACGGCGCTAGTGAAATTACCACGGTTGATATGTCTAATACTTATTTAAATTGGGCTCAAGATAACTTTGCTTTAAATAAATTGAGTAGTCATAAGTACCAATTTGTTCAGGCTGATTGTTTAGATTGGTTGAAGAAAAACACGCAAAAGTTTGATTTGATTTTTATCGACCCGCCAACATTTTCAAACTCAAAGCGTATGGAAGACAGTTTTGATGTACAACGTGATCATGTCACTTTACTTACTGATGCATTAAAGTCTCTTAATAAGGGCGGAGAAATATTCTTCACGAACAATAAGCGTAATTTTAAAATAGATTTTGATGCGTTAGATAAAGCCGGTTTACAAGCGCAAGCGATGTCTGATATTACCCGTGATAAAGACTTCTCCCGTAATAAACATATTCATAATAGCTGGTCTATTACACGAAAAGCCTAATAGGTTTTATAAAATGCAAATATATAACCTTTATGGCAGCGAAGGCTGTCATTTATGTGAGCAAGCTCAAGCGATTTGTTTATCAATATTGGCTAAAGAGCAGCTAAATGAAGTTGATATTATTGAGCAAGAACGCGTTGAACATGAAGAAAAAACATTGGTTGAACTGTATGGCGTGCATATCCCCGTACTTGAAAAGTTAGCCGTTAATGGTAATGCTAATCGCAAGTTATTTTGGCCTTTTACTGCAGAGCAAGTTAAACAACTTAGTTTGTAATGACAATATTTAAATAAGAAGAATTATGGAATTATTAAGAATAGCCAATGGCGAACTTGCTTTTGGTGAAGATAAAATTTTAGATAAAGCTGACTTGAGCATACAAACGGGTGAGCGTATCTGTTTAGTGGGCCGAAATGGTGCTGGTAAGTCAACATTAATGAAGATA
Organism: Colwellia sp. D2M02; assembly: GCF_018860755.1. Lineage (GTDB taxonomy): Bacteria > Pseudomonadota > Gammaproteobacteria > Enterobacterales > Alteromonadaceae > Colwellia > Colwellia asteriadis. The sequence continues at coordinate 41,906 of NZ_JAHKPW010000056.1, read as the reverse complement.
TTAATGGGCTTACAAAATTTAGATGATGGTCAAATCTTAAAATCAAGCACCATGCAAATGGCTATGTTAGAGCAAGATCCACCAGAATCATCAGAAATGAGTGTCTTTGATTATGTCGCTGAAGGCGTAAAGGAAAATGCTGACTTAATTCGCCGTTATCACCACTTGATTCATATCATTGGTGAAGACCCGAGTGAACAAAACCTTAATAAGCTTGCTAAAGTTCAAGAAGAGTTAGAGCAAGCTAATGCATGGCAAGATGAGCAACGCATAGAGCAAGTGATGACGACTTTATCACTTAATGGTGATGCTAAAATTTCAGATCTTTCCGGTGGTTGGCTAAGAAAAGTCGCCCTTGCTAAAGCATTAGTGACGAGTCCAGATATTTTATTACTTGATGAGCCAACTAACCATTTAGATATTCAAAGTGTTCTATGGCTGGAAAAGTTTTTAAAAGACTTTGCTGGCACTATTATTTTTATTAGTCATGACAGGGCATTTATTCGCGGTTTATCTACGCGCATTTTAGATCTCGATCGCGGGCAATTAAAAAGCTACCCTGGTGACTACGATTTATATGTCGAGCAAAAGCAGCATGACTTACAAGTTGAAAGTCAACAAAATGCGCTGTTTGATAAAAAGCTTGCTGAAGAAGAAGTGTGGATTCGCCAAGGAATTAAAGCAAGGCGTACACGTAATGAAGGCCGAGTACGCTCTTTAGAAAAACTGCGCTTAGAGCGTAAAGCAAGACGCGAAGTTCGCAACCAAAGCGCCATGAATATTACCCAAGGCGAACGTTCAGGAAAGTTAGTTTTTGAAGCTGAAGATGTAACCGTAGCCTTTGAAAATAAAGTGGTGATAGATAAGCTTAACTTATTAATTTCGCGCAACGATCGTCTAGCGTTAATTGGTGCTAATGGTACAGGTAAGTCAACATTAATTAAATTGATTATGGAAAGGCTACCTGCAACAAGTGGTAAAATGCGCTCAGGAGTTAATTTAGATATAGCTTACTTTGATCAGCACAGAGAAGCTTTAGATTTAAATAAAACGGTTCAGGAAATTGTGGGTGAAGGTAAACAAGAAGTAGTCGTTAACGGTAAATCTCGCCATGTATTGGGTTATTTACAAGACTTCTTATTTAGCCCTAAGCGAGCAAGAACACCGGTAAGAGCATTATCGGGTGGTGAAAAAAATAGGTTGTTACTCGCACGACTATTCTTACGCCCGAGTAATTTACTCATTCTGGATGAGCCAACTAACGATCTAGATATTGAAACTTTAGAGCTACTTGAAGAAGTGGTTGCAAATTATGCAGGAACCGTTATTTTAGTTAGCCATGATAGGGACTTTGTTAATAATTGTGTTAATACCTGTCTTTATTTTGATGGAACCGGACAAATTAACCAAATCGTTGGTGGCTATGATGATGTTGATGATTATTTGGTATTAAAGGCTGAACAGCGTCAAACTATGCTCGATAATGCAAAACAACAAAACAATAAAGCCACTCAAACAAAGGTTCAAGAAAAAGCAAAGCCAACCGCTCCTGAAGTTAAAAAGAAGAAGCTTTCATTTAAAGAAACAAAAGAGCTGGAAGAGTTACCCGAAAAAATAGATGTACTTGAAACTGAAATAGAGGCATTACAAGTGCAGGTTAATGAAGCTGACTTTTTTACTCAAGAAGAGAGTGTCACTAAAAAAATATTGAACCAGCTTGCTGAAAAAGAGTCAAATCTTGAAGTTATCTATGCGCGTTGGCAAGAATTAGACGAGTTTTAGTAGCGAAAAAGCAGGGTAAAAAGAAGAAACTAGTTCTTCTATATAAGTTAATAGTGTCTGAAATTATTCAACGATAAATGTTTAACACTTTTGTGGCACCCCTGTTATTAGTATTAAACTCAAAGTTTTCAAGGCAATTTTTATTAAAATAAGTTGTCATAATAATCATTAATAAGAGTTAACAAGAAGAATGAAGCAATTTGCAAAACATATGTTGGCAGTGGGCATTACCAGTGCATTGAGTTTTAGTGTGATTAATCCCGTTGCAGCCGCTACTTATAAAGTGGTTGATAAAATTGCCGTTGATGAACTTAAGCATAGTTATGCTCAACAACAAAATAATAATGGTGTATTAGCAATCTCTGGCTCTAACCTTTATAATTTTCCGGTGCAATTTGACTATCTAGATGATGATGATTTTACAAAAATTAGAGAGTTAGCAAGGATTCGACATGAGAGAGTTCATGGTTTAAATGAAATTGAAAATTATGACGAGTTAGTCGCAGGAAACCCTACAGCTAACGATCTGGCATGGGTTAAATCTTATTTAGCTTTGCAAGTTGATTTTGAAAGTCCTGAAAATGACCCTTATGAGTATCAACGAGTTGGTGATTTAGTTGCGATGATTAACTTGGGCGGTGATGCCGATACCGAAGTTTTTAAAATATTTGACCAGCCTTTTGCCGGCACTGATACCTTAACTCGCTCAACCATTGATATTATTTCAGGTGTAACCAACAGTGGTATTGCTTATGGTAGTGCGACAGCACCTTATTTACCTATGGAAGACTTCACGACCAGTAATGGTAATGTTAAAACTTTTTGGTTAAGAGAGCATGGTCAACGAGGTTTTTTCTCTTACGATAATGGTGCTCAAATTTTTCCTGTGATACCAGCAGAGACACGCTATGGTGGTGGTATTTCAGCGGTGCTTGATGTCAATGATAACGGTGAAGCTGTTGGTTACATGAGTTATGAGTTAAGTGAAACAATTCAAGAGTATGTTGAGGATGAAAGCAATGGTTGCTCCGATCCCGATGTTGTTGATGACTTTCCTTTTGAAATTTGTGTTCAGCGTTATCAGCCTTACATGTATCGTATCATGGCATTTAAGGGCAGCTTGAATGCAAATGGCGAGGTGACTTCAGAGCAGCTAGGTTTGTTGGTCGAGCCACACCCTGAAGATACACGTAATTACTCAAGTCGCGCTCTGGCTATTAATAATAATGGTGTAGCCGTTGGCTTTGCTGATGGTTGGGATGATGAAGGCGTTACTACACCTGACGAGGATGAGAGGTTGACAGGCTCTTATGCGGTGATGTTTAAGGATGGTAAAGTTTTTGATTTTAACCAAGAACATTACAGTTTTAGAGTGTTTTCAGGCTCTGTTGTAAATTGGTCTAAAGCTTATGATATTAACGATCATGGCCTCGTTGTAGGTACAACAAATACATTAAGTGCAGTTAACAAGTTTTTTTATGTTGATACCAGCGTTCCTGAAGCTGAAATGAAAATGACTTTACCCGATGACTTTTTTAAAAGCTCACAGAGTGCAGCATATGCGGTTAATAATAACGGTATGATAGTTGGCGATGGTGAAATAGAAACTCATAATGCGAGTACTGATAATCCACGTCGCACAGCCGCTTTTTTATATGACAGTAAAACGGACGTTTTTAATAATGTTAATGATTTATTAGAATGTGGCTCGCCTTATACGGTAGTAGAAGCTCGTGATATTAATGATGAAAATGTTATTTCAGGTACAGCTATTATTAAAGTTGACAGGTACGATGCCAAAGGTGAACTTATGCTCGATAGCGACGGAAGTCCCCTTACAGAAGATGTGGTTCGTGCTGTGACCTTAGTACCTATTGCAGGAGAAGTGGAAGATTGTTTTGATGAAGAAGAGAAAGTAGAACGTCAAGGCGCAAGCTTTAACTTACTAGCGTTATTATCACTATTTGGCTTATTTGGTGTCCGCTTATATAAAAGAATATTTTAGGGGAGCTTCGTGCCATTATAAAGAAAGCACTTTTTAGTGCTTTTTTTATAAGCTTAATTTATACGCCGAGAGTGAGTAATAAATATAAAAATTATTTAGGTGAAATTTGTGTTTTTTTAAATTCTTCCTATGCTTAAAGGAGTAAATAACTTTTAATTTATTAAGGAGCGTGTATCTATGATGAAACGGCAAAAACGCAACCGTAATGATAGGGCACACATAAGAGATGACCTAGCAGGTATATCTAAACGCTTTAAAGCAAATAGCCCTTACTAGAGTGATTATATTCAATCATAATGGTTATTCGGTTGGCGAGAAGCCATAGAAAATAAGCATCAGGGGGTTGTTTAAATAAAGAATTAGTGTTTTATGGTTAACAGCTCTCAAAATAGTGAAAACGTTATTTTATGTATATTTGATATGAAAAAGAATTAAAAATCCCAGCAAGAGCTGGGATTTTTTATAGTTAGATATACGCTTTTCGTTTCTTTTATGAACGATTATGGTAATGAGCTTTTACATGGTTAATTTCTAATACATAACGTCTAACTTTTTTATAAACAAATATTAAAACTTACTCGTATCTGTAAAAAGACCTACTTTTAAGTCTTTCGCCGTATAAATTTCACGACCATCTACACAAACACTACCGTCAGCAAGACCCATGTAAAGTTTACGTTTAATTACTCGTTTAAAGTCAATTTTAAATGTTACTTTTTTTGCAGTAGGTAAAATTTGACCGGTAAATTTCACTTCACCCACACCTAGTGCACGACCTCGACCAGGACCGCCAGTCCAAGCTAGGAAAAAACCAACTAGCTGCCACATGGCATCTAAACCAAGGCAACCAGGCATTACCGGATCACCTTTAAAGTGACAGTCAAAAAACCATAAATCAGGGGTAATATCTAACTCAGCTAACACTTGTCCTTTACCATGCTCACCGCCATCTTCAGTAATTGTGATAATGCGATCCATCATTAGCATATTGTCTGAAGGTAGTTGAGAATTTCCCTCACCAAACATTTCTCCAGTGCCTGCTTTAATAAGATCTTCTTTGTTATATGAGTTTTGTTGTGCCATCGCCATAATAGAGTCGATATCCAATAATAAAATAAGATGTGTACTTTAGCGTACACTTGTACACTAAACAACTCGGAGCAGTTAAAAAGTAGCTAGTTTCGGTGAAAATTAAGCAAGCGCATTACTGGTAGCTTAATTTATATACTGAAATAGGAAGTTTATGTTGTGAAAAAGCAATAATATTAGCTTATGACTATTTTAAATTAAGCGAATATAATAAAGTTAACTGAAAGCTAAGTGCCTTATTATTATTCGAAATGGGATTTTCATGAAAGATTTAGCACAAGACGAACAGGGTACCCCCCCTAAAAAAGCAATGACTAATGCACAAAAGCAAAAGCGTTACCGAGAAAGGCAAAAAGAACGCGGCTTACAAGAAATGCGAGGATACTTATCGCCAGAGGCTAAGCATTGTTATCAATTAATTGCCGAGCAAACAAATTGGTCTGATAGTATTATACTCAGCAACGCAGTACGGTTAACTTATGCAGCTTATAAAAATGGTCAAATAGGCTTGCTAAATAATTGGCTGAAAAACAATAAACTATAACCGTGTTATAAACTTACGCTACAATAAAGATAATGCTCTTGCCTTAAGATAAGCTTAACTTGTCATTTTTAATTATATAAATGATACTTTTTAGCTCACAATGAATAGACTTGAGTTTTAAGTAACATAAGCCACTAGCTGAATCAGCTAAACCATTTGATAATAACAGGTAAAATTTGTGATAAATATTCTATTAGTTGATGATCATCATATTGTTCGAGCTGGTATCCGTAATATCTTATCAACTTTTAAAGGTATAAAAGTTGTTGGTGAATGTGAAACGGGTGAGGAGGCAATCAAGTTTTGTCGAGAACATGAGCCTGATGTTGTTTTAATGGATATGGACATGCCCGGTATAGGCGGTTTTGAAGCCACTAAAAAAATTATTCGTTTTGTACCCAGTGTACAAGTAATTATTTTAACAGGGCATACGGAAGATCCATTCCCAACTAAAGTCATGCAAATGGGCGCTGCAGGTTTTTTAACCAAGGAAGCAGGACCTGATGAAATGGTTAATGCTATTAGAGCGGTCAATAGTGGGCAGCGTTACTTACCTCCAGAAATAGCTCAAAAAATGGCGCTGAATCAATTTAAAACAGTAGATGATAATCCCTTTAATGGTTTATCTGATCGTGAATTACAAATTATGGTAATGATAACACGCGGTGATAAAGTTCCTGATATATCAACACGTTTAGACTTGAGCACAAAAACGATTAATAGTTACCGTTATCGTATGTTTGAAAAATTAGGTGTTAGTAATGATGTTGAGTTAACCCATCTTGCTATTCGTCATGGTATGTTGAAAACAGAAAAAATTTAATTTTGTCAAAAAATCACCCCGAAAAACTAGTCGCTTCTCCAGCAAAGCCAACCCGTGAAAGCCAGCCGCCCGTAATGTCTTTTGATAGTACGGCTTTTTTGCAAGCCGTTACCGAGCAAGCAGGTGTTTACCGCATGTATAATAGCCAACAGCAAGTTATTTATGTTGGTAAGGCTAAACAGCTTAAAAAGCGTTTAGCGAGTTATTTTAGACAAGATGTTGGCTCAGTAAAAACCAAGGCTTTAGTTAAGCAAATTTGCGCAATAGACGTTACAGTCACTCACACCGAAGGTGAGGCGTTGATTCTTGAAAATAACTATATTAAAAAATATCAGCCGAAATATAACATTTTACTTCGTGATGATAAGTCTTACCCTTATTTACTGATCACGGCACATAAACACCCAAAGCTGGGCTTACACCGTGGCGGCAAAAAAGTAAAAGGTGAGTACTTTGGTCCATACCCAACCGTTGGTGCCGTTTGGGAAAGCTTACGCTTAATGCAAAAGGTTTTTCCTATAAGACAATGCGAAGATAGCTATTATCGCGCGCGCTCTCGACCTTGTTTACAACATCAGTTAGGTCGATGCTCTGCACCATGTGTTGATAAAATATCGCAAGCAGATTATGCAGAGCAAGTTAACTTAGCAAAACTTTTTCTTAAAGGTAAAAGCTCAACGGTTATTGAACAGTTAGTACAGCACATGGAAGCTGCGAGTCAGGCACTTAACTTTGAACTTGCTGCAAAATATCGCGATCAAATCGTTACCTTACGAAAAGTACAGCAGCAACAATATGTCAGTGGCTTTACCTCTGAAATGGATGTGATTGGTTTATATCGATTTAAATCGCAAGTGTGTATTCATTTATTGTGTATTCGTAGTCATAAAATACTAGGGAGTAAAAGTTACTTCCCTGTTGTTCCAGCAGAAACAAATGACAGTGAAATTATTGAGGCTTTTATTGCTCAGCACTATTTGGCTAGCGACGCAGCTAACGGCGGTGAAGTACAAGGCCATATTCCCAAAGAAATTGTCATACAAGGAGAGGTTGAGCAGCGACTTATGCTGACGGAACTATTAAGTAAGCAGGCTGAATTTGAGGTGAAAATATCGTCTAATAGCCGCAGTGAGCGTGCTCAATATTTAAAATTGGCTCAAACCAATGCACAAAGTGCGTTGGTTACTCGAAATAGTCATAAAGAATCAATGCAAGCTCGTTTTACTGCATTAAATGAGGTGTTTGAGCTAGAGCAAGGTATTCAGCGTATCGAATGTTTTGATATTAGTCATACTATGGGGCAGCAAACTGTTGCCTCTAATGTGGTTTTCAATCAAGAAGGTCCTTTGAAGTCTGACTATCGACGCTATAACGTGCACGGTATAACACCTGGTGATGATTATGCCGCTATGGCTTTCGCCTTAAATAAGCGCTATAGCAAGCTTAAAAACCTTAGCAGCACAGATGACACCCAGCTACTTAATGTCCCTGATATTGTTTTTATTGATGGGGGGAAGGGCCAACTTGCGAAAGCGGAAGAGTTTTTTAATCAACTTGAGCTAGTTAAAACACCTTTACTTGTTGGTGTTGCTAAAGGAGAGTCACGTAAGCCAGGGTTAGAAACGCTTATTCTAGCAGGGAGTCACCAACTAATTTCATTACCTACTACATCGCCAGCATTGCATTTAGTGCAACATATACGTGATGAATCACACCGTTTTGCGATTGCAGGTCATCGAGCTAAGCGCCAGAAGGCGAGTAAAAAATCTATTTTAGAGTCTATTGAAGGTATTGGCGCTAAAAAAAGGCAGAGTTTATTAAAGTATTTAGGTGGTATACAAGAGGTGATGGTTGCAGATATTAGCGCGCTTGAAAAAGTTCCAGGTATTAGTAAAGTATTAGCGCAAAATATTTATGATGCATTACATGACAAGTGATCGATAACTTGTGTAAACTAAAGAAAAATACTTGTAGTGAAAAGTAAATGTGGACTATACCTAATCAAATAACTTTATTTCGAATCATCTTAATTCCAATCTTTGTTATTATTTTCTATTTGCCTTTATCTTGGAGTCACTTTGGTGCGTTTGCCGTTTTTTGGTTAGCAGCGATTAGTGATATTTTAGATGGCTACCTTGCCAGAAAATTAAATCAATCTTCTGCTTTTGGTGCTTTTATTGATCCCGTTGCTGATAAATTGATGGTGGTTGTGGCATTAGTAATGATCGCCCAAGATTATCATTCATGGTGGATCTCGGTCGCAGCGATAATTATGATTGCTAGAGAAGTTTTTATTAGTGCTTTGCGTGAATTTATGTCTTCTCGTGGTAAGCGTGACATCATTGCGGTTTCTAATATGGGAAAATATAAAACAGCGGCACAAATGTTAGGAATAATGGGTCTTATTTGGCAACCTGATTACGATATTCCATTAATTTTGTTTTATTTCCCACATGAAATATTAAATGTATTGTCTTATGGCTTTTACTTTATTGCGACAGTATTAACCGTAGTTACCCTAGTTAACTATTTTAGAGCTGCCTGGCCTGAACTTAAAGATGTTTAATTGTACTAGTCTTTTATCTGTTGTTAATTTGATTGCTTTAATAAGCTAACTTAACAACATACTTTAAATGCTGTTAGCACAAAATAACCGCGCCACCGCTCGGTTTTAGTTAAAAAAACAACAAATAAGACGAAAAGTAAGCAGTCGAAATAAAAATGCAATTTAATAGTTGACTGGAAAATATTAAGATGTAGAATGCGTTTCCGTTGACAGGGAGTCAGCAGGCAAAGTTAGCTAGTTAAGCACTACGGTGTTAAATGGCTAATAAGTAATAATGAAGTAACTAATCGTTAACGTTCTATGAAGCGGCTGTAGCTCAGCTGGTAGAGCATCACGTTGCCAACGTGAATGTCACGAGTTCGAGTCTCGTTAGCCGCTCCAACTTATTTATATTTAGTTTAATATAAATAAAAGTATATTTTTGATAGTAATCAAATGTAAACTATGAACACCTCGATAAAGCGTTGATGTATAAGGCGGGTTGGCAGAGTGGCCATGCAGCGGATTGCAAATCCGTTTACCTCGGTTCGACTCCGGGACCCGCCTCCAAAATGCCCGGGTGGTGGAATTGGTAGACACAAGGGATTTAAAATCCCTCGCCGAAAAGCGTGCCGGTTCAAGTCCGGCTCCGGGTACCATTTCATCAACACTGTGTTGAGAAAAAAAGTAAAAAAATGGTTGTTAAGCTAATATTGATACGCTAAAATGCGCGCCGATAATTAGACATAACCAAGTAAATAAAGTGATCTGCGGCTGTAGCTCAGCTGGTAGAGCATCACGTTGCCAACGTGAATGTCACGAGTTCGAGTCTCGTTAGCCGCTCCAATCTTTATGGTAAAAGTATTGGTGAATCACTTAAAATTAGCTCTAATGAAGCGGCTGTAGCTCAGCTGGTAGAGCATCACGTTGCCAACGTGAATGTCACGAGTTCGAGTCTCGTTAGCCGCTCCAATTTTTATAGTGTTAATTTGAAAAGTAGGTCTCCAATACCTACTATAAAAAAAGCTCCCATATAATGCCCGGGTGGTGGAATTGGTAGACACAAGGGATTTAAAATCCCTCGCCGAAAAGCGTGCCGGTTCAAGTCCGGCTCCGGGTACCATTTGATAGTTTATAATTGAAAGCTCTAATGAAGCGGCTGTAGCTCAGCTGGTAGAGCATCACGTTGCCAACGTGAATGTCACGAGTTCGAGTCTCGTTAGCCGCTCCAACTTTTAAAGTTATTTATAGCTCTGTCGTAAAAGTAGGTACCAATACTTACTATAAAAATTCTTCCCATATCTTATATGATATCGTTGCCCGGGTGGTGGAATTGGTAGACACAAGGGATTTAAAATCCCTCGCCGAAAAGCGTGCCGGTTCAAGTCCGGCTCCGGGTACCATTTAATTTATTGCTATTCAACTATTTCATTATTCAATTCTAATAATATAAACTATTTATTTGATCAATTATTTATTTGATCAATTATTTATTTGATTAATTATTTAGTTAATCAATTATTTATTTCCTAAAGTACATTTCATCAGTAAACCACTGTAACTACTCTACGTTATAAGTCCTATTTCATATAGTGAACTTGCTATTGTTGCATTGTTCATTTACAGCTTTATTTTGTTGCACTGAACACTGTAATAAAAGCTTTGTTGTGCCTCAATGGTACTGCCTAGTGCGCGACCCATGGTAAGGGGCAATGCTTCAGGAGAAACACGTGTTGTGCTATTTGATTTTACTTATTTTACATAGTGTAAGAAGGCGGGAAAAAATAGTTAAATATATGTGGGGTGGGGCAACCTCAATAAGTTGATACTAAGGTTGCCTTGCTTTATATAAAGTAATAGTGCTTTATTTTTTTTGTAGCGTTAGGGTAAAAGAGACTGGCACAGACTGTGTAATTGAAGGTAATTGAGCCAATGCCTGAAGTTTTTCAATGCCTGCTGTTAAATTGAAGTCAGCTGGGTTAATAATTACCGGCATAAAAGAGCTTACTATAATATTGCCGTTGCCTAACTGTGTTGTTAATACATCAATTGCTAATGTTTTGTTTATGCCGTTTAAGGTGATATTAGCCGGAATGTTAAGTAATTGGCTTTGATCTGTTTTTAGCGTTTTTAAATGCTCAGATAGAGCAGCGTTCAGCTTTAAGGTTGGTGATAACTTTGTATTGAATAGATATTGCGCCATTCTTTCATTACGAATAGGGATTAATGTCTCAACGCTAGCTAACTGTATGTCCGCAGAAAACTGCCCTGATTGTGTTAATTCACCCGCTATTTTTTTAAAGTAATGAGCTTCACCAATAGTATTTTTTTTAACTGAAACAAAGCTTACTCGAGATAAGTCGTTATCTAAGCTCCAATCGGCTAACGCTATAGGGCTAAGCAATAACAACGTAGCCCCAGTGAATAAAGTTTTTAACATCATGATATTCCTCACATAAAATGGATGATAGAGCTTCTTAACTCTTGTGATTAACTTGCTTATATGTCGAAAAAAAGTTTTTTAATTTTTCTAATGCTGGGACTAGTTCATCAACATGCGGTAGAAATACTAATCTAAAATAATTATTTTCTTTAATATTAAAAGCACGGCCATGTACTAAGAGTATTTTTTCTTGTTTGAGTAAGTCTAAAATCATTCCTTCATCGTCGGTAATATTGAATTTTTTATTATCAACTTTCACAAATAAATATAGAGCGCCCATTGCGGGGTTACATGATAAACCATCAATGTCGTTAATCATTTGATAAGCAATGTTACGTTGCTTAAGTAGGCGGCCGTCACCACTAATTAGCTCATTAATACTTTGATAGCCACCTAGCGCAGTTTGTATTGCGTGTTGACTAGGAACATTAGCGCACATACGCATAGAAGATAGTAAGGTTAAGCCTTTTATATAATCTTCAGCATGTAGTTTGGGGCCCGATATTACCATCCAGCCAGCTCTAAAACCTGCAATACGATAATTCTTCGATAATCCACCTAAAGTAATAATTAGCACATCGGTAGACAAGCTAGCGGTTGGAACATGTTTGGCTTGATCATAAAGAATTTTGTCATAAATTTCATCGCTATAAATAATTAAGCCATGCTTTCGTGCGAGTGCAATGATGCCTTGTAGTACTTCTTTTGAATAGACAGCACCAGTAGGGTTATTTGGATTAATTAATACAATAGCCTTGGTTTTTTTCGTTATTTTACTTTCCATATCGGCTAGATCTGGAAACCAACTGTTTTCATCGTCACAACGATAATGTACTGGCTTGCCACCTGATAATGAAACTGCAGCGGTCCATAGCGGATAATCAGGTGATGGAATTAATACTTCATCACCGTTATCAAGTAAGGCTTGCATCGCCATAACAATCAGTTCGCTAACACCATTACCAATGAAAATATCATCAACGTTAACGTCTTTGATACCTTGCTGTTGAAAATATTGCATCACGGCAACTCGAGCAGAGTAAATACCTTTTGATTCAGAGTACCCTTGTGAGCGAGGTAAGTTATGGATTACGTCTTTTAAAATGTCATCAGGTGCAGCAAAACCAAATGGTGCTGGGTTACCAATGTTAAGCCTCAGAATTTTATGGCCTTCATCTTCAAGGCGTTTGGCTTCGGCGGCTATTTGTCCTCTAATATCATAACAAACATTGTTTAATTTAGATGACTTAGTAATAGCTTTCATGAGTTAGGTACTTCTTACGTGAATAAAAAAATAGGATGACTTCATTGTTGCCAATAATGAACTGTTTTTAAACCTTTAATTACGCTTTTTTAATGATAATTTGTCGATAAAGTCATGAAAAAGTAATATTGCGCAAAATTATGTCCTTATTGATGAGTGAAGCTGTATATTTAGCGGCTTACTTTATTTTAAATTAGAAGTAAGTCGTTTAATAAAGAGTTGTCAGCAAAGTGTAAGTATTTCTAGTTTATTTTGAACAAACTTAAAACACTAACTAACAGTATTGATTTTTATCATCAGTAAAATAGGCCTAAATAAATAGCAATGAACAGTTTGTATTAATAGGATTAAATGATGAAAAACGTAGTAACCTTGTCTATAGCACTTTTTATGGCGTCAAGTTTGGCCGCTTGCTCTTCAATTGATGTATCGCAAGATGCCACTATGGTTAGGTTGACCCACAACGAACCAAGCATTAAAGAATGTCACTTTCTTGGTGATGTTACTGGTAGTCAAGGAGATTTTTTTGTTGGTGCATTTACATCAAATGAGAATTTAGAAACTGGTGCTCGTAACGACATTAAAAATAAGGCAAAGGCACTAGGTGGTAACGTTGTTTACCTTTTAACTGAGCGAGCAGGGCAGACAGGTAGCGTAGGGGGGATTGATGGAAATGTTAGCGGTGGCAGTCAACAAACGAATGTTACTTTGTCGGGTAATGTTTATTATTGCCCTGTAAGTTAATTTAAACGAAATGGTGTGCTAATAAAAAAGCCAACTAGATAACCTAGTTGGCTTTTTATTAAGTCTTTAAATTCGTTTTTATTGGTTAGTTAAATAACGACATTACGTTATCAATCGCTAATAATGACTTCTCACCAGTAATACGATTTTTTAATTCAACTTCTTGAGTATCAAGGTTACGCTCACCAACGACGAGTAATAATGGTGTCCCCATTAGTTCATGGTCAGCAAACATTACACCAGGGCGTTCTTTTCTGTCATCAAACAATACTTCAATACCCGCGTTACTTAATTGCTCATAGAGTGCTTCTGCTGTTTCTTTCACACGAGCAGATTTTGCCATATTCATTGGTACAATCGCCACTTGGAAAGGCGCAATTGCTTTTGGCCATTTTATACCGTATTGATCGTGGTTTTGCTCTATTGCGGCAGCAACAATACGAGAAACGCCAATACCGTAACAACCCATAGTTAACGTTTGATTTTTACCGCCTTCATTTAATACAGCACAGTTCATTGCTTGGGCATATTTGTTACCTAACTGGAAAATATGACCTACTTCAATACCACGTTTTATCACAATGCTACCTTGACCACATGGGCTTGGATCGCCTTCAACCACATTGCGTATATCTGCAACGGTAATATCAGCACAATCTCTTTCCCAATTAACACCAGTAAAAGAGTAACCATTTTGGTTTGCACCACAAGCAAAGTCACTTAAATGTGCTGCGCTTCTATCAACGATAACCGGTACCGATAACCCTTTAGGACCTAATGAACTGCTGTGACAGTTAGCAACAGCAGATACTTGTTCGTCAGTTGCAAGGGTTAATGGGGCATGCACGCCACTAATATTTTCAGCTTTTATTTCATTTAGCTGGTGATCGCCACGAAGTACAAGTGCTACAAAGTTTTTGGTAGGCTCTTCATCAGTATCACCAAGAACTATGATTGTTTTAACGGTATTTTTTATATCGACATCCGTTGTTTTGATTAACCGTTCAAGTTTTAATTCAACTGTTTCTAGCGCTTGAGATGCTATGGCACGTTCACCTTGTGGTGCTAATGCCTCAGCTTTTTCAATATTCGCAGCAAAGTCACTTGCATTACTAAAGGCGATATCATCTTCACCCGATTCCGCTAACACATGAAATTCATGTGATTTTTCTCCGCCAATAGAGCCAGTGTCAGCAATTACAGGGCGGAAGTTCAATTCTAATCGTTCAAAAATACGGCAGTAGGCATCAAACATTATTTGATAAGTTTTTTCCAAACAAGCATCGTCTAAATGAAATGAATAAGCATCTTTCATTAAAAATTCACGGCCGCGCATAACACCAAAACGAGGGCGAATTTCATCACGAAATTTCGTTTGAATTTGAAATACATTTAGCGGCAATTGCTTGTAACTATTTAACTCATTAGCCACTAACTTAGTAATAACTTCTTCATGAGTTGGGCCTAAAACAAAGTCACGTTTATGACGATCGCTTAAACGTAGTAATTCGGGACCATAGTCATCCCAACGACCAGACTCTTTCCATAAATCAGCAGGCTGTACCATAGACATCATGATTTCATTCGCGCCGGCACGCTGCATTTCTTCACGAACAATGTTTTCTACTTTTTTAAGTACTCGCAAGCCAGTAGGTAACCAAGTATATAAACCCGAAGCAAGGTGGCGTACTAACCCTGCTCGTAACATCAATTGATGACTTATCACTTCTGCGCTCGCAGGAGTTTCTTTTAAGGTAGACAGTAAGTATTGACTGGTACGCATTGCTAAAGACTTCCAAATAAATAGGATAATAAAATTGCCGCTATTCTATCAGGGGGATCTCAGATGAAAAAGCAATAAATACAATATTTATATCGAGTGGTATATTTTCAGGTTCTATAATGAAAAGTTGTCTTTATCGGGTCATCTTTTTGACGAATACCACAACAAAAAGCGCGATAGTAAAACTACCAGTAAATGCTTCTATGGCTGCAATAGCTCGGGATATACCTACGGGGGTGAAGTCGCCATAACCTAAAGTGGTAAAGGTAACAACAGAGTAGTATAAAGAGGAAAAAAAGAAGTTAATATTCTGTTGGATATCTTGTTCACTACTAAGAGATTGCACCGCGCCGTTATAACTTAAACCAGTAAAAGCATAAATAATGGCGCAAACAAAAATAATTGCCATCGATAAACCGATAATGCGCAAAGGCGCTTCTCCATAACCACAGCATATATCAACCAGCTTAGACAAGGTGCGCTTAATGCTAAAGCGAGGGAGCTGTAAGCGGCGCATTGTTAACTCTTTTTGAATAAAGTAACCTGATAAGGTAAATATGCCTTCATGCTCGGAATGCTTGCGCAAATCGCGGTAAATCTCCTCAGCTTGCTCTAAGTAATCAAGTGAGGCGCGTTGGTTTTTTTGCTTTTGTGCCTTTTTTGCGGCAATTTCTTGTCGTATTTTTTTACCAAACTTTATATTTTCAAACTTACTACCAGCCCACTTTACTCCTAACATATTGGTATTTTCTAAATTAGCGCAGTTTAAGTTAGCGTCACGCAGGTCGGCTTTCATAATACTGGCGTTATTTAAATTAATATTAAACAAATGCCCGCCCATGAGGTTTGCATGATAAAAATCGGCATAGCTAAAGTCATAACCTAGTTTTTGATGATGATTGACTAAATCGACATCTTTTAGGTTTGCACGGGTAAGATATATACCTCGTAATAAACCACCGTTTTTGGCATATTCTTCTAAAAGTGCCTTAACCTCTGTTCCTGTTTTATCAATTGATTTATCATGCCAATAACAAAAGCCAGAGTCATTGGCTTGCTCCGTACAGCAGAAGTTTTCTGTACCTTTTTTATTGGGGTCTTGGTATCGACACAATGGTGACTTTATCTCATTCATTTAAAGAGTATAGTGTGCTCTCTCTAAAATTAAAAAATAACTGTTAATAAATTAGTACGTATAAAGGAAGTATTTAATGCAAATATCGTTAATTCAAGCTGACTACCAAAATGAACAACATAGCAAAGACTTAGTTATGTTACTCAATGCCTATGCGCAAGACCCTATGGGGGGAGGTGAGCCTCTCGCACAATCAGTACAACAAAACTTGGTCGCAACGATAGCGAAACGTAATGATTTTTTTACTGTGCTTTGTTATGTCGATGGTAAACCCGCAGGCATTATTAACTTTATTGAAGGTTTTTCTACTTTTAAGTGCAAGCCACTGATGAATATTCATGATTGTGGTGTGTTAAAAGAATACCGAGGCTTAGGTATTAGTCAGTTGTTATTTGGCGAAGTTGAAAAAATATCACGAGCACGCGGTTGCTGTAAATTAACACTTGAGGTCTTGGAAGGTAATACTATTGCCAAAAATGCTTATAAAAAGTTGGGATTCTCTGGTTATGAGTTAGATGAAGAAACAGGTAATGCGATGTTTTGGGAAAAAGTACTTGGTTAACTTGACGTTGTGGTAAAAGTCACAAGCTAAATTATATCAATGTAGCACGGTTAAATGTCTACATTGATATAAGTTACGAGAGGTTTAAAAAGAAATAGGTCTTCTTTTTCGTGGTGTTGGCGCAATTGCTTGTTCGGTTAATGGTGAAGTGTTTGTCGATTTTTTACTTGCTTGTTTCTTATTATTTGCACTCTGTTTTTTAGGTGGTTGTGTTGAAGGCTCTGGGCTTACATCAAAATAATCATCAGTAGCATTGCTATATTGAGAAACATTGTTTTCAACGGTATTTGCATATTCATTCGACTCATCAGAAAAATCTTGATTAGCTAAATCTTCATTTACTATCACTTGCAGTAAGTCGCCATTAAACTCAATAACGTCTTCATGGTATATCTTTTTACGTTTTTGATATTCTACTTCACCATTAAGTAATACGTAGCCTTGGCTAATAACAATTTTAGCTTCGCCGCCGCCGCCAACTAAATTGGCAACTTTTAATAACTTACATAATTCAATAGGTTGGTGATCTAATTCAACCATCAAGTGGTTTATTGTCATAATGTTCTCTAAAACAGGTACAAAGGGTAGTGAAAAAGAGTGCTATTGAATGCTTGTAAAGAAATCATTAATTTCTTTTTGTAGCTCTTCATCATCAATAGTGCCAGCTAATTCATTAGCTTGTGCCGCATATTGTTGTGCTTTCTCTATTTCTTCAAATTCATGATAACGCTGTGCCATGGCTAAAGTGATAGACGCTTTAAAGGTATTTAATGCCATTTTTTCTGCGGTTACTAAAGCTATTTGGTATATATCCATAGCTTGGTCACCATCTTCAGTAAAGTCTGCAAGAGCCTCCCATTGTAAAGGGTGATCATTAGGGGTGTTTTGATTGGTTGCACATAACACTTGCAGTTTTTTGCAGGCTTGAAGTCTTGCTTCGTCATTATCAACAGAAGAAGCATTTGCTATATCTTGGCAAATAGTGAGTATTTCATCAAATAAAGGGGCTTTCATTTATTGTCCTAAAGGGAAGGTGGTTCATGTATAAAATAAACAGCATACTTAATAGTCATTTGCTGTTTACCTGAACATTAATTAAAGTAAGGTAATTGGTAGCGATTTTAGCATAGTGCTAAATAACATACAAAATGAACGAGCTGATAATAGCCGATAATAATAGGTATTATTATCACCGTACCAAGACTTTTTATATCACTAAAACAGGGTAGTTTGCATGCAAAATATGATCAAGCGCAACACGAGAGGGCACTGGTTAAAGTTTGTCTATCTTAAATTTATCACTTTTATGTTGATAGGGGCTTCTAGTTACTCTTTTGCTATAGATTGGCCACAAGAATTAAGCGGTGAATTAGGTAATATCATTGTTTATCAACCCCAACCAGAAAAACTTAATGGCAATATATTAACGGGTCGAGCTGCAATGTCGTTAGAGCTACCCGGAAAACCTGAGCCTATTTTCGGTGTGTTTTGGTTTTCATCAACTATATCTACCGATCGTAGTAATGACTCTGCAGTTATCTCTGGTATTAGCGTCACGAAAGTAGGATGGCCTGACTCTAAAGACGCTCAAGAAGAGAAATTCACCAAGTTTGTTGAAGCAGAGTTGGTGAGTTCGTCTTTTACTACTTCCTTATCGAAATTAACGGCAAGCTTAACAACCGCAGAAAAGGTTAGTAACAGCTTAGCTGAAATTAAAAATGATCCGCCAAATATTTTATTTAAAGAGCAGCTTGCTGTTTTATTGAGCTTTGATGGTGAAGCTATATTCAAAGATATTGAAAAAAGTACATATCAACGAGCATTAAATACACCATTTGCCGTAGTTAAGGTAAAAAATAAAGAGGTTTATTATTTAACCAGTGGTAGTTTGTGGTATCAGTCGACGAAAGTGCTAGGGCCATGGCATATAACTCATACACCGCCAGCAGATTTAGTTGCTATGATGCCAAAAGATGATAATGAGGAAGACTCAACGCCTGTCACAAAAGTACCTGAAGTGGTAACTGTTACGAAACCAACCGAGCTAGTAGTATCAGACGGAAAACCGCAATGGACCAGTTTGTTGGGTGGTAAATTACTTTATGTGAATAATACTGAAACCCCTTGGCTACGTGAGCTAAGTAGTGGCGATATGTATTTATTGTTGTCAGGGCGTTGGTTTAAAAGTAAAGCAATTAAAGGTCCTTGGGCTTTTGTTCGACCGGATAAATTACCTAAGAGCTTTAAAGATATTCCACCCGATTCAGATATTGGCGGCTTAAGAACTTCGGTTGCTGGTACGGATGAAGCAGAGCAAGCAGTACTTGATGCGCAAATACCACAAACAGCGACAATTAAGCGTAGCGAAGCAAAACTAACCGTTGAATATGACGGGCAGCCAAAGTTTGTGGCTATTAAAGGTACAGAAGTAGAATATGCCGTTAACACTAATGCGCAAGTGCTTAAGATTAATGGGAAGTATTACGCTGTAGACAATGGTGTTTGGTTTGTTTCCGAGCAGGCCCAAGGATCATGGCAAGTGGCTGATAATATACCCGAGTCAGAAATAGCACAAATACCTGCTAGCTCTCCAGTTTATAATACGACTTATGTGAAGGTTTATAGTTCTACTCCTGAAGTGGTTTATGTTGGCTATACGCCAGGTTATTTATGGTCTTACCCTTATTACGGTGTACCAATTTATGGTACAGGGTGGTATTACCCACCTTATTATGCAGGAGGCTGGTATTACCCTCGTCCACCAACATGGGGATTACATGTTGGCTATAATCCTTGGACGGGTTGGAATGTTGGCGTTAGCTGGGGTGGACCATTCTTTAGAGTAGGTGTCAGCTGGGGTGGTGGTTATCATAACCATTACCGTCCATGCTGTGGTGGTTTTTATGGTGGCTATCGCGGTGGTCATAACACTAATGTTAATGTGAACGGCAATATCAATATTGGTAATTCAGTAAGTATTGGTAATAAAAATCATATTCAGCGCAATATTGGCAATCATGTGAGCAATAATAAGTTCACTAATAGCCGTGTCGGCACTCGCCATAATAATTTGTATAATCGCGTAGAAAATAAACAACGTAATGCTACCAAGCTAAAAGCTAAGAAAAATTATCAACAAGGGCGTGTCACTACTAAACGAGCAAATAATGTTTTTGCAGATAAGCGCGGTAATGTTGTGAGGCATGAAAATGGCCAATGGCAAAACAGAAGTAATAAAAGCTGGAGCACCATCGAGAATAAGCGCCCAAATACTCAGATTAATAATCAAAATATACGTAAGAGAAACAATGGCTCGTTTGACCGAGGTGGCATGAATCGAGATTTACGTGGTCGTCAAATGGGCAATATGCAACGTGGTGGGCAAGGGCGTATGCAACAAATGAGACGTGGTAGATAGCGTAAACTCTTTTAATGAATAGGGTTTAACCATAATGGTTTTTCATTAACACCTATGTTAATAAAATTAATGTTATAAAGGATGGTTATTATGAATAAAATAGCGGCTGTAAAAGTAAGTGTTATTGCAATATCAGTAATGCTTTTTATGGGGTGTAGTTCTACTTATCAGAGTAAAGCACCGCAAGTATCTCCGGACGGGATGACATTAAAGAAAGCTACGCGTTCAACACTTGCTTATAAAAAGGAAGAAGTAGATTTTTCTCAATATACATCAATCCTCATTTTACCAAGTCAAGTTGCTTTTAAGAAAAACTGGAAGCGCGATTATAATCGTGATCAAGTAGGTTTAAGTACAAGAGTGAGTGATGCGGATGTTATTCGTATTAAAGAAGATGTCGCTAAGCTCTTTGATGAGGTTTTTCAAGCAGAGTTTAGCCAAAACGCAAACTCTCCTCTAGTTCAAAAGCCAACGGTAGGTACTTTGGTGGTTAAACCTGCGGTTATTAATCTTGATGTTAATGCACCAGATACTGTTTCTGCGACTAATATGAAAAGTTATACCAGTGAGACTGGCGAAGCTACCTTATTTTTAGAGTTGTATGATGGTGTTAGTGGTGAAATATTAGTCCGTGTATTTGACTCTGAAACGGCAGGCGATGATAGTTATTATCAATGGGCTACGCGTGTATCAAATCGAGCAGATGCTAAACGGTTAATTAAAAAGTGGGCTAAAGCACTTCACAATAAGTTTGAGCAAGTGCAGAACCCATAAAGCAAGTTATGGGGGCTTACTTATTGGTAAGTCCCCAATTGATATATACCTAAGCTGGCTTGCAACCTATTAAACATCACGCTAATTTAGCCTATAAAAATAGCGTTGTGCGCAAAAATAAATCAAACAAACTTTTTTTTGCAAAATATTAATTATTTTAATTATTTTCGGTTGACAGAACTTTCGATCTACCTATAATACGCCCCCACAGAGATGGACGATTAGCTCAGTTGGGAGAGCACCGCCCTTACAAGGCGGGGGTCACTGGTTCAAGCCCAGTATCGTCCACCAAATTTATAGCATGAGCTATAAAGTGAATGTTGTAATTGATGTGGTTTAAGCCCATTAATGCTAAACAATGTCCACCACTTCTACTTCATGGAAGTATAAATAAATTGATAAAGATATCGGACGATTAGCTCAGTTGGGAGAGCACCGCCCTTACAAGGCGGGGGTCACTGGTTCAAGCCCAGTATCGTCCACCAAATTTATAGCATGAGCTATAAAGTGAATGTTGTAATTGATGTGGTTTAAGCCCATTAATGATAAGCAATGTCCACCACTTCTACTTCATGGAAGTATAAATAAATTGATAAAGATATCGGACGATTAGCTCAGTTGGGAGAGCACCGCCCTTACAAGGCGGGGGTCACTGGTTCAAGCCCAGTATCGTCCACCAAATTTATAACATTAGCTATAAAGTGAATGTTGCAATTGATGTGATTCAAGCCCGTTAATACTAAGCAATGTCCGCCACTTCTTTTTCAAGGAAGTCTAAATAAATTGATAAAAATATCGGACGATTAGCTCAGTTGGGAGAGCACCGCCCTTACAAGGCGGGGGTCACTGGTTCAAGCCCAGTATCGTCCACCAAATTTATAGCATTCACTATAAAGTGAATGTTGTAATTGATGTGGTTCAAGCTCATTAATGCTAAGCAATGTCCACCACTTCTTTTTCAAGGAAGTCTAAATAAGTTGATAAACATATCGGACGATTAGCTCAGTTGGGAGAGCACCGCCCTTACAAGGCGGGGGTCACTGGTTCAAGCCCAGTATCGTCCACCAAATTTATAGCATGAGCTATAAAGTGAATGTTGCAATTGATGTGGTTCAACTCATTAATGCTAAGCAATGTCCGCCACTTCTTTTCAAGGAAGTCTAAATAGATTGATAAACATATCGGACGATTAGCTCAGTTGGGAGAGCACCGCCCTTACAAGGCGGGGGTCACTGGTTCAAGCCCAGTATCGTCCACCAATCTTAATTAGCTATTCAAGTTATACCTCTCCTCTGATTTCACAGTATTTTTTAAAATACACCTAATGTCGAACTTATGTGGCAATAATCGCCATATTTCAAATGAATCTAGCTCTATTATTCTCCAAAATAACTACTTGAGACGGAGTATTATTTTGAGTTTAGGTTAATTACATCTAAATGGTGAATTTAACTGAGCTCAATGTTAAAATGCAGCCAATTTATATATTCTAATTTCACTAATGTCAGTTTATTGTTGGCTTTAGTTATTCATATTGAGATTTCTATGACATTAACTACTCGTTTTGCACCAAGTCCTACAGGTTACCTTCACGTTGGTGGCGCTCGTACAGCCTTATATAGCTGGCTTTATGCTCAAAAAAATGGTGGGGACTTCATTTTACGTATTGAAGACACCGATTTAGAGCGCTCAACACAAGCGTCTGTTGATGCCATTATGGATGGTATGAACTGGTTAGATCTAAAATGGACCCATGGCCCTTACTTTCAAACCAAACGTTTTGATCGTTACAAAGAAGTGATTGAACAATTATTAGCCTCTGGTAATGCTTACCGTTGTTATAGCACCGCAGAAGAAGTTGAAGCGATGCGTGAGGAAGCAAAAGCTAAAGGTGAAATTGAAAAGTACAATGGTTTATGGCGTGAACGTACAGATCACCCAACGGATTTACCTTATGTTATTCGTTTTAAAAACCCACTTGAGGGTAATGTTGTTATTAAAGATATGGTTAAAGGCGACATAACTATTAGTAATGAACAGCTTGATGATTTAATTATCGCACGTTCAGATGGCACACCAACCTATAACTTAACCGTTGTGGTTGACGACTGGGATATGAAAGTAACTCACGTTGTGCGTGGTGATGACCATATTAGTAACACTCCTAAGCAAATTAATATTTTAGCGGCATTAGGTGCAACTATTCCTGAATATGCACACATTCCTATGATTTTAGGTGATGACGGTAAACGTTTATCTAAACGTCACGGTGCTGTTAGTGTTATGCAATACCGTGATGAAGGTTATTTACCTGAAGCATTACTTAACTATTTAGTGCGCTTAGGTTGGTCACATGGTGATAAAGAAATTTTTTCTCGTGAAGAAATGATTGAATTATTTGACCTTAAAGACTGTAACCGTGCCGCGTCTGGTTTTAACACCGACAAGCTTATTTGGGTAAACCAACATTACATGAAAACCATGGATCCAGAGTATGTAGCAACTCACCTTGAGTGGCATATGAAAGATCAAGGTATTAATACAGATAATGGCCCAGCCTTGGCTGAAATTGTAAAAATTCAAGCCGATCGCGTTAAAACGTTAAAAGAAATGGCGCAAATTTCTCGTTACTTTTATGAAGATTTTAGTGAGTTAGATGCAACATCAGTTAAAAAACATTTACGTCCCGTGGTAAAAGAGCCATTAATTTTAGTCAAAGCAAAATTAGCTGGGTTAAGTGCATGGGAGCCGGCATTAATTCATGCGGCAATTAATGATACCGCTACTGAGTTAGAAGTAGGAATGGGTAAAGTGGGTATGCCATTACGTGTTGCCGCTACTGGTGGTGGTAATTCTCCATCGCTTGATATTACCTTAGCGTTATTAGATAAAGACAAAGTGCTTGCTCGTATTGACCAAGCATTAGTTGTAGTTGAAGAGCGTATTGCGAATAGCTAGTTCGCTCGACTATCAGTAAAGTGATAAGGGACATATAAGATATTTTACCCAGTAAATGTATTTTGTATTAACCTTATCAAAAGTAAAAATCATCACCTTAAGAAGCAGTTTCTGCTGGAGTAATTAGTGCAATTTAGTGATTTTGGTTTAGATAGATGTTTAATGAACACGGTTGAGCATTTAGGTTTTAACGAGCCAACACAAATTCAGCAACAGGCGATACCTGCTGCCATGTCGGGGCATGACTTAATTGCCTCATCTAAAACTGGCTCAGGTAAAACCTTAGCGTTTATTCTACCTGCGATACAACGCCTGCTTAAAAATAGAGCGCTATCAAAGCGTGATCCACGCGTGGTTATTTTAACGCCAACACGTGAATTAGCTAAGCAAGTGTTTAGCCAGTTACGCTTATTTACTGCTAATACACAATTTAGTGCTGTGCTGATTTTAGGTGGTGAGAACTTTAACGATCAAGTTAAAGTACTTGAAAAAGATCCGCACTTTATTGTAGCAACGCCAGGTCGTTTAGCGGATCATTTAACGCAAGGCCATTTTTACCTTAATGGCCTAGAGCTATTAATTTTAGACGAAGCAGACCGAATGCTTGATTTAGGCTTTAGTAAAGAATTAAGCCAAATAAATAAAGCGGCCGATCATCGTAAACGTCAAACCTTATTGTTTTCAGCAACCTTAGACCATGCACAAGTGAATGAGTTTGCCGCAGAGCTACTGACTAAACCAAAGCGTATAGCCATTGAATCGGGTCATACCGAGCATAAAGATATTACTAAGCGTTTTTACTTAGCCGATAATCTCACACAAAAAGAAACCTTACTACAGCATTTCTTAGCGACAGAAACGTGCCAGCAAGTCATTATTTTTACTGCTACGCGTAGCGATACTGAGCGCTTATCATTACTTATTAATGCTGAATTAGTCGATAAAGGCATAAATGCCGTTGCCTTAAGTGGTGAGCTTAACCAAGGTCAGCGTAATCAAATTATGGACGGCTTCACTAAAGGCCACCATAAAATCCTAGTAACGACTGATTTAGCATCGCGCGGTTTAGATTTGGTGAATGTTTCACACGTGATTAACTTTGATATGCCAAAGCATACCGAAGAGTTTGTACACCGCATTGGCAGAACAGGACGCGCTGGTATGCATGGTGACGCTATTTCATTAGTGGGGCCAAATGACTGGTTAAGCTTTAAAAATGTTGAAGCGTTTTTACAGCAAACTATTAGCTTTGAAAAAGTTGCTGGTATTAAGGTTAATTTTAAAGGGATTAAACCGAAAAAAGCTAAAGCAGTGAAAGCCAAAGCCGTCGTTAAAAAAGCTGAAAAAGTGAAAAAATCTCCAGCGAAACAATCAACCAAGCAAACGTTCTTAGAAGCGCATGATGTTAGTGATATGCCAATTATCAAGCGTAAAAAATCACTACCAGCTAGTGAGTTAGATAATAACACTGAGCAAGAGATTGATTAAAAATAAGTAGATTTGATACGTGATTAAGGCTGCACCTGCAGCCTTTTTTATTGCTTATATTTTTAAAGTGCCAAAAGAGTCTTTTTATATTTCTTTATGAATATATGCACCTTTAATCTTGGTAACATCACTAATGGCTTTGAAATAAGTGGCTTGAAAACTTATAGAGTTAGTTGGAGTACAGAAGATAGCACAAAATTTAGTACTACCTCCTAATGATCAATAAGTTAATCTAATCAACTTGAATCTAAGTAATTACATACAATGACTAGGCTTACTAAAAGACCATAGTTCTAAGTTAGTTTCTATTTCATTGAGCTGAGAGCAATCAAGATCATTATTACCTGATAAGTAAAAGTTGTGTAAATATACAGGTATAGAGCTTAGCGCTATATCCTTTAACTCATTATTGCTGAGGTCTAATTCTTGTAAATTACTTAAGTTAGCGATATTAGAAAAGGCAGTAATAGTGTTGGATGATAACTGTAGGGACCGAAGCTTAGTTAATTGATTTAAGCTTGAAAAATCAATGATCATGTTATAATTTAGGTTTAACCAAGTTAGGTTGGTTAGCGTAGACAAGGCAGTTATATCTGTTAGGTTATTACTAGATAAACTTAGTCTAGTTAACTGCGTTAAACTAGATAACGCAGAAGCATCAGTAATATTATTATTGTCTAGACTCAATTCACTTAGTTTAGTCAGTTGCTCAATGCCTTCTAAGCTTTTAATTTCATCATATCGACATCTCAGGTAGTTAATATCCGCTATATCTAAGCTTGATCTTGTAATACAACTTAAAAGCCCTTGATCAATAATTAGAGATTCATTGATCGGTTGCTCCATACAATTATAATTTCTTGAGATTACAGCGAGAGGGAATGTCTGCACTAATAAGTCTAGATCACTGCACAAAATAACAGAATTACCATTTAAGTTAACTTCTTTGAGTAAAGGTAAGCTTAATAATACATCAATACTGCTTAATTTATATACACCCTCCATTAGAACAGTTTCTAAATTAATCGCCGTAGCAAGAGCATCTATAGAAGTAACTATCGAGTGATTTAAGTTGAGGTGTTTAAGTTTAGTGGTAAAAGATAAAGCAGATACGTCAACGAGTTGGTCGTTGTATTGTGCTTTTAGCTCTATTAAGCTTGGAGCATTTTCTAGTTCGGTTAAAGTTACTAAATTATTTTGGCTGATATTTAAGCTGACTAACTGAGTAAGTAAGCTAAAATCAAATAGTTGGCTTAAATTAGCATTGGAAATATCTAACTCTTTTAGGTTAGACATTTCCTCCAGTACAGATATATCTGTATAGGTGTTGTGGTTCGCGATAAGTTGCTCTAATTGCTTTAAGTGTGCAAGCGGCTCTAGTTCTATTCCTGTTCCTTGATATCTATTATATAGATTACTTATATTCAATGATGTTAATGAGGTCAGTGCTTTAATTGGCGAAATATCATTTAAGTTATGATTGTTAGATAAGTCTAATTGAGTTAAGTTTATCAAATCTTTTAGTGGGCTAATATCACCTAAACGTCCGTTGTGGCTAATATCTAGTATTTCTAATGAAACTAAACTAGCTAAAGGTGCAATTGTAGCGGTATTGATATTACGTAAGCTTAATTCTTTTAACTGTGTAAATGTTTCTAATACGGAAAGATTACTAAGGCTAGTAATATTATCTAATTCTAATACAGATAACTTACTCATTTCACTAAGTACATTAAGATCTAACGTATTTGTATAATAATAATATGAATAGTTTATTTTTAGTTCGGTTAGGTTTACTAACTTACTAATAGGGCTGTAATCAGCAACACCTAGATTTGAAATATTGAGTTTTTCAAGAGAAACTTTTGCTGAAAGAGCACTTAAGTCTTGTAAGTTACTATTATTGCTTACATCTATTTCTTTAATATTGTGTAGTGGTAGGATGAAGCTTAATGAGTTGAGAGAACTGCCTAACTTA
Source organism: Colwellia sp. D2M02 (assembly GCF_018860755.1). Lineage (GTDB taxonomy): Bacteria > Pseudomonadota > Gammaproteobacteria > Enterobacterales > Alteromonadaceae > Colwellia > Colwellia asteriadis. Next base: position 14,571 of record NZ_JAHKPW010000056.1, on the reverse strand, counting down.
ACAAGTTTAAGCGTTTGTAAGGCAGTGTTGTGGTCTGCGAGACTTTGTATATTTGTAATTTCGGCATTACTAATGTGTAAATAGCTTAACTCACTTGCCTGTTCTAATTGTGCTAAATCTATATTATTCCATCGGCTGTTTTTATTTAAAGAAGCTAAAGATATATGAGTGAGTTTTGTTAAGGCACTAAGGTTGATTCCGTTGGAATTATAACTATTAATATAGTTATGGCTCAAGTTCAAATTAACTAGCTGGGTAAGGCTGTTAACTGGGCTAGCGTCAATAATGTTATTGTTTGATAAGTCTAATAAAGTCAGTTGATTAAATTCACTAAGGGCGGAAATGTCTTGTAAGTTCGCGTTAGTGATTGTTAGCGAAGATAAGTTATCGAACTTACTTATATCTTTAAGTGATAGTATAGAAGTGCCGTCACAAACGATTTGCTCTATACCGACATCGGCATTATTTGTATTTTGAAGACAAAGAGCTAAGCCAGCATCATGAAACGTTACTGTAGATATTTCGTTATACGCCTCAACTGAAATATCAATATCGGCAGAACTAGTGACATTATTGTTATCAGTTACAGTCAGAGTAAACTTAAGTGTTTCATCTGTCGTGATATTTGGAGCGGTAAACGTTAATGTATCGCTATTCGCTATTAAATCATCAACACTCGTTCCTGAAGTTTGCTGCCATTGATAACTGATAATAGAGCCGTCGGAGTCTGTAGTATCAGCCGTAAAGCTAAAAGAGTCACGTTCTACTACTTGACCTGAAACCATATCTGCAATTGTAGGCGCTATGTTCGTTGATTTCTCGGCTGTATTGGGTGAGTCACCGCCTCCACAGCTAGCAAGCAAAAGGCATGAAACGAAAGTCGTTATTTTTTTTGGATGAATGAAAAAGCTCAAGATAATTCCTTATATAGTTGACCAAAGCTCTAATAGTTACGCTTTGTTTACGTACTTGTGATAAAAGCGAGGGCAGTTTAATTTGTTAACATACTTATTACAATCAAGTTACTTGTAAATCATAATAAATATTGAAGGCTTTTTATTTCAAGCTATTGAGTACAAGATTAAAGGTTTATTTTGAATAATGCCGCAGAGCAATGTATTGTTCGTCATTAAAAAGTATCGAAAGTGAATTCATTAAGTTATCGTTAAGTTCATTTTAGGTTCTGGTAGGCAAGTCGTAACTGATTATTACTAGGGAAGTTTTTATGACAATAATGCAAAAAGTGTTTTGGTTAATATTCAGTGTTGGAAACATTGTCGCACTGTGGCTTTATTGGCAAACGCAAAGTGTTGTCAGTGCGTTATTTTTATTGTTCACCCTAGGCTATAGCGTTGTTGGTATATATGATCTTAAGTTTAGTACTCATAGTCTTAATCGTTTATATCCTGTTGTTGCTTACCTTCGTTACTTTTTTGAGTCTTATCGGGTTGAAATCCAACAATATTTCATTGCTAATGATACTGAAGAACAACCATTTAACCGCGAACAACGAAGCTTAGTATATCAACGCTCTAAAAATATTCGCGATACTATTGCTTTTGGTACCCAACGTAACCTACTCGAAGAGAATTATCGAAGTTTATGGCACTCACTCGCACCAACTCATGTTAAAGACGAGGTAAAACGGGTTGTTATTGGTAATGAGCAATGTAGCCAGCCTTATTCTGCTTCATATTTAAATATATCAGCGATGAGTTTTGGCTCATTAAGTAGTAACGCTATAGAAGCGTTAAATTTAGGTGCTAAAAAAGCAGGCTGCTATCACAATACTGGTGAAGGAGCTGCGAGCCCATACCACTTAAAGCATGGTGGTGATATTGTTTGGCAATTAGGAACCGGTTTATTTGGTTGCTGTAATGAAGACGGCAGTTTTAATGCAGACAGCTTTGTAACAACGGCAAATTTACCACAAATTAAAATGATTGAAATTAAGCTATCTCAAGGTGCTAAACCAGGTCATGGTGGTGTGTTACCTAAAGCTAAAATCACGCAAGAAATTGCCAACATACGACATATTTCAATGAGTAAAGATTGCGTATCACCTGCTGTAAATCCTGAGTGTACTTCCCCCAAGGCTCTGTTGAATTTTGTGCAACGATTGCGTGAGTTAAGTGGTGGTAAGCCGGTAGGCTTTAAACTTTGTATTGGTAATCCGGCTGAGTTTTTAAGTATTTGTAAAGCTATGTTAGAAACTGAGATTTATCCTGACTTTATTACTGTTGACGGTGCTGAAGGTGGTACGGGAGCAGCACCCGTTGAGTTTAGTAACCGACTAGGTATGGTTTGTATTGAAGGTATTTATTTTGTTGAAAATGCCTTAGTAGGTGTTGGTTTACGCGATAAAATAAAAATAATAGCCTCAGGAAAAACAGCGTCTAGTTTTGATTTGCTCGATAAAATAGCAGCCGGAGCCGATGTGGTTAATGCCGCGCGAACAATGATGCTAGCACTAGGTTGTATTCAATCAAGACATTGTAATACTAATTTATGCCCGACGGGTATTGCAACACAAGATCCGGTTCGTTCCCAAGCGATTGATGTTGAAATTAAGAGCGAACGGGTTAAAAACTTTCATAATAATACCTTGAAAAATTTTTATGAGTTGGTCGGTAGTATGGGTTTAGATGATCCCGCCAAACTTGTACCACAAATGATTAAGCGTCGCTCACCTTATGGCTTACAAATGTCTACCGGTAGTTTAGTTCCACCGCTGAAATTAGGCGCACTAGTGAATAATAAAGTGCAAGATGAAGCATGGAAGCACTGGTGGCATGCTTGTAGCGCCGAGCAGTTTTATGTTGAAGATTTATATGTACTAAAGTCTCCAGAGTTTAATCAATTTCATACTCAAGGTGCTTAAGTTAAGAAGAGACTACTTTGATATGTTACCAAACAATACTACTTCATGGTTATCTAGCCATAACGGATATTTAGCCATAACCTTAGTAAACATGGGGCTTTGTAAGTAATTATTAAGCCATTGTCTTACTTTAGGGTAGGGCGACTGTAAATACCATTGGCGTTCTACACGTGCAAATTGTCGAATAAATGGCATTAACGCAATATCAGCTAAGCTTTCTTTATCTGACATTAAGAAGTTATGCTGAGTTAAACGCTGCTCCAAGCGCTGTAAGTATTGCTCACAGGCAACTCGACATTCAACCACATTATCTTCTTGATAACGTTTGGCGCATTTGTATTGCTCTAAACAGCTTTTAAAATCAGTATCAAACTCAGCGATAAGCACTAACATTGCGGTGAGTGTATTTTTATTATTTGCGCTATTATGACCCTTTTGATGCAGTAAATCATTAGGATCACTTTGCTGTAGTGCCCATAACATTATTGCTAAACTTTCATCAATAACACTGCCATCAGCTAAGACTAAAACAGGAACCGTTGCTTTTGTTGAGGCGGCTATCATTTCACTAGGTTTGTTACTTAGTACAATGTCTCGTAACTGTATTATTTGCTTAGTTTTGAAAATTGCCATTCTAGCTCGCATGGCATAAGGGCAGTTTCTTAATGAATAAAGTACTGGTAGTGATTGTCTCTCATCGACCTTATGAGGTATTTTTTCTTTTGTGCTACTGTTCATTTGTACGTTTCCCTAAAGGTCAAATTCATAAATACCGTTATTAACCTATTTTAGCGGTATTCAACGGCTAAATATATGCGTAGAATTCGCTCTTTGAAATTTAACTGCCGATACTGTTGGCTAAAGTTGTAATAAATGAGTTCTAAAATTGAATTATTAGCGCCAGGTGGCGATGTCGATGCAATCAAGGCCGCTATTATTGCAGGCGCAGATGCCATTTATTGTGGTTTAGATACCTTTAATGCTCGAAATCGTGCGGCGAATATTTCGTTTGAAGAGCTTGTAGGTATTATTCGCTTAGCGCATCAGTACCAATGCCAAATATTTTTAACTTTAAATATTATTATTTTAGAGCGAGAGTTTAAATCACTCGCCAAGTTACTCAGTAAGCTTGCTAACACCACACTCGACGGTGTTATTGTGCAAGATTTAGGCTTATGTTACATACTTAAAAAACACTTTCCAACGCTTGATATTCATGCCTCAACGCAGCTAACAACTCATAATATTGGCCAAATTCCCTTTTTGAAAAAACTTGGCGCTTCTCGCGTTAATTTATCTCGAGAAATGAATTTAAAAGAAATCACCGCGATTACCGCAGTAGCAGATGCTGAAGAGGTGCTTGTTGAAGTATTTGTTCATGGCTCGTTGTGTGTCGCTTTTTCAGGGTTGTGCTACTCAACGTCTGCCAGTGTTGGTAATTCAGGTAATCGTGGTCGCTGTAGTCAGGCGTGTCGTGAAGAGTATGAAACAACACCATCAGGTAATAACTTCCCGTTAAACATTAAAGATAACTCTGCCTTTTTTGACTTACCTGCATTAATTGAAGCGGGCGTGCACTCTTTTAAGGTAGAAGGGCGTATTAAAGGGGCAAGTTATGTGCATACTGTTATTGATAGCTTCCGTAAACAAATAGATGGTTTTATTGAAACAGGTGAGTTACTTGAAGACGGTGAACGTCTTTATAAAGTGTTTAACCGTGATTTTTCTAATGCCTTTTTACGTGGTGATTTAAATCAGTCAATGTTTATTGAAAACCCGCGTGATAACTCAAAATATCATGCAATTGATCAAAGTAATGCAATATCAGTGGTACAAATCCACGAAGTTGAGCAAAGCTTAAGTGATGAAAAAGAGCAAATAAACAGTACAGTACAAGATAAAATAAAGCATTTGAGCATTGAAAAGCGGCCATTGTCATTAACCTTTTCAGGCAGCCTTGGTCAGCCGTTAACAATCACGATGGTTACTGAAGAGTTTGCTAAAGGGGCGACTAAGCCTCATGAGTTAGTTAAAGTATTCAAGACATCAAGTGCACTAATCGCTAGTAAAACTAACTGCATTGATAAAGCAACCATTGAAAAGCGCTTTAAGAGCTTTAACAATGCTGAGTTTACCTTAACTGCGTTAAATACCGGCGAAATTGAGGCAGGGGTTGGTATTGCTTTTAAAGAGTTAACCGCGCTTAAAAATGATGTCGCTGCCTTTTTAAATGATGGGGTGAGTGTCTTACCCGAGGTTACCTTACCTAAATTGATACATCATGCAAAATCAAACCCTGGCGCTAAAGCTAAACTTTCTATCTTAATTTGTGATGATAGTGACATTAACCTAAGTAATGTCACCAATGCCGACATCTACTTTAAATTGCCTGATGCTTATAAACGAGGCTGCACTAAGTATGTTGATTTTTTCGAAGAGAATCCTCAGCTTATTCCATGGTTCCCGTCGGTGTTAATCGGTAAAGATTTTGATGTTGCTTTAACTATTTTAGAGCAAGTAAAGCCGCGACTAATCGTGACCAATAATACCGGTATTGCTCATCGTGCTTATGAGCTAGGTATTAAGTGGATAGCGGGGCCATTTTTAAATACGACTAACTCTTATGCCTTATTGGCGATGAAAGAAGAGTTTAACTGTGCAGGTGCGTTTATTTCTAATGAAATTAACCATCAACAAATGCGTAATATTGCGCGACCTGAAAATTTCGAGTTATTTTATAGTGTTTATCATCCTATTTTATTGATGACTAGTAGACAGTGTTTTTTCCAGCAAAGTGTTGGTTGTGAAAAGCCGCGTATTGATAATGGCTGTATGCTTTCTTGTGATAAGTCGACCAGTATTACCAACTTGAAAGGCGTTTCATTTGCCATTGACAAGCAAAAGGCGGGCTACCCAAGTATTTACAATAAAGATCAGTTTTTAAATATGGAAGTGATTAACGATTTAGCCGAGCATTACGATGGCTTTATGATTGATTTAACCAATATTGGCGCAGGTGATAAACAATCACCTGAAAAAACAGCTTTAATAACACAGTTTGAACAATTACTTAGTGGTGAGTTTACCGATACTCAGTCTATTGAAAACAGCTTAAATAAGCTGGTACCAGAGTCAACCAATGTTCAATATCATAATGGTTTGTAGGGTAGGCTGTTATTACGTTTAGTCAGGCTAAAAAAAACCTTGAAGTTATCTTCAAGGTTTTTTAGTTATTAATAATTTTACCAGCTAATAGCTGGCTACTCAGCAACTAATTGTGTTACTTGGTAAGTTGATTGTTGACTACCAAGTTTAGTTTTTAAATAAGGCAATATTTCTTTTAGCTGTTCGGCTAATTGCCATGGCGGATTAATAATAAATAATCCAGTGCCCGTCATACCGTACTCTTCACTATCGGCTTCTAAACAAAACTCAACTTGCAGCACGTTTTTAACATTGCTGTTGGTAAAGTCTTTTTCCATTTGCTCAATAAAGTGACGTTTTACGACAGGGTACCAAATAATATAGGTGCCTGTGGCAAACTTAGTGTAAGCTTTGATAATAGTTTTAACGGCTTTTTGGTAATCTTCTTTGAGCTCATAAGGCGGGTCTATTAATACTACACCACGTCTACTTGGTGGTGGTAATAGCCCTAAAACACCTTGATAGCCATCGGATTGCTTAACAAATACTTTACGCCAACGCTGACAAAAATCTTCTAAATGTTGAATGTCAGTAGGGTGTAATTCAAATAAATGAGTACTGTCTTGGCGACGCATAAAGGCTTTTGCAATACCTGGCGAGCCAGGGTAAACTTCAAGTTCATCTGACAAATTAAGACTATTGATTAACGATAAATAAGGCTCAAGTGACTCAGGCGCACTTTTATCCTGAATGATTTTCTCAATACCGTTTTTGTACTCTCCTGTTTTTTGAGCGTATTCATCCCCAAGTTGATACATACCAGCACCAGAGTGACTGTCTAAATAACAAAAGCCTTTTTCTTTTCGAGTCATGTAATCAAGTACGAGTGTTAAAACGCTGTGTTTTAATACATCGGCAAAATTGCCTGCATGAAAGGCGTGACGGTAACTAAGCAAGGTAATTCCTTAATAGGGAAGTGTTATTGAGCTTTATAAGCCAAATAAAGCGGTTATTACAACAGTGTAATAACCGCTGGGTGTTTAAACTTAGCCTTTTAATTAAGCTTGGCTAGCTAAGTATTCATCGTAAGTACCAGCAAAGTCGTTATAACCTGTTGGTGTTAATTCAATAATGCGCGTAGCAATGGTTGATACAAACTCACGGTCATGGCTGACAAATAACAAAGTACCTTCGTATTGCTCTAGTGCCATATTTAATGACTCGATTGACTCCATATCCATATGGTTAGTTGGCTCGTCGAGTACTAAGATGTTTGGTTTTTGCATCATTAGTTTACCAAATAACATTCTGCCTTTTTCACCACCTGAAAGCACTTTCACTGATTTTTTTATATCATCAGCAGAGAATAATAAACGACCTAAGTAACCACGTACCACTTGTTCGTCATCACCTTCTTGGCGCCATTGGTTCATCCAGTCAAATAAAGTCATGTCGTTTTCAAATTCGTATTCATGATCTTGCGCGTAATAACCAATATTGACATTTTCAGACCACGTTAACTCGCCTGAACTTGGCTCGTAACCGACATCATTCATTAAGGTGCGTAAAAAGGTGGTTTTACCAATACCGTTTTCACCAATAATGGCAATACGTTCGCCCACTTCTACTAAGGCTGAAATGTCTTTAAGAATATGAGCATCATCAAAGCTTTTGTTTAATTTCTCTAATACTAAGGCATTACGAAATAATTTCTTTTCTTGCTCAAAGCGAATGAAGGGGTTGCTACGACTTGATGCTTTAACTTCATCAAGTTGAATTTTATCAATTTGCTTGGCACGAGAGGTAGCCTGTTTCGCTTTTGAGGCATTTGCAGAGAAACGCGCCACAAAGGCTTGTAATTCGCCTATTTGTGCTTTCTTTTTCGCGTTGTCGGCTAATAAACGCGCGCGTGCTTGTGTTGCTGCAAGCATGTATTCATCGTAATTACCAGAGTAAACACGTAATTCGCCGTAATCTAAATCAGCCATATGTGTACAAACACTGTTTAAAAAGTGTCTGTCGTGCGAAATAATTATCATGGTTGAATCGCGGGCATTTAAGGTTTCTTCTAACCATTGAATAGTGTGAATGTCTAAGTTGTTGGTTGGCTCATCAAGCAATAAAATATCAGGATCTGAAAATAATGCTTGAGCAAGTAAAATACGTAATTTGAAGCCCGGTGCTATTTCGCTCATTAAACCATAATGTTGCTCGACAGGAATACCAACACCAATTAATAGCTCGCCTGCACGACTTTCTGCGCTGTAGCCGTCCATTTCAGCATATTCAGACTCTAAATCGCCAACTTTCATACCATCAGCTTCACTCATTTCAGGTAAAGCGTAAATACGATCGCGCTCTTCTTTTACCGCCCACAATTCAGTATGTCCCATGATTACGGTATCTATTACACTGTATGATTCAAAGGCGAATTGATCTTGACGTAACTTACCTAAACGTTCACCGGTATCAAGGCTAACATTACCTGAGGTTTGTTCTAAATCACCACCTAAAATTTTCATAAAGGTTGATTTACCACAACCGTTTGCACCGATTAAACCGTAACGGTTTCCGCCGCCAAATTTTTGTGAAATGTTTTCAAACAATGGCTTAGCGCCAAACTGTTGGGTGATGTTATTTGCTGCTAGCATGATGAGTTCCGTTGATGTTTATAAGACAGAGAGTGTTAAACAAGTATTAATTACAAGTACTAATACTTGTTAGTCTACCGCGTAATATTTATTGAATAACAAAATAGCAACAACGGTAGAAACAATGCGCGCGATTATACCGAGAAAGTAAAAAGAAGTCATGTACAGTACAAGAAGTTATTTACTGTAGGTGGGAGTGCAAGGGTAAGCCATAAGGTAAAACTATTTAGCGACTTCTACACGATTTCGTCCTAATGCTTTTGCCTGATACAGGGCATCGTCAGCATCTTGGAATAAATGATTAAAGCTATGCTCAGGGTTTGATAGTTCTGATACACCAAAACTTGCCGTAATCTTGACGTGTAATTCATTAATTAAAAAATCATTATCGTCAATTGCTGCTCTTATTCTTTGCGCTACCATGCGTGCTTTCTTAGCGGTTGTTTTAGGTAATACTAATAAAAATTCTTCGCCGCCAATACGGCCTAAAATATCTTGTTCTCTAACATATTCATTAGCAATTTTGGCAATATTAATCAGCGCAATATCACCGCCAGCATGTCCATAAGTGTCATTAACTATTTTAAAATGATCAATATCAAAAACAACAACAGCAAACGGAGAGTTATGATTTTTACATGCCGACAGCTTATTCTCTGCATACTTGAAGGTAAAGCGTCTATTAGCTAAGCCCGTTAGTGCATCTGTATTAGCGAGTTTATTTAAATATTTGGAAGTTTTAACTTGTCTTCTGACTAAAAAAATTAAAAAGCAGGTAAGTGCTAATGTAAATAAAATAATGAGGTATTGAATCCATTTTTCTTGCTCTGCACTTTTTAACGCGGCTTTATCAAGTAACTTATCCCGCGCTAAAATTTTGTTTTGTAATCGGGTTTGATCGGTATCAAATAAAATTTTAAATTTAGATCTAATGGTTTCACGTTGCGTGTTTTGATAAGTATTGTGTAGTTCTTTTGATTCACGCTCAAAAAGATAAGCCGACTCATAGTCTTTGTTGAGGTAAGCTATTTTGGCTTTTATCGAAAGCACCTTTACTTTCCATGATAATGTTGCGTTCTTATCCAAAGTATCTAAAGTCGCCTCAACTTCACTTATTTTTTCCTGAGCTAAAACTAAGTTATTATCAGTAATGGCTAACTTTGCTTCTAATACTAAGTAATTTACTCTCGTAAAAGTAAGAACTTCTGCGGGCCTAGTTTCATGAAATATTTGCAAATATTCTCGTGATTTATCATAGTCCTCTAAGGCAAAGTAAACTTCAGCTAGGCCAAAATTAGCAATAGGAATGGAGGCTTCACTTAAGGTTTTTTTGGAAAAAATGATTACATTTTCAAAAGCGATTTTTGCTTTATTGTAGTCTTTAATGTTGAGGTAGCTGTTTGCTAATTCGCTTTGTACATAGAGCGCATCAAAATAAAACTCACGTTCAATAAAGTAACTTAAAGCTTCATTACCCAGCTTTATCGCGTTTTCATTATCATGAATATTGGAGTATGCACCTGTCATTTGTGATTTAAGGTACATCATTTCTAATTCGTTGTTTAATTGCTCTACTAATACATAGGATTGATGGAAGTATTTTAAAGCTTGTATATCATCATGAAGTATCGAGTAATAGCCTGCTATATAGCTATATACTTCAGCAAGGCGTTTAGTATTTTCAGTAGCAATAGCTATTTTTTCTGCTTTGGCATAAAGCGGCATTGTTTGCTCTAACTCACCTTTGCTCAATAATAATGCACCATGGGTAATTAATAATAATAATCCGGTGTCACTGTTAAAGTCTGGGTTTAAAGCATAGGCTTGTTCAATGGCTGTTATACCTTGAGTAACATTCCCGAGAAAGTAATTGTACTGAGCTATTTTAGCGAGCAGTGTTGTTTTATTTTCTTGAGACAAGGTTGAACCTTGCTCTGTCATCATTTTGGTTGCTGCTTCTAAAGCGAGGCTAGGGTCTTTAGCGCTTAACTCTTCAAAGTGGTCAAACGCTTTGCTAATAGTATTAAAGTTAGGAGAGCTTGAATAAGCTTTAAAGCTAAAAAATAAAAAAAACGTGATAAGTGCTAAACGTAAATAAATGACGGTGTTGAGAGTAAAGTCACTATTCTCTTTTTTTACATACATTGATAAAAGCCGTCCACTTATTTGTTTTTAAAGTAATTTTATAGCTATATAGCATAACAGTGTTAAGCTTAGCTCGTTATTTACTTTATTGGAATGCTTTAAACATAAAAATTAATTACTATTTAGTCTAATAAAAATAGCGCGTAGTGTTAACCATACAATGAGTAGCTTATTATTGCTGATTGCTACGGGTTGGGGGTTGTTTAGCAGGTATAAAAAAAGCTACCTTTGTGGTTAGACAAAGATAGCCTTGGGCTTTCAATAAATAGTTAGGTTTTAGGAGGCTATTTATTTTTAATAAGGCTCACTATATTTGTAGAGCTGTCATTACTTAGGTGTATTTTTTCTACTTGTAAACTGATTATCTGAAAAACGGGTTAACCCTTTTTTATGATTTGGTGTTTTCTTACCTTTTGCTTTGTTTGATGGACTTCTATGTTGTCCTGGGCTGGTTTTAAAGCCTTGAGAGTTATTCTTACCTTGTCGGCTTTTATTCGCTAACTGTTGTTCACTACGTGTTTCACGTGGTACTAGACAATTAGGCGCTGATCCTATTAGTTTACTTAAGCCCATCTTAGTTAATGCTTGGCGAATAATAGGCCAGTTAACCGGATCATGATAACGTAAAATAGCTTTATGAAGCCTACGTTGAATAGTGCCTTTAGGGACGCTAATTGTGCCGCCTTCTTTGGCAATATTTTTCTTAGTAATATTACGCAGAGAGTTAAGTTCAGTATGGTAAAGCGTTGTTGCATTTGCTAATGGTGACGGATAAAAGTTTTGTACTTGATCTAACTTAAAGTCGTTACTTTTAAGCCATAATGCAAGATTTACCATGTCTTTATCGGTTGTGCCGGGGTGAGCAGAAATAAAGTACGGAATGAGGTATTGTTTTTTACCAGCAAGTTTAGAGTAATGATCAAACATTTCTTTAAACTTATCGTAACTGCCCATACCTGGCTTCATCATATTATTTAATGGCCCTTCTTCGGTATGCTCAGGTGCAATTTTTAGGTAGCCTCCAACATGATGACTCGCGAGCTCTTTAACGTATTCAGGATCTTTTATCGCTAAATCATATCGAACGCCAGAAGCGATCAATACTTTTTTAATACCTTTTACAGCGCGCGCTTTGCGGTATAGCTCAATAGTAGGTGTGTGGTCGGTATCTAAATGACCACAAATCGTTGGCCAAACACAAGAAGGTTTTCTACAAGTCGCTTCTGCTTTTTCACTTTTACAATTAAGCTGGTACATGTTGGCAGTTGGTCCGCCTAAATCAGAGATTACACCAGTAAAACCAGGCACTTTCTCTTTAATGTCTTCTATTTCGTTAATAATAGATTCATGTGAACGACTTTGAATAATGCGCCCTTCATGTTCGGTTATAGAGCAAAAAGTACAACCACCAAAACAGCCGCGCATAATGTTAATGGAGGTTTTGATCATATCGTAAGCAGGAATTTTAGCTTTACCATAACTTGGATGCGGAACACGCTGATAAGGTAAACCAAATACACCATCCATCTCTTCAGTAGAAAGTGGTTTTGCTGGCGGGTTTAGCCAAATAATGCGATCGCCATGACTTTGTACCAAAGGTTTAGCCGAAGTAGGATTTACTTCTTGGTGAAAAATACGAGAGGCATGAGCGTACAACACTTTATTATCTTTTACTTGTTCAAAGGTAGGTAAATTAATATAAGTTGTTTGCCAAGGCTTACTTTTCTCTTGCCATGACTTATTACGATAGGTTGATATTTCAATAGGTTGTGCTGTTTTAGTAATATCAGCATTTACAATATTAACCGCGTTATCTGCTTCTGTTTTAGCTTCGTTGTCGCTGCAGCTTTCAGGAGTTATTTCTTCATAAGGGCTATAAATAGGATCTATTTTTCCTGGGCGATCAATATCACGTGAGTCAATACCGTGCCAACCAGGTAAAGCTTGCTTGGCTAAAAATGCGCTGCCGCGAACATCGGTAATAGACTTTACATCATCACCACGGGCAATACGGTGTGCTATTTCTACCAGAGGTCGCTCTGCATTACCGTAAATAAGTAAATCAGCTTTTGAGTCAAATAACACCGAGCGACGGACTTTGTCTGACCAATAATCATAGTGGGCGATGCGGCGTAAACTTGCTTCAATGCCACCAATAATCACAGGAACTCCTTTATAAGCCTCTTTACAGCGTTGTGTATAAGCGGTTACTGCGCGATCTGGGCGTTTTCCACCTTCATCATTTGGTGTATAAGCATCATCGTGACGCATTCTACGCTCGGCCGTATAACGATTTATCATTGAGTCCATGTTACCAGCAGTAACACCAAAGAATAAATTGGGTTGGCCAAGCTCCATAAAAGCATCTTTTGAGTGCCAATCAGGCTGAGCAATAATACCTACACGAAATCCTTGCGCTTCTAACATACGACCGATAATAGCCATACCAAAGCTTGGATGATCGACATAGGCGTCACCTGTAACAATTATAATATCGCAACTATCCCAGCCTAAAATATCCATTTCTTTACGAGACATCGGGAGAAATGGTGAAGTATCGTAGCATTCGGCCCAATATTTAGGGTACTCGAATAAGCCGTACTTTGTTTCTGGGATCAGTGGTTTTGTTGCTAAGGTCATTTAATGCTCTCTGGTTACTGCGCTATTCACTTAAGGTTAGATATTTAAGTGCTTACTTTAAATTAATGATTAGCTCATTAAACCTGTATGCAAAGATACAGGCGCGCGATTGTAACAGAAAGCGTTGAGATGTTCTAAATAAACTTTGTTTGTTTTTTGAACGATAAAGGCAATGTCACTACGTAAGAGGACTAGTGTACTTGTGGTTTATTATGCGCATTATTTTTTAATAATACACATTGGGTTTCACCTTGCTGAGCACATAAGGTTAACTCTGCTATTTCTTCTGGCGCAAAGCTGGCATTAGACAAGATAACCGCTGAGCAATTTCCGCGACATAACACACCTTTAATTTGTTCTACACTTAAATCGACAGTGCGATTTATTTGATCAGTACGGTTTTTATTTCTTAAGTTTACACACAATACTTTTGAGGTATCGATGCCATGTGTTTTTGCAAGTTGCTCGAGTGAAGCTTCGTTAGGGTTAATAATTAATATCCATTTTTTAGCTTGAGTATATTGCTGACAGACCTGTGCATATTGAGTTGATAGCTCATCATGGCTTGCAACATCTTTGAGTGCTAACCAAGACATATTTAAAGTATTTACCCCAGCTAATTCAACATTAGTAGCAGTGAAGTTGTTGTTATAAATAGAAAACATAGTAACCCTTAGTTATTTGTATATTTACTGTATGCATATACAGTATTTGTTTTGTGTTCACAATTCAAGCACTTTTTTAATTATTTTTAAACAAAGAAATCCGCATGTCTTTCACGGATACGACTTACCAGTATTCGTGGCACTTTTAAGGTAACTGTGAATAAACTTGGGATTAATGGGATTAAGCTAATGAGCACAGTAAAGTACGGCTAACTTGCGTAACTTTGATTAACTAATTGTGCTGATTGCTAGGAGCTGTTGATCTTTCGCGGTTAAATTTTGTTCGAGATAAAAGCGTTTTAATCGCGGCGGACAGTGTGTTGCCTAGTCATTCTAAGCAAATACTGTTCAACAAAGAGTAAAACGCTTTTAGCCGAATCCTTCGGACAGCGTTTGTTGGTCATTTTTACTGCGTTATCGCCTTTTTAGGTAGAATAACTACATT
>NZ_JAHKPW010000065.1:16618-25635 GCF_018860755.1 Colwellia sp. D2M02 | reverse complement strand
CGAGCTCAGGTTAACTAACTCATTGATAATAAGTTAGTGTGTTTGACGCCAATTAAACTTAAGAGACAATATTGTGACAGTAGCCTTGGTTACACCAAAACATGAATTTACCTTAGAAGATCATCAATTTATGGCAAGGGCCATAGCATTGGCGAAAAAAGGCCATTACACCGTATCGCCTAATCCTAGGGTAGGTTGTGTGTTAGTAAATCAAGGTAAAATCATTGGTGAAGGCTATCATCAAAAAGCAGGTGAAGGTCATGCTGAAGTGAACGCCATTCGCGATGCAAAGCAGAAAAACCCGACGTTAATTAAAGGGGCAACCGCCTATGTTACGCTTGAGCCTTGTAGTCACTTTGGTCGTACGCCACCTTGTGCGCAAGGGTTAATTGATGTTGGCGTGAGCAAAGTTATCTCAGCCATGGTTGATCCTAATCCGCAAGTTTCAGGTAACGGTATTGCTATGTTGGCACAAGCGGGAATCGAAACTCAATCTGGTTTATTAGAAACTGCTGCACGCGCACTTAATGTTGGTTTTATTAAAAAAATGACCACAACTCTGCCTTTCGTACGCTGTAAATTAGCGGCAAGCCTTGATGGCAAAACCGCAATGCACAGCGGTGAAAGTAAGTGGATCACCCAAGGTGCTGCGCGAAAAGATGTACAACGGTTAAGAGCTCAAAGTTGTGCCATTATTACAGGCTGTGACTCTATTATTAGCGATAATGCTAAAATGACAGTGCGTTATAGTGAACTAGGTGAATTACAAAAAAGCTACCCTGAAGATAAACTTCGTCAGCCTTTACGTGTGGTAATCGATAGTCAAAACCGTTTAACACCAGAGCTAGCATTTTTTCAACAGCCGTCCCCGATATTAATCATTAGAACTGAACTTGAAAACTTACGCACTTGGCCTCATTATGTTGAACAGGTACAAGTGACTTCAGTAAAAGAGAGCAATACAGACAACAATACAGACAACAATACGACTAAGGTCGATTTAAAAGCACTACTTGCTTTATTGGCAACGCGTGGTATCAATGATGTTTTACTTGAGTCTGGTGCTAGGCTTGCAGGTGCTTTTTTTGAACAAAACTTAGTCGATGAATTAATTTTATACCAAGCGCCTAAATTGTTAGGTGGTGATGGCAAAAACTTAGTGGAAATGCCAAGTATTACTGAATTAGCAAAAACTAAGCAATTATCGATCAACGAAGTGGTTATGGTTGGTGCAGATATTCGTATTACTGCAAAGGTAAATAGCGCTAATAATACAGCTAGCAATACTCATCATTAATATCGTAACTAATAAATTTAACCTTAGAGAATAACCATGTTTACAGGAATTATCGAAGCCGTTGGCACTATTAAAGCCATCAACATTAACGCACAAGGTGCGCGTATTGACATTGCGACCAATAGTTTAGATATGAGTGATGTTAAACTAGGTGACTCTATTGCCACTAATGGTATTTGTTTAACGGTGGTTGCTTTTCAATCTGCAGCAGGGCAGGGCAGTTTTAGTGCTGACGTGTCGAATGAAACACTTAAGCGCACCGGTTTTGGACATTACCAAGTTGGAAAAGCCGTTAACTTAGAAAAAGCGATGTTAGCAAGTACACGCTTTGGTGGTCATATGGTTTCTGGCCATGTTGACGGTGTTAGCGAAATTTTATCAATAACCAATAACGGTAACAGCTGGGAATACTGGCTCAGCATGCCAAGTGAGCTTAGCCATTATATTGCTGAAAAAGGCTCGGTAACCGTTGATGGTACTAGCTTAACGGTTAATAGTTTGGCTGCAGGTAAATTCCGTTTAACTATTGTGCCGCACACGGTGAAAGAAACGGTTTTTAGTGAGTATAAAATTGGCAGTAAAGTTAACTTAGAAGTTGACCTCATTGCGCGTTACTTAGAGCGTTTGCTCACTAAAGAAGTGACTACTGAGCCTGTTTCAAATATTAGCGAAAGCATGTTGCAAAAAGCAGGGTTTATTAAATAGCCTGCTTGTACCACTAACTTAATAATCAATTAACTAACGATCATAGAGACAATAATGAACTTAAATACCCCACAAGAAATAATCAATGATATTGCTTTAGGTAAAATGGTTATTTTAATGGACGATGAAGACAGGGAAAATGAAGGCGACTTCATTATGGCTGCTGAAAAGGTAACGCCAGCAGCGATTAACTTTATGGCAACTCATGGTCGTGGTTTGATTTGTATGCCAATGAGCAGAGAAAAATGTGAAACATTAAAGCTGCCATTAATGGTCGATAAAAATGACGCGCAATTTAGTACCAACTTTACCGTATCTATTGAAGCGGCAACAGGTGTTACTACAGGTATTTCTGCTGCCGATAGAGCAACGACAGTACTTGCGGCAGCCAATGCTAATGCCACACACCTTGATATTGTACAACCAGGTCATATCTTTCCGTTAATTGCTAAAGATGGCGGCGTATTAAATCGCGCAGGCCACACCGAAGCAGGTGTTGATTTAGCGCGTATGGCAGGTTTTGAGTCAGCGGCTGTTATCGTTGAAATCTTAAATGAAGACGGCACCATGGCGCGTCGTAACGACTTAGAAGTTATTGCGCAAAAGCATGATATTAAAATGGGCACAATTGCCGATTTAATTGAATTTAGAAATGCGACAGAAACCACTATTGAGCGTGTTTCACAATGTAAATTACCTACGGCGTTTGGTGAGTTTGACCTAACCGTATTTAAAGATACCATTGATGGACAAGCACACTTTGCGCTAACGAAAGGTGATATTAACCCTGAAGAGCCTACTTTAGTACGCGTTCATTTAGAAAATACCTTTAGAGATTTATTATTCAGCCAGCGTGAAAGCGTAGCAACTTGGCCAATGGCAAGTGCTTTAGAGCGTATAGGTAAAGAAGGTGGCGTTTTAGTATTATTAGGTAAGCATGAATCACCAACTGAGTTAATTAACTTAGTTGAAAAATACGCTAAGATTGATGCTGGTGAAACGGTAAAAGAAATTAATCGTCATGTTGGCTCACGTAATGTTGGTGTTGGCTCGCAAATTCTAGCCAACTTAGGTGTGAGTAAAATGCGCTTGTTAAGCTCACAAACTAAATATCACTCGTTATCTGGTTTTGGTCTTGAAGTGGTTGAATATATTGCCGACTAGCACTTTATTAAAACTTAAATACAAGCTGATAATACTCAGTAATATTAAGTAACCTGAACTCAGGTTAAGTAAATATAGTTAAATGCCCTGAAATATCAGGGCATTTTTTTATTGAAAACTTGCGCATTGCGCGATATCTCTTTAACTTATCCGTTGTTTAAATTTTTATCTTAAGGGTCATTATGAAGTTTCTCTCTAGCTTAACCGCAGTTTTGTTATTACAAAGCGCTAGCACTTATGCTGCTCAAACCACTCCAACATTACAGCAAGGTCTTAGCATTGAAGAGTTACGTTTTAGCGAAGCTGAGCAAGCAATGCCTGTCATTAGTGACTATTACCATTGGCGTAGCTTTGAACAACAATGGTTAAAGCAAGACAATTACGCCAGTGCAAGGCAGTTGGTGGCAGCGTTAGGTGATGATTTATGGCAGTTTAGTAAACGTCAAAACCAACAAGGGGGGTTAAAGGATGATAGACCGCTTTATTGGACACGCTTAGCAATTACTGCGTTTCTTAAGCAAAACCCGCTTGATATTTCATTGCATGAAAATAAAGCGCTAGTTGAACAGTTTGAAGTGAGTTCACGTGGTCAAGATGACTTAGCTTTCACTCAACAAACTGAGAAGCGTATTTTATTAACCGGCTTTGACCCGTTTTTATTGGATAAAAACATCAGTCAAAGTAATCCATCAGGATTAACCGCATTAATGCTTGATGGTAAGGTAATTGAGTATAAAGGTGTTAAAGCTGAAATTAATACGGTAATGATACCGGTGCGCTTTGAAGATTTTGACCAAGGTGAAATAGAAGACTTATTAGCGCCTTTTTATGCACTGGGTAGTGTTGATATGATCGCAACGATTTCTATGGGGCGCAGTGATTTTGACTTGGAGCACTTTCCTGCACTAAGACGCAGTTCAAGTGCGCCAGATAATCTTAATGTTTATAACGGCGGCAGTAAAACCATGCCAGTGGTACCAAAGCTGTTAAAAGCTGAGTTATCTAATAAAGAGTTTGTTCAATACAGCTTACCTTATCAAGCAATGATGAAAGCTAAAGGGCCTTACAAAATTAATGATAACCGAACTATTACGGTATTAGGTCAAGCAGTTGACGGTAAGGCGCTATCAGAAGAAGACAATAAAACTTTTGCTGCTAATTCACTGAAAGAGCTAAGTGACTCTGTATCAGTTGAAGGTGGTGGCGGTGGTTACTTATCTAATGAAATATCTTACCGTAGTATTTTGTTGCGTAATAAACTGGGCTCGAATATTCCTACTGGTCATATTCATACCCCTAAAACTCAGGGCTTTGATCACCAAACCAATCAAGCGATTGTTGACCAAATTAAAGCCATGCTTGAATTATCTTTAGCGGAGATTTAAGCGGTAATTATAAGTGATAAAGCTCAGGTTAAATAGGCTTTGTTGGGACGCTTAACCCTTAAAGTGTGGGGGAGGTTTTACTAATGAAGGTCTTGTTTGAGTGATTGCTTAGAAAAATAGGAAAGACCAGAAACAAAAAAACGAAGAATGAGCAATGCTCTTCTTCGTTTTTTTTCATTTGCTATAAGCGGTAAAGCTTATTGAGCAACAACGTTCTCAGCTTCAGGGCCTTTTTGACCTTGTTTTACGCTAAACGTTACAGCTTGGCCGTCAGCTAGAGTACGGAAACCGTCTCCAGAGATTGCGCTGAAGTGAACAAACACGTCAGGACCATTTTCTTGCTCAATAAAACCGAAACCTTTAGTTTCGTTGAAAAATTTAACTTTACCAGTAACTGTATCAGACATACTAACATTTTCCCGTAGTCATAAATAATAATGTGGTTCTTTTCTATAACGAATAATCACCGTTTCACCCGAGTAAATGCCCTCTACCATAAAAGTACAGGAAGAGGAAGGATACAAACTATATTCATCACAAACATGCTCAAAACAATTAGTTTGCATTGTTTAAATCCGTTTGCTTAGAATATACAAGTACATCAAAACTTGATAAATCTACAACAAAAATCAGTAAAACCTTCATCTGCAACGCAAGAACTCAACGCAAAAGTAGTCTAGCACAGTTATTTTTAATATGCTTTATAAAATACCGTAATAGTTCAATATTTATTTGTAATAAAGATATATCAATGAGATATGAGCTACAGCGCAATATTTACGAGGGGGTTGTAAGGTAGATTAAACGAAATGAGAACAATTTAGCTCTCATTTCGTTTCGTTTTTCCGGGGTTTTTGTCAATTTACGGTAAATTTATAATGCCGCAATTTGTGCTTTTTGCTCGTGCATTTTAGCCAATGTTGAATCCGCTTCTGCCAGTTTGGCATTTTCTTTTTCGATAACTGCTGCTGGTGCTTTACTGACGAAGTTATCGTTACTTAACTTACCACGGGTTTTAGCGGCTTCTTTTTCAATTTTGTCGATTGCTTTGTCTAAACGCGCTAGCTCGGCTTCTTTGTCAATCAGCCCTGCCATTGGAATAAGCACAGATAAATCGCCAACAACAGCAGACGCTGAGGCTGGGCCTTGTTCATCATCAGCAAGTACATTAATGGTTTCAAGCTTAGCAAGCGCACTTAAAAATTGCTCGTTTTCACTTAAGCGACGTTTATCGTTGTCATTAACGTTTTTCAGTAATACCGGTAATGGTTTACTTGGTGAAATATCCATTTCACCACGAATATTACGAATAGCGACAATAAATTGCTTAACCCACTCTAAATCACCAATTGCTTGTTGATCACAATTACTTTCGTTAAATTGTGGGAACGCTTGAGTCATGATTGAGTCACCTTGTTTACTAAAGTCACTTAATGGCTGTACGCGTTGCCAAATTGTTTCGGTAATAAATGGCATAATTGGGTGCATTAAACGCAGTAAGCTTTCTAAAATATTAACTAAGGTATGTCGTGTACCACGTTGTTGCGCTTCATTGCCTTTAAATAATACAGGCTTGGTTAATTCTAAGTACCAATCACAAAATTGGTTCCATGTGAACTCATATAAAGCTTGTGATGCTAAGTCAAAACGGAATGAGTCAAACGCTTCGTGCACTGTTTTCACGGTTTGCTCAAACTGACCGATAATCCAACGATCCGCTAATGAAAGTTCCATTTCTGCATTTGCATCTGTACCACAATCAAACTCTTCAGTATTCATGAGTACGTAACGACTTGCGTTCCATAACTTGTTAGTAAAGTTACGGTAACCTTCCAGACGCTTCATATCCCAGCTGATATCGCGACCTGTAGTCGCAACTGACGTTAAGGTAAAACGTAAAGCGTCAGTACCGTGTGCTTCAATGCCATTAGGAAATTCTTTTTTGGTTAGCTTTTCAATTTTAGCGGCCATTTTTGGCTGCATCATATTGCCGGTACGTTTTTCTAATAAATCTTCAAGAGAAATACCATCGATCATATCTAAAGGATCAATAACATTACCTTTTGATTTACTCATTTTATCGCCATTTTCATCACGAATAAGGCCGGTCATGTAAATCTTTTTAAATGGAATTTGTGCTTTACCATTTTCATCTTTATTGAAGTGCATAGTCATCATGATCATACGCGCAACCCAGAAGAAAATAATATCAAAACCTGTCACAAGTACATCAGTTGGGTGGAAGGTTTTTAAATCGTCGGTATCTTTTGGCCAACCTAAGGTTGAGAAGGTCCATAAAGCAGAAGAGAACCATGTATCTAATACATCATCATCTTGGCTTAGCGTTATATCGTCAGCAATGCTATTAGCAGCACGAACTTCAGCTTCAGTGCGACCTACATACACTTTACCATTTTCATCATACCAAGCTGGAATACGATGTCCCCACCAAAGCTGACGAGAGATACACCAGTCTTGAATGTCGCGCATCCATGAGAAGTATAAGTTTTCATACTGTTTTGGAACAAACTCTATTTGACCATCTTTTACTGCATCTACCGCAGGGCCGGCTAATTTTTCTACGCGAACATACCATTGGTCGGTAAGTAATGGCTCAATAATAACGCCAGATCTATCGCCGTACGGAGCAACTAAGTCATGATCTTTTACTTCAACTAATAAGCCTAGTTCGTCAAATTTAGCAACGATGGCTTTACGGGCATCAAAGCGATCCATTCCCGCAAATTCACTGGGTAATTGAGCATCGTATGCACCACAAGCTTCGCCTTTGGTGTCATAAACTTCTGCTGTTGCTAATACTGCAGCGTCTTTATCGAAAATGTTAATTTGTGGTAATTGATGACGTTTACCCACTTCATTGTCGTTAAAGTCATGGGCAGGGGTTATTTTTACGCAACCTGTACCTTTTTCCATGTCGGCATGATCATCACCAACAATGGGAATTAAACGGTTAACCAGTGGTAATAATACTTGCTTGCCAATTAAATCTTTATAGCGCGGATCTTCAGGGTTCACCGCAACACCGGTATCACCTAACATGGTTTCAGGGCGGGTAGTGGCTACAACTAAATAATCATGGCCTTCCGCGGTTTTTTCACCATTTGCTAACGGGTAGCGTAAGTGCCACATATGACCTTTTTTATCTTTGTTTTCTACTTCTAAGTCTGAAATTGCGGTATGAAACTTTGGATCCCAGTTAACTAAACGCTTACCACGATAAATTAAGTCATCTTCATAAAGGCGAACAAATACTTCTTGTACCGCTTCTGACATGCCTTCGTCCATCGTAAAACGCTCACGCGTCCAATCTATAGAGTTACCTAAACGGCGCATTTGTTTACCGATAGTACCGCCAGACTCTTCTTTCCATTCCCAAATTTTATCAATAAACCCGTTACGACCGTAATCGTGGCGTGTTTTATCTTCTTCAGCCGCTATTTTACGTTCAACGACCATTTGTGTTGCAATACCAGCGTGATCACAGCCCGTTTGCCATAAGGTATTTTTACCTTGCATACGTTGATAACGAATTAAAGTGTCCATGATGGTTTGTTGAAAAGCATGACCCATGTGCAAGCTACCAGTGACATTTGGCGGCGGAATAGCAATGCTATAGCTGTCGCCTTCGCCCGTTGGGCTAAAGTAACCTTGCTCTTCCCAGCTGGTATACAAGGATTGTTCGATGTCGGTTGGGTTGAAAGTTTTTTCCATCATGTGTTCCAATAAAAATAGTGATAAATGGTCGTTGGATGAAACGCTTAAGGCGTTTGGCTGTCTCAACGTAGTTGCCGTAATACCTTATGGCTTGTCTTCGCTATGAAGCATCGCTTGGATTGGTGTTACTGGGCAGTTCAATTTTTTGATTTTCGACGTTAAAGCCCCATTGTCGACAGGCTTTAAAGCGCTCTCTAGCGAGTTGTTTTAGTGTTTCATCATGCGGCACAAAATCAACAATATAGTTAAATTGATTGGCAAAGTTAGGCACAGTTGTCGATAAGTTAATTAATACGGCTCTGCGCCCCTTAGGCGCATTATGACTTATCTCAACGGCTGCGCCTTGTTTTGGACCTTCACCCGCTAAGTTATGCGGTACAAAACTGTCAGCGTTAAACGCCCATAAATTTTCATCAACAAGCTCGGCTTGTTGTAGATCTTCGGTATAAATAAATACCCGTTGTTTTTGTCGATAAAAATAACTGGCTTGCAAACACGCTTGATAAATTACCGAGCTAACGTTTTTGTCGTTATCTTCTGTAATATCATCACTCGGGAGTATGTAAAACATCACTTGGGTTTGCATGTTATTAACCTAATTATTTTCAGCAAAACTTGTAGTACAAGCTATCTTTTTTTTACATCATAACAAAGGTGAGTATTAGATAACCTGAGCTCGGCTTAACAAATGTTTCTCTAGCCGCTATTTTTCCTAACTGCTTCGTTAAATT